>DASZUU010000051.1:0-246222 GCA_035547425.1 Alloacidobacterium sp. | reverse complement strand
CTTCGATCGGCATGGGGCAGTTCGTACACCTCATGCGCCGCAATCTTCCGCTCATCTACATCATTGAAGACAACGGCGTATACGGTCTGACCAAGGGCCAGTTCTCGGCCACTGCCGACCTCGGCTCGAAGCTGAAGACCGGCGTCATCAATGACCTTCCCGCCATCGACACCTGTTCACTCGCCATCCAGTTGGGCGCGACCTTCGTCGGACGCTCCTTCTCCGGCGATAAGAAGCAGCTTCTGGCCATGCTCAAAGCAGCTCTTGCGCATAAGGGCACGGTGATGCTCGATGTGATCTCGCCCTGCGTCACCTTCAACGACCACGAAGGCTCGACCAAGAGCTATAAGTACATGCAGGAGCACGAAGAGGCGATCAGCGAAGTCGGTTTCGTGCCGCATTTCGAAGACATCTCCATCGATTACGACGAAGGCTCGACCTACGACGTGACCATGCACGATGGCTCGCACCTGCGCCTGCGCAAGCTGCACGAAAACTACAATCCGACAGATCGTGTAGCCGCCGTCAAAGCTTTGATGGAAGCGGAAGAAAAGGGCGAAGTTCTGACCGGCATCTTCTACATCGACACCCAGAAGCCGAGCTTCACCAGCCTGCTCAACATGGTCGATGAGCCTCTCGCAACCCTGCCGCAAGAGCGTGTACGCCCTTCCAGGCAGGTGCTTGATGAAATCATGAATCGCTTAAAGTAACCAGATAGTTACCTCGATAAAAGGGCTGCATTCTACAAGGAACGCAGCCCTTTTTTCATGCATCATAAGTCTATATCTAAGTAATTCCTGTACGTAGGACCAGGTGATGCGATCTTTACTTTTAGCTTTTTGCGCCCTTCTTCTTTTTCCGCTCTCAGGTCTGGCTCAGACCGGTATTTACGCAACCTACAACGCCTCCGATTTCGATATACCCAACGTCGGCTGGAAAAACGGCGGCACCTTCGGCCTTTACCACGATATGTTCAACGTGCCTTTCATCCATACCGGTTTCGACGCGCGCATATCGTTTAACGGCTCCGGCGATAATCAGGTCGTCTCCGGAGCCATCGGCCCGCGCGTCTCCTTGCATCCACATATCCTGCCCCTCATGCCTTATGGTGAAGCGCTGATCGGCGGCGGCCACGTGCAATTTGGGCAGGGCACAGCACGCACCGACACCGCCGCGCTAGAGTATCGATTGATTGCCGGAGCGGACTGGACCATCCTGCCGCGCATCGATTGGCGCGTGATTGAGTTTACCTATAGCGGCTACTCCAACATGGACAATCAAAACTTCAATCCGAAGACCCTTTCGACGGGCATCGTCGTAAGACTGCCGTAGCCGCTGTTTATAAAAAGCGCATTAGGATGCCAACTGGCCAATCAACAAAGGGTGCCCCATGTCTTGTAAAGACATGGGATCATCTCATCCTCACGAATCTCCAGCCACATCATGACGAAAACTCGACCACCGCTATAACCCCACGTCTCAAAATCGAGACGTGGGGCACCCACGCAGAGCTCCTGCTCAGGATGCCCTCGGCTCCGCAAAAATTAACAAACTCTTCAAATTAGTTGTGTTACAAATGCCACAGGCATGAAGCACCTGCTTCCCATCGCGGCTTATTGTTGCTCCGGCTGTTGTTGCCGCTGATCGCGCCCGCCTGTCTCCCAATAAAAATTTTTCACCCCCACATTGCAATGCAATTTGCACATTGGAGCATTTGTATATGTCTACATCTGTAAAACGTAGTCTTTCACTCGATACATGGGCCGTTCTGTTGTCGCTCGTTCTCGTCCTGCTGGTGTGTTTTGGAATTCTCAAGTCGGTGCCCTGGTAAGGAGAACGATATGGCAGATTCCGTCGCAATTTCTCAGCCCCATGTGCAGGACCGTCCGACAGGAGTTCTAAACAGCTTCCTGCGGCTCATCCCCGGAATCCTTTTGCTATTCGCCGTTGGTTATGCCGGTAAATTCATCGAGCAATTCATTGCCCGGTACGGCAAAGCGCATCATCTTGTCCTCCCCAATATCGAATATGTTCTGTGGGCCATCCTCATCGGCCTCGCGATTGCGAACACTGTGGGTGTGCCTGAAATTTTCCGTGCCGGTGTCGCAACCTACGAATTCTGGCTCAAGGCAGGAATTGTCCTGCTTGGAGCGCGCTTCATTCTTGGAGCCATTCTGCGTCTGGGCGGCCTCAGCCTCATTCTTGTTTTCATTGAACTGGCATTGGCGCTCACGTTCATGACGTATCTCGGGCGCGGCTTCAAACTTCCGCCCAAGCTCATATCGCTGCTCGCCGTGGGTTCCTCCGTCTGCGGCGTATCAGCCATTATCGCCACGCAGGGAGCTATTGATGCCGACGAGGAAGAGTCCTCTTATGCCATTGCCGCCATCCTGGCCCTCGGAGCCATTTCTCTTTTCATCTTTCCCCTCATCGGCCACGCGTTGCATCTCAGCGACCATGCCTACGGGCTATGGACAGGGCTCGCTGTCGATAACACGGCGGAAGCCACAGCAGCTGGGGCCATCTATTCCGATGCGGCGGGAAAATTTGCCGTGCTGGCCAAGACCTGCCGCAACGCACTCATCGGTTTTGTGGTTTTGGGATACGCCATCTATTGGGCGTCGAAGGGGCAGGCAGCAGAGGTCACAAATAAGGCAGCGTTTCTCTGGAAGAAGTTCCCGAAATTCGTGCTTGGATTTCTGCTCGTCTCCCTGCTCGCCACGATTGGCTTTTTCACCAAGCCGCAGTTGGGATCGCTGGGAAATCTTTCCCGCTGGGTCTTTTTGCTTACGTTTGCCGGGGTTGGCCTGAGAACCAGCTTTCGTGAACTGGGCAAGCAAGGCGTCCGTCCTTTTATTGTGGGAGCTGTCGGAGAAATCGCGATTGCAATCATCACACTGGGATTGGTTGTCGGGGCCGATCACCTGTTTCATCTCTGATGACAGGCATAAAAAAGCCCGCACAGAAATGTGCGGGTTTTCTCCTTATCCTGACTAGAAGCCCTTGTGAATGAAGTATTCGTTAAAGAGATTCAACAGCCCATCTGCCGCCAGATTGAAGCCGATGGTCTTGGTCATGACGCTGTTCTTCTCCAACTCAGGCAAACCAAGCTTGGGATAGTACAGATCTTTAGCCATGAACGCTGCGCCTACAGTTCCGGCCAGCAGCGGAACATTGATGAACTTTCGGCCCGAATCCGTATGTCCCATGACAACGCTGGACAAGGCATTTCCCATACGCGAGCTTCCCGAGTGGCCGGGACCAAGGGGAATATAGCGCGGGTCCATTCCAATCGCTGCCGGTAGCGCGAAGTTCGCCAAAAACTGCTGCGTCTCCGATTCGCCGACGCCGCCGATGAGCCGCCGCTCGTGGTAGCGGACACCCTCTTCCAGGTTGTCGCGCCATGCCTGAACATCTTTGCCGTACTGGACAAAAATCGCATCGAAAGCAAGGGCCTGTTGTTCGGTAGTGATATTGGGCACACCCGGTTGCGCCGGCTGGTCCGGAATATCAGGCATACCGGCTATCAGAGCGCCTTGAATAAAGTTGCGCATGCCCCACGTGCTTCGTACCCAATAGAAGAATTTTCCTCCGGCTGAAAGCGGATAGTACGAGTCCTCCGTGGCAACTCCCTGCGAAGAGTACATCTCGATATCCGGCTTAATCGCTGTGCGCACCAGTTCGCGCCCAACGTTGGTTGCGAGGTCGCCGGCAAGACTGTAAACGATATAGCGCCGGGCAAACTGGCCGGTATTCAGCTGCGGGACATTAAATTCCTTCGAGTAAACAGCTTTGCCCAGATACGCCGCCGCAACAGTTCCACCTATCTTCGAGTAATTCGGCACCAGTGCGCCGCTATCGCTGCGTGTGACCGCAATGGCGCTTACCGCATGCCACATTCGCTGGCCAAAGCTGCCGTCGATATACGCCGGAACATAACGGGGATCCTGTCGAAGCGCCACCGGCAGAACAAAATTGCTGAGGATCTGGCGCGTTTCAGCGGTAGACAAACCGACCGCAAACCGTCGTCCACGATAGCGAAGCTCGTCTTCGCTCGAGCGGCGCCACGTGTCCATGGAGTCGCCCCAGGCGTCCATCGCGTTGGCGTAATTCTGTACGCCGTCAATCGTAATGGTGGCGGGTGGCTGCGGTTGCGGTAAGGCAGACGGCAGATTGGGAATACCGGCTACGAATCCGGCTTCCAGAAAATTGCGGAATGATCCGGTGCTGCGAACCGCGTACTGCAATTTCATTCCCCACGTCAGCGTCGTGACTGGCATGGCCGGGCGATAGTGGCGTGGAAATGGTTGGCTGGGTGTGATTTCAGCTGCGTTCGGCGACGGAGCATCCGGCAAGTTGTCATCTTCCGCTTGTGCAGATCGGCAACTTGCTCCGCAGCATACACATAGCAGGATGATGAACAGCAATGAGCGTTTCATCCTGTTACCCCTCAAACCGTTTAGGAAAATTGTGAGATTTACTGAATTTAGAATAGCCGAACTATCAATTAAAGTAACCTAAAACTTGGTTACTTTTGCGTATTACCAAGTAGAGTGTCCATAGCATCAATTTTTGGTCAATTTTCGGGAAAAACAGTCATTTTTTGAAGAGATTTCGGACGCTTTTCCCATAGCGGATAATCCAATCCAGCCGCGCGATTGATGGCCCACGCCTGCGCCGTCAGCAGAATCACTGCCACTTCAATAATGAATAAGCTCTCGACCTTGGTCAGGATTCCCAGCGAAACGATCAGGGTCGTTGCTCCTGCCGGAGGATGGCTGACTCGCAAAAGCACCATAACCGCGCCGGTTGCTGCCAGCGAAAGTGCCGCGGCCAGCACCTCCGGCCAGTAGGCTTCCTGCAGCGCTGTTCCTGCAAAACCGTGCGAGCCGGTTAGCATGTAGGCGCCATATCCGCAGACCAACCCTACGGCGTGCCCCAGAATGGCATGACGAGGGCTGGCTGCCTCTGCCAATGGAGTAAAGAAAAACAAATAGGCAGTCGGCCCGAGCGATGGAAAGACAAAAGGCGTGCGTGTCAGGAAAGCGAGCACGGCAAGCAAGGCGATGGTGAGAAATCCATTGATGAAGACATAGGCTGCCCATACGATGCGTGGAGGGAAATGCGCAAGTAGCCAACTGAGGCGTAGCCTGTCCAGCAATCCAACCACATGCTGCGCGCGCTCATGCTCTTCGACTCGAAACCATGGATGGCGATGTTCGCTGGGCATCAGATATTCGGGAGCAGGTCGAAGTATTCATCGTCTTCATTCGAGCCGCCCTCACCCTTCCCGAGCAGTTTTTCTGACGCAACAAATTCGATGCGCTCGATCCATTTCACCATCTTGTAGCCAAGCTGATTCTCCACGCGAAGGCGAACAGGCGCGCCATAGAGGCTGCTCAGCGGCTCACCGTTCATCTCAAAAGCGAGCATGCTTTGCGGCTTGCTGGCGTTTTCAATGCTCTGCGTATCGTAGTAGGTGCCGCCGTAAAGTGAGTTGCCGAAGGAATAAAATGCGAGCACACGCGCTTCCGGCAAAGGCTTTACTACTTCCATCAGCTTGCGCAGAGAAAGCCCCTTCCATTGAGCCACGCCTGACCAGCCCTGAATGCAATGGTGCAGCGTAATGGATTCTTCCTCTCCCAAAGCCCGCATATCGGCCAGCGAAAGCTCCATCGGGCATTGAACCAGGCCGCCTACCTTTAAGCGAAAATCCACAAATCCATTGGCTTCCATCTGCTTCCAGTCATTGCGCTCCGGCAAATTACCGTTTGGCCAGAAGCGCGGCGAAATCTGTGCCCGCGTGTACGTCTGTTGTGGAATCAGCCGGTCCAGCGTAATCAGACGCACCGGCTGCGAGATAGCTTTCTGGGCATGTTGTAAGCCGCGCGGGAAAAACCATGAAATATAGTGCGCTGCCACCCATGACAGAATCACGATGCCGATTCCGATGCACCCAAGTACCAGCCCGGTAATGCGTTCATCGTCGACACCCAGCACAATGTGGTTCATGTTGCGCCTGAAGCCGGTCATGACGACAAGCGTGACGTGGATCACGACAAATGAAGCGAAGCCCGACAGCATCAGGAAGTGAATTGACCGCGCCATCTGCCGTCCGCCAAAAAGACGCGCGTATCCAGGCCAGCGGTTGACCAGCGCCGGAGACATGGCCATGCCGGTAAGAATCGAGAGCGGAGCCATAATGAAGATCGTGGCAAAGTAAGCGAGTTGCTGCAGCGCGTTGTATCCGTAGAAGCCGTTCGGCTCCGGCGGCAGATGAAAGGCGGCGTAATACACGAATGTATTCCACGCATCGACGACGACGCTGGTAGAAGTCGGAACCAGACGCATCCACTGGTCGCTGGTTAAAAGGCCGCAGACAAAAAAGACGCCCGTCAGCACGAATCCGTAGACAGTGATGAAATGCCAGGCGCGGGCAATGCCAACCGTGTGCCTGTAGCCGGGAGTGGAGATGAGCGGCGAAATGTAGCGCGCATCCTGCTTGGCTGTCCATATTTTGTCGGTGGGTACGCGGAGCGGCGTGAAACGTAGCCATTCACTGCCTGGGGTGCAGTGATCATTCAAGTAGAGTCGAGGGTGATCCATTAAAATCGACAGGCCGCTGCGCATCAACATGAAGAGGAAAAACATGTTGAAGAAATGCGACCACCGAATCCAGACGGGGAAGCCATGCGGCCCGGTGGCGGCTCCTTCTACAGAAGCGGGCGAAGAAGCAATATGCGGCAGCCCGAAAACCGCATACTCTATCCATGCAATCGCCAACGGAATAAGTACGGCGAGAATCAGAATCAGCAGGATCGACGGACGAATCCAGATGCGAAAACGTCGATCGTCGGGATAGTGGACTTTTCTGTGAGCCTCGTCAAACTGAAGCATGCAAGCGTCCTGAGCAACAGGAATGACCAGCGGCTTCATTGTAAACAAAACAAAAGCCCTCGCGCGAAGCGAGGGCTTTTGCTGCGGCAAAGCCGCAATTGACTGGAAGCGAAGCTCAGTACATGCCTTCCATGCCGCCGCCGTGTCCACCTGCGGGAGCAGCAGCCTTGGGCTCGGGGATCTCCGAAACCATGGCTTCGGTGGTCAGCATCAGGCCGGCAATGGATGCCGCGTTCTGCAGGGCAGTGCGGGTTACCTTCGTCGGATCGATGACGCCGGCCTTGACCAGGTCTTCGTAAACGCCGGTTCCGGCGTTGTAGCCGAAGTGCGGTTCCTTGTGCTCGCTGATCTTGCCCACAACCACAGCGCCCTCTTCACCGGCATTGCCGACGATCTGGCGCAGCGGCTCTTCAATGGCGCGGCGGACGATCTGGGCGCCGATCTTCTCGTCGCCTTCGAGCGTCTTGATAAGCTCGTCAACAGCGGGAGCCGAACGAACCAGAGCCACACCACCACCCGGGACGATGCCTTCTTCCACGGCAGCGCGGGTTGCGTGCATTGCGTCTTCTACGCGAGCCTTCTTCTCCTTCATCTCGGTTTCGGTAGCTGCACCGACCTTGATGACGGCCACGCCGCCGACCAGCTTGGCAAGGCGCTCCTGGAGCTTCTCGCGATCATAATCAGAGGTGGTCTTCTCGACCTGGCTGCGGATTTCCTTCACGCGGCCTTCGATTGCCTTGGAATCTCCACGGCCTTCGACGATCGTCGTGTTGTCCTTGTCGATGGTGACGCGCTTCGCACGGCCCAGGTCTTCAATCTTGAGGTTCTCAAGCTTCAGGCCGAGGTCTTCGGTGATGGCGTTGCCGCCGGTCAGGATGGCGATGTCGCCAAGCATGGCCTTGCGGCGGTCGCCGAAGCCGGGAGCCTTGACGGCAGCAACGTTCAGTGTGCCGCGCAGCTTGTTGACCACGAGGGTGGCCAGTGCTTCGCCGTCTACGTCTTCCGCGATGATGACGAGCGGCTTGCCGCTGCGGGCAACCTGCTCGAGCAGGGGCAGAAGGTCCTTCATCGAGCTGATCTTCTTCTCGTAGATCAGGATGTAGGGATCCTCAAGCACTGCTTCCATGCGGTCCGGATCGGTCACGAAGTAGGGGCTCAGGTAGCCGCGATCAAACTGCATACCTTCCACCACGTCGAGCTGAGTCTCAAGGGTCTTCGACTCTTCAACCGTGATGACGCCGTCCTTGCCGACCTTCTTCATCGCCTCGGCAATGATGGTGCCGATGGTGGCGTCGCTGTTGGCCGAGATGGTGCCGACCTGGGCGATCATGTCGCCGGAAACCGGCTTCGACAGCTTCGAGAGAGCGCCGCCGGTAACAACGCCGTTCTCATCGCGCTTGCCGTTGATGGCCTCGACAGCCTTATCGATGCCGCGCTTCAGAGCCATCGGGTTCGCGCCAGCGGCAACCGTCTTCACGCCTTCGCGATAGATCGCCTGGGCCAGAACGGTGGCAGTGGTGGTGCCGTCGCCGGCAACGTCCGAAGTCTTCGATGCAACTTCGCGGACCATCTGCGCGCCCATGTTTTCAAGGGCGTCCTTCAGCTCGATTTCCTTGGCTACAGTTACGCCGTCCTTGGTGATCGTCGGCGAACCAAACTTCTTCTCGATGACGACATTGCGGCCCTTGGGACCGAGCGTCACCTTCACTGCGTCGGCAAGGGTGTTCACGCCGCGCAGAATTGCCTGGCGGGAATCTTCTCCGTGCAGAATCTGCTTTGCCATTTCTAATTCTCCTTAACATCGTGGAGCCTTTGGCTCCGAATGAAAATCCGGGTGCCCCATGTCTGCGAAGAAGACATGGGAAGCGATTTACTTTTTCAAAATGCCGAGGACTTCTTCCTCACGCATAATGAGGAACTCTTCGCCATCGATCTTGATTTCGGTGCCGGAATACTTGCCGAAGAGAACACGGTCGCCCGCCTTCACATCGAGCGGGAAGACCTTGCCTTCGTCGTTGGACTTGCCTTTGCCCACGGCGATCACTTCGCCTTCCTGGGGCTTTTCCTTGGCAGTGTCGGGAATGATGATTCCGCCACGAACAGTCTCGCCCTCGTCTACGCGGCGAACCAGGATGCGGTCGTGCAGCGGAGTAAAGGTAGTGGCTACAGTTGCAGTTGCCATTGCGGTGCTTCTCCTTCGCGCGAGGGATACTCGCGATAATTGAATTACTGAAATCAGGAAGTTACTGCAAAAATTGAGGAGTTGCGTGCTGCCTCCAGGCTCAGATGCCTTTTAGCACTTTCACTCTTCGATTGCTAATGTAGGGAACTCGGAAGAGCTTTGTCAAGTCGGTATCGATAAAATGTGAGTTAAATGCGCTCACATATTATGAATAAATCGAATGCTTATGCATATAACTTGATATAAGTTAATTATTATCAATAGCTTATTTCGTAATATCGGGAAATAGCTTGAAGGGGTATGGCTCCTTCCTTGCCTTCAGAATAGGTAAAGCAACGTTATAAATGCATACTCCCGACTGCGATTTCGCCGAATATGTTCCATGATGCGCATGTCCGTGCAGGGCAAATATTGGCTTATGGATATTCAGGGCGCGCTCCAGTCGGGAGCTGCCGAGAAACGGAAAGATGGGCTCCGGTTCGCCCACGACAGTTTCTTTAATCGGAGCATAGTGGGTGATGGCAATTTTTATCGGCGTCTGTAACTGTGCAAGACCGTAATCAAGTTTGATGGCTTCGCGCTCGGCGATCTCGACAAAGGTCTTGATGCCGCCTTCACCAAAAGGCATCAGCTCGTAAGGAGCAAATCCCCCGCAGAATCCCTTCACTCCGGCAAATCCCACGCCATCCACTTCAAAGCATTGCCCATCGAGCAGGTGGATGCCGGCAACGCGCGCCATCCCGGCCAATTCATCCTGATGCCCGCTTTCGTGATCGTGATTCCCAAGCACCGCCACGATAGGAATATGAATGTGCTCGAGAACAGATAGACAGGCGCGCATCTCCTCCGGCAAGCCGTGATTGGTTAGGTCGCCTGCAATTACCAGCACATCCGCCAGGTCGTTGACGGGCAGAAACTGCCGGATATTTTCTTCCCGATCCGAGTCCTTGAAGTGGATATCGGCGACGGCCGCCACTCTCATCTCTTATCTCCCTGTTTTGATTCGACTGCCTGCAGCAAAATGGATAACGCTCGCAATATTCGCGATAGAGATCGCGTTCTCCCCATTCCGTTACATCGATAGCAAACATATTCGGATCGATAAGCGTTCCGCGAAATGGCTCATTCGTCTTTGGATGGCGCACATGTTCTTGAAAACGTCCCAGCAATTTGTCCCATATTTCTTGCGGAACGACGCTGATCTGCGAAGCATAAACATAGGAAAAGAAAACCAGGCTCCAAAGCAGCATCTCCCAGTGCGGCTCAAGCAGAGACTGCAGGCGATCCCAATCCAGGCGTTCGCCGCAGGCACGGATCAGGTGCGCGACATCGGCGGCGTCGAAGCGCTCGCGCCGTGAAACAAAGACCTTCGAGGCAATCATCTCTTCCGCGCCCAGAACCCGGCAGGGGATGCCGAAAACCTCATCAGGCGTGCCGCGATCGATCCACGTAGCGTCTACCACCAGAACGGCGTTGCCGAGCGCAGTGATCAGGTCCACGAAGTAATCTCCGCGAAACGCTTTGGCCAGCCACACCGGATCTTTGATATAGGTTTCAAATCCCATCTGCTCCAGGCGTTGAAGCGCATTCGGAACCCATCCGGCTTCGAGCACTACATCCAGATCTTTCGTTGTGCGCCATATGCCCGTATGTTTGTGCAAGGCAAAGGCTCCGGCAACGGCATACGGAATTCCAGCCTGCTGCAAAGATTCAAGCACGCCGCGATAGCAGGCTTGGGCTTCCGGCAAAAACTCGGGCTCTGTGGAAGAGCTGATCGGCAGCACTGGATCATCTTCATGAGGCTTCGATATACGTTTGGATGAGACGCAAAATCTCTCTTCTCAGGCCGCCTTGGCAGAGCTTTTTCCTTTACGGCGCGATTTTTTCTCAGCTGCGGACTCGCGCTGTCGCAAGAGCCGCATCAGGGCGGCTTCCTCGCGCAGAAGCATCTCCGCCTCGTCTGCGGCTTGCTTCCGCCTGCGTTTCGAAGCGCATTTCAAAGCGCCCATCAAATAGCAGTCGAGCACAGCGGGATGCACATAGCATTTTCGGCAGACGGAGGGCGTATTGCCCAGTCTTGCGGCGACCTGCTTAATTGCCTGGACCACATTTTTTTTGGCCTCTGTCTCCGAAGTAAATACTTCCAGTTCGCGGAGAGCCATGCTGGCAAGCACCGTGCCGGCCCAGGTACGAAAATCCTTCGCTGTGAAATCCTGCTGACTGATTTCACGCAGGTATTCATTCACATCGGCAGAATCGATGGAGTGCTGTTCTCCTTCGCTATCGACATATTGAAACAATTCGTAGCCCGGCAAATCCTGGCAGCGCCGGATGATTTTCGCCAGCCGCCTGTCATTGATATCGATGGCATGACGAATGCCGCTCTTGCCTTGAAACTTGAAGATAACGGTTGCGCCATCAACTTCTACATGGCGGTTGCGCATCGTCGTCAATCCATACGAATGATTGTTTCGCGCATATTCTTCATTGCCTACGCGAATGCACGTCGTTTCCATAAGCCGCACGATGGCAGCAAGAACTTTGTGGCGCGGCATCCCGGATAGCGCTAAATCCTGCTCCACCCGTTCGCGAATCGTCGGCAGAACCGTTCCAAAAAGCAGCATGCGCTCATATTTGGTTTCGTCGCGCACCTCGCGCCAGCGTGGATGATACTTGCTCTGTTTTCTGCCCTTGGCATCGCGGCCGGTTGCCTGTAAGTGCCCTTTCGGGTTAGCACAAATCCAGACATTGTTCCACGCCGGAGGAATCACCAGCGACCGGATGCGAGCCAGGGTTTCGGCATCGCGCACCGGCTTGCCCTCGGCATCGATGTAGCGGAAGCCTTTCCCCTGGCGCTTTCGTTGAATCCCGGGCTGCGCGTCTGTTACATAGCGAAGCCCCGCTTCTTTTGCGGATTGGACTGGATCGGGTACGACAGTTTGCGAGCTCATAATGCGTCGGTTTGATTGGATGCAGTAGTACGAATCTGAATCTGCATCTCAAAAGAAAATGGAGGTGTGAAGTGGATCCCAGAGAAGCAGGGCCTAAGCCGCCTTTTCCGCAGCAGCCGCAGAGCCATCCCGGCAGCGTAAGAGAGATGAATCCGCAGGCCGATCACGGAGAAACCAGCTACAAAGGCACGGGAAAGCTGAAAGATAAAGTTGCCATCATCACCGGTGGGGATTCCGGAATCGGGCGAGCCGTAGCCATTGCATTCGCAAAAGAAGGAGCCCGCGTGGTGATCTCCTATCTTCCGGAAGAAGAAGCCGATGCGAAAGAAACAGCCTCAGTCATTGAAAAAAGCGGAAGCAAGGTAGCGCGCGTTCCAGGCGACATCGGAGAAAAAGAAACAGCCGATAAGCTCGTGAACACTGCGCTGAAAGAATTCGGACAACTGGATATTGTGGTGAATAATGCCGGATACCAGATGACGCATGAAAAGCTGGAAGATATCCCTCTGGATGAGCTGGAACATACCTTTCGCACAAACGTTTTCGGCACCTTCATGCTATCGCAGGCGGCGCTGCAGAAGCTGAAGCCCGGCGGTGTGATCCTCAATACCACATCGATTCAGGCATACGATCCCAGCCCGCAACTGGTGGCATACGCGGCAACCAAAGCCGCCATTCTCAGCATGACGAAAAGCATCTCCGAGATTGCAATGAAGAAAGGTGTGCGCGTCAATGCTGTGGCTCCCGGCCCAGTCTGGACACCGCTGATTCCTTCCACCATGCCTCCGGAAAAGGTAAAGACCTTCGGGGAAAATACATCCTTCGGCCGTCTCGCTCAACCAACGGAATTAGCGAAGGTTTTTTGTGTTCCTTGCCTCCGACGACGCCAGCTATGTAACCGGTGAAGTCTATGGAGCAACCGGCGGACGCACGCCCTACTAATTTTTTCGCAGCTATCGGATTTGTATCGGCAACTGATTCAGTAAGAATCGATTCTTATCTGGTAACGGAAGAGAAATCTTCCAAAAAGGAGAGAGTAGACTATGGCCGTCAAAAGAATCGGCAACGATGCTTGCGATTGGCAGCGAGGAAACTCATACAATCGTCAATGTGATAACGGAAGGGTGAGGGAAACGCGGGCTGAACTCGCTGGTCCCGCATAATCCGGGACTCACAAAGAATAGATTGTGATTCGGTTTTGGCCGAGCCGAATCTTCAAAAAATCGGATAGAAGAGGCGGGTTCTTGCAAAAGAACTCGCCTTTTCATTTCTGCCGTCGACTTACGCATGAGTTACGGTCGCTCGCGATCGGGAACTCAGCCGTCATTCCGGTGTCTATTGCAGCAGGTGTCTCGCTCACCAAATCTCGATTGGTTTGGAGACGCTATGTTTGAAGATAGCCTTATGGAGTCGACTGGGCGCATTCGCACCCGCAGCCGATATTTCGCCATCGGTTCCTTTGCCGTGCAAGCCGCCTTGCTTGCCGCATTAGCCCTGTATCCTTTCCTGCATCCCTCAACGCTTTCGAACAAGACATTAACCATGCTGCTCACCGCTCCGCCAGTTCCGCCTTCGCCTGCAAATCTGCCGCAGCACGTACAGACAAACGCAGCCCGCCAACCCGTTATGATCGACCATCCGCTGGCCGCTCCCAGACTCATTCCGCAGCACGTAAACATGAACAGTGCGGATACACCGCCATCGGCTATCGATACCGGTCTTGGAAGATCGAGCGAAGGGATCGATACCGGACTGTTTCGATCACTCTCTTCGCCCACGCCTCCGGATGTGAAGCCGGCCACGCCCCGTGGACCGATGCACATTTCCTCGGGCGTAGCTAAAGGGCAGTTGCTGACGCCGATTCAGCCCGTCTATCCCGCAATTGCCCGGGCAGCCCGGATACAGGGACCAGTTGTGATACAGGCTGTCATCTCCAAAGAAGGAATGATAGAAAAGCTGCAGGTCATCAGCGGCCCGCCGATGCTGCAATCTGCCGCGGTGGAAGCCGTCCAGCGGGCGCGATATCGGCCTTTTACACTGAACGGAGAGCCGGTCGCGGTAGAAACTACCATCAACATCGTCTTTACCCTCGGTGGTTAAATTTGCCCCAAAAATACCGGGCTGCCAAACACAAGCGCAGCCCGGTATGATATTTGCCATGCCTATCCTGCTCTACACCGCGAACTGGTGCCGCGACTGCCGCGAAGCCAAGCGCTTCCTCGAAAAGCACAGCATTTCATTTGTCGAAATCGATATTGAAAATACGCCCGGTGCTGCCGAGGAAGTTCTTCGCCATGTAGGAAAGCGTGCTATTCCCCAGCTTGTGATTGATGGCAAATGGGTGCAGCCGTATCGCCCCGGATACGGCTTTCTTTACGAGGAAATGAGCGAACTGCTCGGCGTCACTACTATTTAGGACGCCGATTCGTAATCGCCCTCGATCTCCTTCGAGCGTGAGCGGGAAAAAGGAACGCGAAGCCGCCGCACCCTCTCCTGTTTCGTTTCGCGAATATACGAGCGAGCACGCGCATGCAGCATATCCTCCAGGCGAATCATCGAGAGCGGTTTTCTGGTTGCAAATTCCAGCACCGGCATCTCGGTCACATGCGCCGACGCCATGCGCTCCGCGACCGTGCGCAGTGTTTCTCCCGGATAAGCAAAGACGGGAGAATCGAGTGCCGTTTCCGGCACCGGTAGTTCCGCCGTCGCCATAATCTGCGCCACAGTTACGGTTTCCAGCGGATCGACCCCATACTCGCGGCTCAGGTGATAGCCGCGACGGCTGAGTCGCTCCGTAAGAATGGAGCGCCTTTGGAAGAGCACCGTAAACGCATGTGCCGCTACTGAAGCGGCAAGCAGCGGCAGCATAAGCGCATAGTTATGCGTCAATTCCATACTGAGCACAGCAGCCGTGAGCGGGCAGCCGATGGCCCCAGCCAGAATCGCAGCCATGCCGATCAGGGGCCAGCCGCCTGTTTCCATAAACGGCAGGCCGAAGCCCACCATCGCGCCCAGCGCTCCGCCGATCATCAAAAGAGGCGCAAGAATGCCGCCAGAGGTGCCAGAGCCGAGCGAAAACGACCAGATGATGCTCTTAATGATGAGCACGCCCGCCAGCAGTTGCCACGTCGTATTTCCCCCAATGAGCGAGGCAATCACGTCGTAGCCGGTTCCCAGCGCGCGCGGAAAAATAAGTCCGCCGATGCCCACCACAACGCCGCCAATGGCTGGCCACCACATCCAGTGGACAGGCAGGTGTTCCTCAAAAAGGTCTTCAAAGGTATAGACCGCGCGGCTCAGTATCAATGCTGCCACTCCGGCTACCACTCCTAAAAGCAGAGCCGCCAGCACGGTCTTCGGGTCAATCACTGGAGCCATCGCCGGCATGGGGAAGAGCGGCCCCGCCCCCAGAAAATAGCGGCGCAGCACGCCGGAAGTAGTTGCCGCGATGGCAACAGGAACCAGGCTGCGCGGCCTCCACTCAAAGAGCAGCAGCTCGACTGCCAGCAGCACGGCGGAAAGCGGAGTCGAAAAAACTCCGGCCATACCGGCCGCCGCTCCGGCAACCAGCATCGTGGTGCGTTCCGCGTCGCTCAGTTTAAAGAGCTGGCCGAAAAGCGAGCCGACGGAGCCCGCTGTCATAATGATTGGGCCTTCCGCGCCGAATGGTCCGCCGGAACCGATGGCAATTGCCGCCGAAAGCGGTTTATAGATGGCGACTTTGCCGTCAACTTTCGCCCCGTTCATCAGGATGGCTTCAAGCGCTTCCGGAATGCCGTGTCCGCGAATCTTGTCCGTGCCGAAGCGTGCCATGACGCCGATGATGAGTCCGCCGACAATCGGCACAAAGACTGCCAGCCAATGCAGCGTATTTGCGGCAGGAGAAACAAACTGCCAGCTCAGGCGATGAAAGTAGAAGATGTTTGTCGCTGCATAAATCAGGTGCAGCAGAAAATATGCGAGCACAGCTCCGGCAACACCCGTTACCAGGGCCAGCACGCTTAACAGCAGCATGCGTGGATCTGCGTTAAAGTCGCGCAGATGCGAATGTACTTCGGGATGCGATGTCTTGCTCATTGTTCCGTCTTGGTCTTACCGTTAGTGGGTTTCATGCTAAGAACACGGCGCAGCGCGCGGATCAGCTCCGGCCCCGTCTGTTCCAGTTCCTGCATGTGATAATCGGCCAGCGAGGCGAGAAGGCGTTCGCCGAGATTCGTTACCCGCAACAGGATGCGGCGATGATCGGTCGGATCGGGGCAGCGGCGCAGCAGGCCCTGCTCCAGCGTGCGGTCTACCAGCTCTACAGCGCTGTTGTGCTTCAGCATCATGCGCGCAGCTACATTGGCAATCGTGGGATCAAGCTCCGACGGCATGCCGCAGACGCACAGCAGCAATTGGTACTGCTGCGGGCGAATACCGCAGCCTTCCGCCGCTAAATGGCTGAATTGCAGAAATTTACGCAGTTGAAAGCGAAACTCGGCGAGTTTCTGGTACTGCTCGATGCCCAGAGGCCCGCTGTGTCCATTCTGAGCAGTGGCAATGCCTGCTTTCCCTGCATAAGGATGGGGCTGATGGGTGCTCAATGCCGCCTTATCCGTGACCGGGCTCATAAATATATCGTATCACGATTATGTCGTATTACGATATTTCTCGAGACTCGAAAATTCCCGACCCTGTTCCGTAGACCATTCTGGGAAAAAGCTTTTGGCGGAACAGTGAAAAATATTTCTCAGGGCAACCGAAACTTTTTTCCTCGAATTGCTGTCTTCGCTACAGAGAGGCAACACTGCCAAAAGTGCTCCGCTTCTTCAATAGCAGCAAACCCTCCTCGGACAACGAGGATGCGTGAGCATCCTCGTTGCTTTTTTAATCCACACGCGTGGGGGTAAGCACTATCTGGATTTTGCCTCTGGTACTTAAATCATCCGAAGAAAAAATTACCGTTGGTTTTCCGATGGGAAGGATGAAATCGCCCGACCATTTGTTCTGGCGTATGACGGGCACTGTTGTTATCTGATTTGGCCAGGTGGAACTTGGTCCGGCAAAGTCATTCTCTTCCGCTGTTACCTTAAGAGCAAGCTTTTCCTCAATTTCTTCTGCATGGGCGCTATCGATATTTATTCCGACATCCCGATATTGAAATTGCAGATTGACGAGGCTCGATGAGACTGCGCCCGCGTGCTGTTCTGTATCGATTGGTACTCGATTGCCTGCGCGTATTTGCACTCCATCCTCGCCGATCCGAATATTTGTCATATAAGAGCGAGTGTTTATCACCTTGCCGCTGTCAGAAACCTCCTGAACAACATAGGCGAGCTTATAAAAATGCCCAGGTGTTTTGGCAGGCTTACTCGTATCTTGAGCAAACGATAAGAGTGATGCTGATAGGAAAAGCAACATGACGCCGAGTGAGAGTTTTCGCATGGAATCTCCTTACATTTATTGTTCTGAAGAAATGGACTGAATATCGATGGGCGCAATCGTGAGTTGGCTGACATGTATCGGCTCATCAATTCGCCGCCACGAATTAAAAATGATTTCCTGTTCTTTCGGCGGCACGGTTGTGGCAAATGCCAGAAGCAAACGTTCCTGTTTGCTAAGGGGACTCGGGCTGGGAAAACGAGCAAGTTTGGGAGTACTTTGACGCGCCTTCTCGGTTGGCCCTCGCTTATGGACTTTTTTGAAAAGAACAGGGGTTTGAGAAGGAGTCTTGACTAACGGCACAGAATGAACCGTTGCTACAGCTAACGGCGACGTCACATTTTGCTGATGTATGACCCGCTTTGAAAACTGAAGAAGAACTACCATAATCAGGCATGCGGCAATGGGTAAAGCTGCGGCAAAAAACCACCACCGCCTCTGCCGACGCCCGGCCTCCACCGCCGTCATTACACGCGCCGTCAGCAGCCGCGGCAAGCCGGCATCTTCCGGATCGGCATAAGCCGCCAGCGCCTGCTCCAGCCTGTTCTCGAAATCAGCTTCGTTTTGAGGCATAGATTTTTCCTTCCAGCGCGGTCAGTTTCTCGCGCAAAAGTTGCCGGGCGCGAAGCATGCGTGTGCGCACCGTTCCTTCGGGAATGCCCATGATCTGCGCGATTTCCGCCGAAGTCAGTTCCTGAATCGTCGAAAGCGCAAGCGGCTGGCGAAGCTCCTCCGGCAGGGCATCGATAAGCCGGTGCACCTTGCCTTGCCAGTCGGCATCGAGCGCCGCCTGTTCCGGGCTAGGCAAGTCGGAGACGATTTCCATCTCATCCAGCTCGGCGGTTGCTTTTCGCGGCAGGCGGTCAACGGCGGCTCTCCACGTAATTCGCGCAAAATAAGCCCTCTCATCGCGAATATCGCGCCACGCGCCGTTGCGATAAAGCTTCAAAAAGATCTCCTGCACCACGTCTTCCGCATCATGGGAATTGCGCAGCACTGCATACGCCACGCGGAAGACAAAGCGGGAGTGGCGTTCGACGCATTCGGTAAACGCAGCCTCATCCCACTTCGCCAAGCTGGCTTGTCGCTCCCATTCACACGCAAAGACGGCGCAACCGCTCCACCTGTTCAGTTATTTATGAAGAAAAACAAAAACGGCACTTTCCATATGCCGGCTTATCGGAAATAGCGGAAGTTGGCCGCCCTGGTGGCCATGACTATACTTCGGCGATGATTCAGTTCTCCGTCCCGAGTCAATGCTTCCGCATCGTCGTCGCATGCAAGCGGCGCTGGATTTTGGTTCCGGCGATATTATGTTGTGCGGTTTCGCACCTTCCAAGGACGGTCGCTCCGATTTAGTCGGCTTAAGATCCACGACATAAGCCTGTCTCGGACAGCACTTCGGGATCAAAATCCTTATCAAGCCCCCAAATCGTTAAAAACTCTGCAAGGCGCAGATTCTAAAGCGAAAATAGAAACTGCATGTTGGCATGTTGTTTCCGTGAAATTGGTAAAATAAAAATAGAAGCAAAAGAATGCTCGCAGATGCGGGCATTTTCTTTTGCAGGGGATGGAAATAGACGGGGACCCCCCGCTAAGTTATTGAAAACACTAGAACCTGCTTAACCCTATTAAAATCATAGAGATGGCGGGGGATGATCCCCCTCTAAATTATTGAAAACAAAGGAAAGCAAAAATGAGGCGGGGGGAGGGGTACCCCCTCCGTTTAGGGGCGTCGTCCAGTCCGCCACTTCAGCGCAACATACGCAACATAGCTAAGCTGAATAACCCAGGTGAGCACGTATGCCAGCACCAGATGACGATGAAACATTGGATTCATGATCGCTATCCCGCCACTTCCAGCGCCCGCAGCGCTTCCTGTTGTTGTTTCTGCTGATCCCGTACCGCGACGGCATAGCGGAAGCTGACAATCAGAATGCCCCATGCCAGCCACGCGGCCAGGTTCCACCAGACAGCCGGCAGCATGCGGGGATCGACGCCTGAGTTGGGGCCGCCGCCAAAGACGGGAGCCGGATGCTGCGTTCTCCACCAGCGCGTCGAAAAATAGACAATCGGCACATCGACATAGCCGAAGATGGCCATGATCGCCGCCAAGGTTTGCATCTGCGGACCCTCGGCAAAGCGGCGCAGCAGTAAGTAAGCAACATAAATGAGATAGAGGATCAGGGTCGAGGTAAGCCTCTCGTCCCATGTCCACCAGATGCCCCAGACAGGGCGCGCCCATAGCGGCCCCGAAATCAGCACCACGGTGCAGAAGACTACTCCCATCTCTGCATTCGCGAGCGCGAGCGCATCTGCTTTGAGCGCGCGCGTCATATTGGTATTGCGCGAGGCAAGATACACAATCGACGCGATGAAGCTGACGAAGAAGAACAGAAACGTCATCATCGCCGAGGGAAAGTGATAGAAGAAAATGCGGAAGATGTCGCCCTGTGCCTCATCGGCAGGAACGACGAACATAGCAACATGAAACGCCTGGATCATGACTGCCAGCGTCGCAATCACCCATAGCCAGCGAAACAGCTTCATTCAGGGTCCTTCTGGGAGAATCGATACTTACCAGTTTACGCACTTCACCATGACATCTGGCAACTGGCCGAAAGGATCGCACGCGGAGATTGGTCGACAGTCGAGAAGGGAAGGCCTCTGTGTGGTCAGAGGCCTTGTGTCACATTACCGAATGGCAAAGTCGGCGCGGCAGCCGTGATCGACCCAGATACCGCGACGATCGTAGCCCCAGCTGTATCCCTGGCGGCACGCAGCATCGCTTCGCTGCCGTACGAGTCGCACGCCGCGTCTGCCAGGCGCCGGGCAATAGTTACGACGGCCATCGTCCGATGAGCAGGTAATGATTCCGCCTTGGGGTGGAGGACCGCCGGGGCCATAGCCGGGGCCGGGTCCCGGTCCGCCCCCAAAGACAACCCTGGTAATGAAGTCCGCGCGGCAGCCATGATCGACCCATATGCCGCGGCGATCGTAGCCCCAGCTGTAGCCCTGACGACAGGGTGAGTCGCTCCTCTGGTTCACCATGCGCACACCGTACTGAGTGTTAGCCGCACAGTAATGACGGTTTCCGTCATCGGAGGCACAAGTTAATCTCGGACCATCGCGATAGGTTGTGCCGCTCTGCGCTGAAAGGTGGGTGCCGCTCAACGCAACGAAGATTGCTGCAAAAAGAACATATTTAAGTTTTCGCAAATCTCCTCCTCAAACGATACGAAGCATACACCGCATTTTAATTATGAACAAATGAATATCGTGCAAGCAGGACCTGTTGTAACCAAATTCCCATTGTTTATCAGGCGATTGCTATATTCTCAGTACATTGAGTGATCGTAATTTCACGATGAGCGAATCTTCTAATTCATCTTTGCTGGAGCAGCCATCGTCTGAAAATGGTTCGCGCTGGCTCGCCTGGTCAAGCCTTGCCTTTGCATTATTGCAAAGTGCTTGCACTTTCGTCGTGGCGACCAGCAGCATTCGCGTTTTGATTGGGCTCACGTCCCTGGCAATTGTTGCGGGAACAGACGCTCCGGCAACAGGTTATCATCGTGACGCTATCCGGATTCCCATGATGCTTTTTGCCCTGGCGTCTACTGTGCTGAACATGTATGCGCTGTGGCGCGCCCGCACCTTGCGCCGCCGCCCCTCGTCACAATGGAGAGTGCAGCCACTCACTGCAAAGCGGAAGCGGTCAGAGCGACTGCAGATCGCGCTTGCCGTGCTTACCCTGATCCTGCTGGTGGCCGAAACCTGGACGCATACGATGATTCATTACGCGCATCCTTTCTGATGCCCGTGTTTTCAAGTGCGGTCCGGCACATCGCTGGCCAGCACTGCATCGAGCCGCGCGTGTAGACGCTTGCTGAAATCGATGGGCAGTTCAAAGACGCGATCATCCGCCATAAGGATGATGATATTGCGCGTGGAGTCCAGTACAGCCGAGCAGATTTCACAGTGAGCCAGATGCCGTTCCACATCAGCGCGTACCGCCGGATCGAGCGTGCCCTCAATGTAATCGGAGATGTGGTTCCATACATGCTTGCAATTCAGAACCATGACAACCTCCTTTTTGTTCCGCTCTTTTTCTCTGGCTTCCAGGCTGTTTTCAAGCGCGGCGCTAACATCTTCTGTAACAAAAGACGGGCGCGATGCAGGCGAACCTTTACCAGCGAGATGGAAATGCCGAGAGCTTCGGCAGTCTCATGGATGCTCAATTCTTCCATATCGCGCAGCATAACAACTTCGCGGAAAGTAGCCGGCAATTCTGCTACGGCGCGCTGCATGAGCAGCCGTATTTCTTCCCGCTCCAATACTTCGGATGGCAGTTCGTGCCAATCGGTGAGCTGCGCCGGGGTAAGCGTGCCGTCACTCTCATTGCCGTCAAGTGACTCGATGGTAGCGCGGTTTTCCTTGCGAAGACGTGAGCGTCCCTCGTTGAGCGTGATAGCGATGAGCCAGGTGCTGAACTTCGCATCGCCGCGGAAGCTGCCTAATTTACGGTAGGCGCGGACAAAGGCTTCCTGCGCAATGTCTTCGGCCTCTGCCTCATTTTTTACGAGCGACAGCGCGGTGAGATAGACCTGCCGCTCATAAGGGCGGATGAGTTCGTGAAATTTTTCGCGCTCACCGGACAGGACTGCGGCGATAAGCGCGGCTTCGCGCTCCTGCTGCAATTCTGCTGTGGGGTGAGGCGCGGTCATGAGCTAAACCCTGCGTCGGTGAGTGAAGTAGTAGTCGAGAGAAAAGAAGCCTGCCCCGAAGACAAACACGATGAGGGAAGCAAAGAGGAAGGTGAAAGGATCGGCGATGTAGAACTTGCCGGGATTGCTGAATACGGAGCTTAATGCTTCGCGGTCTGCAGTGAGATAGGCAACGAACATGTTGCAGGCGAGTAGAAGGCCGGTGAGGCGAGTAGCAAGCCCCACGATAAGCAGAATGCCTCCGAAGAATTCCAGCGAGGCAATGGCTGGAGCCATCAGGCCCGGCGCCGGGATATTGAGGCTGGTAAAGAAGTCGCGGACATGCGAAAGATTGTGCAGCTTGCCCCACCCGGTCTGCGCAAACTGCCAGCCCCAATAGAGGCGCACCAGTAGAAGAAAAGGCGATTCAAGACGAGCAGCATAATGTTTGAAGCGGCAGTAAAGACCACTAAGACGAGCGGCGACAGATGGCCTAACGGCTGCAGATTGCGTGCTCATGACGATGCTTACCTTTCATTATCGGATAAACCAGCCCAGGGATGCCCACGTTTGAAATGCATTCTGCAGAAAAGGAGCGTGTTGCTCTTCCGGCATTGTGCTGCCTTCAAGCGCGGTGCCAATCGCATTCGATAGCGTCTCCCCTGCGATGAGGGCGGCGAGAAGGTGGTATTCTTCGCGGCAGAGACGCTTGTAATATACAGAATTCTGATGGCGATGAACGGCGAGATAGATTTCTTCCGGCGTGAGCGCGGCTACCTTGCGCACAGTTTTGCGCTTGCGGGCGGCGTTGGCATTGTTGCTGCTGGAATCACTACTGCCGCTTTCGCTGCGAACATCGATGAGCAGATCGTCTACCGGATAGCGTAGTTCGAGCAGGCGCAGGTATGGTTGCAGGCGAAGTTGCGAGCCATCGTGGATTTCGGCAAGATCGTCAGCATCGATCACTGTCTCAGTAGCGGAGTCGAAGGCCTCAATGTGCGCCCACTCAATCCGAACCATATCGAGCGCAAGGTCATTGTGTGGCTCAATATACTCAGCATGTGCATTGAGCCATTCTTCGAGATGAGAGCCGAGATTGCGCAGGGTGAAGGATGTGGAAGGGAAATCGGTGAGATAAGCGCGCATGAGCGCGTCGAATTTCCTGCGTCCAACGATGGCCATAAGACCTGGGAAGTCTTCCTCGAAACAGGAATACAGGCGAAACCAATATTGGCGATTATAGATTTCAAGGCGCTCAAACGACGTGAGGCGATCATTGGGTTTGATGAGGGCATCAGCTTCGGTTTGATTAGAGACGCCATCGCGCCGGCGACGCGGCATGGCTTCATCCCGCGTGAGCGGCTGCATGATCGCAGCGGCAACGCGACGTTGAATTTCGAGAAGCTGACTCATCGTGCAGCCTCCGCTAATTCTGTGACTGCGGGCTTTGCCGCGGACTGGAGGAACTTGGTTGCCTTCAGCGCTTCGGCATGGACTTCTTCAAATGAGGGTATGTTATCGTCCCATTCGAGCAGGGTTGCCGTCGGGCCGGCGCGTTCGATGGTGCGCGCATAGAGCTGCCAGACCGGCTCGAGTACAGGATGATCGTGCGTATCGAGGATGTACTTCTCAAATTTTGAATGCCCAGCAATGTGGATTTGCGCGATGCGCTCGGCGGGAACGGCATTGACGTAAACAAATGGATCGAAGCTGTGGTTCTGCGACGAAACATAGATATTGTTCACGTCAAGGAGTATGCCGCAGTCGGCGCGCTCGACGACTTCGTTGAGGAACTCCCATTCCGTCATTTCAGAGACGTGATATTCGGCATAACTGGAGACGTTTTCGACGACAACAGGAATTTCGAGGAAATCCTGCACATGGCGGATACGCTCGGCTGTAACCTTGACGGCTTCCCAGGTATATGGCATGGGTAAAAGGTCATGGGTATAACGTCCGTCTACGGATCCCCAGCAAAGATGATCGCTGAGCCATGGAGTTTTGGTTCGCTTCACGAGGCGCTTAAGCTTTCTGAGATGTTCTGGGTCAGGATCGCTGGCGGAGCCGAAGTACATGGACACGCCGTGCTGGACGACGTGGTATTGCTCAAGAATCTGATCGAGAACCTCAAGAGGGCGCCCACCATCGACCATGTAATTCTCTGAAATAATCTCGAACCAATCGACAACCGGTTTCTTGCTGAGAATATGCCGATAGTGCGGGATGCGCAGGCCGATGCCGACGCCATATTCCGTGAAATTGTTAAAGCGATTTGCAGGCACAGCAGGCTCCGTAAGAAAGGAGAAAGGGCCATGCTGAACATGAGCATGGCCCTGATGATGAAACTACTTGGGCATCTTGGAGCCGTCGGTAGCGCAGCCGCCTTTGCCCTTGCAGCTGTTCTTGCCCTTGCATCCGTTGTCGCCACTCTTGCAACCACCTTGACCCTTGCAATCATTCTTGCCTTTACAGGAATGCTTGCTGGTGTCCTGATCCATTGCGCTCTTGGCAAACGACGCTTTGCCCACCTTTACCACGGATGTGGCGCTGGTTGTCGAGGCTGCTGCCTGCATCGTTGCTGCACCGCCCAGCATTCCGGACACTGCCGCGGCAACCATCAAGGTCTTCATTGAATGTTTCATACGTTGTCATTCCTCCGTGATTTGCAAGCCTAAGACCGTGCAAATAGTTGCAGGTGGGAGGCTTGCTTCTGTCCATGAGAACATGGGACGGAGAAAAGGTTACAGCATTTCCCGTAAAAATATGCAATGTTCATGCAAAATCCGTTGAGACGTTGAATTCGTGGCAATTACAGTGCTTTTCATAGGATGAACAGACATGAATGACAAGCCGCAGTCTTATGCAAACCATATTAGGCGACAGCCGGGATTTCACTTCTTTTTGATTCCGATATTAATCCTGAACTTTCTTTTTATTACCGTCTATGCCGTGCGTCATCCAAGCCTGGCTTCCGGTTGGATGGTGGTTCTTGCCATAGCTCTGTTAACGCTCGCATTTCTTTCAAGAATGAACGCTGTTACCGTGCAGGATCGAGTGATCCGGCTTGAAGAGCGACTGCGACTGGCTCGCTCTTACCGGAACCTCTACGTGCTCGCATTCCCGAGCTCACGGTGCGCCAACTGGCAGCGCTACGATTTGCTTCCGATGAAGAGATACCAGGGCTCGTGGACGAGACGCTTCGGCAGAATTTGCAGGCGAGGGATATTAAGAAAAAGATTCAGAACTGGCGCGCTGATTTTCTACGGGTGTGAGCGAGGCTAGTTCTGTTTGGCTTCCAGCTCTGCCCATCGCGCATAAAGAGCATCCACTTCAGATCGGGCAGACTCCGCTTCGGCCAGCGCTTTTTGCAACCGCGCTGCGTCGATGGCGACTGCGGGGTCCTCCACCACGGATTGTTTCTCGCGCAGCGTTTCTTCCGCCCGCGCGATCTTTTCCTCGATTCCGGACCACTCGCGCGCTTCAAGATAAGAAAGCTTCTTCTTCGGAGCAGGGGCTGCAGTATTGGTTATAGTCGCTTTCGGCGGCTGATCTTTTAGTTGCCGGCGCGATGCCAGCCACGACTCCCATTGCAGGTAGTCGGCAAAGCGCTCGGCTTTGCCCAAACCATCCAGGCCGAGCACGATGTTCGAAATGCGATCGAGCATGTAGCGGTCGTGGGTGACCAATATTAAGGCGCCGGGATATTCCAACAAGCTTTCCTCGAGGATTTCGAGCGTAGCAATATCCAGGTCGTTGGTAGGCTCGTCGAGTAGAAGCAGATCAGCAGGCTGCAGCATGAGCCGCGCAATCAATACGCGCGCCTTCTCGCCGCCGCTAAGGCGCGAGACTGGCTGGTTGAGCTGCTCTCCCGTAAACAGAAATCGCGCAGCCCACGAAGCGACGTGAATAACACGATCCTGGTAGATAACAGAATCGCCTTCGGGAGCAAGCGCGCGCCGCAACGTTAACGATTCATCAAGTTGGCGATTTTGCTCAAAGTAGACGATTTTGAGGAGATTGGCTCGCTGGATGGAGCCGCCGCTCTCCTGCAATTCGCCGCTTAAAAGACGAAGCAATGTTGTTTTACCGCTGCCGTTTGGGCCGACAAGTCCGACGCGCATACCTGCGGTCACCGTGAAATTCAAGCCATCAAACAGCTTTTTGTCTCCGATGGAATACTCGAGATTTTCAAGCGTGACGAGGCGCTTGGTTTGGCGATCGGTTGCAGTAAAGTCAATGGCAGCCGAGCGTGTTTGCAGGCGTCCGCCTAACTCGGCCAACTCACCAATCAATTCGTGAGCACGGTCAATGCGCGCTTTCGACTTTGTGGTGCGAGCCTTGGGGCCGCGACGCAGCCATTCTTTTTCGATGCGGACACGGTTCTCCAGCGCTTCCTGGCGGCGCGATTGCGCCGCCAGAAATTCCTGTTTCTTTTCCAGAAACTCACTGTAGTTGCCGTCAACGCGCAACAGCCCGCCGGCATAAGCGCGGTTCAACTCGGCCATTTGCGTAGTTGCGTTTTCAAGAAAGTAGCGATCGTGACTGATGACAACACAGGCAAAGGAAGCGGCTTCGAGCACACCTTCCAGCCATTCGATTCCAGCCAGATCGAGATGGTTTGTCGGCTCATCGAGCAGCAGCACATCCGGCTTTTGTACCAGCGCTTCAACGATTGCCAGGCGCTTTCGCCAGCCGCCGGAAAATGTAACTGCTTCTGCTTCAAAATCGGTGAAACCGGCGCGCCCGAGTGTCTCGCGCATACGCGCTTCCCAGTCTGTTGCCGGAATGCCTGCGCGCTGAAGTGCTTCCTGTATCACGGAACGAACGCTCTTGCCTTCGGAAAATTCCGAGTCCTGTGCAACGTAGCTGAGACGGGTGAGCTTTCGTGCTGCCACCTCGCCGGCGTCAGGCTCAATGTGTCCTGCAAGAATTTTGAGCAGTGTGGACTTGCCCGAACCGTTTGGCCCGATCAGGCCAATCCGATCTCCTTCATCCACGGTAAAGGAGATGTCGCGGAAAAGGGTGGTTGCGCCGAAAGATTTCGAAATGTTCTGGGCGTTAAGTATGAGCACTATGTACGTTTGGCCTTATATTCTGAGCGGAAAAGCAGGTCTTTCAACTCCGTTTCGCTCCGCTCAGGATGACAATCATATTTGCCGCGGCTTTACTTCGCCGCTGCTGTGGCAGCCACATATTCCTCGTAAGGACCTTTAAAGTCTTCGATCTTGCCCTCATCAAAGTGCCAGATGCGCGTACCGACTTCTTCAATCAGATCCTGGTCGTGAGTTACCAGCAGCACAGTGCCTTCGTACCGTTGCAATGCAATATTGAGCGCATTGATGGATTCGAGATCGAGGTGGTTCGTCGGCTCATCGAAAATGAGAATGTTCGGTTTCTGAAGCATGAGCTTGCAGAAGAGCAGACGCGCCGCTTCGCCGCCTGACAGCGCTGCAGTCGGTTTCAATCCTTCCTCGCCCCGGAAGAGCATTTGCCCAAGAATGCCGCGAATGTCTTCGGTTGTTGCCTTCGGGTCGAATTGATGCAGCCATTCATTGACAGTCATGCCATGCTTGATCACTCCGGCATGGTCCTGCGGAAAGTAGCCGATCTGCGCTTCGTGTCCCCACTTGATGTTGCCGGCATCGAGAACAAAATCTTTCTCCGCGAGATCAGGCTCGGCTGCGAGCAACGACTTCAGCATCGTTGTCTTGCCCTGTCCGTTACGCCCGATCAGGCAGACCTTTTCTCCACGCATCACCGAACCGGAGAAGCCGTCAATGACAACCTGATCTCCGTAAGTTTTGCGAATGCCATCGAATTCCAGCGTGTGCTTGCCGGACGGGCGGACCTGATCGAAGCGAATAAATGGACGTTGAATGTTGGAGCGCGCCAGGTCGTTGGTCTGCAGACGCTCGACTTCCTTTTTGCGGCTGGTGACTTGACTGGAGCGAGTTCCGGCAGAGAAGCGCGCGATAAATTCATTCAACTGCGCAATCTTCTTTTCGCGCTGTTCATTCTGTGCTTCCAGTCGTGCGCGTACCTGTGTTTTCGCCAGAACCATTTCGTCATAACCACCGGTGTAGGTGATGATGGTCTGGTAATCAATGTCGGCTGTGTGCGTGCAGACGCTGTTTAGAAAGTGACGATCGTGCGAGATGGTAATCAGCGTTCCTTCAAAGCGCAGCAGAAACTCCTGCAGCCAGTGGATTGAGTCGAGATCGAGGTGGTTCGTAGGCTCGTCCAGCAGAAGCGCCTGCGGATTGCCGAAAAGTGCCTGCGCCAGCAGCACGCGGACCTTCTGGCCGCCCTGCAACTCGCTCATCTTGCGCTCATGCAATTCATCGGGAATATCGAGGCCCTGCAGCAGGATAGCGGCGTCACTCTCCGCGGTATAGCCATCCTCTTCGCCGACGATGCCCTCAAGCTCACCCAAGCGCATGCCGTCTTCGTCGGTCAATTCGGCTTTGGAGTAGATGGCGTCGCGCTCTTCCAGCGCCGCCCACAGCGCCTTGTTGCCCATGATGACAGTATCGACAACGCGATAGGCGTCGAAAGCAAACTGATCCTGGCTCAAAACGCCAAGCTTTTTAGGGCGAACAACGGTGCCCTTTTGCGGATCGATTTCGCCCGTGAGCACCTTCATGAAAGTCGATTTGCCTGCTCCGTTAGGGCCAGTGAGTCCGTAGCGGC
Source organism: Alloacidobacterium sp. (assembly GCA_035547425.1). Lineage (GTDB taxonomy): Bacteria > Acidobacteriota > Terriglobia > Terriglobales > Acidobacteriaceae > Alloacidobacterium. The sequence goes on along the minus strand of DASZUU010000051.1, from coordinate 217,378 downwards.
GTCCGGCGATGAAAGTTGTAGTTACATCCTCAAAGAGGATTTTGGAGCCGTACCGCATGCTTACGTTATTGACTGAAATCATCTGTTTTCCTGTTGCTCAGACAGAGAGCGCAATTCTCGCAACTGGCGATTTATAGCCACTACGTTCTCTGTGGTGAAAATTATCCGAAATGATGGAGCGCCGTTGCGATGAGCTACCGGAAGACGAGGTCGAACCCTACAACCTCATACCATCGCCGCCCCTTTCAGTTTACTAGAAAAAGTGGGAAACCAATATGTTGGTTGCCAGCGCCGCAACATAGGCCAGCACGCTCATGTACGCGAACTGCAGTGCAGGCCATCTCCAGCTGTTTGTCTCGCGTTTCACAATAGCCAGGGTAGAGGTGCATTGCATCGCAAAGGCAAAAAAGACCACCAGCGCCATTGCGCCGCCAAGCGTTAAATCATGTCGAAGCGCCGCCTGCAGGCTGAGCGACTGCGTTGCCGGATCGGCTCCGTAGAGCGTGCCCAGCGTTCCTACAATTACCTCGCGAGCGATCACAGAACTCAACAGGCCGATGCCGATCTTCCAATTAAAACCAAGCGGTTTGATAATCGGTTCGATCCATTGGCCGACATGTCCAATAAAGCTTTGCGGCAAATCCGAGTGAAAGGGAATATGGCTTAGTACCCAAAGTACGATCATCACGCACAGGATTACCGTACCTGCTTGTTGCACAAAGACTTTCCCGCGATCCAGCAGGCGAAGCCCGAGAGAGCGTACTGTCGGCACACGATATTGCGGCAGTTCGAGGATGAAAGGCGCGGATGAAGCCTTCAAAATAGAGGACTTGAGCAGGCGTGCTGTAATCAGTGCCGCCAGAAATCCCAGCGCATAGAGGCTCAGCATGACGGCTGCCTGTAAGCCAAAAAAGCTGCCGAGCAGGGGCTTATTTGGAATGAAAGCAGCGATCATGAGCATGTAAATCGGCAGGCGCGCCGAGCACGTCATGAAAGGAGCAACCAGAATCGTGGCAAAGCGGTCACGCTTATTTTCAATCGTACGCGTTGCCATAATTGCCGGAACTGCGCAGGCATAGGCTGATAAAAGCGGGATGAAGGCTTTCCCGTTCAATCCAATGGCGCGCATCATTCTGTCTGCGATCAATGCAGCGCGGGCAAGATAGCCGGAGTCTTCCAGAATGCCGACAAAGAGAAATAAGAGCAAAATCTGCGGCAGAAATACGAGGACCGAGGCGACGCCTTTCCATACCCCATCGATCAGGAGGGATTCCAGCCATCCGTGGCCAAGCAGCATACCAACTTTGTCGCCAGCGCCTTCGAGTAAAGTCTGGAAGGCATTACTGATCGGCAATCCAACAGAAAATACAATCTGAAAGACCGCGAAAACCACAACCAGAAAGGCTAATGGTCCGGTAACCCGTCCCAGCAGAACGGAATCGAGCTTTCGGGTCCATTCCGGCGAAAGTGGGGCTTTGTACTTTGTTCGTGTGCTGATGCCGGTTGCCCATTGCCGATACGAGCGGGGATTGCCCATGACCGGCAACTCCAGCCGAGGCTTCAATGCAATGGGCTCACTCTTTTTATCGAGAAAATGCCGAATGGCATCAAGACCGGTTCCGCGGGCAGCGCTGATCTTTGCCACCGGTACACCGAGCTCCTGCGCAAGGGCAAGCGTATCCACTTCGCCGCCGCGAGTTTCCATCAGGTCGCTCATATTCAGCAGAACGAGTGTAGGCAACCCAAGCGAGAGAATGGGAGCGGCAAGCATGAGCTGCCGCTGCAGATGCAGGGAATCGAGCACCAGCAGAACGGCGTCGGGAACAGGAGCGCCGGGCATTTTGCCGTGAAGGACTTCTACGGCTACACGGGCATCTTCAGAATTTACGTTCAGACTGTAAATTCCCGGTAAATCAATGAGGGTGAGATCGGCCCGGCCAATGCCGCCCAGTTTTCCATAATGCTGTTCAACTGTGACGCCCGGATAATTGGCTACCTTTTGACGCAGGCCGGTAAGGCGATTAAATAGCGTAGATTTTCCTGAGTTCGGCGGTCCCACCAAAGCAACGGTCTGAATTTTCCCCGGGACGCGAAGAGTAGGAGTAATCTCAATGGTTTCCGTTGCGCAACAGTCGCTCACCGTTATTCCTCATATTCCCGCACGGAAATCCATCGTGCTGTTTCCCGGCGCAAAGCTATTTCCATCCCGTCTACCGCATACACCGTAGGGTCGCCCGTGGGTGCACGTCTGACGGCACGCACTAACGCTTCCGGGATGAATCCCATGTGCATCAAATGATGCTGGATTTCGTCGGGTAATCGAAGTTCTTCCACGGTCGCCAGTCGCCCGATTTTCAGTTCACTTAATGCTGTCAAAACTCACACTTTCAGCAGCGAAAGCCCGGCCTTCTGCTGGGAATCAGGGTACAAATCTTATAGATTCATCATAACTCAAATGCGACCTATTTAATCGTATTTGTGGTAATCTGCGGCATCATGACATTGGCCGGTTTCATTGCCTCATTAAATAGAGAAGCCCCTCCCCAGGACCTTTCTCCGCTTCTTCAAGCTCTATGGTGGGACGCAAAAGGGGATTGGACTCGCGCGCATGAGATTACTCAGGAGATCGAGTCTCCGGATGCCGCCTGGGTTCACGCCTATCTTCATCGAAAAGAAGGAGATATCTGGAACGCCGGATACTGGTATCGACGGGCCGGCAAGCAGGAGTCTTCTCATGATTTGAATACGGAACTGCAGGAGATTGTCGAGCAACTGCTGGCTCGTAAATCTCAGGAATGATTTACTGACAGCTCATCAATATCAGGCTATTCTTGTCGGGATAAGGGAACGTATGGAAGGCATCCTGGACAACCCATCAAATATGGTTCTGGAAACCGGACAAGGCCATTCTTTCTGGTTGATGGGTGACTTTTATTCCATTAAAACTGCTGCCGAGCAGACAGGCGGCGCCTATTCGATTACTGAAATTAAATCTTTTCCCGGCAATGGACCGCCGCCGCATATTCACCACAACGAAGACGAGTGCTGGTATGTCGTGGAAGGCGCCTTTTCCGTCATCATCAATGACCGCATTTTTGATATTGCCGATGGCGACTATGTCCGCATTCCTAAAGGTACGCCGCATACATTCAAGAATGTGGGTGCGGTTCCGGGAAAGATGTTAGTGATTCTTTCTCCGGGAGGGCTTGAAGGCTTGTGGGCGGAGCTCGGCCAACCGGGCTCATCGCAAGAGCAGCCGCGGGAAGACGATCCTTCCGTATTAAACCGGCTGTTATCGCTTGCTCCCAGGTATGGGCTGGAAATCTGCTCTTAAGCTGGTCAATTCCGAACAGTACAAATCCATTTTTGGACACTTTTAAAGCGAATCTGCCGCCAAATTGGTTGTAATTCGGCGGATTTTTCATGTATTAAGCTGGCAATCAAAATGCCCTTTGAAACGGGAGTGCCTTTATGTTCCTGAACGACCTTCGCTTTGCTTTTCGCCAGATATATAAAAGTCCGGGATACGCCGCGGCTGTGATTTTGACGTTGATGCTGGGCATCGGTGTGAATACCGCAGTTTTCAGCATGGTGGATGGCTTCATGCTGCGGCGCTTGCCGTACCCGCAGCCGGAGCGGCTAGCCGCGGTCGTAACGCATGAGGAGGGTGTCTCACAACGTTCCGGAGAGGTTTTTGCCGGTGATGACGACAGCTTCAATGGGGCAAGCTGGCAGGTGCTCAAGCAAAATGTAAGCGGCGTAACATTTGCCTCATACGGAGGTACCGGCGGCGTTAATTTGGAGGCGAGCGGCAGTGCAGGCGGAAGCGTGCGCTACGTTCAGGACAGCCGAGTTTCAGCGCGATATTTTGATGTTTTAGGAATCCCCCTCTATCTCGGGCGCAGCTTCAGCGAGCAGGAAGATGTGCCTCACGGGCCATCAGTCGCCGTCCTAAGCTATAAACTCTGGCAATCCACTTTTCATTCGGACCCGGCTCTGCTTGGGAAATCGATTGAGCTGAAAGGCGAACCGTACACAGTCGTAGGAGTCCTGCCCCAAAATGCGGTTACACCGAGTAATGCGGATGTCTTTACGCCTTTGCAGCCTGCGCCTTCAGGAGAGTGCGGCGGGGAAAATTGCGGCATCTACATTCGTTTAAATCCAGGAGCCAGCTGGAACCAGGTGAACGCCGAGTTGGCGCGTGTTCGCTTACCTTTTTTCTCGGATATTGAAAAACAAGCTCATGGCCGGGTATGGCTTTACGCGAATCCCATGCAGCGAGAGTTGGCGGGCGATATGCGCGATAAAGTTTCGGCTCTGATGATGGCTGTCGGCTTTATTCTGTTAATCGCTTGTGCCAACCTTGCCGGACTTGCGCTTGTTCGCATTTCACGGCGGACGCCGGAAGTTGCTACACGCCTGGCCCTGGGTGCATCCCGTGGTGACATTTTGCGGCAGCTATGGGCAGAGAGCCTGGTGCTAGCAGCGATGGGAGCGGCTGCAGGCTTATTTCTGGCGAAGTTGCTGCTGGAATTGATCCCTAGCTTTGTCCCTGAAGAAATGATTCCGGTGGGCGGCTTGCATCTGGATGCGCGAGTTCTTCTGTATACATTTGGGGCTTCACTTGCCACCAGTCTTCTTTTTGGCGCTCTTCCCGCTTTACAGACACGACGCGTCGATTTGCGTACATCTATCGCTGCAGGAAGTAAGGCTGTGGTTGGCGGATCGGGCCGCATACGCCAATGGCTGATCGCAGCGGAGGTGGCTCTGACAGCGATTCTTCTTACCGCTGCCGGACTTTTGGTAAGAACGCTTATTCATCTCGAAACGTTGCCTCCGGGCTTCGATCCAAAGAATGTGATGACGGCGAAAGCATCACTCGACGAAGTTCGCTACCACGATGCGGCGGCCTTTCACTCTCTGCTGCAGAAGAGTGTTGCCGCGATGCAACAGATTCCAGGAGTGGAGAATGCAGCTGTTGGATTGAGTGTGCCGTATGAACGAGGCTTGAATTGGCCTATCACTATCAAAGATGGCAAGCAGGCAGGCAGAAATGATGGTTCCAGTCTTGCGTATGTGACACCAGCATATTTTGATGTGCTCCGCATTCCACTACTTGCCGGACGCGTATTCACGGATTCGGATACGACGACATCCCAGCCGGTAGCTGTGGTGAATACAACGTTCGCAAAGCAGTTTTATGGAGAGTCGTCGCCGATTGGACGGCACTTTACATTGGGCATTGAAAAGCTTTCTGACAATGTAACCTACACGATCATTGGAGTTGTTTCCGAGGTGGCGAAGAAACCTGGGATGTCACAGGATGCGCCGATTAGCCGTGAGCCCGTACTGTACTTGACAGACACGCAAATACCGCAAGGTGTTGTGAATGGAGGGCACATCTGGTTCCAGCCTTCATGGATTGTGCGCACGCGAGGAACAATTGAAGGGTTGACGGAAGCGATGCAACAGGCCTTGGCCAAAGCTGACCCGGACCTTCCTTTCTCCGGTTTCTATTCGATGCAACAGGTTCTTGATCAGCAATTGGAGTTGCAACGCGTACAGGTACTGCTGTTGAGCGCTCTTGGCGTCCTCGCGCTCGTACTTTCAGGCATAGGCATTTATTCGCTTGTATCGAATCTGGTGGTGCAACGCGCCCGCGAGATTGGAATACGTATTGCCCTTGGATCAACAATCAGAGAGGCGATGATACATGTGGGCTCTTCCGGCCTGGTGGCTGCGACTGCCGGACTGATTGCCGGTATTGCTTTGTCATTTCTGACGCTCCGCGTTTTGGCAAGCCAGATTTATGGAGTAGAGACTTACGATCCGATCACGTTTGCTGCTGTTTTGTTGATACTTGCAGGGATAGCATTCGCGGCCAGCTTTCTTCCCACGCTGCGCATCAGTCGTATTCAACCCGCGGATACGCTCCGATCCGAGTGATTCTATGAGGAAATGATGATCGCCGATATTCGTTATGCGCTTCGCCAACTTCGCCGCTCTACCGGATTCACGCTCATTGCCGTGCTCACGCTTGCGATTGCCATTGGCGGCGTGACAGCTGTCTTTTCAATTGTGGAAGCAGTACTGTTGCGGCCCTTGCCTTTTCAGGATTCGGACAGGCTCGTTCGCCTGCACGAGGGGATTGCGCATAATTTTGACGGCGATTTACCGGCGCCCGATGTGATTCAGTTTGCGCACGAGAATCGGACATTCAGCGCTGTAGGCGGGTTTGTCTCTGCGGAATACGAATTTACAGGAGCCGGAGAACCATTCCACGCACGCGCAGAACGGGTGACGGCTCCACTCTTCGCTCTGCTCGGTGTCTCTCCGATGATGGGTCGCAACTTTACGCAGGCTGAGGATGATAAAGCTGCGCCGGTGGCAATCATTAGCTACAGCTTGTGGCGCGAACGCTTTCATTCGGATGAGGGAGTGGTTGGCAGAACCATCGATCTCGATCGTCGCCCATATACCATCATCGGTGTCATGCCGCGCAATTTTGAGTTTCCACTGGATCCCGGAAGATTGAGCCATCGCGACCTGTGGGTGCCGATGAGTTTTACTCCCGACGAGCGACAGGATGAAACGGATAATTTTCAGTATGGCGCGATTGCGCGGCTCAAGCCCGGTGCAACCTTGGCGCAGGCTCAGAGCGATCTTGCGCGTTTGGTAGCAGCAGTCCAGGCGCGGATTCCGACAGAGCTCGGCATTCAACTCACCAGCCGCGTGGCTTTCCTGAAAGATGAAACGGTTCAGAGTACGCGGCCATTGTTGCGTATCCTTATGTGCGCGGTGTTGCTGGTGCTCTCCATCGCATGCGCAAATATGGCGAATCTTTTGCTGGTGCGTTCTGCCGGCCGACGGCGGGAATTCGGCATGAGGCTAGCATTGGGTGCGGCTAAACGTGTGCTGCTACGGCAATTACTGATGGAGAGCCTGCTGCTGACCGCTATGGGCGGGTTGATAGGCATCTTGATTGCTGCCGTGGTTGTGCATCTTAGTACAGTTTTACTGCCGTCATCCTTGCCGCGTCTGGCGGAGATAACGCTGAATTGGCCGGTGCTTTTATTGGCGATTTTGCTCATTGTGCTCACCGGAGTTCTTTGCGGATTTGCTCCTGCGCTTTCCAGTATACGGGCTGATGTGCTTTCATCCTTGCGGGATGGGGGGCAATCGGTTGGCAGCGGGCATGGTCAGCATCGGTTAAGGAGCGGGTTTGTCGTAGTAGAAACGGCGCTGGCGCTGTTGTTATTGGTTGGAGCAGGCCTGTTGATCCGCAGCTTTGCACATATGCTGGAAACAGATCCCGGCTTTGCGTCGCAACATGTGCTTACGGCGCAATTGTCGCTGCCTGAGCAGAGCTATGCCACGCAGCCACAGATCAATAGTTTTTACACAGAGTTGTTGCGCAGGCTTTCCGCATTGCCTCAGGTGCAAATGGCAGGAGCTTCCTCGAATATTCCGGTTATCGGCATTGGCTCGGATCGAAATTTTGTGCCTGATGGCTATGTGCCTCCTCGGGGCGCGCCCGGCTTCTTGTCGGCGTCTAACTATTTCGTGATGGGGGACTATTTTCGCGCGATGAAGACTCCGCTATTGCGGGGGCGTTACTTTACAAGCGCGGATGATTTACCGGATGCCCCGCTGACTGCGATCGTTAGCCAGAGTGTGGCGCAACAGGTCTGGCCCGGGCAGGACCCAATTGGAAAACGGCTCAGGATGGGTGGTAATCCGAAGAGTGCTCGTCCTTCCATTACTGTAGTCGGTGTCGTCGGAGATATTCGACAAGGGGCCCTGGATCAAGCGGTTTATCCGCAGATGTATGAGCCATTCTTACAGTTCCATCGTCAGTACGAGCCCGCAGTGCAGAAGATGATCGGTACACGGGGAAGCATGCATCTGGTGTTGAATACGCAAAGCGATCCTGCCGGGCTGGCACTTAGCGTCGAAAAGACGGTGCACCAGCTTGATCCATTGCTTGCGCTGGAGAATGTGCAAGCAATGGACTCCGTTGTTGCATCTACAGAGGCGCCGCGTCGATTCAATACGGTAGTAGTGAGCGCTTTTGCCGGTGTAGCTCTGCTGCTTTCGTTGCTGGGCATTTATGGCGTGCTTGCGTATTCGGTGAATGAACGCACGCGAGAGATTGCGATTCGAATGGCGTTAGGCGCGCCACGTGAGGCGGTGCTGGGACGCATTTTGCGTTCTGCATTGGCACTGGCTGGGGCGGGAATCATAATCGGCCTGGCTATTTCTTTTTGGCTGACGCGCTTTCTTCAATCGCTTCTTTATGGGGTAAAGCCGCTGGATGCGGTAACATTTACCGGCGCAGTGTTTGTATTGCTTATGTGTGCTTTACTGGCAGGCTGGCTTCCAGCGCGACGAGCAGCTTCTATTGATCCTATGCAAACGTTGCGATCGGAATAAAGTGTTCGGCGAAGCAGCGTTTTGGCTGAAATATCCATCTTAAAAGCGAGCCTTGTTCTGCATATTAAGGCATGGTACAGTGCAGACGCAGTTGCGTTCAGTTATTTATCGTTTCAATTCTTTTATTTTGCAAAGCTCTCAGGCTTAGTACCAACAGCATCAACCCGTAAGGAGGGTAAGTTATGAAACGTCTTCTGGCTGTGGCTATGAGCATGACACTGGCTCTGCCACTAGTGGCGCAGGAAAAAGAACAGCAACGTATCAAGGATTCGGCACAGGTTTTAAGGGAAATTCTTGCTACCCCGGATAAGGGTATTCCCAAGGATCTTTTGGATAAATCTGAATGTGTCGTGGTTTTCCCCTCTGTAAAAAAGGGAGCATTTGTTGTAGGCGGAAGCTATGGGCGCGGAATAATTACGTGCCGTTCCGGACAGAATTTCAGCGGACGTTGGAGTGCGCCGGCAATGTTTGCGCTTGAAGGCGCAAGCTTTGGATTCCAGATCGGCGGGCAGGCTACGGATTTTGTTCTGCTGGTAATGAATGAAGGCGGGGCGAACTCCGTGATGTCGAGCAAAGTAAAGCTGGGCGCAGATGCTTCGATTGCTGCCGGTCCAGTGGGCCGTAATACCAGCGCCGAAACGGATATCGTCATGAAGGCACAGATTCTATCCTGGTCGCGTGCCCGCGGTGTCTTTGCCGGCATTTCGCTGGCAGGCTCAACCATGCGTTCGGATAACGATGCAAATAAAAATCTTTACGGGCAGGATTTAACAGCGAAAGAGATTGTTCGTGATGGCAAAGTGAAGGCTCCTCCAGCAGCCGCCAGCTTATTAAGGATTCTGAACAATGCCACTCCCCACCACACAAGCTAACTAACAGAGTAGATAAGTAAACCCTCGCGCAACATGCGCGAGGGTTTTTCTTTGAAGGCTAACTGAGCGGTGGCAGTCGATCGGATGCGCCGAAAAGAAAGATGCAGCCTACGGCGAAGCTATAAATTGCTCCCGCTATCGACAGGAATTGATAGAACCAGGGGCGGCGAAGGCCACCATGAAAAATTCCGCTGAGTGCCGCTGTCATGACTGCGTTCATCACGACTAGCCCAATACCAAAAGCGAGCAGTCCCATCAGTCCGAGGAATGTACCGCCGAGGCTGGCTGTCAGAAGAAAAAGCATGAGCTGAGTCGGAGTCTCTGCGCCTAATCCATGAAGTATGCCGATGCCGAAAACAGAAGCACCGTTATAGCTCCATGCAAACGGTTGCGGCTGAGGAAGATTTTTGCGATACACACGGCGTATGCGCCAGATTCCATAACGCGAGGCGTTAATCAGAAGAGCCCACCGGCTCGGTATAGCCTGATGCGAATGCGAGTGATTGTGGCCCGAGCGGCGGAATAGATTGGCAACAACAAGAATTCCAAGAAGAATGAGTGTGGCGCCGGTAAGGCGCTCTGCCCAGCTATCAAGATGTGCAGGCAGGGAAACGTGCAGCAGAATGACCAGGATACCGAGTGTGATGACGGTGAAGGCATGTCCCAAAGCATACGTGATGCCTAGCAGAATGCCTTGACGGCTGGTTCGCTGCACTGCGGTGATGTCGGAAATAGCGGCAAGGTGATCGTAATCGAAACCGTGACGCAGGCCGAGCAGCGCGCAGGAGCCAATCGCAAGTGCAAGTTTCCAGTGCATTCGAGAGCCAGATGCAGTCTATCGCATTGTCAGCCGGTGAGGCGTACAAGTTGCTCCGCTTCGATGCGCGGCCCAAGGATGGAGACCTTGGGAATCTGGCCGCGAGCCATGGCGACCTCGTCGCAACGGTAAAGGCGGGGGCAGTTCTGGCAGTCCTTGAAGATTTTGTCGGGCAGGGCAGCGCGGTCTTCGACGACGCGGAAGCCGTATCGGAAGAAGAAGTCAGGAATGCGCGTGAAAAGGCAGACGCAGCCCACGCCGTGCTCTTCGGCTTCTTCCAGGAGGGCGCTGAGCAGTTTTGCGCCAGCGCCTTGTCCCTTGGCTTCGGGGCGCACAACAATAGAGCGCACTTCGGCCAGATGCGGGCCGTAGAGGTGCAGCGCGCCGCAGCCGAGGAAAACTCCGGAGTCGCTCTCGGCAACAGTGAAGTCGCGCACGTTTTCGCATATCTCGGCGAAGACACGGCGTAGCAGCGTGCCGTCATGCGAGAGACTATTGACGAGTTCGTAGATATTGGTTGCGTCTTGTAGGCGCGCCTTACGCACCAGCATGAGCGGGTTCTCCTAAATCAACGTTGCTCTGGCTCATAAGGTTTGTAATGCGTACTTTTGCAGCCTCGATGGCTTCGCGAACCCGACGCCGTGCCGTGCCGCCGATGACATCGTGACAATCGAGCGTAGCTTCGAGAGTGATTGCGGCAAAGAAATCCTGTTCGAATTCCGAGCCGAACTGTTTTAGCTCTTCGAGGGTGAGATTGTTCAGCTCGCAGCCCTTATCGAGACAATAGCGAACAGCATTGCCGATTTTCTCGTGCGCTTTGCGAAAGGGAACGCCCTTATGCACGAGATAGGTTGCGGCAGCCATGGCATTCAGAAAGCCGTTCTCGGCGGCGGATCGCATGCGTTCAAAACGAAAACTCAGCGCGTGCGTGAAATCGGGCAATACCTGTAATATGCCAGCCAGCGTGTCGGCTGTATCGAAGACCGGTTCCTGGCCTTCCTGCAAATCTTTGTTATATGCGAGCGGCAATCCTTTCATGAGTGTCGAGAGGGTTACAGCCGATCCGAGCAGCCGCCCGCTTCTGCCGCGAATCAGTTCCGTGAGATCTGGATTTTTCTTCTGCGGCATGGCGCTCGATCCTGTAGAGAAGGCCTCTGGAAGATCAAGGAAGCCGAACTCAGCGGAAGAATAAAGCGTCAGCTCTTCCGCAAAGCGCGAGATGTGAATGCCGAGAATGGATGCGGCCTGCGTAAATTCAAGAGCAAAGTCCCGATCACTGGTTGCATCCATGCTGTTGGGTGTGGGCGCGTCGAAGGAAAGCGCTCTGGCAACAATTGTGCGGTCGAGCGCCAGAGTTGCCCCTGCAACGGCGCCGGAACCGAGTGGGCAGAGGTTCATCCGCTTGCGCGCGTCAGCAAAACGCGCGTAGTCGCGCTCGATCATGCTGACGTATGCGAGTAGCCAATGCGCCACCAGCACTGGCTCGGCACGCTGCAGATGCGTATAGCTGGGCATGACTGCATCGCCAGCTTTTGCTGCAAGCTCGATAAGTGCAAGCATCCACGATTGCAGTGAAGAAAGCGCCGCGTCGATGGAATCGCGAACAAAGAGACGCATATCCGTGGCAATCTGTTCGTTACGACTGCGCCCTGTGTGCAGCTTGAGCGCAAGATCGCCGATTTTGCGTGTCAATTCCAATTCGACGAAATGATGAATATCCTCGGCCTGCGATGAGGCGATGGTTTCCGGAGACTGAAGCAACGGAAGCAATGCATCCAGTCCGCGCAGCATGGTATCCAACTCGGCCGGCGTAAGAATGCCAGCGGCTGCGATCATGCGTGCGTGAGCCTTGCTGGCTGCAACTTCCTGGGGCAGGAGCCGCCAGTCAAAAGGAAAAGACCGCTGCCATGCTTCAAATGCTGCATTGAGCGGCTCGCGGAAGCGGCCAGACCACATCTTGGCGGACTGTTCAGTCATTACTTCTCTTCGCCTTTCGTTACGTTGCCGCTGTTCAACTGTGGCATCTCCGAGCCGTGGCTCAGCGTGATGAGGCCGGTCTGCGCGTATGTCATTAGTTTGGTGCGGGTATCGGTGATGTCGAGATTGCGCATCGTCAACTGGCCGATGCGGTCGCGCGGAGAAAAGGCCGACTCGGTCTTCTCCATGCTAAGGCGTTCGGGCGCAAAGGTGAGGTTCAGCGACTCGGTATTCAAAATCGAATAGTCGTTGCCGCGACGCAGCTCGAGCGTGACCTCTCCGGTGACGGCGCTCGCCACCCAGCGCTGTGCGGACTCGCGGAGCATGATGGCCTGCGGGTCGAACCAGCGTCCCTGATAGAGCAGACGGCCCAGCTTGCGGCCATTCTCGCGGTACTGTTCGATAGTGTCTTCGTTGTGAATGCCGGTGATGAGGCGCTCATAGGCGATGAAGAGTAAAGCCATGCCCGGAGCCTCATAAATGCCGCGGCTCTTGGCCTCAATAATGCGGTTCTCAATCTGGTCACTCATGCCCAGGCCGTGACGTCCGCCGATGCGGTTGGCTTCGAGCAGCAGTTCGACCGGGTTTGAGAATGTGTTGCCGTTCAGCGCGACAGGGAAGCCCTGTTCGAAGCGGATGGTCACCTCTTCGCGCCTGACATCCACATCGTCACGCCAGAAGGAGGTTCCCATGATGGGCTCGACGATGCGGATGCTGCTTGAAAGCTGTTCGAGATCCTTGGCTTCGTGTGTGGCCCCGAGCAGGTTGGAGTCGGTCGAGTAAGCCTTCTCGGCGGACATTTTGTAGCCGAAGCCGGACTTCTGCAGAAAGGCGGACATCTCGGCGCGGCCGCCCAGCTCATCGATGAAGAGCGGGTCAAGCCAGGGCTTATAGACCTGCAGCTCGGGATTGACGAGCAGCCCATAGCGATAGAAGCGCTCGATGTCATTGCCCTTGAAGGTCGAGCCGTCGCCCCATATATTGACACCATCTTCTTTCATGGCTGTGACCAGCATCGTGCCGGTAACAGCGCGTCCAAGAGGCGTGGTGTTGAAGTAGGGGATGCCCGCAGTCGAGATGTGGAAGGCTCCGGATTGCAATGCGGCAATGCCTTCGCGTACCAGCGGCCCGCGGCAATCGATGAGCCGCGCATTCTCTGCTCCGTACTCAAGGGCTTTGCGGGGGATGGCGTCGTAATCGCTTTCGTCCGGTTGGCCCAGGTTGGCTGTATAAGCGTAGGGCAGCGCGCCCTTCTGCTTCATCCAGTGAAGCGCGGCGCTGGTATCAAGGCCGCCGGAAAAGGCGATACCGACTTTCTGCCCAACCGGCAGACTTTCAAGAATGACAGACATTTCGTGCAAAAACCTCGTGATTCTTCAGTTGCTGTGATATTCGACCAGCGTGGCCATCATCGTTTAAACAAGCAAGAGGCGGATTTACTTCGCTAGCTTTGCCCCTAACAACAGAAGCAGGAGAGCTTTTTGTGCGTGCATGCGGTTCTCAGCCTGATCGAAAACTGCTGATTGTGGGCCGTCGAGGACTGCATCTGTGACTTCTGCATTGCGATGCGCCGGCAGGCAGTGCATGAAAACGGCATGAGACGCAGCATGTGCCATCAGCGCTTCGTTCACCTGATAAGGCTTGAAGATCGGAGCCCGCTTTGTTGCTTCGTGCTCAAAGCCCATGCTGGTGCATACGTCGGTGTAGACTGCATCCGCGCCGGAAACGGCGGCGATGGGGTCATTGATGATGGTGATATTGCTGCCCGTAACGTTCGCAATGGCACGCGCCTGTGCGACGATGTCTGCCTTGGGAGCATAATTTTTTGGCGTACCGATCGTGCAGTGCGCCCCTAACTGTGCCGCTGTGAGCAGCAACGAGTGGCAAACATTGTTTCCATCGCCGACATAGGTAAACTTAAAGCCCTTCAATGAGCCGAACCGCTCTTCGAGAGTCATAAAATCGGCCAGCGCCTGACAGGGATGCTCGAGATCGCTGAGAGCGTTGATGACAGGAACACTCGCGTACTGCGCCATCTCGGTAATCGTCTCATGCGCATAGGTGCGAAGCACGATGACAGAAACCCAGCGCTCCAAGTTGCGCGCCATATCAGCCAGCGATTCACGCTCACCGAGCGGCGACTGCGTCTGATCGACAAAAATAGCATTGCCCCCAACAGTGTTGATGGCGGTTTCAAAGGTCAGACGCGTGCGTAACGACGACTTTTCAAAAAACATAACCATCTGTTTCGCGTCGAGTGCGTAGCGATAGTCCGATGGATTTGCCTTCACCTTATGTGCGAGATCCAGAATGCCGGCTACTTCTGCAGGTGTGAGATCGGCAATAGAGCACAGATCACGGCCCGCGAGCGACGCGCTCAGGCCAGCTTCCTGTTCCAGAACTGCTGCTTTGCTAGCCATTGTGTGTTCCTCCCTTAGTATGAGTCTGTTCGCCCGCTGCTGCGGGGCTGTGCTCCGTTAAAATTTCGTCAAGAGCAGCAATGGCTTCGTCCACATGCTGCTTTTCAAGAATGAACGGGGGCAGAAAGCGCAACACAGTGTCGCTGGTGCGATTGATAAGAATGCGCTTCTTCCCCATTTCGCCCAGAACAGTTTTTGCCAGTTCAGCCGAATCGAGTTCAGCTGCAAGCATCAGGCCAAGGCCGCGCACAGCAGCGATAGCGCTGTGTTTCTGCTTCAGTTCGTTGAGCTTCTGCTCGAAGTAGCCGCCAACTTCATTGATGTGATCGAGCAGCTTGCCTTTTTCAATGGCGTCAAAAACGGCGATGCCGACTGCGCACGCCAACGGGCCGCCCCCGAAAGTTGTGCCATGCATGCCGGGATGGATGGCCTGCGCAACTTCTTCCGTACAGAGCAAGACGCCCAGCGGAAGGCCGCCGGCGATAGGCTTGGCCAGGGTGGTGATATCCGGCTGAATGTCGAAGTGCTGGTAAGCAAACCATTTCCCCGTGCGACCCAGGCCTGCCTGAATTTCGTCGGCAATCAAAAGCGCGCCAGTCGATTGCGTGAGCTCGCGTGCAGTAGCCAAAAACGCCTGCGAGACAGGATTGATTCCGCCTTCACCCTGAACGGCCTCAACCAAAATCGCACAGACATCCGTTGAGAACTTTGCTTTCAGGTCAGCAATGTCATTGAAGCGGACAAACTCGACATCCGGCATAACGGGCGCAAAGGGCTCGCGATATTTCTCTTTGTGGGTCGCTGCCACGGCTCCCATGGTGCGTCCGTGAAAGCTATGTTCGAGCGCAAGGAATTTTGTTCCAAGCTGCTTACCTTCGGCGCGCTTCATTCCGGCATATGCGCGAGCCAGCTTCAATGCAGCTTCATTGGCTTCAGCGCCGCTATTGCAGAAGAAGGCGCGATCCATGCCGCTCGCCTGTGTCAGTCGCAGCGCCAGCTCTGCCTGTCCTTCATGAAAAAAAAGGTTTGAAGTGTGGATGAGCTTTTTGCTCTGCTCGTTGATCGTGTCCACGATAGCCGGATGACCATAGCCAAGCGCATTGACCCCGATGCCGCTCAGCAAGTCGAGATAGCGGTCACCGTTTTCGTCGATGAGATGAACGCCTTCTCCGTGCACAAAAAGGAGTGGGTTGCGTTCATACGTATGAAGCAGCAGCTTTGCCTCGGCTGCCTGAATTGCAGCAAGTTTCATTTGTAATCTCCTATGCAACCATCACTTCCGTGCCGTGGGCAATGCGCGTGCTGCACAGATCGGGCAGGACGCCTGCGAGCTCTGCGGGAAGAATGCGCACCCGCTTCACCCCTTGCAATAAAGCTTCGCGGCAGGCTCCAAGTTTAGGCAGCATGCCGCCACTGATAACCGCATCTTTGGCGAGCGTTGCGATCTTATCGATGCTCAGCCAGCGCATGACTTCACCGTCTGCGCCCTTCACTCCCGGTACGTCGGTGAGGAAGACGAGCGCGTCAGCCTTGCAGGCAGCCGCGCAGGCGGCGGCCATCTCGTCGGCATTGATGTTGTAGTATTCGCCGTCGAAGCCAAGCGCCAGGCTGGAGAGTACAGGCACTGCGCCCATCTGCCAGATGGCTTCCAGCCAGCGGGGATCGGACGCGACGATTTCGCCGACAAAGCCCAGGTCCGGAGCTGTTCTCTTTTTGCGCGCCCGGAAGATCAGCCCGTCGCCGCCGCAAAGGCCGACAGCCGCCTGTCCATGTGCGCCGAGCGAGGCAACGAGCGATTTGTTGACGCGCCCGCTAAGAACCATGAGCGCGGCATCGCGGGTTTCTGCATCAGTAACGCGCAGGCCGGAGATAAACTCACTTTGCTTGCCAAGCTGTTTGAGAGTTTTAGTCAGCTGTACGCCGCCACCATGCACCAGGGCGACCTGGTTACCGTCCTTGACAAGTTCGGCAATGGCCTTGGCGCAGCTTTCGCGCAACGCAGGATTTTCCAGGGCGGCTCCGCCGAGTTTCACAACGTATTTCATACCAGACCTTCCGATTCGTTCCATCCGTACATCACGTTCAGATTCTGCACCGCTTGCCCCGCGGCGCCTTTCAGCAGATTGTCCAGGCAGGACACGATGACGCATCGTCGGCCATCGGCAGCAAGCTGGAAGCCGATATCGCAGTAATTCGTGCGCACGGAATATTGGATTTGTGGAAGCTGTCCGGCAGGGAAGACCCTGACCATCGGGCTGTCCTTGTAGAAGTCGCGATAGCAGGCTTCTACGTCCGCTGCTTTCTTTGGTTCTTTGAATGAGAGATAAATCGTTGAAAGAATGCCGCGCGGAATCGGCAACAGATGCGGAGTGAAGATGATCTCCTCCGGCTCGATACCAAGCTGTTCGAGAAGCTCACCGGTGTGGCGATGGCCGAAGACACCATAGGCCGAGAGATTATCAGCCGCATACATAAAGTGTGTCTTTGCCGAAGGTGCTTTGCCTGCGCCGGAAACGCCGGACTTCGAATCGCTCACGATGCCGCGATTGAGATCAACCCAGCCCTTCGCTACCAAAGGCTTAACGGCCAGGATCACAGAGGTGGAATAGCACCCCGGGTTCGCTACCAGCTTCGCGTTTTTGATTGCAGCGCGATGCAGTTCCGGCATACCGTAAACACTTTTTGCCTGCGCTGCGACGGCTACCGGCGAGCCTTCATCTTCAAATTTGTAGACTGCGCGATTTCCTGCTTCGGTAAGACGCCATGCTCCGCTCAGGTCAATGACGCGGATGCCGCGCTCAACGGCTTCCGGTGCAAGCGACCGCGACTGCTCGTGCGGTGTAGCCAGAAACAGGACATCGACGCCGCGCTCCTGCAGCAGATCCCACGAAAACGGCTCAACATGCAGCGAACGCGAGCCGTTATTGTCCAGTAGATGAGGATGCAACTCGGTCAGCGGCGTAGGCGTGCCCGCCGACTCTGCGCGCCCAAGAAAAACAGGCGGCACACCCTTCAGCCGGGGGTGATGCAGCAACAATCGCGCCAGCTCCATGCCCGCGTATCCGCTTACTCCTAGTACTGCCGTCTGCAATGTCCTGGTCATCCGATCATCTCTTCTAAACGTGTGCGCAATTGTGATGCCCGTTTCTGGTCAGGGCAGATAATCAAAACGGTATCGTCGCCGGCGAGTGTGCCGACAACTTCCGGCCAATCCTCGCCATCAATGCCGAGTGCTACGGCCTGAGCGCTGCCGCTGGTTGTGATCAGAACCAGCTGATTCTGCGCCTGGTTCACCTTAAGACCAAAACTCCGTAATACGTCATAGACCGAGGGCAGGTCGCTTTCCGCCTGACCATTTCCGTTGCCGTTGCCATTGGGCAGGGCATAGCCATTCGGTCCTTTATATAGATGAAGTTCGTGAATATCGCGCGAAACGGTGGCTTGAGTCACGTCAAATCCCCGCCGGATGAGCTTGCGCCGCAGCTCTTCCTGGTTGGAAATGACAGAGGAGCCTACCAACTCCCGAATCGCGTTGTGTCTTTCTGTTTTACTCAATGGAAAAACGCGGCCAATATGCCGCGCCTCGCTTTGCATAAAAATACAATTCAATGTATAAATATACAGACGCTGTTTGTCAAGAAACGTTGCATCAATTTTTAGATTTCACTGCAGCTGAAAATGTGCAACTCGTCTGGCTTCAATTCACCTGGATAAATTTTTGTAAAAAATATTGGTGCTTGCCACGGAAAAGAGTCGTATAGTTACCTATGGGCTACATAACTTTTTTTGATTCACCGGTGCCGCCGGGGCGCCAAGGTGTCTCTCCCGCCCCCGACCGTCCTTCATTGATTGACCCGCGTTTTGAACATGATTCTTGCGGAGTCGGCTTTGTTGCAACGCTGACCAATCTGCCCTCGCACGACATTCTTGATAAAGCGCTGACTGCGCTGGCGCGCCTGGCGCATCGCGGAGCCGTGGCCGCTGACGGCAAGTCGAGCGACGGCATCGGAATCTGTACCGGGATTCCCCGTGAGTTTTTGCTGGAGTCCGCTGGAATTTCCCTTCCACCCGATGCGCCTCTCGCCGTCGGCGTAGTGTTCTTTCCGCAGGACGTGAATGAGTCGCACATCGAACTGGAGCAGGCTTTGGCAGCGCAGAATTGCGAAGTGCTGGCCTGGCGCGATGTGCCCACACGCCCCGAGATTCTAGGCGAAATTGCGCTGTCTACCATGCCGGTGATTCGGCACGTCTTCATCACATCAAAAGACGCAGACCATCTCAATCGCCGCCTTTACCTCGCGCGCAAGCAGTTTGAGCGGAGCGGCGCGCCGGGTTATGTATGTTCGCTTTCATCGACGACGATCATTTACAAGAGCATGTGCGCCGGGCGTCTGCTGCCGGAGTTCTACCCCGATCTGGCGGACCCGCGCTTCGTCACACCGTTTGCGGTCTTCCATCAGCGTTACGCGACCAACGTTGCGCCTTCGTGGGATCGCGCGCAGCCATTCCGCATGCTGGCGCATAACGGCGAAATCAACACGGTATGGGGAAACCGCGCGCGCATGGATGCCCGTGCCGCCACGCTTGCCGAAGAGCTCAAGCCGATTTTCTCGCCTGACGGCTCCGACTCGACCAGCCTCGACGAAGTTCTGGAATTGCTGGCGCACAATGGCCGCACCATTGCCGAATCGGTTCGGCTGCTTGTTCCGCCTGCGCAGGACAAAGGCAACTCCGCCTTCTTTGCATATAACGAAGACTGTCTTGAGCCCTGGGATGGCCCGGCAGCGCTTTCGTTTACCGATGGCCGCTTTGTAGGCGCGGCGCTTGACCGTAATGGTCTGCGTCCTTGTAGATTCTTCGTGACGGAAGATGATCTCGTTGTTGTGGGCTCGGAAGCGGGTCTGGTTGACCTCGATCCGGAAAAAGTGATTCACAGCGGCCGCCTTGGCCCCGGCGAAATGCTCGTCGCCGACATTCAGAAGCACAAGCTCTACGAAAACGATGAGCTGCTTGAAATCTTCGACAACGCAGCTCCCCAATACGAAAACCTGCTCGAAGAAACGACGCTCGACCCGAAGACTCCGGTCGCGGCACGCGATTCTGCAGAGCTGTTGCGCCTGCAGCTAGGCTTCGGCTACACGCGCGAAGATGCGCGCATGATTCTGCAGCCGATGGCCAGTGACGGTAAAGATGCTGTCTGGTCGATGGGCGATGATACGCCATTGGCTCCGTTGGCGCGCACGCCTCGACCTGTGTATGCCTATTTCCGCCAGCGTTTTGCCCAGGTAACGAATCCACCGATCGATTCGCTGCGCGAAGCCATCGTGATTCAGCTGCATACGCGTCTTGGTCCATGGCCCAGCCTTCTGAATAAGAAGGCGCATCTGCCGGGACTTTCATTGTCTTCGCCGTTTCTGTCGCTGGGGCAGATAGAAGCATTGCGTACGCGTCAGCACGGATTGGCCGACGAACTGCCGCTTGCTGTTCTAGATTGCGTTTTTAATCCCACGTGCAATCTGGTCACCGCAATTGACGATCTCTGTGCCAAGGCTATCGACCTGGTACGCGGGGGAGCAGCCATTCTTCTGCTTACGGATCGCAGTTGCGCCCAGAATGCAATTCCCATTCCGATGGCACTTGCCACCGGAGCCGTGCATCATGCGTTGATTCGTGCCGGCGAGCGCACGCGTGTGGGCCTTTGCGTGGAAGCGGGAGACTGCCGTGATCTGCATCACGGAGCCGTGCTTCTGGGTATGGGCGCCGGTGCCGTCTGTCCATGGCTGGCGCTTGAAACCGCCCGCGCCGTGAACGCTGAGAAAGGCGAAGAGAATCTCCTCCACGCCTTCGACGCAGGGCTTGCCAAGATCATGTCGAAGATGGGCATTTCGGTAGTGGACAGCTATCGCGGCGCGCATCTTTTTGACTCCATCGGACTCAATCAGGAAGTCATCGACAAGTGCTTCTTTGGCACCCCTGCACCGCTTGGTGGCATCGGCTTTGCTGAGTTGGAAAAGCCTGTCCGTGAGCTATGGTCCGCCAGCTTCAATGAGGGTGAGCCTTCCGGCGATGCTCCCGGCGGCACTACGACTGCAGTAAAAGATTTGCCTGATTATGGTTGGGTGCGCTTCCGTAAGGCCGATAAGGCCGAGCCGCACTCCTGGCAGCCGCAAACTGTACGTTCGCTGCAGACTGTTGTAGGCACAGCGCGCAATGTTGCCGCAGTTGCCGAGCCGGGGCAGGCATGGGCTGCGTTTGCAACCATTGCGCTGGAAAAAGAGCCCACTGTGCTGCGGGATCTGCTGGAATTCCGTCCCGCAGGCGCTCCGCTGGCTCTGGAGCAGGTTGAGCCTTCGGAAAATTACTACAAGCGCTTCATCGCCAGCGCCATGTCGCTCGGCTCACTGAGTCCCGAGGCGCATCAGACCATCACAGCCGCAATGAATATGCTCGGCGGACGCTCGAATACAGGCGAGGGTGGGGAAGATCGCGCTGTTTATGATCCGAAAGCTGAGTTGCCTCTCAACGGCACCAGCGTTCCGGCGCACCTGCTCAACAACAAGGTAAAACAGGTGGCTTCAGCCCGCTTTGGCGTGACGGCCGAATACCTGATGAATGCCGAAGAGATCGAGATCAAGATTGCGCAAGGCTCCAAGCCCGGCGAAGGAGGTCAGCTTCCCGGACACAAGGTCACGGAACTGATTGCGCGTCTGCGTCACTCGCAACCCGGCGTGCAGCTCATCAGCCCGCCGCCGCACCATGACATCTACTCAATCGAAGACCTTGCGCAGCTCATTCATGATCTGCGCCGCGTCAACCCGAAAGCAGCCATCGGCGTAAAGCTTGTCTCCGAGTTTGGTGTTGGTACGGTTGCTGCCGGAGTCGCCAAGGCGTATGCCGATTACATCGTCATCGCCGGGCACAATGGCGGCACAGGTGCCTCGCCGCTTTCCAGCATCAAATATGCCGGCAATCCATGGGAAATCGGCCTTGCCGAAGCGCAGCAGGTTCTCATCCAGAATGGATTGCGTGGGCGGGTGCGTCTGCGCACCGACGGCGGTCTTCGCACGGCACGCGACGTTCTCTTCGCAGCCATGCTCGGGGCGGACGAGTTTGCCTTCGGAACCGCTGTTCTCGTCGCTTTAGGTTGTGATATGGCGCGCCAATGCCACTTGAACACTTGTCCGACCGGCATTGCGACGCAGCGTCCTGACCTTCGCGCAAAGTTCCGCGGACGTCCTGAGCATCTCGTAAAGTTTTTTGAAGAACTGGCCCGCGATATTCAGGCACTATTGGCAAAACTCGGTCTGCCTTCGCTCGAAGCAGCCATTGGACGCACGGATCTGCTGGAGCAGTTGCGCCATGACGGCGGACTTGATCTGAAGCCCTTGCTTGCAGCGCCGGCAACGGGAATCACAAGTTGGCAGGGTAAGCGCAACGTGCGCCCCGAGGAGCACGCGCCCATAGACGACGCCTGGGTTGAACCTGCAATTGCTGCTTATAAAAGCGGCAAGCCATTCGAGCTGGAAGCTACTGTCACCAACGAGGACCGCACCCTGGGCGCGCGTCTTTCCGGTGAGTTAGCACTGCTGCAGGATTACGGAGTAGCCCCTCAGGCGCCCATCGCGTTCAAGCTGAAGGGAGTAGCCGGACAATCTTTTGGAGCCTTCGCCGCGCCGGGCATGTCGCTGGCGCTGGAAGGCCTTGCCAATGATTTTGTCGGCAAGGGTCTTTGCGGTGGCGAAATTATCCTCCGTGGGCAGGGCCGTGCTGCTCTTGAAAGCGAACGCCACGTCATTCTCGGCAACGTAGCTCTCTACGGCGCGACGGCTGGAACTCTCTTTGCCGCAGGCCGTGCCGGTGAACGCTTCGCTGTACGCAATTCCGGCGCCGTGGCCGTGGTCGAAGGCATAGGCGATCACGGTTGCGAATACATGACCGGCGGCCTCGTTGTCATTCTTGGCGATACGGGCATCAATTTCGGCGCAGGCATGACGGGCGGTTTGGCTTGGGTCTTCGATGAAGAAGATAAGTTCCTCAGCGAAGCTCGTTATCATTCTGACTTCCTGAATGCTGAAGGCTACGGTGTTCTGGATGAAACCGCTCAAGCCGGCATCCGTGAGCTGATTGCGCTGCATGCTGAGAAAACCGGCAGCACGCGGGCGAAGTGGTTGCTATCAGAGTGGGAAACTCTGGGTGAGCGCTTTATTCGCCTTACACCCAAGACACAGGCTTAACGTTTTAATTTATTTTCCGGCGCGCTCTCTGATGAGGCGCGCCTTTTTCTTTGCAGGCAAATGTAAAGCCGCGCTTTGGAAATGCAGGCAGCGGCATCAGGGATGCAGGTTCTTCGCCCGCAGCCAGCTGACAAGTGCTTCGGGGTCATCGGTGATAATCGCATCCACCTTTGCATCTACCATCTTCTGCCAGTCCTCGGGCGTGTCTGCAGTCCACGGAACCACCTGCAGACCGGCAGCATGGGCAGCCGCTACTTTTTCCGGAGTCACCAAATGGAAATCCGGGCTGATAATCTGCGCTCCGGTTTTCTTGCCGATGGAAACAAAATCCTTGTCATGATCGGTGATTCCCATCAGCGAATCGCCGCGAGGATCGCCCACGAGTGCCGACAACCGGATAGAGGGATCGAGCTTCTTCATCGCTACCAGTGTGCGGAAATCGAAGCTCTGCAGAATCACGCGCGATTGCAGGTTGTGCCGCTTCACCGCATCATCAATCAGCCTTACAAACTCTTCCGGCGAAGGCGTCAGCTCCGGATGGCTGGGAAAGCTTTTGGTTTCGACGTTGTAATCGAATTTACCCTCTGGGGCCAGATCGAGCACCTGCTCAAATGTCGGAATCTTCGTTCCGGGAACCGCCTGCTGCTTGGGAAAAGCAGCCAGAGCCTTTGCCCCGCAGTCATATTGCTCCACCTGCGCCAGCGTTAGCGTGTGAATGGCCGTATGCGGAGGCACCTGCGGCCCCACACACTCCCGCTCGCCGGGATAATCATGAGTAATGAAAGGGAAGTGCGAAACGACAAGCACATTGTCCTTCGTCACCGCCAAATCCAGCTCCAGCACATCGGCTCCATGCTGAATGGCGTATTCAAAGGCAGGAATCGTATTTTCAGGCCGGGTTGCGCGCGATCCGCGGTGCCCATGCACCAGAATTGTTTGCGCGTTGGTGGATAAAGCCATCAAAGAAGCAGCAACAAAGCAAGTTAGAGAACGAAACATAACGCGAGTGTATTTTGTTCCCTCCTTCCATATTGTTGCAACTCGATGAAATCATAGAACATGCTCACCATCGGTCACTCTACCTTGCCTATCGAAGTATTTCTCGGCATTCTGCGGGAGAACGGAGTTCGATGGCTTGTTGATATCCGAACGATCCCAAAATCGCGCCATAATCCGCAATTTGTGCAGGAAAACCTGCAAAAATCGCTCGAAAACGCGCACATTTTCTACCGTTGGCAGAAGTCTTTAGGCGGCCTGAGACATGCGCGCAAAGACTCCATCAACACAGGCTGGCGAAACGGCAGCTTTCGCGGCTATGCCGATTACATGCAGACTTCAGCGTTCGCCGCTGCCCTCGATGAGCTTCTATCTGCCAGCCCGCAGGAGCAGACTGCCATCATGTGTGCGGAAGCCGTTCCGTGGCGATGCCACCGTTCGCTGGTAGCCGATGCGCTGCTCGTGCGCAATATTCCGGTCGAAGATATTTATTACGACGCTAAAGGTCACAGCCGCCGTCAACCGCACAAATTAATCTCATTTGCTCGCGTCAAAAACGGACGGCTCTGGTATCCGGCAGAAGACGATCTCTTCGCTGGGTTAGAGCCTTAATCCACCGCGTTTCAGGTAAAATCCCTCTTAATATGGCTGCTTCCGCACGAAAATCGCGCCGCTCTTACTGGTATTGGCTGCTTCTTCTGCCTGCTCTGGGATTGATGTTTCCCGGCTTTTACGCCAAATCGGAACCTGCACTGCTGGGCTTTCCATTTTTTTACTGGTACCAGATTGGCTGGATCGTACTGACAGGCATTCTGACAGGCGTAGTTTATTGGCTTACCCGCAATCGCGCCTGATCCGGGCATCTCTTTGGTTACTTCAGTTTTATTTCTTCTGCACCATTTCTGGAGCTATAATTCTCCATAGATGGAGAACGTCCCTTGAAGAACATATCTATATCCAGTCATGTCAGCCCGGCTCTCGCTTATCCGGCAACGTTATACGCGCCACCGGCATTGCCGGATCTTTCGCAGCCTGACGAGCGCCGCCGCCTTTCCCCATCTGCGCTGCGGGCCTTCTTCAATATCGTCGATCGCTGGAGTATTCGTGACGAAGATGCGCGGCAACTTCTGGGAGGCATCTCCAGCGGCGCTTACTATGAGTTCAAAAAGAAACCCACTCGCGTGCTCGATCAGGACCGCCTGCAGCGCATTTCGTACCTGATCGGCATCTTCAAAGCGCTGAATATTCTCTACAGCACCAAGCTGGCCGACAGCTGGGTGCAATTGGAAAACTCCAACCCGCTCTTTACCGGGCGCACTCCGTTGGCTTATATGCTGCAGGGAGGAACCCCGGCAATGGAGAGAATACGCAGCCTGCTCGATGCACGCCGCGGCGGCTAATCCTGGAACTCCCCCAAAAACATGGCCCGCTCCAAAGCAGAAAATCTCGTGAATCCTCGTATTTCGGCTGCCTTACCCGCAATTCGTGCCCAGGCAGAAGCACACCCTGAGCTGCCGATCCCTGAGGCGCCGCAGCCTGATACGGCATTCCCGCCGCTCACGCACCTCCGGCGATTCGATACACACCGGCTATTGCCCGCAAAATACAGCCAGAATTTCGAGTCTGTGCTCACCCGCATCGCCGATAATGACGAGCACCTGCAGGATATCTTCGAGTTAGACAACGCCACCAACGCCCGCCTGGAGGCGGAAGAAAACCTGCGCCCCGGCATTACCCAGCGAGAGCTTGTTTTTAATATTCCGAATTACCGCATTATTAACGCCGCCTTTACGCATGCCAATCCGCTTGGCGCGCGCTTCTCCACACCCGACCGCGGTGCATGGTACGCGGGTTTCGAGCTTGCCACCTCAAAGTCGGAAATCATATTCCACAAATCCGTAGAATTTGCCGAGGTTAACTGGCGCGAACGCGAAGTCCTGCAGTACGACGAATATCTAGCCGATTTCAGCGGTATTTTTCACGATCTTCGCCCGGAATCGCAACCGGAAGAGAAGCGGGATCAGTATCTCGACTGTCTGAACCCGGACAGCTATATTGCCTCGCAAAAACTGGCAGTACAACTGCTGGAACATGGCTCGCTCGGTGTCATTTATCCCAGCGTTCGCCGCGCTGGAGGCACCTGCATTGCGTGTTTCCGCCCCAGCGTTGTCGCAAATGTCCGAAAAGGCAGCCGCTTCCGTCTAACCTGGACTCCCAGTCGCGTAGTTTTTACGAAAGAAGGATTTTAAAAACTTTCCTTGACAGCTTAGGAGAAAGCAAACTACATTCCTAATCATCTTAGGAATGTGTGATGACCGACCAGGCCCAAATTCTTCCAGGCACCCTCGACCTTCTTATTCTGAAAGCCGTTTCGCTCGGCCCGTTGCATGGATACGGGGTGCTTCTGCGCATTGCCCAGATTTCCGGCGAAGCTCTGCTTATTGAACAGGGAGCTCTTTATCCGGCGCTCTTCCGCCTTGTGCGGCAAGGGCTGCTGACAGCAAGCTGGGGCACCTCGGAAAATAACCGACGAGCCAAGTTTTACGAGCTGACTGCCGATGGCCGCAAACGCTTGCGAACTGAAGCCGAGGGATGGAATCGCCTCGCCGTCGCCATGGCTACTGCGCTGGCTGCACAGCCGGAGGAAATATGAAGCTATTCGCCTATCTGCGGTCCTTTGTTTCCACGCTGTTCCAGCGTTCCGCCGTCAACCGCGAAATGGAAGAAGAGCTGCGCTCTCACATCCAGCATCGCGCCGATGATCTGGAGCGCTCCGGCCTGCCTCGCGGCGAAGCCGAGCGCCGCGCCAATATCGAGTTCGGAGGCCATGAGCGTTTTCGCCAGGAAAGCCACGAATCTCTAGCCGGGAATTTTCTTGAAACGCTCGCGCAGGATGCGCGTCATGCTACGCGTGTTCTTTGGAAGTCGCCGGGTTTCAGCATAGTAGCGATCCTGACGCTGGCTTTCGGCATTGGCGCGAATGCTGTTGTTTTCAGCATTATGAATGCGCTGATCCTGCGCCCGCTGAACGTGCCGCATGCGCAGAACCTTTACATGATTGAGATGGGCAAGGATAAGTCTCCAATGCAGTCTTATCCCGACTACGCCGATCTGCGCGACCGAAACCGCAGCTTCGACGAGCTGGCTGCATATAACCTCTCTCCGGCAGGACTGGACACCGGCAATAATCCCTCGACGGTATGGCTGTATGAAGCCAGCGGAAATTACTTCGATGTTCTCGGCATACAGCCCTATCTCGGGCGCTTCTTTCATGCTTCAGACGAGCATGGCCCAAATAGCGCTCCTTACATCGTTCTCAGTTACGACTATTGGCACAGCCGGTTTCAGGGCGATACCGGGGTGGTGGGCCGCGTGGTGCAACTTAATAAGCACCCGTACACCATTCTCGGGGTAGCGCCGCCAAAATTCCGCGGCACGGAATTGTTTTACGCGCCCAATGTGTGGGTACCGCTGGTCAATCAGGAACAGGTGGAGGGTTGGAGTGGATTGAACGAGCGCGGTACTCGCAGCTGGCTAATTATTGGGCACTTGAAGACAGGTATAACTCCGGCGCAAGCCACTGCCGACCTCAACAGAATTGCAGCATATCTCTCGAACACGTATCCCAAAGAAGAGACAAACATCACATTTCAGCTCGCGCATCCCGGGCTGATCGGAGACATGATGGGCGGGCCGGTGCGGGCTTTCGTCTCAGGATTGATGCTGCTGGCCAGTCTCATCCTGCTGGCCGCCTGCGCAAATCTGGGTAGCCTCTTTGCCGCTCGCGCCGCTGACCGTTCCCGCGAAATGGCACTGCGGCTGGCACTTGGATCGAGCCGCAAGCGAGTTCTCCGCCAATTGCTGATGGAAGCTGTGATGGTAGCCATGGCAGGCGGCATTGCCGGAATTGCAGGCGGCGTTGTTCTGCTTCGCTGGCTCAGCACGTGGCAGCCGGTTCCAAACATGCCCATCAACGTAATCGTCAATCCGGATGCCGGCGTCTATGCAGTCGCTTTATTGCTAGCCTTGCTCAGTGGATTAATCTTCGGCCTGATGCCTGTGCGCCAGGTTTTGCGCGCCAATCCGTATCAAATCGTCAAGGCTGGTTCCGCGGGGGAACATGGTCGGCGCGTGACTCTTCGCGATGTGCTGCTGATTGTGCAGATCACTATCTGCGCAGTGCTGGTGACGTCCTCCATGGTAGCCGTGCGGGGGTTAATGCGCACGTTACACAGCAATTTCGGATTTCAGCCGCAAAATGCCATGCTGGTCGAAGCCGACCTCGATATGGCCGGCTATCACGGTGATCAAACAGCGGTGATGCAGCAGCGCATGGTAGACGCTATGAAGTCCATTCCTGGCGTTACCGCCGCTGGACTAGTGGATCGGCCGCCCCTGTCCCTGGGGTGGAGCAGTTCTGTCGTCTTTCCTGAAAATGCTGTTGACTTTCGCCTGTCGAACGCAGCAACTGAGGCAATCGAATATCGAGTCTTGCCTGGATATATAGAAGCAGCGGGCACAACCCTGCTTGCAGGGAGAACACTGACTCTTCATGACGATAAGAATGCGCCCCGCGTAGCCCTGGTCAATCAGGAGTTTGCGCGCAAGGTCTTCGGTTCGCCTGCCAATGCCGTCGGAAAATATTTCAGGCTCTCGGAAAAAGAGAGAATTCAGGTTGTAGGTCTGCTGCAGGATGGAAAATACAAGACTCTGACGGAAGATCAGCAGCCTGCCATGTTTTTTCCCATTTTGCAGGCTCCCAGCAGTGCATCATGGCTCGTGGTGCGCTCCAGCCGCGATCCGCGGCAACTGGCTATGGCCATGGACCACAAGCTCCGCGAACTGGACGCGGGATTACCCTTCAGCGTCAAAACCTGGAATCGGGAACTCGACAGCGCGCTCTTTGCCTCTCGCGTAGCCACCGTCGCGCTCGGAGTGCTGGGTGTGCTGGGGGCTATGCTGGCTGTTACCGGCATCTTCGGAATGGCGGCATATGCCGTCAGCAAGCGCCAGAGGGAGCTGGGTATTCGCATTGCGTTAGGGGCTCAGCGGAAAGAAGTGCTGCAGGCCTCCCTTGGGCGCGCCTTTCGACTGCTGGCTTTCGGCTCGTTCGCCGGATTGCTACTGGGCATTGCTGCTACACGGGTGCTGGCGCTCGTCGTCTACCAGGCCACGCCTCGTGATCCGATTGCTCTCTGCGGGGTCGTGCTGACCATGTTGGCGCTGGGCCTGTTAGCCACCTGGATTCCCGCCCGGCGCGCATTGGGCGCCGATCCGCTGGTGCTTTTGCGCGAGGAGTAGAAGCGCTGCCAACCCGCTGCATTGGTTCGCGTCTAACAGACAAGTATCCTAGTAGGTATGCAGGTGCGTGTTCTGTTATTCGGCGTGTTGAAAGATATTTTTCCGGAAGCTTCCGGCAGCATCCATCTGCCGGAAGCAGCTACGGTAAATACAGTGCTCGAGCATTTCCGTAGCAGCGAGCCGTCACATGCCGCACTGTGGGATTCGATTGCCGTAGCTGTCAATCAAAATTACGTTTCACAAACTCAGCCTCTTTTTGATGGCGATGAAGTCGCCTTGCTGCCGCCCGTCAGCGGTGGCTCGGGAGCATCCCACATTGCTTTGGTGCGCGAGCCGATTCCCGCCGAGTCTCTGGTACGCCATCTTAAACAAGGTGAAGATGGCGCGATCGTTGTCTTCGACGGGGTGGTCCGCAACAATACTCGGGGACGCAGAACGCTCTATCTCTTCTATGAGGCTTACGAAGAAATGGCGCTCAAGCAGATGCAGGCGCTGGCCCGGCAGGCATGCGAGCTCTTCGCCATCCGCGATATACATCTCGTTCATCGTCTTGGCAAACTCGAAATTGGCGAAACCAGCGTGCTCATTGCTGTCGCTGCGGCGCATCGCGCAGCCGCTTTCGATGCGTGCCGCTGGCTGATCGATACCTTGAAGAAAACAGTGCCTATCTGGAAGAAGGAATATTTTGAAGACGGTGCCGTATGGGCGGATGGCGAGCCTTTTCCGGCAGCAGCAAAAGGTGCGGCTGCGCCATGAAATACTTCGCCGTAGTTTTCGCATTTCTCGCTGCCGGTGCGCTTTACGCACAAGGCGTTCCGCCGATTCGCGTGGACGTGAAGCTGGTCAATGTCTTCGTCAATGTCACAGACAGCAACGGCGCACCCGTTCCCGGCCTGACCAAAGACGATTTCACCCTGGATGAAGATGGCCATCCGCAGAAAATCGCTGTCTTCGAGCGTCAGTCGGAAATACCTCTTTCCATCGTGCTGGCCATTGATACCAGCGGCAGCGTGAATAAAGATCTCGCCACGGAAAAGCATGCGGCGCACAGCTTTGTGCATTCGTTACTGCGTCCTGTCGATCGACTCGACCTCATCGATTTTTCTTCGGACGTGCGCGAAGTCGTTCCCTTTACAAACAAGTTCAGCCGCATCGATTACGGCATTGAAAATTTATTACCGGGACCGGCCACGGCGCTCTATTCCGCCGTCTACCTTGCATCGCAGAGTCTCGCTACACAGCAGGGACGCAAAGTGCTGGTGCTCATCTCTGACGGCAGCAATACCGTAAAGGGTACCGATTACGCTGATGCTCTCGAACAGGCAGTGCGCTCCGAAACTATGGTCTACAGCATCATCGATGTACCAATAGAAGCTGATGCCGGACGTGACACCGGCGGCGAACACGCCATGATTACGCTGTCGCAGGAAACCGGCGGCAAGTATTACTATGCCGACGCCGCGCACCTGAGCGAAGCTTTTCAGAAGGTATCTGAGGACCTGCGCACGCAGTATTTACTTGCCTATTATCCTGTGCATCGTATTACTGATTCTGATTTCCGCGCCATCAGCGTGACCGTCAAGCAGCCGCCCAATATGCATTACTCCGTGCGCCATCGTACGGGATATTACGCGACTCCCGGCCAATAGCTACAATAACCCTATGGCCATTCTCAATTCCTCGCGCCGTCAAAAGACTCCTCCACCGGGAGACACCGGACAGGAAGCATTGTACCTGCGCTTTTTAAGCGAAAAGCAGGTACCTGTAGCGGTGAAGCTTCGTGACGGGGAAATTGTTAACGGATGGATTGAATACTTTGACGATCGCATGATCCGGCTGACACGCGAAGGTAAGCCAAACCTCTTCATCTACAAGCATCAGATTCGCACGATTACCGAGCAGCGCCGCCATATCCGCAAAATTGCTGAAGACCAGGACCCCATGCCTGACGGAGAACAGAAGTGAGCCAATTACCTGCCGATATTTCCCTCCAATTCGCCACGCCTGCCGCCGCCATCGCAAAGGAAGCCGGCGCCCTCATCCGTGATTTTTACCATCGCGGCGTCGCTACGGAATATAAATCCGACGTCGATCTCGTCACCGAAGCAGACCGTACTTCGGAAAGGCTCATTGTCGAGCGTATACACATCAGTTTCCCGGGCTTCGGCATTTACGGCGAAGAGGGAACTCGCGACAGCATCGATCGCGAATATCGCTGGTACGTCGACCCGCTCGACGGCACAACAAACTTTGCTCATGGATTTCCCGTTTTCTGCGTCTCGCTGGGACTGGAGCATCGCCCGGCGGGCCTTGCCGCCGACGAGGACGGCACACTCGTTGCCGGAGTTATCTACGATCCCATGCGCGACGAGCTCTTCGTTGCGGAAAAAGGCAAAGGCGCATACCTCAACGGAAAAAAGATTCACGTCTCGCGTACGGATCACCTGGGCGAAGGATTGCTCGCTACCGGTTTTCCCAGCCGTTCACGCCACCAAAATCCGAATGTCTACTTCTACCAACAAGTCACGCTGCGTTCTCATGGTGTGCGCCGCGCCGGATCCGCTGCTCTCGATCTGTCCTACACAGCGTGCGGGCGCTTCGACGGCTATTGGGAATTCAACCTCAATCCATGGGACACTTCCGCCGGGGCCCTGATGGTTCTTGAAGCGGGCGGCACTGTAACCGGCTTTGACGGCAGCCCTTTTAAGCTGAATAGCAGGGAAGTCCTGGCTACGAACGGAATCATTGAAAAGGAAGTGATTACCCTTTTTCAGGACATGTTCGCCGGACGCGGGCTGGAGCCGATACCCACTCCCCAGGATTTTGCCGCGATGCGCGCTGCACGGGGTCGCTAA
Source organism: Alloacidobacterium sp. (assembly GCA_035547425.1). Lineage (GTDB taxonomy): Bacteria > Acidobacteriota > Terriglobia > Terriglobales > Acidobacteriaceae > Alloacidobacterium. The sequence continues at coordinate 185,473 of DASZUU010000051.1, read as the reverse complement.
AAAATTACAGTTTTTGTTTATGGTGCGTATAACTGACGGGCTGGCGCTGGTACAATGAATTCAATCACCTGCAATCGGAGAAGCTCTCATGGCATATGTAATTGCTGAACCTTGTATCGGCACGAAAGACACGGCCTGCGTGGATGCGTGCCCAGTCGACTGCATCCACCCCAAGAAGGACGAGGCTCCTCACGCCGACCAGGAGCAACTCTATATCGATCCAGTAGAGTGCATTGATTGCGGCGCCTGCGTTCCCGTGTGCCCGGTTTCGGCGATTTTTGCCGCTGACGATCTACCTGAAAAGTGGCAGGGTTTCGCGGAGAAAAACGCGACCTTCTTTGGCCGCTAAGATTTCTGCTTTTACCAACAAACGCGTGGCCTAATGGCCGCGCGTTTGTGTTTATGCGTTCCGTGCAAAAAAAGAGATTGTTGGCGCATCGTAGTTGCAGTACAAAGAAATGCACATGACCGGCGCCTGGATTTTACTCATCTTCTCTCTTCTCGCCACAGCTTCGATGCTGCTTTTTCTGCACCTCACTAAAATCGGCTTCTTGATCCATCAACGCATTCCTGACAGGCCGCGCCGCAGGCTCTTCCTCGCGTCTGTCAGCTTCTTCATTACCTTCGTCGGTGTACGCCTGCTGGTCCGCTCCATCACGCACCATGTTGGGCCTTTCGGCTGGGTCATGATCGATGGCCGCCATATTCACCATCTGGTTTGGGGAATCCTTCTTCTTCTGTTGGTTGGTTATTGCACACTTGCTGAAGTGGGCACCGGTGACACGCCAATTGCCATTTTCCTCAGTCGATTGCTTTCCATCCTGTATGGGGTTGGCGCAGCGCTCACCCTTGATGAATTTGCCTTATGGCTTAACCTGCAGGATGTCTACTGGTCTCGACAAGGCCGCGAGAGCATCGATGCGGTCATTCTCTTCGGAGCGATTCTGGCTGCAGGCGCATGGGGCGCTCCTCTCTTCAGCCCATCCGATCGAAAAAAAATTGATCGAAAATGATACCTTGACGATCTACACATCGATATGTAGATAATCATGGCATGGGAAAACCAAGCGATCTCGTACAGGGAACTCTCGATCTTCTTATTCTGAAAACTCTTTCGCTCGAAGCCAAGCATGGTTGGGCCATCGCTAAACGCATCCAGCAGGTTTCCGGCGATGTGTTACAGGTGCAGCAAGGTTCGCTTTATCCGGCATTGCATCGGCTGGAGCAGCAGGGATGGATCAAGGCAAAGTGGGATGAAAGCGAAACTGGCCGTCAGGCTAAGTTCTATTCACTCACCACTGCCGGACGCAAGCAGCTTGAATCGGAGACGGCCAACTGGAACCGTCTTTCCGAAGCCATCAACATCGTCGTTCAGGAAGCTTGAGGGATCGATGCACCATCCGGAACAACGCGAAGGGTGAGCAAAGAATAGCGAAAGCCTGAGGAGAAGCGCCTATGCGCTGGCTGCACAAGCTGTGGATGCAATGCAAAATGCTGGTAAGTCGTGGCAAGGAAGCAAACCGTCTTGATGACGAGCTGCAATTCCATCTTGACCAACAGATTGCTGAAAACATTGCCTTCGGAATGAGCGAAGAAGAGGCTCGCCATGCAGCTATGCGTGCTTTCGGCAATCCAACTGCGTTGCGTGATCAAACTCGCGAAACATGGAGTTGGCAATGGCTGGAACAGCTTGGTCGAGATATTCGTTACGGCGCGCGTACTTTGCGCCGCACACCGGGCTTTGCCGTGTTGGCCATTCTGATAATGGCCCTGGGCATTGGTGCAAATGTCGCACTGCTTACAGTGATTCATTCCGTATTGCTCAAGCCTCTACCTTTTAAAAATCCCGAACAACTCGTCCGTCTCTTTGAAGCTGACAGAAAAGGTCGCTTCCAGGACAATATTGTTGCTGGAGGCACCTTTGGGCGATGGAAGGAGGAAGCCCACAGCTTTGAAGACATGGCCGTTATGAAGCGTGCCATCTACAATCTCTCCGGAGCTGGCGGTCAACTTCCTGAAGTCGTCGATGCGTACAACACTTCTTGGAATTTCTTCTCTCTACTCGGTGTTCAACCCGCTATGGGACGATTCTTTACTGCGGACGAAGATAGACCTGGCGGCGCAGCAACCGTTGTTCTGTCATGGGGGATGTGGCAACGCCGTTTCGGAGCTAATCCTGCGATTTTAGGCCGGAGTATCCTGCTTGATGCAAAACCCTATACCGTGATCGGAGTGCTTCCGGCATGGTTTACCTATCCCGACACAAAGGTCCAGCTTTGGACCGCTCTCTATCACGAGAAGTCTCCTGACTTGATGCGAATGTTTGTTGCGCACAACTTTGAAGTTGTGGCGCGCCTCAAGCCTGGTATCTCTATAGCCCAGGCTACCGCGGATCTGATTGCAATTCAGCGGCGTATCCGCATCGAGAACCCTGAGGGGCCGGTTAACGACGCTGCAAATATTCGCCCCATGCTGGACGCGCAGGTTGTCAATGTAAAAAGTGGTCTCTATGTTGTCTTCGCGGCAACTGGATGCTTACTGCTTATCGCCTGCCTCAATATTGCGAATCTGCTTGTAGCGCGCTCCGCTTCGCGCCGCAAAGAAACCGCCATCCGTGCGGCTCTCGGTGGAAGCAGGACGCGCCTTATCCGCGAACAGATGATGGAGAGCCTGCTGCTTTCTGTTTGCGGAGGCATCGTCGGCCTGTTTTTCGCGGGCATAATCCTGCATTGGCTCGTCTCTTCAAGAGCTGACATTCCCCGCGCCGAAGCTATTCACATGGACTGGGCGATTTTTCTGGCGACCATTGGGATCGTGTTTACGTGCGGCATTTTTTCCGGAATTATTCCCGCGTTTGCTTCAAGCAGCAGAAAAATTCTCGCAGCACTGCATGAGTCTTCGCGCTCGCACAGCGGCGGACGGAAAAGCGCGCGCCTGCGTCAGCTCCTTTTGGCGCTGGAAGTCGGACTTACTGTCGTATTACTCGTTGGTGCTGGATTGCTGATGAAAAGCTATCGTCAGCTTCGCTCCGTGAATATAGGTTGCGCAACTCACAATGTGCTGACTATGGAAATCAATCTTCCAAAAGCCAGCTATAACACACCAGCGAAACGCGTTTCCTTCTACGAGCAAGTAATCGAAAGAGTTCAGCAACTTCCTGGTGTCGAAAGTGCAGGTCTTACTACCATCCTTCCCGGCGAGGGTCATTTACGGGACGACGTGTTTAGCATTCCTGAGCACCCTCCGCTGCCACAGGGGCAGGTGCTGGATGCGTCCACTCGCTATATAGATCCAACATATTTCACGGCAATGCATATCCCGCTCTTGCAAGGACGTTTTCTGCAGTCGGATGAACGCTTCGATCGCGCGCAATATGTTGTGATCAGCCAATCGCTCGCGGAGCAGATGTTTCCCAATGAAAGCCCAATAGGAAAACATATAGTTCCTGAATTAGGTGATCCAATCGTGCACTATGAGATTGTCGGCGTCGTCGGCAATACATTGGAGAGCCCTGCTGAGCCTCAGTATCCAACCATCTACTATCCGCTCTACTCGGGCTCAGAACGCTCTGTCCGACTTGTGATCCACACAGCGTCGGATGCGAGCCTTGCAGCCGTTCCAGCGCAGAAAGTCATTGCCGGTATCGACCGTGACCTCTCGGTAGCTAACATCCTTACAATGGACCAGATTCTTGGCCAGTCCACATTAAATCAGAGTTTCGATGCCAAACTTCTGCTGGCTTTCGCCGTTCTCTCGCTCCTTCTCGCAGGCGTTGGACTCTTCGGCGTTCTCTCTTATATCGTCGCGCAACGAACAACAGAAATCGGTATTCGTCTTGCCCTCGGCGCGCAACGCGAACAGGTTATCAAGCTCATGCTTCTCAATGGACTACGGCCCGCTATTTTCGGTCTATTTCTTGGCTTGGCTGCAAGTTTCGGCCTGGCTCGCTATATCGAATCGCTGCTCTATGGCGTTCATCCGTCCGATCCGCTGGTGTTTATTGTGGTCTGCTTCCTTCTTCTTGCTGTAGCAATAGCTGCCTGTGCCGTACCTTCATGGCGCGCCTCGCGGCTCGATCCTATACAGGCTCTCAGAACGGAGTAGCCCATATGCGATGGCAGCACCAACTCGCAATGAAATTCCGAATGCTTTTTCATCGCCGTGATGCTGCAGCTCATCTCGAGGATGAATTACAGTTTCATCTTGATCAGCAGATCGCTGAAAACCTTGCAGCAGGAATGAGCAGAGAAGAGGCACGCCATGCCGCCATGCGCAGCTTCGGAAATCCTGGTGTCCTGCGTGATCAAGCCCGTGCGACCTGGAGTTGGAATTGGCTGGAACAGTTTATGCACGATGTCAAAATTGGCGTACGCACGCTGGCCAGGACTCCGGTCTTCGCTGCTGCTTCCATTTTGATCATTGCTCTCGGCGTCGGTGCAAATGTCGCGCTATTCACTGTTGTACGCTCAGTATTGCTCAAGCCCTTGCCATTCAAAAACTCAGAGCACTTGGTCGGGCTATATGGACGCAAGGATGAATCTGCTGATCGTTGGGGAGTTGCTGTAGGAGATTTTTACGATTGGCAGCGTCAATCACACGGCTTTGAACAGATGGCCATCTGGAGATGGTCGGGCTTCAATATCTCCGGTGAAAAAAATGAACTACCCGAGATGCTCGATGCCGGACAAGGCTCGTGGACTTTCTTTTCGACACTTGGCGTGCAGCCCGCACTTGGCCGCTCCTTTATCGCCGACGATGATAAGCGCGGTGCAACGCCTACGGTGATATTGTCCTGGAGACTCTTTCAACGCCGTTTTCGCGGTGATGCTTCCATCATCGGAAAGCCCATCAGGCTCAATGCACAGCCATACATCGTTATTGGTGTGCTGCCAAAGTGGTTCACATACCCTGACCCGCAGATTCAACTCTGGGTGCCGTTTAAGATTATTGCCAGTGACGAATTTCTCGAGAGCCACATGAACCATTCGAGCCGCGCATTCGCCCGCCTGAAGCCGGGTGTGAGTGTAAAGCAGGCCGTCGATGAGATCAGTGCATTGCAGCATCAAACCTATCTAAAGCTTTATACAAACGGTCCGGTTGCAGCCGGAGTCAATGCATTCCCGATGATCGATGATTTTGTTCAGGATGTAAAAACGCCGCTCTATGTTCTGCTGGGCGCGGTTACATGTCTGCTGCTCATCGCTTGCCTTAACATGTCGAACCTACTCGTGGCTCGTGCTGCCGCGCGCCGCAAGGAGATTGCCATTCGCAGCGCTCTCGGTAGCAGCCGCCTAAGATTATGCCGTGAGCAAATGGTCGAAAGCCTGCTTATTTGTATGAGTGGAGGTGTGTTTGGCGCGCTTCTTGCTGTATCGGCAACCCATTGGCTAACGACGCATTGGGTAGATATGCCACGAGCGGAAAGCGTTCAGCCGGATGGCTATGTCATCGGATTTGCCATCGGCATCACTCTTCTTACCGGATTGCTGGCAGGATTATTGCCCGCGTTAGCTGCCACGCGTAACGGCATGTTAGCAGCATTGCAGGATTCAGCACGGAGCATCAGTGGGAGCGTATCGCGAGCATCTTTACGCAGGCTTTTACTAACGTTGGAAATTGCACTCACCGTAGTTTTGCTTGTGGGCGCAGGATTGCTTTTTAAAAGTTTCCTGCATCTCAGATCCGTCGATCTTGGTTGCGATACGCAGAACGTGCTCACAATGAAGTATTTTCTGCATGACGCAAAATATCATGAGCACCCTGAAGATATTCTCGCGTTCCATACACAACTGTTGGAGCGCGTTCGCCACCTGCCTGGAGTGCGCGCTGCCGGCTTAGTTTCTGCAGTTCCCGGCGACGGTTACTACGGAGATAAAATAATCTCAATCCCCGAGCATCCTCAGTTGCCGCCCGGCGAGCATCCGTATGCGCTATTCCGAGCTGCTGATCCCGGCTACTTCTCAGCGCTCGGTATTCCTTTGCTCAGGGGACGCTTTTTCTCAGAAGACGAGCGCCTGAGTCGCGATCAATACGTCATCATTAGCCAGAAGCTGGCGCATGATTATTTTCCCAATGAAGATCCCATAGGCAAACATTTGCATGTAAGCTGGCATACAGCAAACGGCGAGAATTACGAAATCATCGGCGTTGTTGGCGATACACTGTATTCCGTCAAAGGAGAATTGCGTCCCATGATGTATTTCCCCATCTTGTCAGGCGCATATATGGAAACCAGCGACGCTACGTTAGCTGTTCGAACATATGATGAAGCTGCTTCACTCTCTATTCCCATTCAGAAGCAATTCGCACAACTCGATCCAGATCTCCCTGTAGCGCGCATTCGTACTATGGAGCAGATTGTTGGCAACGAGACGGCAGATTCCAGTTTCAGCGCTACGCTGGTGCTGACCTTCGCCGCATTATCACTGATCTTGGCCGCAGTGGGCCTCTATGGAGTACTTGCATATCTCGTAACGCAGCGCACAACCGAAATCGGCATTCGCATTGCACTGGGAGCGCAACGGGATCAGGTTATGACGTTAGTGTTGCGGGATGGCATGCTGCCAGCCTTCATAGGGCTGGGTCTTGGAATAGCGGGCAGTCTCGGAATAGTGCAGTTCATTCGCTCCGTGCTCTATGGAACCAGCCCAATCGATATCGGAGTATTCATATCTGTTGCGGTTACATTATTGATTGTGTCTGCTCTTGCCTGCGCTGTGCCTGCATGGCGCGCCTCGCGGCTCGATCCTATACAGGCTCTCCGAACAGAATAAACTGACTAATTTACGCTGAGGTCGCCATCCACATCGACCACCAGCGCATTATTATCCACAGTCATAGAGTGAATCTTCAGCCGATCCAGCTTCAAATCGTATCCGGTGCTCGTCAGAGATTGTTCCAGCACCCGCCGCAGCAGAGTCGCCGCATTCACCTTCATGCTTGAAGGTACTTGTCTGCTCAAGAATGGCATCAATACAAAGTTCAGTTCACGCGATTCACTTAAGTTCTCAATCCTTGCGTCTCGAAATCCAATTGTTTCGCCTTCGGCATCCGGCAACAGTGAAACATCTGCATCCGGGGACAATCCCAAGCCCAGGCAACTCCCGCGAAAGCGTGTGCCCAGCTTTGCACTCGTGTGGACATGAACAAAAATCCGGTCGCCTGAAAATGAAACCTTGGGATCTTCCGCATACACATAACATGCCGATTTCGCATCGCCCTTAATGTAGTAGCGCCCATTGGGTCCATTGAAAAGTTGAACCTTCAAGGTATGCTCCAGCGCCTGCGCAGTAATTTTCAGTTCCACAGCATGAGCAAGCGGTGTGAGCAGCAACACAATAAGACAAAGCAAGGCAGAACGAAATCGCATCTTTTGTAGTGTATCTTTTGCCGCAAAAACAATCGCTCCGGCTAGAACCGGAGCGATGAGGCAAGACAACGCAGTTTTATTCCTTAGAACTGGTTCCACAAAAATTGGTTATAGACCTCGTGATGGAACTGCACTTCCTGCGGCTTAACATATGTGCCAAGCAGACGCGGGCAACGATCTGCCGACGCCTGCTTCAGGTCGGCATAGCGGGCCTTTACATCCTCGCCCAGAAGCTTTGTTGTCCAGGTCGAGTTGCGGAAGTTTTCAATAGCCGTATAGATATTATCCGGCAGGTAACGTTGCGCCTGACGCAGATTTTCAATCTTCGCCGTTTCTCCATCGAGGCCTGACTTAAAGATCGAATAAAGCACGAGATAGGGATTCGAGTCGGGCGCGACCGAACGCACTTCAACGCGCGACGACTTCTCATTGCCGATCGGGATGCGCACCATGGAACCGCGATCCACTGCCGAAGCCTTGATCTGGTTCGGAGCTTCAAAATGCGGATCGAGGCGCCGATAGGAGTTCACGCTCGAATTCAGCAACAGGCAGATGTCATTGCCATGCGTCAGAATGCGGTCTACGAAGTCCCATGCAAATCCAGCCAGTTTCTCCTCGCCTTTCGGGTCCCAGAAGATATTCTTGCCGCCCTTGCTGATGGAGATGTTCGTGTGCATGCCGCTGCCGTTTACGCCTACCACAGGTTTCGGCAGGAACGACGCTGTCACGCCAAGCTTGGTTGCAACCTGGCGACAGACAAGCTTGTAAATCTGAATCTGGTCGGCAGCGGAAACCACTTCGCCATAGCCATAGTTGATCTCAAACTGTGAAGGAGCAACTTCAGGGTGGTCCTTCTCATTCTCGAAGCCCATGGAGCGCAGCACTTCGGCAGCAGTATCGATAAAGTTGCGCAGCGGATCACCCGGCAATGAGTGATAGTATCCGCCGGTATTTACATATTCAAATTTGCCCGTCTCCGGAAAGCGGCGCTCTGCATCGTTACCTGCGAAGATGAAGCCTTCGATCTCATTCGCGGCGTTGAGGGTATAGCCTTCCTTTTCATGCAGCGCCTGCGCAAAGCCCTTCAATACCCCGCGCATATCGGCAGAGTAGGGAGTGCCTTCCTTGTCGATGACCTCGCCGAAGACCAGAACCTTGCCGGGACCAAACACATCCGCCGGCGCCCAATAGAACGCGCTCCAGTCAATCCCGAGGCGCAGATCGCTCTCGCGCTGCGCAGTAAATCCGCGGATGGACGAGCCGTCAAATGTAAGGTTGTCGTAGCTCTTTACCAGGAATTTCTTGTCGTAATCCAGCATGTGCAGGCGGCCCTCGAGGTCGCTGAACAGCACGGTCACAGCCTTGATTTCCTTTGTATCTGTCAGATACTTAATGCGCTCTTCCTGAATCTTGTGCGCGGCTACGCGGTTCTTACGCTGCTCTTTAGCATTCAGGTTCAGATCTTCCAACTCTCCATATGAGAGCGACAAGAAAGTACGAAGTTCGTTCGACATGAATCTCCTCTGGATGGGTTTCACCGTGGCCCACCGCGGCTCCCTGCGAAAAGCAGACGAGTCTCGTCCTGGCTGGTAGTGTCATTAACAGAGTATCGTGGCCGTATAAGTATGTCTTGGATATCAGAAAAAGTGATAGTGCAAATAGAAATTTATTATTGCCAGTTTGAAAATTTCAACCATTTTGAGCTTTTTACCGTTCACTAGAACGAACTCCTGCAGCTGGCAAGACTAAACTAACGTGAGACAATGCCGCTGTGTCTGCTGCGCTCGAATTTCAGAACTTAAGCAAGCATTTCGGTTCCTATAAAGCTCTTGACAACCTTTCGCTCGTCCTGGAGCCGGGCGAAATCCTGGGGTTTCTGGGTCCGAATGGCGCAGGAAAAACCACTGCCATTCACCTGGCGCTTGGCTTTTTGCGTCCATCCTCGGGCGGAGGAACGATTCTCGGTAAACCGTTCGGCGATACCTCCAGCCATGCCCAAGTGGGCTTTTTACCTGATTCGCCATCATTTTTCGCCGGTTCTGCACGTGACGCAGTAGAAATGGCCGGCCTTTTGAATAATATGCGCAATCCGCATCTACAGGATCGCACCCGATCGTTGCTGGCGCAGTTCGATCTGGTTTCTGTCGGTAAGGATGCGCGGCGCTTTTCCCGCGGCATGCAACAACGGCTCGGTTTCGCCCAGGCTCTGGTGAACGAGCCGCGATTACTGATCCTTGATGAGCCAACCTCAGCTCTTGATCCGCCGGGTGTACTCGAAGTCCGCGAGCTTCTGCGCGCTGTGCGGAACGAGGGAACAAGTATCTTCTTTAGTTCGCATCAGCTTGCTGAAGTAGAGCAGATATGTGATCGTATCGCCTTCCTTGACCACGGCAAGCTATTAAAGCAAGGCCCGCTGCAATCATTTCTTGAAGACAGTGGCCACGCTAAAATCGTTGTTCGCGGCTTGCCATCGGCATCCATCGAAGCACTTGCCGAATACCGGCAATACCTTGACGTTTCATCGGCAGGCAGCCTGCAATTTGTCGTGCCAATCCATCTTCAACGCAAATTGATTGAGCATGTGTGGCTGGCTGGCGGAACACTCGAAAGCGTAACTCCAGTCCGCCGCACGCTTGAAGAGCTTTTCGTCGATTGGAGCGGGAAGGGAGAAGCATGATCAAGGCCTGGATCATTGCGCGCCGCCTGCTCTGGCAAAATCGCTGGCTTTTTCTGCTGCTGGCGCTCTGGCCGTATATTATGGCAGCGCTTATTTGCTTTGGCGGCAAGCCTGACCCTGATGACGTCCTCTGGATATTGCACCAGGAATGTTTTGCGGGATTAGCCTTGGTTGCCATTACCGGTAGTACCTTGCTGGGGAATGAACAGCGGTCCCGTCGCATCATTATGGTATTAGGCCGGGCCGTCAGCCGACCACAATATCTGCTCTCTTTACTGATGTCCTGCTGGCTGCCGCTTGTGCTTTATGTCAGCGGATTTCTGATAAGTGGCATCTCTATGGCTCTCCTATTGCACAAGCATTTCCATGGTTTAGTTGTGATGGCTGCATCGCAATTGGCCCTCGGCATCTGGGCAGGAGCCGTCAGCATTTTCTGGTCAATTCTGCTGCCGCAACTTTTAGCCTCTATCGTGTCCGTGGCCTGTATTGGATTCGCAGTGTACGCGGGCCAGTTGGGACTGATAGGTCCCGGTAGGTTGCTGCTTATTCTGTTTCAATCAACAATTTCCGGCAGCAATAGGCCAAATACAGTGATTGGGGATTTTTGCCTGACGATTGGTGCGGGCTTCGTGTGGTTTACGGCAGCCGCATGGATATTTCAGCGCCGCGATCTAAACCTATCCGCCGAATAAGCACCTAAATGAAACAGGCCTGGCTGTGAAAAGCCAGACCTGCAAATGAGAGATTTATCGGGCTGCGGTCGTAGTATCGACGGTAGCAGCCGGAGTGAGCGTCTGTGCTCCTGCCTTTGCCAAAGCTAACACGCGTCCCGGAGCGATGCCAAGTATCAGCGTTCCTGCAACCGTGAGCACCAGAGCCAGCAGCAGGGGCACGGTGACGGCAGGTATGCTATCCAGCAGATCACTATGCACGGGCTTTGAATAGATGGCAACCACAGGCCGCAGGTAGTAGTAAACGGCGATTCCGCTGTTCACCAGGCCAATGATTGTCAACCAAACTAAGCCGGAATGCAGTGCTGACGCAAAAACATAAAATTTACCGAAGAAACCGCCGGTGAAGGGAATCCCGATCAGCGAGATCAGGAAGAAGGCCAGCGAGCCCGCAAGCAAAGGTGAGCGGTACGCCAGTCCGCGATAATCCTGAACTAACGTCAGTCGGTCATCCATTCCGCCGGCATGGCTGATGACAGCAAACGCGCCCACGTTCATCACCGCATAGCTGGCGGCATAAAAGCTGGCAGCAGCAATGCCATCGGCCGAAAGTGCCGTAAAGGCCACCAGCAGATAGCCCGCATGAGCAATCGATGAATACGCCAGCATACGTTTGATGTTCTGCTGACGAAGTGCGCCAAGATTGCCCACTGTCATTGAAAGCGCAGCCATCCACCAGATAAGAGGCTGCCAGTGATTGTGCAGCGCCGGAAGCGCCGTGTAGAGCACCCGTAGAAGAACGGCGAAAGCTGCAGCTTTGGGGGCCGTGGACATCAGCCCGACCACGGGTGATGGCGCGCCTTCATATACATCAGGAGCCCAGACCTGGAAGGGAACCGCTGATACCTTGAAGCCGATACCGATCAGGATCATGGCCAATCCGATAATTCCGAAAACAGGCACATGGCTGACAGCCAGCAGGTTGGCGATTTCAGGGATGTCGGTGGTGCCGGTTGCCCCGAAGATCAATGCAATGCCGTAGAGGAAGAATGCCGTCGCAAACGAGCCAAGCAGGAAATATTTAATTGCTGATTCCGGCCCTTTGGCGCTCTTCCGACGAAAGGCCGCCATGATGTAAGTGGAGATAGAAGAAATTTCGAGCCCCACAAATACAAGCAACAGTTCATCTGCGCTTGCCATCAGCATCATGCCGGAGGCGCCGAAGCAAATAAGCGCAAAAAGTTCTCCCAGGCTTTCGGCGTTGGGTGCGGCTGCATCGAGCGTAACCAACAGCGTCACCAGAACAATCCCTGCGATCAGAAGATGAAAAAAGATGCTGAACGGGTCCGTCTGTATCGTGCCGAAATATGCTGTGCCGAAAGGGAGCTGCAACTGCCAGAGGCTCGCGGCAAGCGCAACCAGTGTGCCTAGAACGGCCAGCCAGCCCAGCGGCTTACGGCTTGCATTCTTCGCCAGGAGCGGCTCAAACAACATGATGAGCACGCCGGTGAGGATGAGTATCCCTTCGGGGAGAATACGGAAAATCTGTGCTGCTCCGGTCATTGCTTCTCCGCCATAGTATTGGTAAGAGTCATGGTTGCGTGAGCGACATTCTGCGCCAGACCGCTCACTGCGCCGCTGATTGCGCGAATCCAGTACGGTGAAGCCACGCCGAGCACCAGCATAAGAATGACAGCCGGAACCAGCGCTACGCCTTCGCGCGCGACAACATCCGGCACATTCTTATTGGCGACCAGCTGAGACTCTTCGCCATAAAAGAGCTTCTGGATCATCGTCAGCATGTAAGCTGCGCTCAGAATGACACCCAGCGTTGCCGCCGTACCCCAGTACGGATGTACGCGGAAACTCGAGCTAAGGATCAGGAATTCGCCGACAAAACCGTTGAGAATCGGCAGTCCTACAAGCGAAAGCGCCGTAATGACATAGAACGTAGCCATGCGCGGCAGCTTCGCCGCCATGCCGCCATAGAGCGCCATATCGTAGGTGCCGTAACGCTCATAAAGAATGCCGAACAAAATCAAAATCGCTGCGCCGGAAAGCTCGTGGTTGAGCACCTGGTAGACTGCGCCGTTTAGTCCGACGACCGTGAAGCAAAAGATGCCTAGTACGCAGAAGCTTAGATGGCCCACAGTTGAGAACGCCAGGAAACGCTTCAGGTCCTGCTGTACCAGCGCTATCAGCGCGCCGTAAAGGATGCCAATCACTGCCAGCGCAATCATCAACGGCGCAATCTGCCGCGATTGCTCAGGGAAGAGGCCGAGATTGAAACGAATGATTGAATAAAGGCCAAGTTTGCCGGCAACCACCATGGCCATTGCTGTAGGCGCTTCGGAAAAGACATCGCTCAACCAGCCATGCAATGGAAAGACAGGAACCTTGACAGCAAAGGCAGCCAGAAAAGCCAGTGAAACCCACCACAGTGCCTGTGGTGCAAGGGTTGAGCCATTCTGGGCGAGATACTGCTGTGTCTGTACGAAGTCAAATGTGCCGGTTTTTGCATAAAGCCAGAGCAGCCCAACCAGCAGCAGCGCCGAAGGCAGGAAGGTAAAGATGAAGAACTTGATCGCAGCCTGCGGTCCCCGCTGGCGACCAAACATGGCAATCAGAATCGCCATTGGCACCAGCGAAAGTTCCCAGAACCCGTAATAAAGAAACATGTCCAGCGCGACGAAAACGCCGAGCATCGCTGTCTGCTGAAGCAGAAACAGGAAATAAAACTCTTTTGTACGACTCTCGATGGCTTTCCACGAAGCCAGCACCGCCAGGGGGCCAAGGAATCCAACCAGCACCACCAGCCACATCGAAATGCCGTCGATGCCGAGGTGATAGCCGATCTTCGGACTCGCGATCCACGCATGGTTTTCTTCAAACTGGAAGCCGGTCTGCCCATAGTTATAGTGCGCAGGCAGATGCAGCGTCAGCGCAAAAGTCAGCAGCGTGACCAGAAGTGTGAACCACTGGATCAGCTTGCCGCGCCGCGGCAGCAGGGCAACCACGATCGCGCCCGCTGTGGGCACAAACGTAATCAGCGACAAAATGGAATCGTTCAACACGAATACGTTCCTTAATCTTCGGCCCTGCCGTTAAAACGGCAGGTGCGCTCCAAATCCAAAATACGACAACAACAACAGAGCGGCTGCTCCAATTGCCAGCCATCCTGCATACGAGCGAATATTGCCCGATTGCACACGCTGTACAAGTGAACCGATGCCCTGCGTTGTGTAACCTAACGCCAGACTGCCGCCGGTAATTACGCCAGTATCGAATAAGCCCTTAAGTACATACCGGGAGAGCAGAAGCACAGGCGTCACAATGACGGCGCCATACAACTCGTCAATCCAGTATTTATTCAGCAGCAGCGAATAGAGCCCATGCACCTTCGCCGCAAGCTGTTTCGGCAGTTCCGGCTTCGCGAAATACATCAGGTGCGCAAAGAACCACCCGATCACAGCCGTAGCCACGGAAACGATAGCCAGCAGCAATTCCAGAGAATGATTGCCTTCAGGCGCTTCGGGCGTAGTCGATGCTACTGTCTGCGGCTGCGTTTGCAGTGCCACGCTCACCTGCTCAAAGGAGAGATGCTGCGCATGCATCACTGGCGAGAGAAAGTGCTCAATCTCGTTGTGTCCGCCCAGCGCTGCAGGTACGCCCACCCATCCGCCGATTACAGAAAGAATCGCAAGAATTACCAGGGGAGCAAGCATGATCCAGGGGCTCTCATGTACCGGATGCTTGTGCTCCTCCTTCTCCGCGTGATGTCCCGGTTCAGGGGTATGCGCCGCAGCCTGGTCGGCGCGGCTCTCGCCGAAGAACGTGAGATACCAGAGCCGGAACATGTAGAACGCAGTCAGCCCCGCCGTCAGAAGACCGATAAACCATACGATCTTTCCGATAGGATTCGGCGAAACGAAGGCCTGGTAGAGAATCTCATCCTTGCTGAAGAACCCGGCAAACGGCGGAAATCCGGCAATAGCAAAGACCGCTGCTGTCATTGTCCAGAAGGTGACGGGGATCTTTTTCCGTAGGCCACCCATCACACGCATATCCTGCTCGCCACTTAGTGCATGGATCACAGATCCGGCAGCGAGGAAGAGCAGTGCTTTGAAGAAGGCATGCGTCAGCAGATGAAAGACTCCAGCAGAATAAGCAGCGACTCCACAAGCCAGGAACATGTATCCCAGCTGCGATACGGTCGAGTAGGCCAGAACGCGCTTGATGTCTGTCTGGACGAGGCCGATGGTCGCAGCAAAGAGTGCCGTTGCAGCGCCAATGATAGCAACCGTGCTCAGCGCGAAAGGCGAACGATCGAAGATCGCATGCGAGCGAGCAATCATGTAGACGCCGGCCGTCACCATCGTCGCTGCGTGAATCAGAGCAGAGACCGGCGTAGGGCCTTCCATCGCGTCCGGCAACCATACATAAAGCGGAATCTGCGCTGACTTACCTGTAGCTCCGAGCACAAGAAAGAGCGCAATCGCGGTCAGGAAGCCGCCCTGCCATTCCGGATGCTGCGCAATCTGGCTGAAGATGCCGTCAAAGCTCAACGTGCCGAAGTGCGCAATCAGCAGAAACATGCCGATCAGGAAACCGAAGTCGCCAATACGATTCACGACGAAAGCCTTCTTGCCGGCCTTTGCCGCCGAGTCGCGCGTGAAATAGAAGCCGATCAGCAGGTACGACGCAAGACCGACGCCCTCCCATCCGACAAACATCAGAAGGAAGTTCTCCGCCAGCACCAGCGTAAGCATGAAGAACATGAAGAGGTTCAGATAGGCAAAGAAGCGCCAGTAGCCATCTTCATGCGCCATATATCCGGCAGAATATAGGTGAATCAGGAAGCCGACGCCGGTGACGACAAGCAGCATGATCAGCGTCAGCTGATCGAGCGAGAATGCGAAATCGGCGCGAAAATTGCCCGCTGCAATCCACGTCGCTACCCGCTCGGTATACGGCAGCGTCAAAGAGCTGAAATGCAGCGCGATATTCAGCACTTGCAAAAAGGGAATCAGCGTGGCCACCCACGCAATTGTCGCTACCAGCGCCTTGGGAAAACGGCGGCCAAGGAGACCGTTCACCAGAAATCCGGCGAAGGGAACGAGCGGAATCAGCCAGAGATGAAGGGAACTGGTCATAGTTTCATCAAATCCACTTGGTCAACATTCAAAGTGCTGCGGGTACGGAAGATGGCGATAATAATGGCAAGCCCGACTGCAGCTTCTGCTGCTGCCACGACCATCACAAAGAAGACGAATATCTGCCCGCTGACATGGTGCCACTGATGCGCAAAGGCAACGAAGGCAAGATTGACTGCATTCAACATCAACTCGATCGACATGAAGATCGTAATGATGTTGCGCTTGATAAGGAACGCCGCTACACCAATCGAGAACAGAATCGCGCTCAACACCAGGTAATAGGCGATGGGAACAGCCATAATGCTCAGTGCTCCTTTCTCGCCAGCGCAACCGCGCCGAGGATAGCCACCAGAATCAGTACCGAAGTGACTTCAAACGGCAACAACAGGTCGCGGAAGAGAAGACGGCTCAAATCATGCGTTGTGACAAGATAGCTGCCCAGGGTCGCCACGCCGAGATTGCCGCGTTGCTTCAGGAAAACATAGGCGAGAATGCCCAGCACCGCAGCTGCGCCGGGAATTCCGACCATATAGGCGGCCTTGCTGCCGTGTGTGCGTTCTTCTTCGCCGGCATTCAAAAGCATGATGACGAAGGTAAAGAGCACCATGATGGCGCCAGAATAAACAATGACCTGCGCCGCAGCCAGAAATTCAGCTCCAAGCAGCAGATACAACACGGCGAGTGATGTCATCACCACAATCAGCGACAATGCGCTGTTGATGGGGTGGCGTTGCAGAAGGAGGTTTAATGCCCCTGCTACGCACAACACGCCGAAGATGAAGAACAGGACTAAGTGCATGCTCGTAAAAGTAAAACCGTAAAGAAGCTAGTTGTTGGAACTATCCAGCGCGAAAAGCCAGCCACAGGCTCGTCGCAATAATATTCGCAATCGCAACCGGTAACAAAAACTTCCAGCCGAAACCCATCAACTGGTCATAGCGGAAACGCGGTAGCGTGCCGCGCACCCAGATGTACAAGAACAGGAAGAAGAAGACCTTTGCCACAAACCAGAAGACCGGCAGCAGTGCCTGCACAATGGGTCCGCCCCAGGCCGGCAACAGGTTTCCGAATGGGCTCGACCAGCCGCCCAGAAAGAGCAGCGTCGCGACGCAGCTGACCGTAATCATGTTGGCATATTCCGCCATAAAGAACATCGCGAACTTCATCGAGCTGTATTCGGTGTGATACCCGGCAGTCAATTCGCTTTCCGCCTCCGGAAGATCGAAAGGAGCGCGGTTAGTTTCGGCATAGGCCGCCATCAGATAAATAAAGAAGGCGACAAACTGCAGCCCGCCAAAGACATTCCAGGAAAGCAGCCCATGCGTTGCCTGCACATCAACGATGTCGCGCAGCCGCAAAGAGCCTGCCCGCAGAACCACACCAACCAGCGAAAGCCCCAGAGCCAACTCATAGCTGATAAGCTGCGCGCTTGCGCGCAGAGCGCCCAACAGAGAATATTTATTATTCGACGACCAGCCGGAAAGCGCGATTCCGTATACGCCGATTGAGGTGATGCCGAGAATCACCAGCAGCCCGATATTGAGATCGGCAATCTGGAAGAGATCGACGCCCTTGTAGTAAATCTCCTTGCCGAAAGGCACAACCGAGATCGAAATCAAGGCGCATGTCAGCGCAATGAGCGGAGCCAGGATATAAAGCGGCCGATACACATTGGTCGGCATCAGGTCTTCCTTGAGGAAGAGCTTCAATCCGTCGGCCAGCGGCTGCAGCAGTCCAAAAGGACCGACACGGCTGGGCCCCCACCGATTCTGAATACGACCCACAACCTTGCGCTCCAGCAGCACCGTATAAGCGACGGCCGTTAGAAGAATCACCGTCACGACGGCAACCTTCAGCACGCTTAACAGTAAAAAGATCCAGATACTGACTTCCATCGGGCCTTCCAAAAAGTTTCTAATCCGCCGCTGTTTCCGCGGGGTTGGGTGTAGTATGCGATTCGACAATGTCCTTCAACATGCCGCTGTAGCGTCCAAGTGTTCCTGAGGTAAAGAGACTGTCGTCCGCAGGCAGAACCAGGTCGCGCCTTCCAGTCGCAGGCTGAATCTGCACCAAGCCAAATTTCTCCGGCTGATCCGTTCCCGTAAGCAGCTCCAGACGCGATACCTGATAGCTGGGTACAAGGCGCTGAATCTCATCGAGCGTCGCAAACGGATCGAACGGGCTGAGCTTTGGTTCCAGATGATTTGCAGCGAGCCAGACTGCATGACGATCCGCCTCGCCGGACTGCGCGCCGCGAGACTGTCCCATATCCGCAAAGGTGCCTTTTCCAAAAGGAACCAGCTTCTTCGGATCAGCCCCCATGCGATCTGCAAGCCGCACGATCAATTCAAAGTCTGTGCGAACACCGGCCTTGTCAGCTGCCTTCTTCACTAACTGAATATCGCCGTATGTATTGGTCACAGTGCCGGCCTTCTCATAAAGGTTTGCAGCAGGGAAGACGACATCGGCAAGCTGTGCTGTCTCTGTCAGGAACATGTCCTGCACGACAAGGAAGGTATGTTTGAGCGCGTCCGGATCGACGCCGAAACGTGCCACCGGGTTTGACCCCACCACATACAATGCCGACAGATCGCCGCGCTGGGCCGCATCGAACATCTGCAGCAGATCGAGTCCGGGTGCGGTCGGAAGTGCTGCGCCATATTCGTCCGTAAAGTGTTCCGCCTTTGTTACCGGAACATAGCCCGGCAGCAGATCGGGCAGGAGGCCCATATCGGCAGCGCCGCGCGAGTTAACATAATCGCCCAATGCCGCAAACTTCGTATTCGGCAGCGAAAGGCCGAAATCAACCAGCGCCTGAATATCGCGTCCGCGATACTCCGAACCGAAGATAATCAGCAGAGATTCTTCCTTGCGAATCGCATCGCGGAAGGCCGCAGCATTGTCATTTGCGGCAATCGCGCCGTCATTGCCCGCCAGATACTGAATCAGCGAAGCGTATCCATCCTGCGGAATTTCCAGGAACGATTTTGCCTGCCGGCGCAGCTTAATCTCTGCATGATTCGCAACGTACAAGCGCGAACGATTCAGGCGCACATTCGAGCGCAGATTCCATGCCAGAGCCGGGTGCTGATCGGTCGGATTATTTCCAAGCAACAGAATTGCAGGAGCCGATCCGGTATCGCGCAAGCCGGCTGTATGGCCGGATTTATCGGCAAGCGCAGCCGCAAATGCAACATAATCCGCAGTGCGGTGATGATCGATATTATTTGTGCCGAGAATCGTACGCGCAAACTTCTGCAGCAGGTAGTTTTCTTCGTTGGTGGTACGGTTGGAACCAATCACACCAATCGATTGCCCGCCCTTTGCCTCGCGAATTTCGCGCAGCTTCTTGGCCGCAAAGTCAAGCGCATGGTCCCAGCTCACTTCGGCAAGCTTACCGTCAGACTGGCGAACCAGCGGCTTCGTCAATCGATCCGTGCGGTTGGCGAAATCAAAAGCGTAGCGGCCCTTGTTGCAGAGAAAATCGCCATTGATGCCGCTCTTGTCGCGGTTATCGCCGCGCACAATTTCCGACCCGTCATTCACGCGGCGCACACCCAGCGTTGTCTTGCAGCCATCGCCGCAGTGCGTGCAGATGGTGGCGACGTGGTTCATCTCCCACGGCCGCGTCTTATAACGATATGTACCGGAGGTCAATGCGCCGACCGGGCACAGATCGATGCACATGCCGCACTCTTCGCAGTTCAGATGATCCTGGCCATTCGGAGCGATCACAGCGCTCACGCCGCGGTTCTGAATACCGAGCGCCCACACATCCATGCCTTCGCCGCAGACGCGCACGCAGCGATAGCAAAGAATGCAGCGCGGACGGTCAAAGTAGACGACCGGCGACCACTGCTGCTCTTCCCGATGCTGTTTGATCTCGATGTACTTTGATTCTGCAGCGCCGTACTTAAAGGTCATGTCCTGCAGTTCGCACTCGCCGCCTGCATCGCATACCGGGCAGTCCAGCGGATGATTGCCAAGCAGCAACTCAATCGTTGCTTTGCGTGCCTGCTTGATCTCGTCCGTCTCGGTCTGAACCACCATGCCTTCAGCAACCGGAGTGGTGCAGGCCGTCTGCAGCTTCGGCATCTTCTCGATGCGCACCACGCACATGCGACATGCCGCCTGCAGCGACAGGTTCGGATAGTAGCAGAACGCCGGAATCTCGATGCCGGCCGCTTTGCAGGCATCAATCAACAGCGTCCCGGCGGGCGCGGTCAGCTTTTTGCCATCGACTGTAAACGTTACGTCAGCCATTTCTTCCTGATCCTCTATACCAGCGCCGGTTCTTCCGTATGCGCATACGGGCAAGGTTTGCCGTTCAAGTGGTCTTCAAACTCGTTGCGGAACTTCTTGATAAATCCAATCGTCGGCATTGCCGCCGCGTCGCCAAGCGGACAGAAGGTGCGGCCCATCATGTTCTCGGCAAGGTAGCGAATGTTGTCCAGATCCTTATCCACACCGCCGCCGGCATGCACGCGGCCAATTGTCTTCTTCAGCCAGTCGGTGCCTTCGCGGCAGGGGATGCACCAGCCGCAGCTCTCGTGCTGGTAAAACTTGATGGTGCGCAGCGCGAACTCCACCATGCAGGTCTGGTCGTCAATCACGACAATTCCACCCGAGCCAAGCATCGTACCTGCTTTGCCCATCTGGTCGAAGTCGAGGCCCACATCAATCTCTTCCGGTTTCAGTACAGGCGTCGACGAACCGCCCGGAACCACAGCCTTCAGCCCGCGTCCGCCGCGAATACCACCGGCAACTTCATAAATCGCTTTTTTCAGGTTGTAACCCATCGGCAGCTCATACACGCCGGGTCGCTCCACATGGCCGCTGATGCCGAACAGGCGCGTTCCGCCATTGCGTTCCGAGCCAACCTTGGCGTAAGCCTCGCCACCCATCAGCAGAATGTGCGGTACGCTGGCAATCGTCTCCGCATTGTTGATGACCGTCGGACCGCCATACAGGCCGACCACGGCAGGGAACGGCGGTTTGATGCGCGGCACGCCGCGCTTGCCTTCAAGCGATTCCATCAGCGCAGACTCTTCGCCTACTTCATAAGCGCCGGCACCGGTCTGCGTCACGATGTCAAAGTCGATGCCCGAGCCGAAAATGTTCTTGCCGAGAAAGCCCTTGGCATAAGCATCGGCAACTGCCTTTTCCATGATCTTCAGTAGGTAGCGATACTCGCCGCGCAGGTAGATGAAGCCCATCTTCGCGCCAATCGCAAGTCCGGCAATCATCGTGCCTTCAACCACGGCATGGGGATCGTGCAGGAAAATAACGTGGTCCTTGCAGGTGCCCGGCTCACTCTCGTCGCCGTTCACAAGCACATACTTGGGCCGTTCCGACTGCTTCGGCACAAACGACCACTTCATACCGGTAGGGAAGCCGGCTCCGCCTCGACCGCGCAGCCCCGAGGCCTTCATCTCGGCAATGATCCAGTCGGCGCCCTTCTCGATCGCAGTCTGTACAGCCTTGTAGCCGTCCAGCTCAATATATTTGTCGATGTCGGTAGCGCCCTGTCCAAAACGGCGCGAAATGATCTTGACTTCATCAGGATGGGAAACGAGCCTGGGCATTAGACCGTCTCCTTTCCGCGTCCGGCTTGGTAATCATCAAGAATCTGGTCCATCTTCTCCGGGGTCAATTCATCGTAAAAGTCGTAGTTGATCTGCACGGCAGGCGCCCAGCAGCAGGCTCCGATGCACTCAACCTCTTCCAGTGAAAACAGCCCGTCCGGAGTCACTTCCTTATGGCCGATACCGAGCCGCTTCTTGCAGTGCTCGAGGATGCCGTATCCATCGCGCAGCATGCAGGAGATGTTCGTGCAAACCTGCACGTTGTACTTGCCCGCAGGCTTGGTCCGCAGCATCGAGTAGTAACTGAGCACGTTGCGCACATCAAGCTCTGTAATGCCGATGCGCTGCGCAATCTCGGCCACTACTTCATCGGAAATATAGCCAATCTCGTCCTGCGCGTAGAGCAGCATGGGAATAAGCGCCGAGCGCTTAACCGGATAGAGCGTGACCAGACGGTCAAATCGAGCCGCTGTTTCCGGTGAAAAAATCGTTGTTGCAGAAGTGCTCATGCCAATCCTCTAACATTTGTCATCCCGACCGGAGCGCTTGAGCGCGAAGCGGAGGGATCTGCCGTTTTAATCCTGATCGAAAATCTTCGCCGTAAACGCTTCCGCTGCAATTTCCAGCTCAACCGCTCCACGACGGTCGCTGAAGCTCACCAGACTGTCAGTCCCGATGCGGAACCCGCCGCTGCTCAACTGACGCTCCGGTCCCGGCTCGTCCTCATATATTGTCCACTGGCCCGCGCCCGTCTGCGCGTCAAATTCAATGACCAGAATTTTTTTCTCTTCCCGGATTGTCAGCCTGCCATCGTCTCCATCATCGGTAAAGGCGTGACCTTCAATCCTCCCCAAGTCATGCGCTGCCACATACGAGCGCACAAGAGAAACAAATGAAATCCAAAGCTCTGCAAAAATCCGCGGATCGCCGGTGCCAGCATCGCTCACCGGTCAATCTCTCCCAGAACAATGTCAATCGAGCCGATGACCGCGACCACGTCCGCAATTAACCGCCCTGCGCACATCGTCTGCAGTGCCTGCAATGTTGCAAACGAGGGATTTCGCATATGAACGCGGTACGGCTTAGCCGTTCCATCGCTCACCGCGAAGTAGCCCATCTCGCCGCGCGGCGATTCGACCGCCTGGTACACCTGCCCGGCAGGAACCGTAAAGCCTTCGGTCACAATCTTGAAGTGGTAGATGAGCGACTCCATCTGGGTCTTCATCTTTTCCCGGTCCGGCAGAACCACCTTCGGAGCATCCGCCGTAATGCGGCCTTCCGGCATGCCTTCCAGCGCCTGCTCCACGATCTTCACCGATTCGCGCATTTCCTGAATGCGGACGATATACCGCGCCCACACATCGCCGTCGGTGGAAACAGGCACATTGAACTTGAATTTTTCATAGCTGGAATAGGGCATATCGCGCCGCAAATCCCAGTCCACGCCCGAAGCCCGCAGCGGCGGTCCGGTCACACCTAAAGCAATCGCATCTTCCGCGCTCAGGTAGCCAACGCCTTTCAGGCGGTTCACGAAGATCGGATTGCCTGTCAACAGGTTCTCGTACTGATCGATGCGCTCCGGCATCCGCTTGATGAAGGCGCGCACGCGATCGAAGAAATCCAGCGGCGGCTCCAGCGACAATCCACCCACGCGGAAGTACGAGGTCATCATGCGCTGCCCTGAGACATGCTCGAAGATACGCAGAATCTCTTCACGCTCGCGGAAACAGTAAAGAAAGACGGTCAGAGCGCCAATATCCATGGCGTGCGTGCCCAGCCACACCAGGTGTGAATTGAGCCGGGTCAACTCATTCAGCAGCACGCGAATCCACTGTGCGCGCTCCGGAATTTCCAGCTGCAGCAGCTTTTCGATGGCCAGGCAATAAGCCAGGTTATTGGTCATCGGGCATAGGTAGTCGATGCGGTCCGTCATCGGAACTACCTGCTGATAAAACTTTGCCTCGCAGGTCTTCTCGATGCCGGTATGCAGGTATCCGATATCCGGAACCACCTTCAGCACTGTTTCGCCATCGATCTCGATTACCAGGCGAAGAACACCGTGCGTCGACGGGTGCTGTGGCCCCATGTTGAGGACCATGGTGCGGTCCTTTGAGCCTTCCTCGGGACGCGCTTTAAGCAGCGTCGTGGTATCAACGAATTTCGCCAGATCAGGGGCTTGTGGCATTAGCGGTACCCCTCCACAGGATAGTCCTTGCGCAGCGGATGGCCTTCCCACTCCTCCGGCATCATGATGCGACGCAGTTCCGGATGACCGTGGAAGCGCACGCCGAAGAGGTCCCACACCTCGCGCTCATAAAAGTTGGCTGAAGGCCAGATGGAAGTAATGCTGTCGATAGAAGGATCGATACTTTCAACCGGAGAAATGAGCCGAACACGATCTTTCAGGCGGTGCGAAAGGATGTGATAGGTAACCTGGAAGCGCGGCTCACTGGGATACCAATCCACGCAGGTGACATCTTCAAGAAAATTGTAGCCGGCGGCTTTAACCGCCTGACAGGCGCCGCGAATCTCATCGCGGGCAATCGTTACCGTCAGTTCTTCAAGAGCATATTTTGCGTCGAGAACAGCATCGGCGTTCCATTGAAGGAGGGAAGCGAGCGCCCGGTTATCGGGCAGGGCCGCTAGAACAGCATCTTTCCCTTGAACAGCTGAGTCCATCGAGTCCTTACTTTGCAGCGAGCCTGAGTAGGCTCTGGTCAAAAATGTTCTGTCGAAGAGCTAGAGATCACCCTTATCGGTAGACCAATCGAGAATGCCTTTTTTCCAGATATAGAAGAAGCCGACCAGCACAAAGCCAAGATAAACCAGCATCTCCCAGAAGCCGAACAGGCGTGAGCCGACGATTTTCGGCAGCTCCCGATAAATGACTGCCCACGGCAACATAAACACGGCTTCTACGTCAAACAGAATGAAGAGCATGGCGACCATGTAAAAGCGCACGGAAAAGCGCCCTTTTGCATCGCCCTCTACAGGAACGCCGCACTCATAGGCATCGAGCTTCGCCTTCGTATTGCGATGGCGGCCGATGAACCATGAGGCCGTGACCATTCCCAGACCAAGTCCTGCCGCAGCAAGAATTTGTAGCAACAGCGGTACGTAATTCCAGAAATAATTTGCGCCCTGCATTCTAGTCTCACTGCTTAAGCGTTTTATCGCCTAAGCCTCTCTTCAGAGAGTAGTTTCTGGTTGCTGTTGTCGTCAAGGAAGGGAAGAGTAAATCCTGCGCTGTTTGAGGAAAAATATTCCCCATTTGCGATCAAATTTTGGCATTTAAGCATATTTTTGTCACGATTCTTAAAACAGAATTGTTGTTCCAAATTGGAACAAGATTGTTGCTCTACGCACACTCTTTGAAGAGCGGCGCGCCCTTCGCCGATACACTCCCCGTGAGAGGAGAGCCATGAGCACTTTCAGTCACTCTTTGCCTTCCGCACATGGAAAGCGACTGTCGCTCGTATCCAGGACGGAACCACCCCTGAATACCATTGCGCACGATGACGGCCTCGGGTGCATGCGCGGGCTTGCTTTTGCCATGCTGTTCAATCTGGTTTTCTGGGGAGTAATTTTCGGCGCATGGGAGATTTGGCATCATCTGCGCTGAACGACAGCTTTTGATACGCTCAGGCTATGCAGCTTGTTATCAACGGCCACTCGAAAAATTTCACTGCCCTCTCTGCCTCCGCAACTGTTGCCGATCTGGTCGCGCAACTGGGCCTGAAAAATGATCGCGTCGCCATCGAACACAATGGCGAAATCGTGCCCCGTTCTTCATGGGCGGAAACGCTGCTTCATGCAGGCGACAAATTGGAAATTGTCCATTTTGTTGGCGGCGGGTACAGCTAATTCCCAATGTTTCTAGTAGAACAATATCGATTATTTATCCTAATTATTTTAATAAGTTAAGCGATATTGTGAATGTTGCACTTTTAGTTTTATCTGAAATCTAACTTTCAATCTCAGTGGCAGGGAATTCCCAATTTTACTCACCACAACATAGACCGCGGTTTTAGATGTCGCCTTGATTCCGGACGCAGCATGGATAAAAAATCCTCGCTGCGCCCAGGCAGGCAATCAAATTTAGCGCGCAGCGCGAACTGCAGCGGCTAATTCCTTCAGCAATCCGTAAGTTTCGTTCCAGTCGATGCAGGCATCGGTAATGCTTTGGCCATATACCGGTGTTTTGCCAATCGTCAGGCTCTGCGCGCCCGCTACCAGATTGCTCTCAAGCATGACACCCATGATGCGGCGATCGCCTGCGGCTACCTGTTCGGCAACATTACGGCAGACTGCGCCTTGCTTCTTATGGTCTTTGCCGCTGTTGGCATGACTGCAATCGATCATGATGCGCGGTTTTATGCCTGCTTTTTCCATTTGCTCTGCTGTTGAAGCAACCGACGCCGCATCATAGTTCGTCGTCTGTCGACCACCGCGCAGAATGATGTGGCAATCGGGATTGCCGGCGGTGAAAAGAATGGACGATTGCCCATTCTTTGAGTGGCCAAGAAACGTGTGCGGATGCCCGGCAGAGACAATAGCCTCGATGGCAATCTGCACATTGCCGGATGTCCCGTTTTTGAACCCCACCGGGCATGAAAGGCCGGAGGCAAGCTGGCGATGGCCCTGGCTCTCTGTGGTGCGCGCGCCAATGGCTCCCCAGCTGACGAGCTCGGCCATGTATTGCGGCGAGATCATGTCTAAAAATTCAGTTCCGGCGGGCACACCCATCTCCGCCAGATCGAGCAGCAGATGCCGAGCCATACGCAGGCCATCATTGATACGGAAGGACTCGTCAAGAAATGGATCGTTGATGAGACCCTTCCAGCCCAGCGTGGTGCGCGGTTTTTCAAAATACACGCGCATAATGAGCATCAGCTCATCGGCAAACTCCGGGGCGGCGTTCTTAAGCAGTCCGGCGTATTCACGCGCTGCCTTGGGGTCATGAATGGAGCAGGGGCCGACCACGATGGCGAGACGGCGATCCTCACCATTGAGAATTTTAATAATTTCGTTACGCGCCTGAAATACGGTGGCGGAAGCCTGCTCGGTAATCGGCAGCTCTTCTTCAAGAAAAACCGGGGGTAGTACGACTTTCGTCGACTTTATGCGAAGGTCATCTGTGGGATAGAACATGGGTCTTTCTTTTAATGTAACAGCCTATGGCGTAGATTGAATCGACAGCTCATTTCGCGAAGGAGTCCACATGCCGCCCACACTTAAGAATGGGAAGATTTGTTATATCGAGATTCCCGCAACTGATATTGCTCGTTCAGCCGATTTTTACAGCCGCGTTTTTGGCTGGCAGACCCGGACGCGCGGTGATGGCGCAACAGCCTTTGACGACGGTGTGGGTGAGGTGAGTGGAGTGTGGGTGCTGGGAAGATCTCCAGCCTCGCATCCCGGATTCATGATCTATGTAATGGTGGATTCAGTAGAGAAAACGATCCAATCTATCATCGAAAACGGCGGGGAGGTCGTGCAACCAATTGGAGCCGATGCGCCGGAGATTACAGCGCGCTTTCGCGATCCAGCCGGAAACGTGGTGGGACTGTATCAGGAACCAAGCCTGTAGATATTTCACTGCTCGGACGAAGGGTTTTTACTCGGCGTGCAGCACAATCTCAAACAGCAGCAAGCAGATGGTCGTGTAGATCACGTCATAGCCTGCGAGCAGCTTAATCCACAGGCCGGGCTCCTGCTCGCCGGTAAGGATATAGCTCGAAGCCAGCACCATTCCCAACAAAGCGGGAATAAACAAGGGGAAGAGAATCAGCGGCAGCAGCAATTCGCGATTGCGCGTACGAATAGAGAGCGCTGCGAAGAAGGTTCCGTTGACAACCAGAGCCCATGTCCCAAGCGGCAACACGAGAGCCAGCAGCCAGCCGTTGCCCAACGCATGCAGGTTGTAAAAGATGATGAAGACCGGCGTAAGGATAATTTCGACAATCGAGACAAACAGAAAATTCGCCAGCACTTTGCCGAGAAAAAGCGAAGATGCCGGGGCCGGTGTCATCCGCTGCGCGTCGAGCACCTGATGGCGCAGCTCGCGCGCCCATGCCTGGTTCAGCGCGGAGACAGAAGCGAACATCGTCGCCACGCACAGAATGCCGCCCGCAATCTGGCGCGCGGATTCGCGTGTCGGATCGAACGCAAGGCTGAAGAGCACAACAACAAGCAGCGCAAAAAAGAGCATCGAGTTGATGGCGTCTTTGGAACGCCATTCGATGCGAATATCCTTAAGCAGGTGCGTGAGTACGTAAGGCCGCTTCATTGCGAGCCTGCTTTGGTAAGGTCTGCCAGCGTAGCCTGCGAAGCGCGGATGTAATCTGCAGGGGAAAGAATCATCTGCGTGCCCCGCACACCGGCCGAAACCGAAATCACATCGAAGAGCTCCAGCGTCTCATCCGCGTAAACAGAGAAGTCCTTTTTCGCTCCAAAGACCGTCACGCCTCCGCGAATATATCCGGTGAGAGGTTGGATATCTTTGAGCGAAACCATCTCAGCTTTGCGCGCTCCTGCCGCGAGTGCGAGCTTTTTGAAGTCCAGCTCGGCATTGCCCGGAACAACAGCGAAGACATGTTCCTTGTCGCTGGTAACACAGAGCAGCGTTTTGAAAACCTGCTCCGGTGGCAGGCCGATCTTTTCCGCAACAAGGATAGCGGAAAAATCTTCCGTGTCGAGCGCGTACTCGCGTAGTTCGTAATGGATGCCGAGAGAGTCGAGATAACGGGCGGCGTTGGTTTTCATCTGGATTCTCTCGGCGTGACGGTGTTGATACTTCCAGCCACCAGTGTAATCAGGGCATCGGCCAGTGGCTCTGCCAGTTCGCGTTGGTGCGTGGTCAGCACAATCGTTCGCCCTTCCGCCTTCAGCCTTGCCAACATATCGAGCATCTGGTGAGCGCTGCCGATATCCATGTTCGAGAAAGGCTCGTCCAGCAACAGCAACTGCGGCTGAGAAAGCAGCACACGCGCCAACGATGCCCGCTGCCGCATGCCCTGGGAATACTGCCCCACGGGCCGTGCGAGAGCAGGATCGAGCCCGACGGAACACAATGCTTCTTCCGGAGCAAGGCATGTTTGCGTGCGATAAAGATCGGCGAAGTAGCGCAGGTTTTCCATGCCGGTGTATTCGTCGTAAAGCATCGGTGCATGGCTCATATAGCCAACACGCTCCCGCGCCTCTTCCGGCGTTGTGCCTAAAACCTGAATCGAGCCATAGGTCGGGCGTAAAAGTCCTGCCAGCACCCGCAGCAGCGTCGATTTGCCTGCGCCGTTTTCTCCCAGCAACACATAACAGCGGCCCGCTTCCAGCGTAAGCGATACTTTGCGCAAGGCCGCGAAGGTTCCATAGAGCTTCGAAATGTCTTTAAGCTGTGCGGTGGGCATGCGAGCCGATTATGTGAATATCCACTCTCCGATGATAAAGAAGCACCTGCCATCCTGGCGCTGAGTGAAGCGAAGTGGGGGATGACAGTATCGGGGAATCGCAATGTTACTTTGATAAGGGAACCGCTGCAGCTGTCCCGGAAGCCTGCGTCGCCGCCGTGTTTTGTCCCGGCTGCGCAGGAGCATACTTCGAAGCGCACTTGGCCTGAAGCTGCGTGGCATGGAAAACACCATCGCGCCCAAATGTGCCGATCGCCAGCGCCTGCGAGTTGTCCTTGAAGGTATCCGGCGGCGGCTCATCGCCCTGATACGTCACCCGCAGCGTGCGCGTATTCTCTACCAGAACGAAATTTGCGCCCATGCCTTTGCGCTCAATAGACCCGGGCTGCACGTTACCGGCAACACGAAGATGGCGCGTATACGCCTTGTTGCCCATCCCTTGCAGCTCCTGGATAGTGACATAGTAGCTCTTGTTGGCCTGCGCCGCGCTGATGGCGAGATAGATGATTGTGCCCAGAACAATCACAATGGCAATGCCGATGCGTGTGCCCTGATTTTTGCTTTTCATGGCTGCGATTATTCTACTGCAGAACCCGGCGCCTGATCTGCCCCAAAACTTATGCGAACAGAGCTATACTCGCCGCATGAGCCAGCACTTCTTCGACCTTATCCGTCAGGGAAAGACAGCCGAAATTGCCGAAGCAGTCGGGGAGCATCCATCGCTGGCACAATCGCGGGACGCGCAGGGCATATCGGCGCTTATGCTTTCTGTCTACACGCAACAAGCGATCATCCGCGATTTTCTGCTGACGCATCTCAAAGAACTGGATATCTTCGAGGCTGCTGCCGTTGGTAACTGCGCCCGGCTGCACCAACTCATTGCTGCCGATGCCATGTCTGCGCGAGCGATTTCCCCCGACGGTTGGACGCCGCTTCATCTGGCTGCAGCTTTCTCCAATGGCGAGACAGTCACGCTGCTTTTGGAACATGGGGCGCACGTTCATCAGTTTTCGCATAATCCCCTGCGCAACCAGCCTTTGCATGCCTGTGTCGCGCTCAACAGCTCTATCGAAACCGTGCTTGCGCTTATCGAAGCAGGAGCCGATGTGAATGCTGTCCAACACGGCGGCTATACTCCTTTGCTGCAGGCCGCCGCCTCCGGCAAGAAGGACTGGGTATTACTGCTGCTGAAACATGGAGCGCGCCTCGATCAGTACTGCGATCAAGGAAAATCGCCGCTCGATTATGCCCGGGAGCGTGGGCACACGGAAGTCGCAGAGATACTGGCAGCCCATGCGTCCAGGATTCGCCTGAACTGATGCCAAATGGTCTGTTTCGACATCTAATATTGCACCGAAAGGAATATTTATGGAAAAAGCGACATTTGGAGCGGGCTGCTTCTGGGGAGTCGAAGTAGAGTTTGGCCGTATCCCGGGTGTTTTGGAAACCGCCGTCGGATACGAAGGCGGCAAGCTCGACAACCCCACTTACAAGGATGTATGCACGGACGCAACCGGTCACGCCGAAGTGGTCGAGCTGACCTTCGACCCGGAAAAAGTGAGCTACGAAAGACTGCTGGAAGCCTTTTTCGCGCTCCATGATCCGACAACGCTGAATCGCCAGGGACCGGACTGGGGCACGCAGTATCGCTCAGTCATCTTCTATCATTCACCTGAGCAGGAAGCCGCCGCAAAGCGTGTCATCGAAAAGCTGACAGCCGAAAAAAAGTTTCCGAAACCCATCGTGACGCAGGTTGTGCCCGCACAGACTTTCTGGAGAGCGGAAGATTATCACCAGAAATATCTCGAAAAGCGCGGCCTTGCCAGTTGCCATATCTAAACAATGAAACGAGTGGCGGTAAGCTCAACCAGCATCGCATCTATTGGATATGAGCCGGGCCGCCGCACGTTGGAAATCGAATTCCGCGACAGCGGCGACGTATACCGCTACTTCCGTGTGCCCGAGGAAGAATACGACGCCTTTATGGCGGCAGACTCGAAAGGCACCTATCTAAATCACGTCTTTAAGTCGAGAGATTATCACTATACGATCATCCACAAAGGGCGTGCTTAGAGAAAAGCGCAGCGGAATTTCGCTGCGCTTTTTTAATTTAGATCGTTTCTCCCTCAGCCTGTCGAACCGCAATCTCCACAGTCCGGCTTCCCAGGCGTGGATGTTTTGCCGTCAGCCGCACTGTTCCGGCCTCTTCCTTGGCGCGTATCCACACCGCGCCAGTTCCGCCGATCAGCCCAAAAGGATTATCGCCAATCAACTCTGCCGGCCCCTCCAGCGTCAGAATAATCGGATCATTCGCATACGGACGTATCGCGCCGAATTCATCTGTAACCCGCAACACAACGCGAGTCGTATCCGCGCCATCGCCGAAGATCTCATGATCATCGGCAGCGATCGCAAATTTCTGATCCACGCCGCGCCCGGAATACGTTTTAGAAATAACCTGTTTGCCTTTTAGATAGCCATCGATTCGCAGATCGCCCCATTCCCATCGCTGCTTCGTTAAATCTAGGCTGAACGGAGGATATTGCAAATGCCCGAACTGTTCGCGATCGGGATCGATCTCGGCCAGCAGCTTCCATGCATCGCCATTTTTTACCGAGAACTTCAGGTGGTCGCAGTTGGAGCAAATCATCGCAATCGTGAAGTGGACAGCTTCGTCGCTCTGCGCCCAGTGAAATGCAGGTTCCAGCACGATCTCTTCTTCCGGATCGCATTGCGACTTATAGAAGCCTGCCGCAGGCTTCGGCTCTCTGAAAATATCGGTGACGCCGTGATAGCAGATGCGATCGCCTGCGCCAAAGTCGGAATGCGTGTTGTAATCAAACGCGCACCAGCCAATGCCGCCGGAATACTGCGGATTCGACGCCAGCTGATTATGAATCCGTGCATGGCGAATCGTGTGTTCGCGGTGACGTTCATCGTCATCCGTGGTCTTCACCGGATAGGTATGCCCCACAAATTCCGTATTCAAATAGCGGGGATGATTCGGTGGCAGTAAAGGCCATCCAAAATCATTCATCGTGAAAACGTCCTCCAGAAACTCCGATTCCTGGAAGTAGCGGATGCCGCCTGTCTGCCGCGTCGGGTCGAGCTTATGTGCCATGGCGTTTGTGCGCGTATAAAAATCATGGTTATCCCGCGATTCATTGATACGCACGCCCCACAAGATAATCGAAGGATGGTTCCAGTCCCGCCGGATCATGCGGCTGACATTATCAACCGAGATGTCCTGCCACGCCTTATCTCCGATATGCTGCCAGCCTGGGATCTCCTCCAGCACAAGCAATCCGTACTCATCGCACGCATCCAGAAAGTGCCGCGATTGCGGATAATGCGATGTGCGCACGATATTGCAATGCAGTTGCCTGCGTAGAATATGTGCATCGCGCTTCTGCACGCGTCCCGGCATGGCCTGCCCCACAAATGGAAACGTCTGGTGTCG
The DNA here is from genome assembly GCA_035547425.1 of Alloacidobacterium sp. Classification (GTDB taxonomy): domain Bacteria; phylum Acidobacteriota; class Terriglobia; order Terriglobales; family Acidobacteriaceae; genus Alloacidobacterium. The sequence goes on along the minus strand of DASZUU010000051.1, from coordinate 153,149 downwards.
ATCCAGGCCGCGCAGTTTAATAACTTTGCCGTTCAGCTCAAAACCATGATCGGTAAATTGAGCTTCGCGAAAACCAATGCGGCGGTGATCTTCATCCACCACATTCTGCCCGCGTAGCAACTGCACTTTCACGGTGTACAGTTTGGGCTTCTGCAGGTCCCATAACTCGATCCCGCTCAACTTGTCGAACGCAACGACGTGACTCGCCGGTTCCGCCGTCGTATCGGAGGCAGGCACTTTCCCGGAAGCCTTCGCAACCATTCTCTCGCTGTCGAATAAGGTAGCCTGCAGGGTGAATGCTTCAGTCGATGGCTCCAGATGCTGGACAAAGCATTCGACATCGAGTGAAGGACTTCCACTCAATACATCTTTGGGATGGTCAAAGATATTTTCAATAAAAGTCGACGGAACGATGCGGAGCGAAACTTCACGGTAGATACCGCCAAAGGTCATATAGTCGATCTGATAGCCGAATGGAGGGATATCCGATCGCTCCGTGGAATCCACATCGACTGCCAGCACATTTTCGCCCTCAAAATTTATGTGCGGCGTCAGTTCAAACGAGAACGGAGTATAGCCGCCCTTGTATTCGCCGAGCCGCTTGCCGTTGATCCACACCGTCGAGGCAGTCATGACGCCTTCAAAATCCACAAACACGCGCTTGCCGCGTGCTTCGGCAGGCAGGCGAAATTTGCGCCGATAGAGCGAAATGAACTCGTAATCCTTGTCATCGAATGCGTGCCATGGCAGCTTGATATTCGTATGCGGCACTACCACTCGATCAAAGCCCGAGTCATCAAAATCCGCATCGTGCCCGCCCTCAACGAACTTCGGGCTATATCGCCAGCCTCGATTCATCGACAAAACCAAGCGGCCATTGTGCCGGTTTTCTTCCGCAAACAGCTTGCCTTTACCTACTGCCGCGCCGGCCAGCAGCGTACCGCTGGTCTTCATAAAATCGCGTCTATCCATACATCTCCCCAATGCAACCGTTTTCAATCCGCACTCCACCATACCCGATGATTGCCGGAGAACGCAGCAAAAAGTTCATCATCGACAATCGTCTTGCAAGGTAAAACGCTGGGAGCCCACATCGTTCGGGCTCTCAGCGCTTCATCGGCCTGTTTCTATGGAATTTAAAATTCAATGCGCGCCGCAAACTGGGCCAGGCGCTTGTTAGTGAGAAGCGTTCTCGCCTGCCCAAAATTCGGGGCATTGTCGAGTGTCGCGTTGATCGAATGCGAATCGAATCGGACGCTGTTTGTTACGTTAAACATCTCCCAGCGCAGCTGCAGCTTTGCCCGTTCCGTAACAGCAAATGATTTATTCAGGCCGGTATCCCAGCTGAAGTAGCCGTCGCCTCGCATCGAATTGCGTGTTCCCGAATATCCCGGCAAGGTAAAGTCGAAGGAATTGAAGACTGCTTGTGGATCGGCAAAGCGCTGCGTTAATTTGCCGCGTCTGGCAGCCCGTGAAGGGATGGGAGCAATCTGCGTGGCAAATCCCTGAATGTCCCAATTTGTCGGATAGTACGCGCCATTGTTCATCAGGAAGGGAAACCCGCTGGTCCAGCGAATAATGCCTGTCGTCTGCCATCCGCCGATCAACAGGTCGGTGATGCGGCTTGCACCGGAGAGAAATTGCTTTCCACGTCCGATTGGCAGCTCCCAGATGTAGTTTGAATTGATCTGGTGCCGCGCATCGAAATCAGAAACCCCATAAAGCTGGTTCGGATCCCAGGTATTCATGATCTGCGCATAATTTGTTGAGCCGGAGCTGTTCAACCGTTCTGACTGAGAGGTGATATCCATGGACTTCGACAGCGTATAGTTGAAGTCTGCCTGCAAGCCGGCGCCAAACTGTTGGCGGTAGACCACCTGCAGCGCATGATAGTTGGAATATCCAATCGAACGCCAGGCGTATAGCGCCGAATACTGATCGTGATAAAAGCGGTAGGATGGGTAGGTCCCATTCGGGTTTACACCAGCTCCGCTCTCTGAATCAGGCACATCGAGCTCATACAGCGCATATGTCTCGTTGTATTTGTTCTGCTGAAAAAGTTCGTAAACATTCTGGGTGGCAGAAAGCGGTCCCCATCCAATGTCTGCGCCATCCAGCTTTCCAAACAACGTCTCCCAATAGGGAACTGGCTGCACGCTCTCCACAGGGACCTTCGCTCGCGCTAATTTGGCCATAGCAGCGGCTGGGCCGAAATATGGAGTGCCCGCTGCCACTAGGTTGATCGGCATTGCCACATCCTCCTGCGCCAGCAGCCGGTGAGCAAGCCGCCCCACATACGATATCTCCAGAGACGAGCCGTTCTTCAATTCACGCGCAATGGAAAAATCAATCAGATGGGAATACGGTGTCTTTATTTTTGAATCGAGTCCCCAGCTAATGCTGAACTGCGTCGGATCAGGCACCGCAGGAAACCCTCCAGCCGGAGCTGCAGGCAGCACGCTGGCCGGAATCGTTGTCATGTTCGTGAAGCGTGGAGCCTGGGCAATATTCACGGAGCCGACCGGATTCGAGATGTTGCTCGACAATCCATAGGAGCCGGTTGTGTCGAAAGTATTCACCGTGGCCGCACCAAAGTGATCGAAGACAAGCGAATATCCTGCGCGGATGCTGCTCTTGTTATTGCCGAAGAGCTTGTTCCAGAAGCCGCTTTCCGGAGTGGGCGAATAGGCTAGCGCAAGTCTTGGCCCAATATCGTTCTTCTCCATATTCCAGAAATCCGGTCGATTGTTATAGCGGCCATTCAAATCAAATCCGACTTCACCGATTGCATTGGCTGCGCCGCCCTGGATCGCCTGCTGCGCGCTGTCTTTGTAATAGTCGGTCAGCGAATAGGACGAGCAGGTGCCGGCATTCATTTTGCACAATCCTACTTGCGTGCCGGTTGTTTCTGCCGGCGATTGCAGTAACGACCAGCGCAGTCCATAGGTGAGCGTTAGATTTTTCAGCGCCTTCCACGAATCCTGCGCGTAAAACTCGTATTCATTCCAGCGATAATCGCGTTTAATCAGTGTCCCAAGGGGAAGCGCCGTGCCTTCCTTGGTGTAGTTGTAAACTGCATCGCCTTCGGTAATGATGCCTACCAGTCCAAGCAATGCATCGTTGTACTGATTCACAAACACCTGGTTCACGTCCGGATATCCATGCGTTGGCGGATCGAATGGCCCGCCATTTCCAGCAACTGTAGAACCGTTTGAAAGCCAGCCCTGGTTCATCTGCCCGTCAGGATACGAATTTGCATCGCTCGCACGCTGATCATCAATAATTCGGATGTTCACGCCAAATTGAAAATTATGGTCATGCTTGGTCCACGAGAGGTCATCCACAATATTGTGGACGGGAATGATGTAGGAGGTGCTGCGTGTAAATGCCTGGGGCTGCGCCACCGCTGCCAGGTAAATCTGCGGGTCTTTTGAAATGCCTGCATTATCCACGCCTTGCCTTGTCAGGCCATAGCGAAGCGTATTCACCAGGTTCGGTGTTAATACCGCCGTGTATCCGATAGCAAAGCCCTTGCTGTTGGTCAGTGTAGAACTGGATGGCGGCTGGCCGGGAAAGGCGGGAGGCGACGGCTCATCGTCATTCTGAAGATTGCCGCGCCAGAAGATCGTATGGTTGCCGTTCTTCGTAATATTCCAGTCGAAGCGCGCAATATACGTGTTGTAGCTGCGGTGTACCGTATAAGGGAAACGGAAACCGGCGGTATTGTAGGTATCGCCCTGAGTCGGGTCATTCGCTTCCGGATACTGAGAAAGCAGCTGAAGGATATTAGGATTATTTCCGATGCCCTGAGGATCCATGCCTTGAATATCGGAAGGCGTCAGGGTGTAGATTGAACCGCTCGCCGTCTGATATTTGATATTGCCCGCTCGAAAGCTATCCAGCGGCACCGTGCCCGCGTTAACGCTTTCACCTTCGGTGTCACGCCGCCCTTCATAGTTCAGGAAATAGAAAACTTTATTGCGCCAGATCGGCCCTCCCACCGCCGCGCCGAACACATTGCGAATTAATTTTGGAGGTGTATTGGGTGCGCCGGCTGCAAGCTGTTGCTGCTTGTTAAAAAAGTCATTGGCTTCAAACAGATTGCTCCGGTTGTACTCGTACACTGCGCCATGAAGCTGGTTTGTTCCGCTGCGCGTAATCAGCCCCACCTGTGCGCCCGATGATCGACCCTCTGCGGCATCCGGGTTGCTGGTTGTCACGCGAAATTCGCCGACAGAATCCTGCGTAACGCGTAACACACTGGTAAAGGCATAGCCGTTGTTCATGTCATTGACGTCGATGCCGTCAAGCGTAATATTCGACTGATCGCTGCGCCCGCCGTTCACCGTGCCGCTGCGCGAATCCTGATCGTTGTTTCCAACCGCGTTCGTTCCGTTGTTATCGTCCGTGCGCCCAAGGTACGTCACGCCCGGTTGCAACGTGAGTAAATCCGGTACATTGCGCCCTTCAATCGGCAGCGACTGCACTTGCTTCTCGGCAAAAGCATTCCCCAATGTCGCATCCGTCGTATTCAACACCGGCTGCACATTTGTATCGACCGTCACCTGCTGCGTCACCGTTGCTACAGGAAGGGCCACATCCTCGGTCGCCGGCTGACCTACGAGCAGATTCATGCCTTGTTTTTCAACGGGCGCAAACCCTTCCGCACTCACTTTAAGCGTGTATTTTCCCGGGGCTAGTTGTTGGAAGACATACTCGCCCGTGCTGTCTGAAGTCCCTTGTCTGGAGATGCCGGTTGAAGGAGAAGTGAGCTGTATCTGTGCGCCTGGGACCACGGCCCCGCTGGAATCGGTGATATGGCCGCGCAGCGAGGTGGTGGCCTGGCTGAAAGCGAATGGAAGACAACATGCAGACACTACAAGAATGGCAAAAGCACGCATGAATCGCATCTGGACTCCTAAAAGTATTGCCACTACAGTTGCCATGCCCATTTGGATTGATGGGGCTTTTATGGATGAATTCTTACCCTCAACAGGATCGAAATCTAAGAAGCCAAAAATTTAAACCTTTTTACACCAGAATCTGTCGGTCAGAAAGAAATTTCGTTGACCATTCGCGGAAAGTATCGTTTGAGTAGACGGCAAAGCTGAAAGCGCCGAAATCAGAGTTGCTTTCAATACACGGTCTGGAACATGGCTGTCCGCTCAGCCCATCCTGACTTGACCCGATCTTCGATGCTTGGTCGTATCGGCGAATTTTCCTTCAGAAAAACGTTCAACAAGCAGATTGCAGCTTTTCATCCCGCAGTATTGCTGTCGCAACAAAGTTTATAATCGCCTTTTAGGATTCATCTCGCGTTTATCGAGCATCGAACTACGAAACCATCTTTTTCCATACGGGGTATTTATGAGCGGCAATGGCAATGGAACTCTCCACACCGATTCGGATGTGCAGTCGACACGGGAAATACTGAAGCCTCGAGCGGAATGGGTTGAGAAACGCAAAGCCGAGGCCGCCCGCACCGGCGACACCAATGTTTCGCAGATGCATTTCGCGCGCCAGGGCAAGATCACCGAGGAGATGGAGTACGTCGCGAAACGCGAAAACGTCTCTGCCGAGCTGCTCCGCGATGAAATTGCCGCTGGCCGCCTCATTATTCCGGCCAACATCAATCACCCCGAGCTGGAGCCGATGGCCATTGGCGTGGCTTCGCGCTGCAAGGTGAATGCCAATATCGGCAATTCCGCTGTGACCTCGAACATTGACGAAGAGCTGCGCAAGCTGCATATGGCGGTGCAGTTCGGCGCCGATACCGTCATGGATCTTTCGACGGGCGGCAACATCCCCGAAATTCGTGACGCCATTTTGCGCCATTCGCCTGTGCCTATCGGGACTGTGCCCATTTATGAGGCGCTGAACCGCGTGAAGAAACTCGAAGACCTGAATATCGACGTCTATCTTGAGGTCATCGAAGAGCAGGCACAGCAGGGCGTCGATTACTTCACCGTCCACGCGGGCGTGCTCATTCAATATGTGCCGATGGTCGCCAAGCGCATCACTGGCATCGTCAGCCGCGGTGGCGCGATTCTGGCGCAGTGGATGACGCACCACCACAAGCAGAACTTCCTCTATGAGCACTTCGACCGCATCGTAAAGGTGATGGCGAAGTACGATGTCAGCTTCTCGCTGGGCGACGGACTGCGCCCCGGCTGTGTCGCCGATGCCTCGGACGAAGCGCAATTCGCCGAACTGAAGACTCTCGGCGAATTAACAAAGAAGGCGTGGGAAAGCGACGTGCAGGTCATGATTGAAGGCCCCGGTCATGTGCCGCTCGACAAGATCAAGGAGCAGGTCGACAAGGAAGTGGAATACTGCTACGGCGCGCCCTTCTATACGCTCGGGCCGCTCGTCACCGACATCGCTCCCGGCTACGACCACATCACTTCCGCCATCGGCGCAGCCATGATCGGCTGGCACGGCGCGTCCATGCTCTGCTATGTCACGCCCAAGGAGCACCTCGGCCTTCCCAACGAGAAAGACGTGAAGGACGGCATGATTGCCTACAAGATCGCTGCCCACGCCGCGGATATTGCCCGCCACCGTCCCGGCGCCCGCGATCGTGATGACGCCATCAGCTACGCCCGCTACACCTTCGATTGGGAGAAGCAGTTTGCTCTCTCGCTCGATCCCGAGACGGCGCGCTCCATGCATGATGAAACCTTGCCCGACGACTACTACAAGGAAGCAGCCTTCTGCTCCATGTGTGGCCCGAAGTTCTGCTCCATGAACTGGTCGAGCAAAGTGGATGAGTTCAACAAAAGCGTCCACGGTCTTGAAAAAGCCGATCTCAGCGGATTAGTGACGCTTCAAGCGCAGCAGCTGGCAGGGAAGCACTAACCAGCACCTCTTCCCCTTCATTCCTGAGGAACGAAGGGGAAGAGCCTGCCCTGAGCTTGCCAAAGGGACCTGTTTTTCCAGGTTATTGCACTCAAGCGATACCACCGACAGAGCAGGTCCTTCGCTGGGCTCAGGATGGCAACAAGAATCACAAGTCGGGCAAATTATTGCGAAGTAAATGGAAGCGTTTACATATTTGCGCAAAGAGTGATAAGAAAAGTACATGCAAAATTTCCGTCTTTCCCATGCTGCCTTTGGCTTATGCGCAGCTACGCTTGCATGCGCCTTTTCCTGCACATCTTTGCAGGCTCAGGAGCCGGTTACAGTCCGCACGCCTACCACTCCGCTCGTGCTGCACGATCCTTATTTCAGCGTCTGGTCGTTCAATGACAATCTGACCGACGGCCCCACGCGTCACTGGACCGGCACCGAGCAGCAAATGGCCGGCCTTGTGCGTATCGATGGAAAAACCTATCGTTTTATGGGGCAAGACCGCGAAGCTCCGGCGCTGAAGCAGATTTCGCGCGCCATCTGGCCTACGCGTACAATTTACGATTTTGAAGATGCAGGTATTCACCTCACGCTGACCTTCTTTACCCCCGCGCTGCCTGCAGATCTCGATGTGCTCTCGCGTCCGGTAACGTACGTAAGCTGGGAAGCGCGCTCGATCGACAGCCGGGCACACAATGTCTCACTCTACTTTGATGCCACCTCGCAGCTTGCCACCAACACCGAACAGGATTCCGTTATCTGGGGCCGTGAGCGCATTGGCGACATGCAGGCCCTACGCGTCGGCACAAACGAGCAACCGGTGCTGGCCAAGTCTGGAGATAATCTGCGAATTGACTGGGGCTGGCTCTACGTTGCCGTGCCCCCGCAGCCGGGTACGGAAACTGCTGCCGGCAGTTGGGAAGCGCGCCGCCAGTTTGCCAAAGACGGCTCATTACCTGCCACCGACGATCTCGACCAGCCACGCGCCGTCCGTCATGGATTGCCGCTGCTCGCCGTCCGTTTCGATCTTGGCAGCGTAAGTAGTACCCCGGTATCGCGCCGCGTCCTGCTTGCGTATGACGATCGCTTCGCCATCGAATATCTCAACCGCAAGCTGCGCGCCTACTGGCGTCGCAACGGCATGACCACCGCAGAAATGCTGGAGAAAGCTGAAGCCGACGAGCCCAGCCTGCGCACCAAAGCCGAAGCCTTCGACAAGGAGCTTGTCTCCGATCTGACAAAGGAGGGTGGTGAACATTACGCGCAGCTTGCCACTCTTGCCTATCAGCAGACCATTGCGGCCCACAAGCTCGTTGCCGACGTGGATGGCACGCCGATGCTCTTCTCGAAAGAGAACTTCAGCAACGGTTGCATCGATACCGTGGATATTACCTATCCCTCCGGGCCTTTCTTCCTGCTCTTGAATCCAAAGCTCCTGCAGGCGCAGCTCGAGCCCATGTTCGCTTATGCAAGCCTCTCGCGCTGGCGCTGGCCTTTTGCCCCGCACGACCTCGGCACCTATCCATTGGCTAACGGGCAGGTCTATGGCGGCGGCGAGCGCACCGAAGACGATCAGATGCCGGTCGAAGAGAGCGGCAATCTCATCATTCTTACCAATGCTCTCGCGCACGCACAGGGCTCGGCGGCCTTCGCGGAGAAGTACTGGCCGCTGCTCACCAAGTGGGCAAACTATCTCAAGGAAAAGGGCCTCGATCCGGAAAACCAGCTCAGCACCGACGACTTCGCCGGACACCTGGCGCATAACACCAACCTCTCCATCAAGGCGATTGAAGCCCTCGGAAGCTATGCGCAACTCGCCGACCTTCTGGACAAGAAGCAGGAGGCATCCGAATATCGCAAGCTGGCAGAAGGTATGGCCGCCAAGTGGAAGACCATGGCTATCGACGGCGACCACTACAAGCTGGCCTTCGATCAGCAGGGAAGCTGGAGCCAGAAATACAACCTCGTATGGGATCGCCTGCTCGGCCTGCATCTCTTCTCGCCGCAGATCGTCGATCAGGAGGTGGCCTTCTACCTGAAGCATCAGAACGCCTTCGGCCTGCCGCTCGATAACCGCAGAACCTACACCAAGCTCGACTGGATTGTCTGGACCGCGACACTCAGCACCAGGCAGAGTGACTTTATCGCTCTTACCGACCCGCTCTACAAATACATGATGGAGACGCCTTCCCGCGTTCCTCTCAGCGACTGGTTTGAAACTACCGACGGCAAACAAGTCGGCTTCCAGGCCCGTGCTGTCGTAGGCGGTGTCTATATCAAGATGCTCGCGGATTCCGCCATGTGGAAGAAGTGGGCTGACCAGGCAAAGTAGGAAATAAAAATTTGTTGCCGGGATTTCGCTCAGACTTCCCGGCAACAACGAATACCAGATATGGAGCGTTCAGCAACGCCGCTGCTGTTCACAGAAGTCATTCTTTTTATATCCATTTTTTAGAATTATTATTCAAAAAACTATTAGTTTTTAATGGATACCGCGGACAGAAATCCGCTATTTAAGCGGTTTTTTATTTGGTAGCCAAATTGCATATCGGAAGTCAGAATCATCTTCTCCAAAACCACACAGTCATTACAGGAATTGCCAATCAATTGGCAATCCGGAGGTGAATTTTGACATTGTTTCGGCGCTTGTCTGCCATTCTTTTCTTCCTGGGGTTCGCTGCCTTGCTGCAGGCACAAACAACAGCAACCCTCACTGGCGTTGTTACTGATCCATCGGGTGCGGTTGTGCCCAATGTAACTGTCGTTCTCTCAAATCCTGCTACAGGAGTAAAGCTCGACGCTGTAACCAATTCAGCGGGCTCTTATCACATAGCAAATATCCCGCCGGGCCCAGGTTACCAATTAGTATTCACTCGCGATGGGTTCTCTCCCTATCAGGTAAATAACGTATATGTAAACGTGGCGACTACGGGAACACAGAATGCCCGTTTGACTCCCGGGCAGCAGGTTGAGATCACTGTAAGCGCGGAAGGCCAGGGAGCAACGCTTAACACGGAAGACGCCTCCATCGGCAACAACGTCCAGGTAGCGAAGCTAAACGAGCTGCCGATTCAGAATCGCCTCTCTCCGTCGGTGCTTTTCACCCTGGAGCCGGGAGTCACCATGAGTGGCGCTACTACCGGAGCCCGCACCGACCAGAACAACGTTACCGTCGATGGTCTGGATGTAAATGACTTTGCAACGGGAAACTTCGGCTCAATTACTGCTAACGCTCCCGTGGATTCCGTACAGGAGTTTCGTGGAACCGTAGGCGGTTTTACGGCAGGTAGCGGCCCGAGCGGCGGCGGCCAATTCCAGCTTGTCACCAAGAGCGGTACAAACAAATGGCATGGCCAAGTAAACGAATATCATCGTGACAATTCCACGACTGCAAATGACTGGTTCAACAACATCGCTGGCATCCGGTCTCCCAAATTAGTCCAGAACCAGTTCGGCGGATCATTAGGCGGTCCCATCAAGCATGATCGCGCATTCTTCTTCTTCGATTACTACAACTCGCGCATTGCGCGTCAGAGCGCAGTCCATCGAACCGTTCCCTTGTCGTCCTATGCTTCCGGAAATGTTTCCTACATCAACAATAATCCCGGATGCACCGGTTCAAGTCGGCAGAACACAACGCCAAACTGCATCAGCCAGCTGACCCCCGCGCAGGTGCAGGCGCTGGACCCTGCCGGGGTCGGCGAAAGTCCTGCCGTGTATAACCTCCTGACAACCCGTTACCCTGCGCCTAATGATTTAACCGGCGGCGATGGCGTCAATACTGCGTATTTTCGCTTCAATGCTCCTGCCCCGCAGTACATAACCACTTATGTGGGCAAAGTAGACTACAACCTGACAGACAAAATCAGGCTTTGGGGTCGTGGCACAGTCGCCAGAGAAAACCAGGTAAACAGCGTGCAGCAATTTCCCGGCGATCCGGCAGCGGCACAGTTTGTCGACCGCAGCTATGCCTATGTAGCGGGCATGGATTGGCAGATCAGCAACAATAAGATCAATCAATTCACATATGGATCCACGGTGCAGGACTGGGCCTTCCCGCGTCCTCAAAACCCGCTTGGCTTTAATCAGCTGTCGTTTGCGACCGGAACCACCACTCTTCTCGATGACCCGTACTCCAGCCCGTCGAATTCTCAGAGCCGGCACATTCCCATTCCTCAGATACAGGACAACTTCAGTTGGACTCTTGGCCGGCATTCACTCTCGCTCGGCGGCACATTTAAATGGATCACCGAAACCAGCAACACCATCCTTGATTACAACTCCTATGCCATCGGTTTAGGCGGAGAAGTTCAAGGATTGGATGCTTCGCTCCGTCCTGCAAATCTGCTTACTCCAAGCTCTACGGCTCAGGTCACCTATGACAGTGCCTTTGCTGCCGCTCTGGGGCGAGTAGCCTCTATCGGAACAACCGTCAATTACGATGCAAGTGGTAATCCCCTTGCGCAAGGTACTGGCTCACGGCTGAACTACAAGTACTATCAGACGCTTGCTTACGCCAGCGATAGTTGGAAAATCACGCCGAATTTCACGTTGACCTACGGCCTTAACTATCAGTATTTCTCAGTTCCATATGAAACGCATGGGCTGGAAACCGTACAGACCACAGGTTTCGACGATTATATGGCGGCACGCGTTGCTCAAAGCGCCGCCGGACAAAGCGGGCCAAATGCGGTTCCGTTCATCACTTATCTGCTCGGCGGGCCTAAAAACCATGGACCGGCGCTTTACAATCGGGACCCCAAAAATTTTGGGCCTCGTATCGCCTTTGCGTGGAATCCGAAATTTGATACCTCCTCTGTCTTTAACGGCAGCTTCGGTATCGTGTATGACCGCACGATTATCAGCGCTGTTCAGTACCAGCAGGTCCAGTTCTCTTATCTATTCCAGCAAGGATTTACACAGAACAATGGAGACGGAACGGATCCCAGCGGCTCTTTAAAGAATGATCCTCGATTTGATTCGCCTCCGGCTGCTCCTGTGCCGCCTACGCCTAAACCGCCCTATCAACCGTACGTTGATGCGACTGGAACTCCTTACGGGTTACAAAATGGAGGAGCATTCAACGAAACAATCGATCCGAATTTGAAGACTCCGTACTCGATGATTATGAGCTTCAACTTCGAGCATCAGCTTCCGGGATCAATGCTGCTGCGAATTGGATACGCGGGCCGCATGGGTCGTCGTCTACTCGCCCAGGTTGATGCTAACCAGCTAGTGGACTTTCCCGATGAAGCCTCAGGGCAGATGATGTCGCAAGCCATGGGGAATGTGACACAAGCCCTCCGTGCGGGTGCCGATCCCACTAACTTGCCGGCTCAACCCTGGTTTGAGAATCAATTCATTCCCGGTTATGGAAAGGCCCATAAGTTCCCCAATAACACGTCATTCATTGCGAATGCTCTGCAGTCACTCATATTTAAAGGTGATTTCGCGGATACCATTCAAGCGCTTTCAAGCGGCATGGATTACAACGTCGGTATGGGCGCGCAATTCTCTGAGAACACCTTCTACACCAACAAAGGCTTCTCCACTTACCACGGATTGCTGGTCAGTCTGCAAAAGAACCTGACACACGGCCTGCAGTTCGACGCAAACTATACGTGGTCGCACTCCATCGACAACGTTTCGATCATTGCAAACTCGGTGGCATTCGGCGGGTATGGATTCATCTGCGATGCGCTCCGTCCTCGTGCCTGCCGCGGCAACTCCGATTTCGATACAACGCATTATCTGAACGGCCAGTTTACGTACTCCCTGCCTTTTGGCCGCGGACGTACGTTTGGCGGCAATATCCCCTGGGGTCTCGACGAGTTGATCGGCGGATGGGACATCAGCGGTATTCCGTCATGGCATAGCGGTCAGGCATACTCCACTGTGTCGAGCGCCTTTGTTGCAGGCTATGCCAACAATGCGCCGGCGCTCTTCAATGGAGACGTAGGAGCCTTAAAGCACAAAGTGCACAAGAATTCCGCTGGGCAATTGTTCCTCTATGCTGATCCGGACGCCGCAGTGGGCGCTTTCCAGGGCCCGATTGGTTTCAATATCGGCCCTCGTAACTCGCTGCGTGGTCCTCAGTTTTTCGACCTCGATACCGGACTGGCAAAAACATTCTCCATCTATCCTGAGTGGGGATTGAAGATGCTGTTCCGCGCGGATGCCTTCAACGTGCTGAACCACCCCGATTTCAGCACGCCGGGTACAAACTCCAGCGCCGACGACATCACGCAACCCAGCAGCTTCGGCCAGTTAACATCCATGGCCGGAACCTATGGTGCGCCGGGTGGTCCTCGTGTACTGCAGCTATCCGTACGCGTCGAATTTTAAAAGTAACGTCTTTTCAAAGCGCAGCCGATTGATTCGGCTGCGCTTTTTTTTGCGCATTACCGCTACTGTTTATCTACGAAGCTTGGTAGAAGCGTCGAGCATTTACACTGAAATGAATTTCATCGATGCGCGAAAGACTCGAATACGCAGTTGTCTGGGCCCTCGTCCGATTTCTCGGAATATTGCCGCGTGGAGTAGCGCGCTCGCTCGGCGCTGCTGTTGGCGCTCTGGCATGGGTCCTCGTGCCGCGTCTGCGGCAAGTCGGTCTCAGGAATCTCAATCTGGCATTTCCAGAGTGGCCCGAGCCGCAGCGCGAGCAAACGCTGCGCAAACTCTATCGCAACCTTGGCTGGCTATTAGCGGAATTCTGCATAATGCCGAAATACACGCCGCAGAACACCCAGAGCTTCATCCGTTATGAAGGATTGGAGCGCTACCTTGCCGCCCGCGACAAGGGCAAAGGCGTGCTTATCGTCACCGGCCATCTCGGAGCATGGGAGCTGTCCAGCTTCTATCACTCGCTCATGCGCCATCCCATGAGCATGGTCATTCGCCGTCTCGATAATGCTCGCGTCGACCGCCTGGTGAATCATATTCGCTGCCTGCATGGAAATAAGGTGCTGCACAAAGACGATTTTGCCCGCGGCCTTTTAGGAGCTATGCGGCAGGGGGAAACCGTCGGCATTCTTATGGACACGAACATGACTCCTCCCCAAGGCGTTTTCGTTCCTTTCTTCGGAGTACCGGCATGCACCGCATCCGGCTTGGCTCGCGTCGCCCTCCGCACCGGAGCTGCCGTTCTGCCGGGTTTTATGCTCTGGGAGGAAGCCGAGCAAAAATACGTCCTTCACTTTGGCGAAGAGATTCCGCTCACCTCCACAGGCGATGCCGAAGCCGACGCAATCACAAACACCGCCAGATGCACAGCAGCCATCGAAGCATACGTGCGGCGTTATCCTGATCAGTGGCTATGGGTCCATCGTCGCTGGAAGACGCGTCCCGAAGGTGAAGCCCGCGTCTATTAGATCGGTACAATCGATAAAGGCGAAACATGGGTGCCCCATCCTGAGCGAAGTCAAGGGTGGGAAGCGATCAGCCATAAAAGACATTCTCCAATGCAGGAATAACGTACATGGCTCAACTGAAAGACATCGCAGAATCGATCGGCGCAACATTACACGGCAACGATATTGCGATCACGCAAGTCTCCAGCGCCTCCCGTGCCCACGCCTCCTCGCTCATCTTTGCCGAAGACGAAACCTCTTTGGGCGAGGCGCTTGAATCCCAGGCGGCCGCCGTTCTGCTCACTGAAGAGTTGGCACGGCAGGCGGGCAACAGCAAACCGCTTCTTACAATGCGCCAGCCACGCCTCGGATTCGCTCGGGCAGCACGCCTGCTGCGCGCTTCTGAACGCGCCACTGGCGTGCATTCCACAGCATGCATCGCCGACAAGGTAATCCTCGGCAAAAATGTCTCCATCGGCGCGTACGCAATCGTGGAAGAAGAAGCAAGCATCGGCGACGGAACCAGCATCGGCGCATCAGTCGTCATTGGCAAAGGCGTGCACATCGGCGAGGACTGTCGCATCTATCCGCGCGTTGTGCTGTATCCCGGCGTTACCCTTGGCAATCGTGTTGTAGTCCATGCCGGCGCTGTCCTCGGAGCCGACGGCTTCGGCTACGTGCGCGATGCCGCCACCGGTGAATACCTGCAATTTCCGCAGCAGGGAACCCTGGTCATCGAAGACGATGTAGAGATCGGAGCCAACGCCACAGTCGATCGTGGCGCGCTCGAAGAGACGCGCATCGCTCGCGGCGTCAAGCTCGACAATCTCGTCCATGTAGGACACAACGTCCGCATAGGGAAAAATGTCGTCATTGCCGCGCAGACCGGCGTTTCCGGCAGCAGCACCATCGGCGATGACGCAATCGTAGGCGGCCAGGTCGGCATCGCTGATCACGTTGAGATCGGTGAAAAAGTTATTCTTGGTGCACAGGCGGGCATTCCCTCGAGGAAAAAGATACGCGGCCCCGGCATCCTCTTCTGGGGCACGCCCGCCCGGCCTATCAAGGACTATCTCAAGGAACTGGCCGCGCTCTCCCGCCTCACCCGGGCATCGAAGCGCAAAGAGGATTAGCCGTGGCCATCATCGTCATCGGCGGCCATTCTCGCAATATCGGTAAAACTTCCGCCGTGGCCGGCATCATTGCGCGCCTGCCGCAATATCATTGGACCGCATTCAAAATTACCCAGTATGGCCACGGCTTCTGCACTGCCAACGGCGAGCCATGCGATTGCCAGACCGACGACCACACCTTGGCCGTCACCGAAGAAAAAAGCCGCACCAGCGGAACCGACACCGCTCGCTTTCTCGCCGCCGGAGCCGCACGCTCTATCTGGGTACGGACGCGCATCGGCATGCTGGCTGAAGCCATGCCTCGCATCCGGAAAGAGTTGGCCGCCGCCGAAAATGCCATCATTGAATCAAACAGCATTCTCCAGTTCCTCAAGCCCGACTTATATTTGACCGTTCTCGATGCCGCCACCGCCGACTTCAAAGACTCCGCGCGCCTCTTTCTCGACCGCGCCGACGCTATCCTGGTTCGAACTGCCCCTCAAAATCTGGCTCCGCAATGGAATCGCGTCCCCCTGAAGCTGATCGAAGGCAAGCCCCAATTTCCCATTGCGCCGCCGGATTACATGAGCGGCACCGTCATCGATTTCGTGGAAAAACATCTTCAAATTAGCGCCAAAACCTGAATGCCAGGCATCATTTACAGTAAAAGCATGCCCACACAGCAGGACGCAGGAGCAAAATTTGCCGAGGCTGTCGCCATCATGGCGCGGCTGCGAGCCCCCGGCGGATGTCCGTGGGATCGCGAGCAAACCTTTGATTCCATTCGCAAATACACGCTGGAAGAGACATACGAAGTCTTCGACGCCATCGAGCGTCGCAACTGGCCGGACCTGAAAGAAGAGCTTGGCGATCTGCTTTTGCAAGTGCTTTTTTACGCCGAAATGGCAGCCGAATCGGGCAATTTCACCATTTCTGACGTGATCAACGGACTGAATAAAAAACTTATTCGCCGCCATCCCCACGTTTTCGGCGACGAAGCCGCAGCCGCCGCAGGAAATGGAGTGCAAGGCCTCGAAACAAATGGAGTTGACGCAAAACAAGTATTGCGTAACTGGGAAGAAATAAAGCAGTTCGAGAAGAAATCTGAAGTAAAAGATCAGGAATCGTCTGGGCGCCTGGATGCTGTTCCCCGTGCTTTGCCGGCCCTCATGGAAGCAGCAAAAATCGGCTCAAAAGCGTCAAAATCGGGCTTCGATTGGCCGGATTTGCGCGGTATTTTCGCCAAATTTGAAGAGGAAATCGGCGAATTAGAAGTTGAATTGAACGCCTCAAAAAAGGATCAGGCGCGCATCACTTCCGAGGTTGGCGATTTGCTTTTTACCGCCGTCAATCTGGCCCGTCATCTCAAAGTTGATCCGGAATTCGCCCTGCGCGATACAAATGCCAAATTCCGCAGGCGTTTCGCGGCCATGGAAGCCGGCAGCACTGAACCGCTCGAGAAGTTGGCGCCGGAGGCACTGGAAAATCTTTGGAATCAAGCGAAAGAACTGGAACGCAGCACGAAATGAGCACGATATTTACTACCCCTCAGGGCCATTCTGTCCTCATTCGCTCCTGTAAAGGCTTTGAAGAGCTGGATGCCTGTGTGCAATTGCAGATCGATGTCTGGGGCTATTCGGATGGTGACGTGATCCCGCGCAGGGTCTTTACCGTCACACAGAAAATCGGGGGCCAGGTTCTCGGAGCCTTCAATATAACCGAAGGGAAATCAGCTACATACCAGAATCTCGTTGGTTTTGCGATGGCCATTCCCGGTATTCGGAATCCGCTGGACCCGTATCTCCATTCCCACATGCTGGCCGTGAATTCCGAATATCGAAACTCCGGTATAGGCCGCCTTTTGAAGCTGGCGCAACGCGAAGATGCAGTGGCGCGGGGCTTTCGCCTCATGGAGTGGACCTTCGACCCGCTGGAGATTAAAAACTCGTTTCTTAACATCCACAGGCTGGGAGCGATAGTTCGTCGGTATACACCGGACTTTTATGGTGTATCCTCATCTCGTCTGCAAGGAGGATTACCCACAGACCGTTTGCACGCCGAGTGGTGGATGCAGTCGGAACGCGTCGAGGGGATTCTGTCCGGCGCTACCATCGCACCGCCTGACATTCAGCAAACGATCGTAGTGCCGTCCGCAATTGCGCAATGGAAATCTTCAGAGAAAGATCAGGCGCGAGCAGCAGCGGTGCAGGCGGAAAATCGCCGGCGATTTCAGGAAGCATTTGCGCATGGCCTGGCTGTCATCGACTTCAGGCTGGACGCTGAAGGTAACGGAATATTTGGACTGGGACCGTGGCAGGAGCCTTTGTCCCCAAAACCCAGAGAGTAGCGCATGAAAATCGACGCCATTATTCTTCGTGAAATTCGCATGCCGCTGGTGCAGCCCTTCCAGACCAGCTTCGGCATTACCACTGACCGCCGCATCATGCTGGTAGAGATCAAAGCAGAAGGCTTTACCGGATGGGGCGAGTGTGTCGCCGGAGAACATCCTTATTTCAGTGAAGAGACCATCGACACGGCATGGCTCATTGCCACACAGGAACTAGCTCCAGCGTTGGCCAATGCCGATCCCGAACACGGCGGCAAGTGTCCCGGCATCTTCCGCCAGGTGCGTGGTCACCGCATGGCCAAGGCTGGCCTTGAAAACGCGGTATGGGATGTGGAAGCTCAGATTCGTCGCATTCCGCTTGCCGAGTTGCTGGGCGGCAGCCGCGAAGTGATTCCCTGCGGCGTCTCCATCGGAATCCAGCCTTCCATGGAAAAGCAGCTTTCCGAGGTGGAAAAAGAGATTGCTGCCGGATACCAGCGCATAAAGCTCAAATGCAAGCCCGGCTGGGATGTGCAGATGTTCGAGGCAGTGCGCGAGCGCTGGCCCGATATCCTGTTGAGTTGTGACGCCAACTCCGCGTATCGCATGAATGACATCGAGCATCTCGTCGGCTTCGATCGTTTCAACCTGCTGATGATCGAGCAGCCTCTATGGGCTGACGACTTCTATTTCCACTCCATGTTGCAGAAGCGGCTCGAAACGGCCATTTGCCTCGACGAATCGATTCGCAATCGCCGCGATGCGCTGGCCGCTATCGAAATGGAATCGTGCCGCATCATCAATATCAAGAATGGCCGCGTAGGCGGCTTCAGCGAAGCTATCGCCGTGCACAATGCAGCGCAGGAGCGGGGCATTCCGGTCTGGTGCGGCGGCATGCTCGAAACCGGCATCGGACGCTCACATAACATTGCGTTGTCATCCCTGGAAAACTTCTCGTTGCCGGGAGATGTCTCGGCATCGAGGCGCTACTGGAAAGAAGACATCATCGAGCCGGAAGTGACTGTCTCTCCGGAAGGCGAAATTACCGTGCCGCAGAGCATCGGCAGAGGCTTTGAAGTCCGCGAAGACCTGATCGAAAAGCTGACGGTGCGAAAGGAAGAGATTCGCGCCATGGCATTGGCATAAACCGCAGGAACCGAAAATGGAAGCCATGCGTATCTACAGGTGGCGGACTCGCGTCCGCCACTTTGTGCGTTTGGACGTGTTTTTACCGGAAGCATCCAAGAAGGTTGAGGTATTGCAGAAATGACACCGCAAGAAAGCTCGATGTTGCAGGATTTGATCCGTAAAGTGCAGGGAACTGCGCTCACCGAGAAGGACCCAGAAGCAGAAGAATTGTTGATGGAATCGCTGGGGCGGGATCCGGATGCGATTTATAAGCTGGCGCAAACTGTGCTGATTCAAAACCTTGCTCTGAATCAGGCTCGCGCGCAAATTCAGCAGCTTCAACAGCAGCAGGCTCAACCGCAACCCGCGCGCTCTACGAGCTTTCTTGGCGGACTGCTCGGCCATCGCGAACCGGCTGCGCCTCCACCGCCGCCGCCGCAGCCACAATATCAGCCGGTGCCGGTTTACGATGCGCCGCCACAGTATCCGCCAGCCTATGCGTCCGCTCCCAGCCCGGCTGGCAGCTTCCTGCGCAGCGCTGCCACCACAGCCGCCGGAGTCGCCGCAGGCGCGCTGGCATTTGAGGGCATCGAATCGCTCATGCACGGCTTTGGTCACGGCGGTGGATGGGGAGGCGGCTATGGCTACGGCGAGCCTCCGGTAGAAGAGACTGTCATCAACAACTATTACGACGACCAGCCGCAGCACGAAGGCAATTTTTCCGAGCATCACGAGCGGGAAGCGTCCTACGATGATCGCCCGGACAACAACGCAAGCTTGCAGGACACGAGCTATCAGCCTGACACCGATCCAACATCGTTTGATGATTCATTGAACGATGATTTCAGCGGCGGAGACGATTTTGGCGGAGGCGACGACAGCAACTTCGCGTAACGGAAATATTCGAGTGCCAATCACAATTTGAACACTAAGTGAAGCGAACAACTCGCTATGGTTTGGTAGAGCTTGATCTTCCCACCCGTCGCCTTCGTCTCAGGATGACAAACAATTGGCCGTGCTCGAAATTAGTGGACAGCTTCCACGTCCACAATTTCCAATTCCAATCCGCCAAACTCAGGATGATCATTCTCCCGCAGCTTGTACGCAAGATGCACGATGCTGTCCTGCTCTATGTTCATCGCACGCAGGCGCTCTGCCCAATGCCAGCCAATGGCGGGAAACATGATCGCTCGCGGCCCTTGCGCCAGATACAGGCGCACATGCTTATCCTTGATAAATCGCGGCGATGAGGTGACGCACACATTCCGCGCAATGAAGACCGGCTCCTCGTTGCCCATGCCGCATGGCTCCATGCGGCGCAACCAGGTAAAGAGCGCAGGCGTGATGCGGTCAAGCGGCAGGTCGGCATGGATGGTCAGCGGATAGCCCAGGTCGTCTTCTGTCAGCGCGGCTGCTGCATACGATTCCAGTCGTTGCCGGAGCTCTACCACTGCAGCCGAGGGAAGCGAGAAGCCGACTGCATGGGCATGACCGCCGAAACGCGTGAAAAGATCGTGGCACGTCTCAATTGCGTTCAGCAAATGAAAGCCGGGAATCGACCGCCCCGATCCATGCGCATCGTCTTCATGCGTAATCACCAGCGCCGGCTTGCCTGTCTGCTCCACGATGCGCGACGCCAGAATGCCGATCACGCCGCGATGCCAGCCTTCGCCATCCATCACAATGCAGCGCGCCTGCTGAAAGGCTTCATCCTGCAAGCGTTCTTCAATCTGCGCCAGGATGCCTGCCTCAGCCTCACGACGCTCCGTGTTCAGACGCTCCAGTTTCTCGGCCAGCTCCTGCGCGCGCTGCGGCTGGCGCGTAGTAAAAAGCTCGACTACATCGGAAGCAATATCCATGCGCCCGGCAGCGTTGATGCGCGGAGCAATGCGGAACGCGATATCGATCGGCGTGAGCCGCTTTTGCGATGGATCGAGATTGGCAGCCTTCATCAGCTCGCGCAGCCCGGCATTGACAGGACGGCGCAAGCCATCCAGTCCCAATGCGACAAAGGTGCGGTTTTCATCCAGCAGCGGAACCGAATCAGCAATCGTAGCAATCGCCAGAATCTTCAGGAACGACGGCAAAATCCTGCTGCGCGCCCGCTCTGCATCGTGCGCTTCCAAAAGCGCCTGCGCCAGCTTGAATGCAACGCCGGCGCCGCAGAGATGCTTGCAGGGATACGCGCAGTCCGCCTGGTTCGGATTGAGAACCGCAAGCGCTCGCGGAAGGTTGCTGCCTGTCACCGGATCCGTCTCAGGCAAGTGGTGATCGGTCACAATCAGATCGAGGCCGAGCGATTCCGCCGCGGCTGCGGCGGCAAAGGCGCGAATGCCGGTATCGACGCTGACCACAAGCCGCACGCCTTCGCGAGCCGCTGTCTCCAGCACCTCATCGCGCATGCCGTAGCCTTCCTTCAGGCGATGCGGCACATGGAAGCGGACTTCGCCGCCGAGCATTTCTATTGCTGTCTTCAGCAGCACTGTGGCTGTGGTGCCGTCTACGTCATAATCGCCGTAAATAAGGATTGGCTCGCGATGCTCGATGGCCTTCTGCAAACGCGGCACAGCGGCTTGCATGCCGCGCATTAAATATGGATCGTGGAGATGCTCCAGTTGTGGATGCAGGAAGCGCTCGACGTCTTCCGTAGTACGCAGGCCGCGTGCCAGCAGCAGTTCAGCAATAATGAGGGGGAGATTGGCCGCGCGCGATAATTCCGCCGCGGCCTCGCTGTCATTTTTGAGATAAATCCATCGGCGGCGCGCCGGTTGTTTACGAGTGGCTGCATCTGAAAAGGCAGTGGCGCTCACGGTTACTCATCTTCATCTTCGGTCTGGTCAAAGACAATATCGCTGAAGTTGTCATCCACCGATTCGAGCAGTTGCTGGTAGCGCTCATACCACTGCGTCGCCGATTCGTGCAGGAACGCAACTCCCTGATGGACGAACCCAAGCTGAATGTAGCCCATCTTGCCCACATAGTTCACCAGCGATTGCGCCTCTTCCAACTCGGTGCTCTCTTCATTGGGGTAGTCGAGGTCCTGCAGCTCTTCGAGCAGCAATTCGAGGTCTTCTTTTTCGAGAACCACATCGCTCATGGTCACAAAAGGTGCGCCCGCAGCCTTGGCTGTTTCGACAAAGTCCTTCCAACTGTCGGGATTGTCCTCGTCTTCCCACAGTACTGTAGGAACGTCGTCGCCCACATAGCCGGGCAGGCGGCGCATGCCGTGGCCTTCAATGAAGGCAATCATGTCGTCTTTCAGGGAGAGCAGGTCGTTGGGTTGCATCATCAAACGTTTATTGTCTCAGAATTAGCGCGTGGAAAACCGGTAGTTTTCGGATTGTTTAGGATAAGAAAAGGAGAAATTGTTTGGCAAAATTTGAGCGTCACGTTTTTATCTGCACAAATGTGCGGGAGCCGGGAAGCGCGCGCCCCTCATGCACCCACGACGGCAAGGGCGAGTTGCACGGGCTGTTCAAGGACAAGATGAAGGCCGCGGGCCTGAAAAATACCGCCCGCGCCAACAAGGCTGGATGCCTCGACCAGTGCGAGCATGGCCCTACTGTAGTCGTTTACCCGGAAGCCGTATGGTACGGCTTTGTAAAGCCGGAAGATGTGGATGAGATCGTCACTGAGCATTTGGTGCATGGCCGCCCTGTCGAGCGGCTGATTTTGGCTGACAGCTGCCTCAATACGCCCACGTGCCCGCATCGGCCGCCGGTGAAAGGGAATAGTTAAACCATAGTTTCCAAATATTGATCGAGCACTGCATCCACGGAGTAGCGCAGAAACGCCTCCTTCGGTATGGCTGGATTGTGGCCGCTTAAGGCCTCCTCTATCCCGCGAGCCAGCGCATGGGAATCTCCGACCGGCACCAGCGTCCCGTACTTGCCGCCCTCAAGTATCTCGAACGGGCCGCTGGGACAGTTGGTCGATACAATGGGCACGCCCAGGATGAGTGCCTCAATCAGAGCCGTCGGTAAACCCTCCCATGCCGATGAGAGCGCGAAGACTGAAGCGCGCTTGAAATAGGGAAAGGGGTTGGCAACAAATCCTGCCAGCCATACATCGTTTTCAAGCTCTAATTTCTGAATGCGCGCCTCCAATGCCTGTCGCTCGGATCCCTCACCCAGAATGACCAACCTGGCATCGACCTTTTTGCGGACCTGGTAAAAGGCTTCCAGCAGGTTGAAGAAATCTTTCTGCTTTTCCAGCCGGCCAATTCCCAGGACAACCGGCTTACTCCCTGCCTGGAACCACGGATGATCGAGCGGTTCAGCCGCCTGCGCCAGGATTCGCTCCGGCTCGATCGGATTGTAGATGGTACGGCTCTTGCCCCGAGGCAGGGAGAAGAGCTTCTCGGCATCTTTGCGGACCCCCTCCGAGACGCCTACAACCGAATGCGCAAATCGATACGCAATCTTGCCCAGAATCGGGATCCCGAGACGTCGCTTGCTGGTCGCCGGCAGTCCATTGAGCTCCGTAGAAAGGCTGGTATGCTCGGAGACGACAACGCGGACCCCGGTCTTTGATACAAAGCCCGCTAGAGCAGCCACTTCATTGGAAATGTGGGTTGCCGACAAAATGACCTGAGGAGACTCCGCCTTCAGATACTTCACCAGCTTGGAAATGCGGCTCGTAAATCCCTTGGCATCGAGATTCACCAGCCGAACAGAATCGGGCACCTCCTTCCACATAGGCGAATAGCCGACAAAGTTGACCACGAGATCGACCTCGATCCCGCGCGCCGTCATCGTCCTCGCCAGGTTCAGCATCACCCGCTCAATCCCTCCGTTATAGAGGGTGTTGAGGTAGATGCAGGCGTGTGTCAGTGCCACCGTCTTTTTCATGCAAGGTTCTATATTATTGCTCAGTGTAAGGCATAGAGACGTGTTGGCCTTTTATCTTTCTTATGTCGTTAAGCATTTGAAAGGAAAAGGTTAAATGGATATATGCTAGAGATGCTTCACTCAAATCATCTGTGCTATATTCCCAATAAGATCAAATGATTTTCTCCAAGGAATATGTAGGATATCTGGCGCGCCACACGGTCAAGCACCTGATCGATGCGAAGATGATCCAGACGGACAAGCCGAAGGTGCTTGAAGAGCGCGTCTACAACGGTCTTCTTGAAGAGCTTCAGCTCGAAGATCGCATCAACGAAGAAGTCCGCGTCATTCTCGAGGCTTACCAGGAAGACATGCGGAAAAGCGGCGCAAGCTACCCTGAAATGTTCAAAAAAGTGAAGCAGGAGTTAGCGCGCAAATATAAGGCGGTACTGTGAGAATCTCGCGCGACAAACTCAACAAGCTCGCTCACGTTGTGGCCGACACGCTCGCCGAAACCGACGAGGCCGAATTCCATGAAGACCGCAACACAATCCGCCAGGAGGCGCGCAAAGCTCTGGAACAGCTGTTGATGGAAGAGATGCGCATCGACAAGGCCGCCCGCCAGAAGATCGAATCACAGCGCAAGGTTATCCTCGAAGGCAGCCAGGAGTGGGACATCCTTTATCGCAAGTACTACACCGATGAAGTAAAGAAGCTCGGTATCTGAGAAGCGCTCAAGAGCACGGGGGCTTGCTCGGAATGCGATAACACCTTCTTATAGCCCCTAAAAACTACTTCAATATCAGTAAAAACAGCCATTCTGTGCTTGTGATCGCTTGCAAGCAGGGCTAGATTCTGAATAATTACATATTCAGGAGACAGCCATGTGTCCCGTTGAGCTTGATTGTACGAGCGCACTCAACCGCTTTTCACGCCGCTCATTTCTCCGTTATTCCGCTGCTGCTTCCATCGCCGCTTCCGTCCCTATCCTTACCGAAGCGCATCTGGCCCACGCGCAGCGCCGACGTATGGCGAAGCACATTCCTCCGGATGCGGTCCGTATCGACGCCAATGAGAATCCTCTCGGGCCCTGCACCGGAGCATGCGCTACTATTTCCAGCCTGATTCCCGAAGGTGGCCGTTACGACTTCGATCTGACAGAAAAGCTTGTGACCACCTTCAGCGACATCGAAGGCTTGAAGCCGGAATATGTGATGCCCTATGCCGGATCAAGCGAGCCGCTGCATTACACCGTGCTGGCCTTTACCTCGAAGGATAAGCCCTATGTCACAGCCGATCCTGGATATGAAGCCGGCATGTATGCCGCCAAGCTCAGCGGCGCAAAAATTTTGCAGATACCGCTCACCAAGGATTACGCGCACGACGTAAAAGCGATGGTCGCCGCCGATTCAAATGCGGGTGTGCTCTACATCTGCAACCCTAACAATCCAACCGGAACCATCACCAGTCGCGAAGACATCGAATACGCCGTCGCGAACAAACCCAAAGGCTCCGTTCTGCTGATTGACGAAGCCTATATTCATTTCTCCGACGCCACGCCCTCTCTCGATCTTGTTAAAGCTGACAAAGATGTCATCGTGCTGCGCACCTTCTCCAAGCTTTATGGAATGGCGGGCGTACGCTGCGGTTTTGCGATTGGGCGTCCGGATTTGCTTGCAAAGCTGCAGGTCTACGGTATGAATTCGCTGCCCATCATGGCAGTAGCCGCTGCAACCACCAGCATTCAGGATAAGGACCTCATTCCCCAGCGAAAAAAGATCAATGCCGATATTCGCCAGGAAACCTTCGAGTGGCTCACCGCGAACAATTATAAGTTCACTCCATCGCAGAGTAACTGCTTCATGCTCGATACCGGCCGCAACGGCAAAGAAGTCCTAGCCGCGATGCAGCAGAAGAATGTTTATGTAGGCCGCGTGTGGCCTTCCTGGCCTACGTACGTGCGGGTCACCGTAGGAACGCGCACCGATATGAACAAGTTCCGCACTGCGTACAAAGAGGTGATGAGCTCCTCGACCGCAGGTCTGGAGCCGATGCCTTTGCCGGAACGTCTCCGCAACACTCCGCACACGCACCTGTCATAAAGAAAAAGCCCCGAATGATCGGGGCTTTTCTTCGTCTACAGGTTGTTTACTTCGGACGAACCGCGATCACTTCAATTTCCACTAGCCCTGTAGGAGCAGCCAGCGCCGCCACCTGCATCGCGCTGCGAGCCGGTTTATTCGGCTGTTCCTTCGTTCCGAAGAACTGTGTATAGCCCGCCAAGAAACCGGCAAAGTCCATCTTGCCTCCCTTCGCCGGATCCCCCGCCAGATACACGTGCATCATCACCACATCGCCCAGGCTCAACTTCTGCGCTTCGAGAGCCTTCTGCATCTGCTGTATGGCGCTGATCGTCTGATCTTTTGTATCCCCGGGATTCGGCGAGCCTAAGGTCGAAGCCATCATGCCGCTGAGATACAACGTATCTCCCACCCAGACGCCTGCGGAGATAGGGAACTCCGAGTGCGGCGGAGGCAGCGGAATGCGCGTCACCTGCGCCCAGCTCGACGTTCCGAATAAAAGTACCGTTGCAGTTACAAATAACGAAAACCTAAGCCGCACTCGAGCCCCCCCTTTGCACTGCAACGCCAATCTGGTTAATGGTGCGATACGCAGAGAGCGCCGCACCCTCCTGCCAGCCGATGATGTGGCTGGTGTGGTCCCCGGCGAAATAAACGCGGCGATCCGGATAAATAATGCGCTGATAGGTCTTCTCGTACTCGCTGCCGTAGCCGTGTATCCACGAGCCGTAGTTGTAGGGAATTTCGCCCCAGTTGATGTACACCGGGTTCTTCAGCTCCTGCGAATGCCCTGGATGCAGCTTCTCGATGGACGCGCGCGAAGCATCGAGCTTCGCTTGCATATTCGGCAGCTTGCCGAAAGGTGTGCCGTTCTCAATTGAATAGCCGCCGACGATAATGCCGCTCTGCGAAAAGAATTGCGCGCTCGGATACCAGACCACATCGACCGTCTGTCGAAGATACGACAGGCCGCCGTAGATGTTATAGTCCTGTTCCCAGAAGCGACGCGACTCCCACGCGATCTTGTAGCCGGAATCGTAACTCGTCGCGCTGATCAGCGCCTTGACATCAGGAGAGAAATCCGCATCGATTGTCTTCACCACGCTGAAAGGCATCGCACAGATGCAGTAGTCGGCTGAAACACTTTGCATCTTTCCCGTTGCGCGATCGAGATAAGCGACCGTAACTCCGGTAGGCGACTGCCGAATCTGCTTTGCCTCCGAGCCATACCGAACCACCGCGCCCAGCTTCTTTTCAAACGCGGCAGGAATACGGTCCATGCCGCCGATAGGCTGGAACATCGTGGCCTGCCAGTCGATCACGTCTTCCGCTAACAATCCCTGCCATAGATTCGCATCCAGAAGCGCGTGCATCGGCAGCGGATCTTTCGCCTCCGGCGCTTGCGAACCAGCTCCCGGATAGACCTTGAACCCCGAACGTTCCGAGCCCTTGAACGAATAATCTGATTTCAGATCGCCATACTGTCGCAGAAAAGCGAGCATGCGCTCTTTATCATCTCCGGTGAGGTCCTGATCCAGCGCGCCTTTGTTGATGCACTTCGCTAGTAACTCTGAAACGTGGCCGCGCGTATCATTCACCATCTGCCGCTGCTCCACCGCGACGCCGTTATTCATCTTGTCGCATTGCAGCAGAGTACCCCGTGAAGTATTCACTTCCACTTCCAGCGGAATCCCCAGCTCGCGGCAATACCCCAGCATGGTTGTGTGAATCGAGGGAAGACGTGCAGGCCCTGCATTGAAGTAGTGGCTCTCCTCAAAATTGCATGTCTGTTCCATGCCGTTGGCAAACTTCACCTTGGCGCCGCGGCGTATGCTCCAGTTGCGGCCGCCTACGCGCTCCCGCGCTTCCAGCACCGTACATCGATAACCAGCCTTGCCCAGCTCATACGCGGAAACAAGCCCGGCAATGCCGCCTCCAAGAATCACAACGCGAGTGCCGTTGCCCGCAACTCGCTTCAGTTCCTGTGCTTCAGCCTGCGGCATCGGCATCAGTCCCAGCGACTGCATCATTATGAAGGCAGCGCCATAGCCGCCGGCCTGGCCTACGCGCGTCAGAAAATCACGTCTACTTAGTCCCATTACTTTTTCACTCCATGTCGTACAAGAAAACCTGCAATCAATAACCAAGGAGAAGCGGCGTGCAGAAACACGCCGCACAGGATCGAAATTAGAAAATAACCTTCAAAGCCAGCTGCGTATTGAACGGTTCGCCAGCGCCAATGCCGGGAGCGCCGTTATAGTCGCCGATCGTATCGTTCAGCACAAAGTCGTTTGAGATGGAGGAGGGCGGAGCAAAATTCGTCCGGTTAAAGAGGTTGAACATCTCCGCACGGAACTGTACAGTCACGCGTTCCTTGATTGCCGTATTCTTGAACACCGACAAATCCACGTCGCTATAACCGGGGCCATAGAACGCATTGCGGCGCAATGTGCCAAAGGTTCCCGCAGCCGGTTCTGCAAATGCATCAGGATTCAGCCAGCTGGCATTGACTGCTTCCTTCATATGTCCGCCGGTTGCATTCCCAACCAGATTCGGCCTCTGCACATATTCATCCGTGCCGGTTGTGTCCGAGCTGGTAGTAATGTTGAAAGGTTGTCCGCCGTGGAAGTTCATCAGGCTGCTCAACTGCCAACCATGCGTGAAAGCTTTCCATCGATCCATGCCGGGAATGCTGTAAGTGAGTTGTATGACTCCCGTGTTACGAGTATCGAAGTCGCTGTTGCTGTAGTCGCAGGCAAAACCGGCATTGGAGACAGGACCGCAGCCTGCGCCGGTTGGAAGGCTGTTTTGCGGAAGCGCGCCGCGATATGCCGTAACTTCATCAAGACTGTGGCTCCAGGTATACGCAATCTGCGTGCTCAGTCCGTGCCACGAGTTAATTCTCAACGTTGTCTGCAGCGAGTTGTAGTTGGATGTGCCGATGCTCTCCAGTTGATTGATATTGCCGTAATGAATGGCATAGGGCTGAATGCGCGAGTCGTTGTAATAGGGCCGCGTCGTCTGATCAAGTCCGTCGGCGCTCAGTGCTGCCTGATTGATATCCAGCAGCGATAAGAGATGATGCGCTGACGATCCGACATATCCCAATGTAAAGACTGCCTTGGATCCCAGACTCTGTTCTACATTCAGGTTGTAGTTGTAGTTGTAAGACGGACGGAAGTTCTTATCCACGGAAAACACTCCGAACACTCCGCAGCTTGTATCGGTCGAGGCAAGGCAATCGAGATTTCCTTCTGAAGAAGGGAAGAAGTCTTCATTTGAGACAAAAGTTTTCGGTCCCTGCTCAACCGTGAAAACCGGATTATTCCCCGCTGGATTTCCTTCGACACCATTGGGCGCCAGGTTGCCCGGGCGATTGTCGAGGAATGGATTCAAGTTATAGGAATCGAAGTACATTCCAAAGCCGCCGCGCAATACTGTGGCTTCTTTCACTTGATAAGAGAAACCTACGCGAGGACTGATGTTCGTCCACGTGCGCTTGAATAAGTTATCGATCTGGTTGCCCTGGAAGGCGATGCCGTCGCCGCCAATATCGGGGCGAAAGACAGACATGTTTTTATAGTCATTGTGAAATGGCCCGATATAGTCATAGCGAACGCCATAGTTCACATTGAGTTTTGGCTTCAGCTGCCACGCATCCTGCGCAAATAGTGTGAAGGTATTTACAAACACCTGACGGTTTGGATCGCCTTGAGAGATGGAAGAAGACTGCGAGTAGCCCGCAAGAAAATCTGCCAAAGCAGGAACGGCTGCATCGCTGCCCGTATAGTTCCATCCGCCCTGCGATCCATCAAAATTGAATACGCCCTGCGTATGGCGGTGATAAAACTCATCGAGCTGCGCCTGCCGATATTCGCCGCCGAACTTGAGTTGATGCTTGCCGATCGCCCATGCAAGATCGTCGGTAAGGTGTCCGGTAATATCATTGCGGCCCTGCGGTGGAGTCAGTCCAATCGGATCGAAGCCTGTGATCTCGATATTCGGAGCTTGTGGAAATGGTGAATTCGTCACGAGACCGGTCTGTGTGATATCGAAATCCGTACTGTAATCGCTGAAGACCTGGTTGAAGTAGTTCACGCCCGCCAATATCTGGTTGGTAATGGAAGGAGTAAACACATGGTTGTACATGATGGCGTAGTTAAAAACATGCAGAGGGGCTATCTCATAGTAGGGAAGTAATTGCGATCCAACCGGCGCTACCTGGTTGCCTTGGCCGCCGAAAACACGTGCAGAAAGCGTGTTGTTTTCGTTGATATTCCAGTCAATTTTTACCAGGCCGTTATAACTGTAACCAAATTCCGGATCGGGACTATGATAATTATTCGCCGTCGCAGGTCCGGTAAGTGCATAAGCAGGCCAGTACATATTGAGTAAGTTCTGAGACACTGGATTGATAGGAATATTCTTCGCTGCAAGTAGTTGAGCAGCAGCTGCCTGATAGGCAGCGGACGGCTCAGTGCCAAGGCCGGGAAGCCCGATGACAAACCGCTGATGCTCATATGTCGTAAACCAGAAGAGCTTGTTCTTGATAAAAGGTCCGCCTGCTGAAAACCCGTAGTTATAGTTGCGTACCTTTTGTTTCTCGCCTGGAGTAAACGGTGATCCGGCTCCGAAAAATTCGTTGCGATTGTAGTAATAGAGTGAACCGTGTAGATCGTTCGATCCTGATTTCAGCGAAAGGTTCACTGTACCGCCGGGATTGCGGCCCGCTTCCGGAGCAGCCTGCGTCTGAGCAGAAAATTCAGCCACCGCATCGATGGGAAGAACAATACCGGCAATACCCGAGACGCCTCCTTGATTGACAGCCGGAATGTTATGCCACAAATCGTTATTATCGACGCCGTCAATTTGCCAGTTCATCTGGTTGGCGCGCGTGCCGTTCAGCGATCCATAGCCGCCGCCGGTATAACCGGCAAAACCTGGCGTCAGGCCGATCATCTGCGTAAAGTCGCGTCCGTTTAATGGCAGGTCCTGTACGGTCTTTTCATTCAGAACGGTTGTTTGTGTTGTGCTGGTCGTGTCCAGCGCCAATGCCGCGGCAGAAACTTCGACCGTAGTAGCTTGCGATGCAACTGTTAACTTAATAGGCAGTGTATAAAGAGCGCCCGCTGCCACTTGTACATTGCCGATCTTGATCGTTTGGAACCCGCCCGCATCCGCCGTGATGGTATAAGCGCCAAGAGGCAAATCCTGAAACGAGAACTCGCCGCCGCTGGATGTGATCGTGGTGTGCGACACCTGTGTAGCGTCGGCAGTTGCCGTGACCTGTGCGCCGGCCACAACGGCGCCGGCTTGATCTGTCACTGTGCCATTGATGCCGCCGCGAAAGGTCTGAGCGCTCGCAGAGGGTAAATGCAGCAACCACGTTCCAAATAGAACTGTGACTGTGACAAATAGAGATACAACGCGGCTACCTCGGATTTTCATAGCAAACGACCTCCAAAGGAAATGATTGAGCGTGTGGTTTATATGTAAGCTTTATGGCTCAGCAGTGCGCCGGACATGGAAGTCATCCCAGGAATAAGCAGCATAGTGAAAGATCTGTTGGGTGATTGCCATGTCCAAACTTAGTTCGAACAAAATCACCATTTCAACAGCAAATACGCGGTATCAATCAAATCGCGCATGCCCAATAAGAGCTATTTATCGCTTATTAGCCTCGGTCATAAATGAGGAAGGGGAGAAAGAAATGCGCTAGCTATCTGTGTTTGCAACAATAACTAGCGCATGTAGGTGATTTATATTAGAGCAACGCCGGGAGGGTTATAAAGTTTACTTATTTGCGGTGTGACTTAGCCATGCGGTCTATTTCTGAACCGGCAAGTAGAAAGCCGCCTACGCCGAAGTTAAAGCTCGAGGTCGGCTTATAGAACGAGGGTGCTGCGCCCACCTGCTGAATGCTGCCAAGCCGTCCGTCGGCATAAACATAGGACAGCAGGGCCTTCCATGCATGAGCCACAGCGGGCGCATATACCTTGCGGTCGAGAATTCCTTCATTCACTCCCCATGCCATTCCATAAGTGATGAACGCGGAGCCTGAATTTTCCGGAACACCGTAGTAGTCCGCATCCAGCAATCCGGAGCGCCACAAGCCATCCTTGCCTTGGATATGGAGCAATCTCGCAGACATCTCCTTGTATTGCTGCACATATTTTTCTCGCCGCGGATCATCCTTCGGAAAGTACTGCAGCAGTCGCGCCAGTCCGGCGAGCACCCATCCATTGCCGCGCGACCAGAACAGCTTCTCTCCATTCGGCTCTTTCTTATCCAGATAAGTAGCATCGCGGAAATAAAGATGCTCCTGCTTGTCATAAAGAAGATCAGATGTCTTGGTCCATTCGCGATCAATGTAGTCCAGATACTTCCCATCATGCGTAATCGCATGCATCCGCGCCCACAGCGGAGGAGCCATAAACAGTGCATCGCACCACCACCATGCAATCCGCTTTGCCGGATCATTCTCATGTTCGATCAACGCGTCCAGTTCCGCGCGCGCTCCGGCAATCATCTGCGGATCATGCTTTTCCATGTACAGTTCGGTGTACATCTGCCCAATGCTCTGATCATCGGCATTCGGCAGATGCGAGCGCAACTGCCAGTGGAACTTCTCGCCCACGCCAACCATCGCGTCGCTGTATTTGCTGTCGCCCATAACGCGCGAAGCCGCCATGAAGCCTGTATAGAGAGCACTCCAGGTCCAGTCATTGCCGAAGTAAGGCTGTGACCGATGCAATTGCCAGTCCGCTACTTTGCGCATCGCGGCTTCCACTGCTTTCGGTTTTAATGCAGGCGAAAGCTCTTTGGCCATCGGCCCGGCATTGTCAGGCACATCTGCAATATGGGCCGCGATGGATTCAGCGATGCGTTTCTGTTCTTGAGGAGAGAGCTGATGCTGCTGCGCATAGAAGGCAGGACTGGAGCAAAAAACAATCGTAAAAAGCAAACTGCTGGCGGCACACTTGAGACAGAGACGAGCTGGCATGAAAATTATTTCTCCGCCAAACAGACTACAAAGAATGCTCCTGTCTATGTAAGAGATTGCCCTTATCCTATTCCCGAATAGCGGTACGAAGAACGAAATAGAAAAAGCGCCGCTCTCAAGGCAAGAGCGACGCTTTCTTTTCGCGCCTCTTTAGTAAGAATGCGGATATCCGCGCATCAAATGCTCCACTCCCACCCGGTATCCATGACGAAAGCCCTGGCGATACGCTTCGCGATCATGACGCGGAACCGAAGGATGCCTATACTCGTCGCGGTTCTCAACATTCGGCGGACGATGGTTCTGGTAATCCTTGCGAGCGCCCTCAATTCCATCATGGAATCCCTGCGCTTGTACTCCCTGCAACTCAGCCGGAGGTGTTGCCCACGGCTCATGGCCATAATCCGGACCATAACCCGGAGGCGGTGGTCCCTGCTGCGCATAGATTGCGGGAATCGAAAATGAGGTTGCTGCAATCAGCGCCGTCAACGCAAGACCTGGGGCGATCTTCTTCATCATGTGGGTTCTCCATTCCGAACAGATCGAGTCTGTTCGCTTATCTCAGACCCACTTTTCGATGAATAGATGTGGCACGGTGTTGCATGCAATATTTCTACATTTGCAGGCAACTCGCCGTCGAGTTCTTGATGAAATAAAGACGTAACTAGACGATCCAGCCGCCGCCCACAACTTCATCGCCGTCATAGAAGACAGCCGATTGCCCAGGTGTCACCGCGCGCTGCGGCTCCTCGAATGTAGCCAGAACCTCATCCGGCCCTGTGTTCTCAATCGTCGCCCACGCCGGCTCATGCCGATGCCGAATCTTCGCCTTCACGCGCATCGGCGCATCCAGCTTCGCAATAGAAATCCAGTTCAGATCACGCGCGCGCAGCGTTTGAATCGTCGTCTCCAACTCGCCGCCCACCGTCACCTTGTTTGTCGCATTATCAATCTGGATCACATACAGCGGAGTCGGCGACGAAACACCCAGCCCCTTGCGCTGCCCGACAGTAAAGTTGTGAATCCCCTGATGATGGCCGATGACTTCACCCGAAGTCGACACCAGCTCACCCGATGAATCCGGCATCTCCTCGCCCTGCTCATCCAGATACGCGTCAATAAATTTTTTGTAATCGCCGCCGGGGATAAAACAAATCTCCTGCGAATCGGGCTTCGTCGCCAGCGCCAGCGCATGCTGCCGCGCAATCTCGCGCACCTCAGGCTTCGTGTAGCCGCCCAGCGGAAACAGCGTGCGCGCAAGCTGCTCCTGTGTCAGCCCAAATAAAAAATACGTCTGGTCCTTCGATGTATCCGCAGGCCGCTTCAGAATCCAGCGATTGCGCGCCGGGTCGTATTCATTGCGAGCATAGTGGCCCGTAGCAATGCGGTCTGCGCCAATCTGCCGCGCACGAATCAGCAGTTGATCGAACTTCAGATGGTTGTTGCAAAGCGAGCAGGGAATCGGCGTGCGCCCCGCCAGGTACTCGCGCACAAATGGCCGCACCACCTGCTCTTCAAATCGCTCCTGCTCATTCAGCAGGTAATACGGAATGCCGAGATTCTCCGCCACCCGCCGCGCATCGTACACGTCATCAATCGAGCAGCAGCGCCCCTGCACCTGCTCCGGCATGCCTTCCTTCCCGGCAAGCCGCCGCTGGTTCCAGAGTTGCAGCGTCAAGCCGACAAGCTCATAGCCTTCGTCCTTCAGCATGGCCGCCACAGTTGAGGAATCCACCCCACCCGACATCGCCACAGCTACCGAATTGTTGAACGTCTCCGCCATAAAAATGCGCTATGACCAGTATCTCACTTTTCCACAGGAAAGAGCCAAACAGCCGCCCAACTAGCTTTGTCATCCTTGTATCTCAAAAGAGGCCATTGTCTTTTGTTTTGCGACAGTAGTCGGTAAGGTCCCGGCGCTAGCTCCGGGACCTAGCGGGCGCGCGTCACCGATCATCCTGTGGTAGAGACTACCGTCGTTCAGTCCTGGGAACGTGTCCCCAGTCACGCACGACCGTACAGTCGCTTGGGATTTCAGTCGCTCATACAAGGAAGGTTACCGTGACCCAGTCTATCTGTGGAATCGATGTTTCGTCGCTCTCATTAGAAGCCGCCATCGGCCCTGCCAGGCTGAGTTGCCGCCCCCCTAGCCGCCCTAAAAGAAGCGGGAGGGTGGTCACCCCGCCAGCTGCTTTTTCAAAGTGACCAGCTGCCCCACGTGATAACTGGTATGGTCGCCAGCCAGCAGAACCTCCCGCAATAATGTCTGCCCGTTACCCCACGGAATTCTGGCATATAAATTCGAGCTGGGATCGCCGATGAGCTTCTCGAATGCCGCAATATCTTCATGGATGGCGCGAACTGCAGCCTCCCAGGCATCGTTGGACGGCGGAGCCGCAGCTTCCGGCCAGTAGTCTTTCGGCCACTCCGGCTCAAGATATTTGGGATTTGTGGAAAATTCCAAAAGATCGTGCAGCGTGAAACGAATATGTTCCAGCAACTGCCAGGCGCTGTGCGGAGCTCCGTTCGGCCTGGTGCCGTAATGCTCGGCTGGAAAGTCCTTTACAGCCTCTTTCAGCTCGATATGTGCGCCTTTTCCGCGCAAAAATTCCACTAATTGGTCACGAAGGATGCGGTCATCAGCAGGCATTCTGCCCTCCTTCTACGTGGGATGCGGAGAAGGGCAGAACGCTGCAGTCTTTTAGGCTTCTACCGCTACCGGCTCGCGGCGGTCGGCAAATACGTTGCCCATCCGGCGAATCTGCGCACCGACTCCGCGCAGCTTTTCTTCGATGTGTTCATAGCCGCGGTCCATGTGGTACACGCGATCCAGAATCGACTCGCCATCGGCAACCATTGCCGCCAGCACCAGCGAAGCTGAAGCGCGCAGGTCCGAGCACATTACGGCGGCAGCCGAAAGCGGGGTGCGCCCGCGCACCGTGGCCGAGCGGCCATCCACCTTGATGTTCGCTCCCATGCGGACCAACTCCTGGACATGCATGAAGCGGTTCTCGAAGATGTTCTCCGTCACCACCGAAGTGCCTTCAGCCTGTGTCGCCAGCGCCATATACTGCGCCTGCATGTCTGTCGGGAAGCCCGGATATTCTTCGGTCGAGATATCGACAGCCTTCAGATTGCCTTCGCTCCGCACCCGAATCTGGTCCTTGCCCAGAATCTCGACGCGCGCCCCGGCCTCTTCCAGCTTGGCAATCACCGCGCCCAGATGCGCAGGATTGCAATTGGCCACGCACAGATCGCCGCCGGTAATTGCACCGGCAATCAGGAACGTTCCCGCCTCTATGCGATCGGGGTTGATCCGGTGGCGCGTACCATGCAGCTTCTCGACACCCTGCACCCGAATCCTCGATGTCCCGGCCCCCTCGATCTTCGCGCCCATGGATGTCAACATCGCCGCCAGATCAGTGACTTCCGGCTCTCGAGCGCAGTTCTCCATCACCGTCTCGCCGTCCGCGAGTACGGCAGCCATTAGCAGGTCTTCCGTGCCGGTAACCGTGATCTTGTCGAAGAGAATATGTGCGCCTTTCAGACGCTCGGCACGCGCTTCGATATACCCATGCTCGTAGCTGATGGTGGCTCCCATTGTCTCGAGCCCCTTGATGTGCAGATCGATGGGGCGCCCGCCGATGGCGCAGCCGCCGGGCATCGCTACCCTGGCAAGCCCGGTGCGGGCCACCAGCGGACCCAGCACCAGAGACGACGCCCGCATCGTCTTCACGATCTCGTACTTCGCCACAGGATCGGAGAGAACACGGCAGCTGATAGTCGTGCGATGCTGTGCCCGGCCATACCCCAGCTCGACCTCGGCACCCATCGAAACCAGCAGCTTACGCTCGGTTTCGATGTCACGCACCTGCGGAATGTTCTCGAGGATGACCTCATCCTCGGTGAGAATGGCGGCTGCCATGCAAGGGAGTGCCGAGTTCTTAGCCCCGCTCACCCGTATGGTGCCAATCAGCGGATTGCCGCCCCGAATAACGAATTTATCCATGTGCCGTGAATGCTCCTGCTGGAGTTAGTGTAAACGGATTGCCTGTGCAGAGAAGAGGGGTGCCCGTATCAGGGGAGGTACACACTATTCCTCAATCGGAGCTGAATTTTTCTCAAGCCAGGCCGCCAGTTCTTCTTCGCCTAGATTGCCTGCTGCCAGATCGTAAAAAACCAAATAAGTCTCTTGCTGATCTGCCTGGAATACAATGCCATTTCTTGCCAAGAATGCTAAGGAAACCACTAAAGCGGTGCGCTTATTACCATCTACGAATGGATGATTTCGAACAATACCGAAGGCATAAGCGGCGGCAAATTTGTAAAGCGTGGGAGCAGTATCCGAATATGCAGCGATGTTTTGTGGGCGTGCCATCGAGGATTCCAGCAAGCCTTCATCGCGGACACCGCTCGAACCGCCATGCTCTGCCAACTGCATATCGTGATATGCAAGAACTACGCGCTTTTCAATCCAAATGGGCATCGTTACTCAGCTAATTTGCGTAAAGCATCGCGATATTTCCGCATAACTTTTGCGCCAATTTCAATCTGACGATCAAATTCTTCGTCATATGGAGTGAGCTGGATGCCTTGAGGCGTTTCGGTAATATAAAGGGAATCCCCTTTTTCTACGCGGAGTTTAGCCAGTATTTCTTTAGGCAGCACAATCCCTGCCGAACTGCCCACGGTTGTAATTTTTACAACGGCACTCATCTCCCAACCTCCCTTGTACTTATTGTTATTATAATCGACTTGAATTACTGGTGAATAAAAAACATTCCTCGGCAGCTAAAGCCATAAGCATTAGCAGAGGTTGCGGCATCTTTTGATTTCACTCAGGGCAGGCTCTTGACGTGTGCCTCTTTAAAGACAACTACTTTTTCAGTAATAAATAAAAAGCGCCCGAAAGGGCGCTTTTTTGATTAAGAATAATGGCTCGTTTATAGATCCATCACAGAATCTTCAATCGCTCTGCGTACGTTGCCGTCAGATTGGGCAAGGCGGCGCACGGCTTCAGGCTTATCGACATTGGCTTTCAACATAACCAGAGCCACCGGAACGCTGCGGCCGGCTGATTTGATCGTTCGCACAGCTGTTTCACGATCGATATTGCAGGCGCGCATCAGAATGGCAATTCCGCGCTCTACCAGCTTCGAGTTCTGCATGTGAACGTTGACCATCAGGTTTTCGTACACATAGCCGAGTCGGGTCATGGCGCCGGTCGTGATCATGTTCGTGATCATCTTTTGCGCAGTGGCAGCCTTCATGCGGGTCGACCCGGAGATAACTTCAGGTCCCACCTCAGCAATGATGGCCGTGTCCGCAGCGTGCGCCAGAGGGCTGTTCTGGTTGCAGGTAATGCAGGCTGTTTTTGCTCCGCGGGCGCGAGCATAGGCGACGGCTGCAACGACATAAGGAGTGCGTCCACTAGCCGAAAGACCAAGGACTACATCTTTACGCGTTGGACGGCGCCGGGCGATATCGCGCTGACCGAGCTCTTCGGAGTCCTCATTGACTTCGACTGGCGAAGCAAGTGCCTTGGGACCGCCCGCCATGATGTATTGAATCTGTTGCGGCGCGTTTGAAAAGTAGGGGGGACACTCGCATGAATCGAGAGCAGCAATGCGTCCGCTTGAACCTGCGCCTACATAAATCAGCCGTCCACCATCTCGAAGGCTGCGGGCAACGGAATCAATAACCAGTGCAATTTCCGGAAGCGCTTTCTTGACTGCCGCTGCAACTTTCGCATCTTCATGGTTGATAATGCGCGCAATTTCAAGCGCTGATTTTGTATCAAAGCCCTGGGATGCCTCGTTTGAGCTTTCGGTGATCAGTTCGTGAAGATTCGTGGTATGGCTGGGCGTTATGGAAGCCTGTCCATTGGCGGTGCGCTGCGTTTCAGCAGGTGGAGCAGTGGTGATCGTGGCCATTGGTATGCTTTAGTCCGGGTAAAGATGCTTGCACTCCATTGTAGCGCTAATGAGGCATTAAGAACGCGATTTTCGACGAAGAGAAAATGTTGTTCCATTTTCATCCAGCCCAAATATTTTTTATAGCTCAGCAGAGATCGCGTCGTGGAATGCCGGACGCGCTTGTTGAATCAATTTGCTTGCGCGGTCCGGCCATGTGCGGTTTGTGAGCAGCACCACTGCCAGCTTACGACCTGGGTCAATCCACAGAGACGTGCCGGTATAGCCGAGGTGCCCGATCGAAGAAGGGCCGAAAAATTTTCCGGATGACGATGGCTCGGTCGGCGTATCCCACCCCAGGGCGCGCGATGTTCCGTCCGGCTCGGTTTGTCGCGTTGCAAAAAGCCGCACAGTGGATGGCTGGAAAAGCTGATAGCCGGTTCTGGTAAGACCGCCTGCCAGAATGCAATCTGCAAACGTCAACACATCAGGAACATTGGAGAAAAGCCCGGCGTGGCCGGAACAACCGCCTAATACCGAAGCATTCTCATCGTGAACTTCACCCTGGATGATGCGTTTACGAAATTCGATATCGTTCACGGTAGGAGGAATTTGCGTGCGAAGTGAGGGCGGGGGGCCAAAATATGTGTTGCTCAACCCCAGCGGCGTAAAAATTTCCCTGTGACAAAAGCGCGCCAGATGATCGCCTGATAAAACTTCCAGTGCCTTGCCTAAAAGGATAAAGCCGAGATCCGAGTAGTCTGCCCGTGTACCGGGCGGAGCCTCCAGAGGCATCTGGAGACAGGCACGCAGCAGAGCATTGGCCGAGCTGTGCTGCTCGAAGAGACGCGCATATGCGGGCAGCCCCGATGCGTGGGCGAGGAGCATCCGCATCGTAACGTGCGCTCGCTCAGCTGCATGTTCGTTTCCAACAACAAAACCGGGAAGGATTTCGCCTACCGGGGTGTCAAGATCAAGGATGCTGCGGTCAAAAAGCAGCATTGCAGCCGAAGTTGTAGCAAAAACTTTGGTTACACTGGCGAGATCGTAAATTGTTTCCGGAGTTACTGCTGCCGAGTCACTTTCGTACGTAAAATTTCCTATCGAATCCAGCAATACGATATTTCCATCGAGCAGGACGCCATAGGCTGCCCCGGGAAAAGCATGCTCCATGACAGCTTGCTCAAGAACGGCGCGTGCCGCGCTAAAGCGTGAGCGTTGATTTGAAATAGAAAGCAGCAAATTCATAGCAAATCCTGACCGTGTGCAGCTATAGTAAGCGAAATTATGATCAGACTACGGATATTGAACGCAGTCTTTCTGACGGCAATTTTTATTTGTACACTGCACGCTCAGCAAGATACGGCTCTCGAAACACAGCTGAAAGCGCTGGCAGGCACGCATCAAGGGCAGGTCACGCTCTTCGCCCATGACCTGAAAAGCGGTAAAGTTGTTGCCATTAACCCCGATACTGCTGTGCCGACGGCTTCCGTAATCAAGCTGACTGTTCTTTTTGAGGCGTTAAAACAGATTCAGGAAGGCAAAGCGCATTTCGATGACAAACTGGTCCTGACAAAGAAAAACCAGGTGGAAGGCTCGGGTGTATTGATGTTTTTTGATGCGCCGCAAACGCTGACTTTAAAGGATGTGCTGACCATGATGGTGATCGTCAGCGACAATACTGCGACGAACCTGGCAATTGATCACCTCGGGATCAAAAAGATCGATGATCGTATTCAGTGGCTTGGGCTGAAGGATACATGGCTTTACAAGAAGGTATCGTTGCCGCCTGTAGGCCCTATGCCGGCAGACCAGCCCCAATTCGGATTAGGAAAAACGACTGCGCGGGAAATGGCCGAAGTAATGGAGCGCTTTGCCACATGCAATCTAAACGCGCCCGGAGTTAATGCCAAGCCGACAGCTGATGATGAAAAGCTCTGTTCGGCAGCGATGCATATGTTGCGTAACCAGTTTTATCGCAACAGCATTCCGCGTTACCTGGAAACACTGGATTCGACCGAAGGCGAATCAAATATTGCAAATAAGACGGGAGCGCTTAATCAGGTCAGAAATGATGTTGGAGTCGTGTTCGCCAAGAATGGCCCGGTTGTCATCTCGATGTTTACCTATGGTAACCAGGACCAAAGCTGGACCCCGGACAATGCAGCGGAAGTGCTGATGGCGAAACTGGCCAAGGTAATCATCGACCGTTGGCAATAACTAACAAATTATTGCGGGCTACCGTCTACAATAGTAGACAGGTCCTGGAGGATCTGTGCCCGGATTCCGGTTATACGCTGCAAGCGGCACGACGGCATCAACCTTCCCCACGTTTGCATCGATCCGCTATAGTCCGGCGCGGAGATTGAAACATGCACTTTGCGAGTAGCGAGTGAAAAGGGGAGAAATGATGCGCAAGTCGAAACAATTCTGGATGGCTCCGTCAATGATTGCAGTTGCGACGGGGGTGCTGATGACTGGCACTATCATGGCTCAGCAGGCGAACGATGCAAATTCGGCGCAGCAGGCCAATATTGCAGCGTCAACATGGACATCGAAAACAATGGATGTTCCAGCAGGAACGAAGGTCCTTCTCGAGCTTCGCTCAGCCGTAAATACCAAGACGGCCCGTCCGGGTGATGGTGTATATCTTTCATCCACTTTTCCGGTCGTAACCAATGGGCAGGTTGCTATTCCTGCCGGAGTCTATGTGCAGGGTGTCATTGACCAGGTCACGCGTCCCGGGCGCGTGAAAGGGCGCGCGGCGGTCCGCATGCACTTTACCTCAATGATTTTTCCAAATGGTTCGGTCGTTAGCATTCCCGGTGTTGTCGATAATTTGCCGGGATCTGCCGGACCGCGAGTGAAGGATGAGGGATCGATCCAGCAGGCAGGCAATAAAGGCAAGGATGCCGGAACTGTTGCCACAGGCGCCATGACGGGCGCGAGCATCGGCAGTATTGCCGGGGGAGTTTCCGGCAGTCCTGGCGCAGGGGCAGGATATGGTGCTCTGGCTGGCGGAGCCGCAGGGCTGCTGTATACCTTATTCACTCGGGGTGACGACGTAATTCTCAACGCGGGGCAAACTGTGGAGATGGTGCTGCAGAGGCCGTTGACCATTACGCAGGCAAACCTGACGGGTCCCGCTGTGGCAGGACAGGCAGCAATTGTGCCTTCCGCACAGCAGCCCATGACAAAACCAAAGTCGAATGTGCTCTGCCCACTGGGCGGGCTCGGCTGCTTGTAAAAGAAGAGTGGATGAACGAAGAAAAGTATCTGAAAGAAGAAAAAAATAAATCGCGCACTCATCTTCAATTGTGGGTGCGCGATTTCATCATTTCGGTGATGGCGTCGTTTTTTATCATCACCTTCCTCTATCAGCCGGTAAAGGTTGAAGGCACCAGCATGCAGCCTGAGTTGCGCGACCAGGACCGTCTTTTCGTCAACAAATTTGCATATAACTTTGAAAAAATCTCGCGCGGCGATGTCGTCGTCTTTTACTATCCCCGCGATACGACCAAAAGCTATATCAAACGCGTGATTGCACTGCCGGGCGATAACATTCGCATCGATGACGGACGCGTCTTCGTCAATGGACATCGAGTTGATGAGCCCTATGTCCCTAAACAATTCCGTGACAGCCGTTCCATGGCCGATATGGTTATCCCGCAAGGCCAGTTCTTCGTCATGGGCGATCATCGTTCTATTTCAAGCGACAGCCGCGATTTTGGGCCGGTTACACGTAAGCTGATCTACGGCAAAGCAGCGTTTATTTACTGGCCTGCGGATAATATGGGCGTGATTCGGTAAAGTATCTGATCAAATTTCCGAAATGTACATGCCGGGCCCGTTCCTTCGTCCGCTCAGGCCTCGTTTTCTGCTAAAATCTATTGAATCCACTCTATGGAGAAGCGATGCAGGCGATCCTTGCGCTCGAAGACGGGCGCATCTTCCGCGGCGAGGGCTACGGCGCCAAAGGCGAGTGCTACGGCGAAGTTGTTTTCAATACATCGTTAACCGGTTATCAGGAAATTTTCACAGATCCCTCCTACGCCGGCCAGATCGTCGTTCTTACCAACCCTCAGATCGGCAATTACGGCACCAATTCTGCTGATAATGAAGCCAATAAGCCCTATATTGAAGGTTTG
Organism: Alloacidobacterium sp.; assembly: GCA_035547425.1. Classification (GTDB taxonomy): domain Bacteria; phylum Acidobacteriota; class Terriglobia; order Terriglobales; family Acidobacteriaceae; genus Alloacidobacterium. The sequence continues at coordinate 110,415 of DASZUU010000051.1, read as the reverse complement.
GTTACCCGCGAATTTTCGCCAATCAGCTCCAACTGGCGATCACAGCAGGTAGCCGATGAGTACCTGGAACGTTTTAATGTTCCGGTTATTTCCGGAATCGATACGCGCGCTCTCGTAAGACACTTGCGCACGCATGGCGTGATGCGCGGCGTTATCTCATCCATCGAAAGTGATCCGGAAATACTGGTTCAAAAAGCCCGTTCCATTCGCAAGATGGATGGGACTGACCTTGCCAGTGTGGTCACAACAAAGACACGCTACGAGTGGGAACCGGACATCGATCCGCTGAATCCCGAAGAGAAGCCTTCTCCTGCCGACCTGCATGTGGTTGCTTACGATTACGGCATCAAGAAGAACATTCTGCGCATGCTCTCGAAAGAGGGATGCAGGGTGACCGTGGTTCCGGCGCAAACCTCCGCAGAAGATGTGCTGGCGCTGAATCCCGACGGCATTTTCTTGTCGAATGGCCCTGGAGATCCCGAGCCGCTCACCTATGCGCAGAACACAATTAAAGACCTGGCAGGGAAGAAGCCGATTTTTGGAATTTGCCTGGGACATCAGCTCATCGGATTAGCGCTGGGAGGCAAGACCTTCAAGCTGAAATTCGGCCATCACGGCGGCAATCATCCGGTACAGCAGACCGAAACCGGTAAAGTAGAAATCACCAGCCAGAATCACAATTATGCTGTCGATGCAGCTTCTATCAATCAGGAAGAAATAGAGTTGACGCATGTCAACCTGAATGACAACACGGTGGAAGGCCTGCGACATAAGACGCTGCCTTTATTCAGCGTGCAGTATCACCCGGAAGCCAGTCCCGGCCCGCACGACTCGCATTATCTCTTCCGTGATTTCCGAAAGATGATGGAAGATTTTAAAAAGTAAGGCGGCGGGCTTTCAGTCCCGCCATTTTTTTGAGACAGATCCGGCCACACAAAGTGGCCTTTGCAGCACAAGATTTCAGATTCAGAGAGTAAAACGATGCCACGCAGGAATGACATCACCAAGATTCTCGTGATCGGCTCCGGGCCGATCGTTATCGGCCAGTCCGCCGAATTCGACTACTCCGGCACGCAGGCGTGCAAGGCGCTCAAGCAGGAAGGCTATGAAGTGGTGCTGGTGAACTCGAACCCGGCCACCATCATGACTGACCCTGAGTTGGCTGATCGCACCTATATCGAGCCACTCACAAAAGACTACGTTGAAGAGATCATCCGCATCGAGTCACAGATGCTGAAGGACGAGGGCCGTACCGGCAAGTTTGCGCTGCTGCCGACTGTCGGCGGCCAGACTGCCCTGAATCTCGCCGTCGATCTCGCTGATGCGGGCATTCTCGACAAGTACGATGTAGAGCTGATTGGAGCGAAGCTGGAAGCGATCAAGAAGGCCGAGGACCGTCTGCTTTTCAAGGATGCGATGACTCGCATCGGTCTCGACCTGCCGAAGTCCGCGCTTGTAAACAATATTCGCGATGGTCTCGAATTTGCGTCTAAGATCGGCTTTCCCGTCATCATTCGCCCCTCGTTTACGCTGGGCGGTTCCGGCGGCGGCATCGCTTATAACCGCGAAGAGTTGATGGAAATCCTCGCTCGCGGCCTCGATCTTTCTCCTGTCCACGAGTGCCTGATTGAAGAATCCGTGCTCGGCTGGAAGGAATACGAACTGGAGGTGATGCGTGATCTGGCTGACAACGTCATCATCATCTGCTCGATTGAAAACATGGACCCCATGGGTGTCCACACCGGCGACTCCATCACCATAGCACCGGCGCAGACACTCACCGACCGCGAATACCAGAAGATGCGTAGCGCCGCCATTGCTGTGATGCGCGAGATTGGCGTCGAAACCGGCGGCTCGAATGTACAGTTTGCTGTGCATCCCACTACCGGTCGCATGACCGTTATCGAAATGAATCCACGCGTTTCGCGGTCATCTGCGCTGGCGTCGAAGGCAACAGGTTTTCCGATTGCCAAGATTGCAGCCAAGCTTGCTGTAGGCTATACGCTCAATGAAATTCCCAATGACATTACCAAGATGACTCCGGCCTGCTTCGAGCCGACCATCGACTACGTCGTTACCAAGATTCCAAAATGGCAATTCGAGAAATTCCCGGGAACCGATGAGAATCTTGGCCCACAGATGAAGTCTGTCGGTGAAGTGATGGCCATTGGCCGCACTTTCAAGGAATCGCTGATGAAGGCAGTACGGTCGTTGGAAACCGGTAAGAAGACTGGTTCCGAAGTTCTCGATCCGCGCCGACTCACGCAAATGCTCGTCACGCCGAAGCCGGGTCGTCTTGACTATATCCGCTTCGCTTTTCGTCGCGGCCTCAGCGTGCGCGAAGTAGCGCGCATGACCTCGATGGATCCATGGTTCCTCTATCACATCAAAGAAGTCACAGACACCATCGCCTCTCTGGCAGAAGTCAATCCTGAGAGCGTATCGCCCGAACAGCTGCGCAAGGCGAAGCGTCAGGGTATCTCCGATGAACGCATTGCCGACGTATGGGGGCTGCCGGGACACGAAGGCGTTGCCCAGGTGCGGCAACTGCGGCATCGTCATGGCATCAAGCCGATCTATAAGTTGGTCGACACTTGCGCCGCGGAATTCGAGAGCATGACGCCGTATCTCTATTCGAGCTACGACGAGGAAGACGAAGCCGCGCCCACCGCGAAGCGCAAGGTCATCATCCTGGGCAGCGGTCCCAACCGCATCGGGCAGGGCATTGAATTTGATTACTGCTGCTGCCATGCCGCCTTCGCTCTCAAAGAAGACGACTATGAGACGATCATGGTCAACTGTAATCCAGAAACGGTTTCGACCGACTATGACACCAGTGATCGCCTCTACTTTGAGCCCCTGACACTGGAAGACGTGCTTGCTGTCTATGAGCATGAAGCCTCGGGGGGTGCGGAAGTCGGCATGATCGTGCAGTTCGGCGGGCAGACGCCGCTGAATCTCGCGCTGCGCCTTAAAGCCGCAGGTGTGCCGATTCTTGGCACTTCGCCTGAGTCGATTGACCTGGCCGAAGACCGCAAAAGTTTTGGCAAGCTGCTCGAAGACCTCGGCATTCCGCAGCCTCCGGGCGCAATGGCAACCAGTGTGGAAGAAGCCCTGGCAGGTGCGGAGCGCATTGGCTACCCGGTGCTCGTTCGTCCTTCGTATGTGCTCGGCGGACGCGCCATGGTCATCGCTTACGACAGCGCAGCCGTGTCGCATTACATGCGCGAAGCGGTCGAATATTCACAGGAGAGGCCGGTACTCATCGATCACTTCCTCGAAGATGCAGTCGAAGTAGACGTAGACGCTCTTTGCGATGGAGAAGATGTGGTTATCGCCGGCATCATGCAGCATATCGAAGAGGCCGGCATCCACTCCGGCGACTCTTCCTGCGTGCTGCCTGCCGTGGATATCGCGCCTGCGGTGCTCGATACGATTCGGACGTATACTCGCAAACTTGCGCTCGCTCTCAATGTCGTGGGTCTTGTGAACCTGCAGTTCGCCATCCAGCGTGACAAGGTATACGTCATCGAGGTGAATCCGCGGGCTTCGCGCACCGTGCCCTATGTTTCCAAGGCGACCGGTATTCCATTAGCGAAGATTGCCTCACGCCTGATGACGGGCCGCAAGCTGCGTGAACTGCTGCCGGAGCAGGTTGCCAGCGGCAGGGACCTTGAAACCGGCACGCACTATTTCGTGAAATCGCCGGTTTTCCCATGGAACAAGTTTCCCGGCGTTGATACCGTTCTCAGCCCGGAAATGAAGTCTACCGGCGAGGTGATGGGCGTCGCCGATAACTTTGGCGAGGCCTTTGCCAAGGCACAGCTTTCCGCCGGTCTGCATTTGCCGCTGAAGGGCACAGTCTTTCTCAGCGTGAATGACCGCGACAAGCAGGCGGTTGTCGATCTGGCGCGTCAGTACGTAGAACTGGGCTTTCACCTGGTGGCTACGGAAGGAACCGCCCATGTCATTGAGCAGGCGGGAATGGTTGTCGAGCATGTTTACAAAGTGAAAGAAGGGCGTCCGAATGTCGTAGACCTCATCAAGGGTGAGCGTATCCAGCTTATTCTGAATACGCCTCACGGCCAGGACCCGTTCTTTGACGAGAAGGCGATTCGCCGCGCCGCCGTGCTGCAGCGAATCCCGACCATCACCACGATTGCTGCGGCACGAGCTGCTGCTGAAGGCATCCAGGCATTACAGAAACACTCGACAACGGTCAATGCGCTGCAGCACCTGCATGCCGAGCAGGAAGCCGCGAAATAAGCTGTATCTCTATACTTAAAGCCCGACGAAAGTCGGGCTTCTCTTTTTACCGTATGCTAAGGTTGGCTTCTGGAGTCATCGTATTCGCATGAAATTGCACGGTGTTGTTCTCGCAACCATGATTTCGTTTTACAGCTTTGGACAGAGCGCGCCGGCGCCGCAGGCCACGGTACAGCAGGGGCTTGAAGAGTTGAAAAATCATCAGCCGCAACAGGCCCTGGCTACCTTTCAGCAATATCTGCAGGCGAATCCTGATGATGTTGCTGCCAATCTTTATGCCGCCGGGGCTGCCTTGGATTTATACAATGGCCATCTTGCGGTGCAGTATGCAGAGAAGGCGCGGCAGCTCGATCCGAATAACTGGAAGGTCCATACCACGCTGGTCGTGGCCTATGCGCTCACCGGCCAAACTACAGAACGCAATGCTGAGCGTGAGATATTGCGCAAGCTGCATGCCGATCCCAAAGCACCGGATGCGATGCAATCGAACGGTTTTCTCGTGGATATGTTTCCGGTGAAGCAATATCGCATTGAAGCCGTTGAATACTTCCAACCGCTGGGAAAATTCCACATCTATTATCGATTTCTGATCCGTAACCGCGACGGCAAGCGAGTCTGGACGATCAGCGCCGAGAGCAATGATTTTGACGAGAAGTCATGGGAGCAGGCCCACCCCCAGCAGGCAGCGGATGGAGAACGGCAGTTCCAGGTGGTAGGCGACGGGGGAGAGTCGCATGTGGACTACCGCATGTTCTCCGGCAAGCCGGTTTATGACGGAGTGAAGGCGCAAGTGCTGCAGATTCTGAATGCCCAGACGGCGCCATTTCCCGGCGAGACTCCGTAGCGCTTAGATGTCCCGGCGGCCCTCTAAGGCGCGGGACATCGTGACCTCATCGACGTATTCGATGTCGCTGCCTGCCGGCACGCCGGTGGCGATGCGGGTAACGCGAACCGATTCCGGTCGCAGCATTTCCGCCAGAAAAGTGGCCGTAGCCTCGCCTTCGAGCGTAGGCGAGGTAGCCAGAATCACTTCGTCTACCTCGCCGCGGGCAACACGCGCCAGCAGGTTGCCGGTGCGGAGATGCTCGGGGCCGACGCCGTGGAGCGGGGAAAGTGTCCCATGCAGCACATGAAAGACGCCGTTATAAGTGCGGGTTTTCTCGATGGTGGCGATATTGGTGGGCTCTTCGATGACACAGACCAGCCGTTGATTGCGCGTGGGGCTGGCGCAGTAGACGCATGGATCAGTATCGGTGATGTTGTTGCAGTTGGAACAAAGCTGCAACTTGGCTTTCAGGTTGCGAATGGCGTCAGCCAGGGCGTCGGCATCTTCGCCGCTGGAGCGAAGGATGTGAAAGGCCAGCCGCTGCGCGTTCTTGGAGCCGATGCCGGGAAGCTTGCGCAACTCTTCAATGAGCCGCGCCATGGGTTCTGCAAAACGTGACAAAGCGATACCTCTCCGCTGTTTTTAGCAGGATTCGGTTTGCTTTGCCACGTCCGCCCTTGGCTGCTCCGCTTTATCACGACTTTAATTCTGTACGTAAATTATGTACGTACAATTATTTAGTATCTTTATATGTTGTATTACTTTAGATTTCACTCTTAATCTATTTAAAATTAATGATGCCCACTCGTCGGTGGGCCTCTCTTTCTCTATTTCATCAATTCAGGCAAGTAATACTATGCCAACTGGTGGAATGGTTTATTTGTTTTGTATTGCTGCGGTTGGGGGTTTTCTTCTTGGGACAGAGGCTTGACAGAACTTACCCCATCTTCGGCTGTGCCTCAGGATGGGACACCACTGAGGTTCTTTAAGCATGATGGTTATCGTGGATTATGCTCCGTGCCCTATCGGATAAATCGCATGTCAGCGGTTTGCTTGAATCCGAGAGAGTCATAGAGCGGACGGCCTTCGTTGGAAGCGGTGAGGGTGATCTGATCGATACTTTTAGAGTCGCACCATGACAGTATGTGCAGCAACAGCTTTCGCGCCAAGCCTTGTCTGCGATATGCGGGTACCGTGTAGACATTCATGATGTGCGCCCAAATGCCGACGCGATAGCAGCCGGGAATAGGGAATTGCTCGCGCAGCAGTACGCCGGCGCCTGCAATGACTGCTTGTTGAATCTTCCATGAGCCAACCAACATATTGTTTTCTTGCGAGAGCCTCGGCGACCCATGGTTCGGTAGCGCTGCGTAGTTGCTCGTATTCGTCGGGTGTGACGAGGCCCATATCCTGAAACATGGCGGCGCGGTGGCAGGCAATCGTGGCGGCATCGTCCGGTGTGGCTGCGCGGAGGGTGAACTCTTCCATCGAGATTAGAGGAGTCCTGGGGGGAGATTGAGGCCGCCGAGCATGGCAGAGGCACTGGATTTGATGGCTTCGTCGGCTCGGCGTCCGGCTTCGTTGAAGGCGGCGGCGACCAGGTCTTCGAGCATTTCTACATCGGCGGCGTTGCCGCTGAGACCGGCGACGGCGCTGGGATCGATGGTGACCTTGAGAACCTGCTTTTGGCCGTTCATTTTAACGGTGACAGCGCCGCCGCCGGAGGATGCTTCGACAACGGTCTGGGCAAGCTTTTCCTGCATTTGTTCCTGCATCTGTTTTGCTTGCGAGAGCATTTCCTGAATTTTGAGTGGGTTCATCATTTCAAAATCTTATTCCTTATCCCTCAGGTCGAGCACGCTGCGCACTTCGGCGGAAAAAAGTTCGATGGCCTGCTTGACCAGAGGGTTTTCGAGCGCGATTGCCTGTACGGATCCGCTGACGGCGGGACGCGGCCTGGCAGCGCCATTGGCGGCTGCGCCTTCACCCGGGACGACGAGCAGCTTCTGCGTGGCGCCGATGGCCCGAAGAGCATTTTTCGCAATCTTGTCAGCCTCGACGTTCATGGTGAGGCCGAGCATGGTTTTTTTGATGCCGACTTCCACGCGAATGGTATCGCCTTCGAGTTCCCATTTGCCGTTTTCAAGCAGCACGGCGGCGGTGTTATGGCCCTTCTCGGTGAGCGCAGAGCAGACGGCATCGCGGATACGATCGAGATCGTAATTCGTTTCCGGCTGCGAATCGGCTTGCAGTTCCGTCTCAGTTTGCACTTGGGGCTCGGTCGCGAGGGCGAGAGCGCCCGCCGTTGTTTCGAGCTGCACTTCGGCTATGGCAACGGCTACGGGAGACTTGGCTACGACGGTTTCGGCGGCTCTGGCAGTGATCTCGAGCGGCGTTAAGGAGCGCGGAGCTAGTTCCGGCTCGGCGGCTGCCTTGATGGGCGTGGGCGCCTCGTTTGTGATCTTGCGATTACGATCCGCTTCAAACGGAGAAAACGCGGGTTTCGGCGGCTCCGGCGAGACGGGAACGGTACGGACGGGCTCCGATGGGCGGGCTGGCGGGCGCGGCAATGCGCTTCCACCGCTGCCGGATGGTTTTGCGCCGCTGCTGCCGGAAGGCAGTTGGCTGAGAAACTCTTCGACGGGCAGGAGGCGCTGCAGATGAACGAGCTTGACCAGTCCGAGCTCGAGATGGAAGCGCTGCTCCTGGCGATAGTTCAGCTCGTCGAAGGTGCGCAGCATGACCTGCAGGAAGCGCGTCAGGTCTTCTTCGGAAAAAAGCGCTGCGGAACGACCGGCGCGGGCGCGCTCGTCGGCGGAAATCTGCAGCAGCTCGGAGTCGGGGCCGGCGATGCGCGCCATGAGCACGTTGCGCAGGTAGCGGACGAACTGACGGGCGAGGGCGGCAGGGCTGTTTCCGGCGTCGAGGAGGCGGTTGATTTCGGCGATGACGGGAGCGGTTTGGTTTTCGCTGACGGCTTCCAGCAGGCGCTCGAAAACAGTATTGGGAACGGCGCCCATCAGTTCGCTGATCTGCGCGGCGTCGAGCTTTGCTTTGCCATCGATGAGAGGGGCGGAGGCGATGGCCTGGTCCATGATGGAGAGGGCATCGCGCATGGAGCCGTCTCCGGCTTCGGCAAGCAGGGCGAGAGCGGCGTCATCGGCGGCAATATTTTCCTGCGCGGCGATGGCGCGGAGCTGGCCGAGGATGTCGTCGAATTTGACGGCGTGAAAACTGAAGTGCTGGCAGCGCGAGCGGATGGTCTGGGGGAAGTCCTCGGGCTGGGTGGTAGCCATCATGAAGACGACGTGCTCGGGCGGCTCTTCGAGCGTCTTGAGCAGCGCGTTGAAGGCGGCGTCGGTGATCTGGTGCGCTTCGTCGAGAATGTAGATTTTGTATTTATCGCGCGCGGGGCGGTAGCGGGCAGCATCGCGCAGCTCGCGGATTTCGTCGATGCCGCGGTTGGTGGCGGCGTCGATCTCGATGACATCGACGGCATTGCCGGCGCGGATTTCGGTGCAGGAATCGCAGACGCCGCAGGGCTCGGGCGTGGGGCGCTCGGCGGAACCGATGGCGGTACGGCAGTTGAGCGCCATGGCCAGAATGCGGGCGATGGTGGTTTTGCCGATGCCGCGATGGCCGCTGAAGATGTAACCGTGGGCGATTCTGCCTTGCTCGAGCGCGTTGAGCAGGGTGCGGGTGACATGTTCCTGCCCGACGACATCGCCGAAACGCTGAGGACGATACTTTCTAGCTAGAACCTGATACGCCATGAGTGATCCGAACCCTGATTGTATCGTCTTTGGGCTGCGGAAATTTTGTTCCGTGGTGGGGATTATGAATGACGAGGGGGCGCATATTCTGTTTTGTTGCTGATTGCAGCCTAAGCGGATAAGCTGGAACAAGATTCAACGAAATAACCCCAAAACCACGATGATAAAGAACCTCCAATACAGGTTTTTGCTGGCTATACCCCTGCTTGTTGCAGTAGCTTCTGCCTGCGCCTCCGATCCCGGGATTGTTGTGCCCAGCGATTATCACGGAACGGTGCACATTGCTTTTTGTGCGCAGGGCGTGGCGAATGCGCCGATCGTGATCGATTCGACCGGGCAGGGCAGCTCGGGGCTGTGCGAAAGGTCGCTGACCAAGTTTGCGCTGAAGCGGGCGAGTGGCGCATCGCTGCCTGCTCCGGAGATGCAGCTGGTGACAACGGGCGACGGTATCGTTGTGGGCGCGAATTTCAACGTGCAGTAATTCTCTGCCGGTTTGCAATCTGTTCATATTGCCTCGCTATGCTTGCTGCTCGGAGCGACCATATGAACGACGATTCGAAAGAACTGGATCTGTTACAGGCAGCATACAAAGCCGCAGTGGAGACGTGGCTTGCCGCGATCCGCGATGAAGAGGCGCTAGCCTCAGGCGATCACTCCGTTTTGGAAATTGACAAATGGGAAGCGGCGCACTTTCGCGAAGAAGATGCGCGCAACCAGGCGAAATCGGCGAAAGCTGCTTACGAAGATGCGCTCAGGAAAAAATTCTTCGGCTTTTAGCTGGGCACGGTTTGCCGCGCCAGGGCTCGCCGCAAGACTGTCTCCAGAGCGGCTTTTTGTGTAAGGTAGTCCTCTTCTGTCAGCCTGCCTTCCAGCCGCTCGGTTTCGAGTGCGAATAATTCATCTTTCAGCGTAGCGAGAAGATCGCCTTGCGCGTTGGCGGGCGGCGCTGTGGGAGCCGGAGCGCTTGCGGAAGAGGCTGCTTCCGGCTTGGCGCGAAGCAGAAAGGCCGCGGCTGCCGCGAGGACGAGCGCGAGGCCGCTCAGAATCCACCACTTGTATTTGTTGAGCGGGTCGGGCGTGTCGATGGGGTTGCCGAGACCGCCGCCGGGACGCGTGTCGTTGGCTGCGGAGGGTTGTCCGGCTTCGGGCCCTGCGCTCTGCTCGCCTTGTCCCTGCGCCTGGGCTTCACGCGGCATGGAACCGGTGCCGGAGACGGTGAAGGCGAGGGCCTGCGAGGGAGTGACATTGCGGGCGAGGAAGGTCTGCGAGTTTGTCGAGCCGTCGTTGATGGGCTGGAAGCTGACGGCGCCGCCGGTGCTTGCGAATTTCATGCTGTTGGGCAGGATGATGGCGACGTTCTGCGTGGGCAGAGAGACTTTCGGAGTGAAGTTGAAGCTGCCGCTGTAGGGCAGATGATAGCTGACCTGAAAGCGCGTTTCGCCGGGGCGCACGGGAAAAACGAAGGCGTAATAGCCTTTTTCGCCGGTGGGGACGGGCGAAGAGGAAACCGGCATGCCGCCGGGCCCCATGGCCGCCGAGCCTTCGATGCGGGCGTCGGGCGGCAGGTAGATTTCATAGGCGCGCGGACTGAACTGCGTCTTTGGCGGATTGGAGTCGTTCTTGACGAAGTAATTCTCGATGACGTGCAGGCCCTGCGGATCGGTTTCGACGCGCATGACATCGGCTTCGGTGCTTACGCCGGGTACCTTGGCGAGAACGTCGTAGACGTCGACATTGACGGTAGTGGTGCCGGGCTGCATGGGCTGGAAGTAAGCTGCCTTCTGGTGATCGACACGGATGAGGTGCATGCCGTTGTCGGGCACATTGATGGAGTAGTGGCCCTGGGCATCGGTTTTGGTGCGCCCCGCTTCCTGCATGCCCTGGCCGAAGGCGATCAGCACGACATCGTCCCCGGCGGAAGGCTTGTTGACGGTCTTATTCGTCACTGTTCCGGTTACAGTTGCGGCGAGTGATGGGATGGCGGCGGTGAGGAGAGCGAGCGTCAGGGCGCTCAGGCGCAATTTGGCGGTCGATGTCATGAAGGTGCTTTCTTTACCGCAATTCTACAGACTTCCACAAAGGTTTTGTCATCCTGAAGAGCTTTGTAACCAAGGACCTGCTTCTTACCGGCTCACGCGATGCGTTGCGGGTAACCGAAGCGAAAAGCAGGTCCTTCGCGGTGCTCAGGATGACAAGGTATTAGAGAATGCTTATGCGGGGGCTCTGTGCAGCGACTGGCGTTCGAGCAGGTCCATTTCTGCGACGACTTCGGCAGCTTCGTTTTCGAGCGCGGCTCGCTGGGCGGCATAGTCTTCTTCCGGATATTTTCCGGCGCGGTATTCAAAGTTCAGGTCGCGCAGGTTATCGTATAGAACTTCCTTGCGCTCGCGCAGGAAATCGAGGCGCGTTTTCTGCACCTGCGCTTCTACTTTTTTCTCCGGGTAAAAGACGTAGATGAAGATACCGATCAGCAAGAGGCCACAGGCGATAGTGCTCATAATTCTGTCTCCTTGCGAATCTGGTCGCGGATGCGGTCGAAGCCGTGTACTTCGGATGCGGCGGGCATGGCGACGGTGCGGAGCTTCCATTTACGGACCAATGCGAAGGTGACGCCGATGCCGAGCAGCAGGACCAGAGGCGGCACGACCCAGGCTACGATGTTGAACTTTGTCAGCATGGGCGCGGCGAGGACGGTGGGTCCGTATTTCGCCTGAAAGGCCTCGAGGATTTCGGTATCGCCCTTGCCCTGGCTTAATGCGGCGCGCAACTCGGACAATTCGCCATCGGAATCGGGGCAGCCGAGGTGATTGCATTCGATCAGGACCTGGCCGCAGCCACAGACGCACATCATCTTGTGGCCGAGGTCGTTGTAGCGAACGGCATTGTTTGCCGAGCCCATGGTGAAAACTGCCAGAAGAACGATGAGCCCTGCCTGCGAGAGGCGAAACAGCTTGCGCATCAGTCGCCACCTTTGCTCATGGCCAGCTCCGGCGCTTCGCCTGCAGGCACGCGGCTGCGGCTGGCGGCCAGAGCTGCGGTCATGTTTGGCGTAAGGGCGACGAAGGTGCCGAGGATGACGATGACGACGCCAATCCATATCCACGCGACGAGAGGATTCAAGAAGATTTTGATGATGGGCTGGCCGGTGTCAGGATCTTTGCCGGCGTAGATAACATAGAGGTCCCACGCGAGCGTTGAATGATTGGCGACGATGGTGGATGTAGTCTGGCTGGCCTGATAGAAGCGGCGCTCAGGCGCGAGCTGGGTGATCTTTTTCCCGCCGCGATAGACGTCGAGGATGGCGTACTCAGTGTCGTAGTTGGGATTGGTGTCCTGCGAGTAGTCGAGGCACTCGATGCGATAGGGCCCCATCTTCATGCTTTGCTTGAAGTTGAGCTCCTGCTCCTGGCTTTGGTTGAAAGCCGAGCCTGCGAGGCCGATGAAGATGACGACGACGCCGAAGTGAACGATGTATCCGCCATAGCGGCGGGTGTTGCGGCGGGTGAGCTGGATCATGGAGGCGAAGAGGTTCTGCCCAGTGTGGCGGGCGATGACCCCTGCACCGCGCAGGAATTCGGCACCGACGGCAGTGGTGACGAGCGCGGCCAGTGACCAGGCGATAAGCGAGTAGAACGAGCCCTGCCCTTGATTCCAGTCTTTCCATGGTTGAACGCCGCAGATCATGAGGACAACCGCGGTCACCAGGCCGGCAACTGCCGGCAAGATGAAGTTCTTGCGGATGCTCTTAAAAGATGTGCTGCGCCACGCGAGTATGGGGCCGATGCCGGTGAGGAAGAGCAGGAAGATTCCGATGGGCACGGCAACGCGGTTATAGAAAGGCGCGCCGACGGTGACCTTGTTGCCCTGCACATATTCCGAGATGACAGGGAAGAGCGTGCCCCACAGAACGGTGAAGCAGGCGGCCAGCAGAACGAGGTTATTGAAGAGGAAGCTCGACTCGCGGGAGACGAGCGATTCGAGCTTGTGCTCGGACTTGAGGTGATCGCGCTGCAGGATGAAAGTGAAGATGCAGACGGCGAGCACGATAATCAGAAACGCCCAGAACCATGTGCCGATAGAGGACTGCGCGAAGGCGTGAACAGAGCTAACCAGCCCGGAGCGCGTGAGCAGGGTACCGAGGATGGAGAGGGCGAAGGTCGAGAAGATGAGCCAGACGTTCCAGTTCTTCATCATGCCGCGCTTTTCCTGCATCATGACCGAGTGCAGAAACGCGGTACCGGTGAGCCACGGCATGAGCGAGGCGTTCTCGACCGGGTCCCAGCCCCAGTAGCCGCCCCATCCGAGCACGGAGTAGGCCCAGTGCGCGCCGAGGAAGATGCCGCAGGTGAGGAAAAGCCAGGTGACCATGGTCCAGCGGCGGGTGATGTGAATCCACTTTTCGCCGGGGTAGCGCATCATGAGCGCGCCGAGCGCGAAGGCGAAGGGAACGCTGAAGCCGACGTATCCGAGATAGAGCATGGGCGGATGGATGACCATCTCGGGATATTGCAGCAGGGGATTGAGGCCGAAGCCGTCCTGCGGGACAGTGCCTGCGACCAGCGCGAATGGCGGCGCGGCGAAGTTCAGCAGCAGGAGGAAGAATATCTGGATTCCGGCAAGGATGGTGGAAGCGTAGGCGGTGAGCTTGACATCGACTTTATGGCGAATGCGGAGGACGAAGCCGTACGTTGCCAGCAGCCATGCCCACAGGAGCAGAGAGCCTTCCTGCCCGGACCAAAGCGCGGCGAATTTGTAGGCGCCGGGGAGATCGCGGTTGGAATGGTGCAGGATGTAGGAGACGGAGAAGTCGTTGGTGAATGCCGCCCATACCAGCGCGAAGGCTGCGCAGGTGACGGCGAAAAAGCTGCCGATTCCAGCGCGGCGAGCGGTTTCCGCCAGACGTTCGGGCGAGATGCGTCCACGGGCGCCGGTAGCCAGCTGGCGCAGCGCAATGGCGCCCGCGAGAAGGTTGTAGCCGCTGAGGGCCAGCGCTAGCAGGAGAGCGAAGCTTCCAAATGCAGGCATAGATGTGTTCGCAGCACCAGTCCAGAATGAAATTGTCCGGTGAACTTCTTATTGTCGCATCGTGTTTCGTCCCCCGGCAAACGACCGGACGCCCGGATGCTGTTTACGGGATACAGAATCTCTTCGCCGAGGGCTTTATTTGCCGATCAGGTCCTGATATTCAGGATGCTTTTGCACGTAGGCATAGGCTGCCGGGCAAATCAGGTCGACCTTCAAGTTGTTTTCCCGGGCATAGTCGAGCGCGGTTTTGGCGAGTATGCCGGCGATGCCGCGCCCGCGCAGCGCGGACGGCACTTCTGTGTGCAGAAGCGTGATCCAGCCCTGGCTGTCGGTTTCAAATTCGAGCCAGGCGGTTTCGCCGTTTTCCTCGAATTCGAATCTGCTTCTGGAAACGCTGTGCGATGTATTGGCGCTCATAATTATCCGAACAAAAACTCCTTGGTGCGCATTTCTTTTACGGTATCGCGCAATTTTGCTGCTTTCTCGAACTCAAATTTCTTTGCGGCTTCGCGCATCTCTTCTTCGAGCTTGCCGATATAGGCATCAAGCTCGGCCTGCGATTTGAATTCCGGCACTTCGTCGGTTTCTTCGGTGAGGTCGGCGTAGTCGGCTTTGAGAATCTGGGCCAGCGACATATCGGCTGCGCGGATGACGGAGGTCGGCGTGATACCGTGCTCTTCGTTGTAAGCGCGCTGTACTTCGCGGCGGCGGGAGGTTTCATCCATCGCCTGCTTCATAGAGTCGGTGATGCGGTCGGCGTAGAGGATGGCGCGGCCATTCACGTGGCGGGCGGCGCGTCCGATGGTCTGGATGAGGGAGCCGGTGGAACGCAGGAAACCTTCCTTGTCGGCATCGAGGATGGCTACGAGCGAGACTTCCGGCAGGTCGAGTCCTTCGCGCAGCAGGTTGATGCCGATGAGCACGTCATACTCGCCTTTGCGCAGATCGCGCAGCAGGCGCACGCGTTCCAGGGTTTCGATTTCCGAGTGCATATAGCGGCAGCGCACGCCGACTTCGGTATAGTATCCGGCGAGGTCTTCGGCCATGCGCTTGGTCAGGGTTGTGACGAGCACGCGCTCGTTCTTCGAGGCGCGGTCGCGGATCTCGGCCAGTAGATCGTCGATCTGCCCGCGCACGGGCCGAATCTCGACTTCGGGATCGATGAGGCCGGTGGGCCGGATAATCTGTTCGACAACGACTCCGGCGGACTTGGTCAACTCGTAGGCGCCGGGCGTGGCGGAGACGTAGATGAGCTGGTTGGTGCGGACATCGAACTCCTCGAACTTCAGCGGCCGATTGTCGACGGCTGAGGGCAGGCGGAAGCCGTAGTCGACGAGATTCTGCTTGCGGGAGCGGTCGCCATGCCACATGCCGTGGAGCTGCGGGACGGTGGCGTGCGATTCGTCGATGAAGAGCAGGTAGTCGCGGGGGAAGTAGTCGAGCAGCGTCGGCGGCGGCTCCCCGGGCAGTCGTCCGGAGAAGTGGCGCGAGTAGTTTTCGATGCCGTGGCAGTAGCCGACGGACTTGATCATTTCGAGATCGAAGCGCGTGCGCTGATGGATGCGCTGGGACTCGACGAGGCGGCCTTGCGATTCCAGCTCCTTTTCCCACCATTCCAGCTCTTCGAGGATGGAGGCGATGGCGCCGTTTTTCTTTTCCGGCTTTACGACATAGTGGCTCTTGGGATAGATGGGCAGGCGGGCGAATTTCTGCTTCACGGTTCCGAAGAGCGGGTCGATCTGCGCGAGCGTGTCGACCTCATCGCCGAAGAGCTCGATGCGATAGGCGTTCTCGTCGTAGGTGGGGAAGACTTCGATGACGTCGCCGCGGACGCGGAAGGTGCCGCGGCGAAAATCGGAATCGTTGCGTTCGTAGAGAATTTCGACCAGCTTGCGGGTGATGTCTTCGCGGCGGACGCGCTGGCCTTTTTCGAGCAGGAGGAGCATGCCGTAGTAGGCGTCGGGGTCGCCGAGGCCGTAGATGCAGGAGACGGAGGAGACGATGATAACGTCGCGGCGCTCGAAGAGGGAGCGCGTGGCGGAGAGGCGGAGCTTGTCCAGCTCTTCGTTGATGGTGGCTTCTTTTTCGATGTAGAGGTCGCCGGCGGGAATGTAGGCCTCGGGCTGGTAGTAGTCGTAGTACGAGACGAAATATTCGACGGCGTTGGAGGGAAAGAACTGCTTGAACTCGTGATAGAGCTGGGCTGCGAGGGTTTTATTGTGGGCCAGAATCAGGGCGGGGCGGTTGAGCTCCTCGATGATTTTGGCCATGGTGAAGGTCTTGCCCGAGCCGGTAACGCCGAGCAGCACCTGGTGTTTTTCTCCGGCATTGACGCCGGATACCAGCTCCTCGATGGCATGGCCCTGATCTCCGCGCGGCTTATAGTCGCTTACCAGCTGAAAATCCATCTGCACCTCAAGTATTCATGGTAGCGGATAGTAGGTGGGGCCACTCATAAGTATCCCTGGAACTATATGAATTCATTGCTTTAATGTACAAATTACCGGCCCAGTCATTATCTCCAGTCCGGGTTATGTCCGATAACGGATATTACCGAAGGGCTTCGGTGCGTGGCGGGGTGTTGTGTTAGGAAAGACTTTACGGCCACTATAGCGGCGCGTCAAGAAAAAAAATTGAACGCGTCAGGGGAGGACCATGATTGCCAACAGCGGTTCACCGTCTTTGAGCGTGGCCGACAACTTTATTACTTTCGATTGCGGGCGTATCGAAGCATTGGCGAGAGATACAAATTCCTCCGCCTTCTCCGACTGAGAATTGAGCGGCGTAATGGTCATGTTGATGCCGAGACTAGACAGCATCTCCAGCAGTTCATCTGCGCTCATTCCGCCCTTTGCTGCCTTGACTAAACTCAAAATGTTCATTCTGTGACTCCTTAAAATTTGCTGCCGGTCACAAACGCGTTCACAGTCGGAATGACAGTAATTGTCATACCGCTTTCGGGTTGCGGATGCGTTTCCGTTCCGCAGCTCGCATCCGGCCCGGTTCCGTAATTCGTGCAGTCCAAGCTATCAACATACACCACGAGATGCGTTGAGTCCGGCACATCAGTCACATACGTAGTGACTCCGCTGATGTCCTGCAACCCTTTGTTTGCCGAGCCGGTAATCTGAATGGCTTGCCCTGGCTGAATGGCCAGAGAGGGAGCACTCGCCAGAGTGATGACACAAATATTTGTGTTGAGATAGCCGCCGTTGCGCCCGGTGCAATAGCTCGACGTTGCAGCATGCGTTATCGAGGTCGGAGACGATGCCGCCGTTACATCCAAAAACAGATTATTGCTTGCGCCCGTGTTGTAGAGCTGATTTTGAGCCATGGCGCTCAGAGGCATGATGAAGTTAGACAGCTTTGTATTCGCTGCGATCGAATGATTATTAGCGCTACTCAGCAAAGTCGTGCAGCTGAAATCCGTGTAGATTCCCGCGGTCGGTGAACCCTGCACGTAGGGACTGCCGCCGTTCACGCTGATTGCAGAGGGAAGCCAGTTTGCAATAGTCGAATAGAGCCGCCCAGTTGCGGTTGTCGTGGCATTGCAGCCCGTTGTCGTGATGGGAATTTTCAGGCCATAGGCGACCGTACCGGACGGCATGATGCCATCGATGAGCGGCGCTGGACCAAGCAACGGATAGACAAACTGTCCGGCAGGGAAAAATCCGCTATCTCGCGTGTTCGTCCAAGCATGAATATGCACGTCACTATAGTTATTGCCGTTGCCATGCCCTCTGACTAAATACGCAATCGGCGAAGCGCCCGCCGATGAATCCACGATGTTTTCCAGCGTTGCAAGCTGCTCGATATTCCAGATACCCCGACCAGTAAACGTGGTTGCAGAGGTCGAATCCATCGCTTGCGTCGGTGACGGCATGAAGACACCAACACCGTTCACTATAGGACTGTTGAATGGTGCAGCCAGATCGGAATTGTCCGCAAGCATCCGACTGTATTCGATGCTTATGTCATCGAAATGCGCGTTCGCCGTTGCCCATGAAAAAATGGCTGTGCCGTCCGTGACCAGCCCGCAACCTTCACAATGCACCGTGCCGCCGTCTACCACGCCATCCGCGCTGTTATGCACCCACATCGAGCCAAGCGAAATAATGTGCTCGATGTTCGTTTGCCCCATCACATCGCCATCTCGATTGTTTTCATAGATAGCATTTTTTACTGTGCCATACCTGTGCCAGTTGTCACCGGCGACCGGGTTCCATTCAATGTACCTTTGTACGTAATGATTCGGTGTTCCGACGCCGTTGTCGTACCAACCTTCAAACGTGGGCTGGAAAATCTGCACATAGCTGAAGGTATTAGAAAAATTGTTAATCGCCGTGAGTACCGGAGCTTGTTCGCCCTTGGTTTGCAGTGCGTTGGAATGCACGATATACGCGTTGGACTTCGCAGCCAATGGAGCCGCGCCTTTCATCACTATAGTGTTCGTGGATGGATCGATTGACTGTATTCGACTGACAAACCAACTTCCATCGCTCAATTGCAGCTGCGCGTACATCTGCGGAAGCCATGGGTATTGCGTGCTGATATCTCCGGGAGTGTTGAAAACTGTAACCGTTGTGGTGCCAGTATCTCCACTTCCGCTGATAACCGCATCACCGGTGATCGTGTCATAAAATGCGCGTGCGATGCCGAATCCTATAGCGGCATTCGCCACGTACATCGAAATGTCCCGGCTCATGTACAGGCCACCGATGTTCGGGTAGGGCTCGACCAGGAGGCCCACGGAGTAGGGATTGCAGGTTGTTCCCATCGTGCCCGCTGCGCATGAGATAAAGCCGGAGGGAGAAGTCATCGTAACAGTTTGCAGATTCGCATATGCGAGTACAGGGAAATGCCACAGTCCACGCGAACCATACACTGTCATGATCGGGATATTGTTCGTTGTTTCCAGAATTTCCGCTCCCGGTGGCGCATTGAGTCCCCACCAGAAAAGAGCACTCGGATTACCTTGAAATGTCTTTCCGAGTTCGCCGTTCATATTCACAGTGCAGCTTGTCGCATAGGTTTTCCGGTGCATTGATTTTTCCCACACCGGCGCTGCTCCCCACCGCGTCAAAGCTGCGCAATCATCCGTCACACCGTCGCCTATAGCTCCGCACATCTCGGGGTAGAGCGGCCCGTCCATCTCGCGCACCATTGCGCCATGCGAACCGCTTGGATCATCCGAACCTGCAAATGCTGTGCAACCATCCGGAGTAGTCGGAGTGTTTGTCCAGTGAAAAGTACCTGCGCCAAGCGGCGTCTGTGTGTAACCTGCCAGTTGCGCAGTATTGAGAGATTGCAGCGCTGCCCAGCTATACGATTCGAGTAAAGCGACAGAAGCAACTACGCCACCGAGCGGCGGCAATGGCTTTACGCGATAGTCGATGATGTAGCACTGTGCGCACGGCGTAGGCAAAGCGCCGTTCGGATAAGCCGCCAAGCTTGAATCAATGATGATGACACACGTAAGAGACGTGCTGCGCGTGCAGGAATCCTGCGCATTCGCCAGCTTTGTTGCTACATCTTTACCCGGGAATTGCTTCACATAAAAAGTGTTGTCGGTCTGGGCATGGAGACTCATAGCCCACATAAGCAACAATAGCGACACTCCGAATGTAAAGAAAAATCGCAGACAAATACGCTTCCAGTTCACCATCTAAACCGCCTTGCAAATATCGCTATAGTTCGCCATATAGGGCCGGGAAGTTACGCCCGGCCCCTCGCCTACTTTGTCTCTAGGCAGGTGCTAATTTCGATGTTTCCGTGTGAACGCTTGCGCTTGTAGTAGCTGGCGCTGGCGTGTCAGTGGCGGCTGAAGAATCGCTGCTCTGCGAAGTGAAATCCTTATAGAGCTGCTCGATGCTAGGGCAGAAAGTGTCTTTAAAGTAGCTGAAGAAATCCTTTACGTCAGCCAGGGCGGCGAGGTCGTCAGGCAAACTCAAACCCTTTGTTCCCCACACTGCCAGAGCTTCCGCATCTACCTTTTCGCCGCGCTCTACGAGGCCCGCAATGGCATCCTTGAGCCCCGGAACATCCTTTTCCGCCGAACTGAGCATATGCGCAATTTGAGCCGCATGCACAAAGGGATAGCTGAGAATGTCCCAAACTTTCCCGCCGATTTTCACAAACATATTTGCCATGTTCTCTCCCTTCACTTCAAAAAAAATCCTTTGACCAGTTCGGCCAGCACGGCAACCAACAGGCCGACTACCGACCAGACCAGCTTGTTTGCATTGCGACCGAACCGCGCAAGCTCTGCCTCGACAACAGCAACGCGCGTAGTCAGTCCAGTACCGGGCGGATTCCCCCGATAAAGGTCTTCGTCATGCCGCAACACCATTGCGGAGATATCCGAAACATGCGTAGACATCAGAGAATCGCTGTTCCGCTGGGCAGATTGTTGTAAACAACCGGAGCTTTGATCGCGCTTTTCTTTTTCCTCTTCGACGGCCCGCACACTGCCTTTTCTCCGAGCAACACGACCAAAACTAGTAACGTGAGTTGAGTTACGCCCTTGTAAAAATCCATCGTTTCCCCCTATTCAATCGGCGAATCGGCAAGATTGTCCTGCCACATGTATTGACCAAGGTCATCGCTACCGCCTTGGAGAATGTCAAAACCCTGAAAGCCAGTTGAATCGAAGAAATCTCCTACAGGATTGCTCGATATATAACCGGCGCTGTCGGTCGAATTGTCCGTGGATGGCAAAGAGTCATTGAATAGACTTGGATCAAGCCCAAAGTCTTCGCCGAGCACTGACCACGCATCGCTAATGCTCTGATCGCCGATGAGTGGCAAACCGCTGTCATCTGTAAATGGATTCAGTTGTCCAATTGCGGATTGGCCATCCGACCAAGCTTGTTTCAAGCTCGCAATCAAACCAGAAACACCGCTGCTACTGCTCCCAAGACTCAAACCAGAGTTGCCGCTGTTCTGGCTTGCTTTGGTAGCTGTCTGCTTGAATTGGTTCAGGAGCTTCTGAACGATGTTCTGATTCTGCGCATTGCTCTGCGCGTTCGCAGAAACAACCCCGCCAAGTACCTTCAACACCACGTAGCCGCCGACCAGGACTACCAAAATCGTGATGACCGTATTCACTGCGCCGCTGCTGCTGCTCTTTGCCATTACGACACCGCCAATCTTGCACCCGTGTGAACAATAGGCGTTGTGATGCCCCAAGCAGTGCCGAATGGAATGATGCCTCGGGATCCATTTCCGGCAACGAAAGGCGCAATCGTGCTTGCCGGTGGAATATAGCCGCTGCCACTCACGACAGTCGAAGCCGAGCCGCTGCCGACATTCGTTACTCCGGTGCCAGTGCTAGAGCTGGAAGCCGTAGAAGACGAAGACGCAGTAACCGCCTGCTCGATCCACTTAATGACCACATACCCGATTACGATGATGACAGCCCACTTCAAAAAAGTTCCCATGATGACCTCACAAACCTAGTAATGACTGACTGCCGGGCTGCCAGCCAAAAAGAGCATTGATGATTGAATTGCCCGCATTCAGCTCGAGCTGCGCTGTAGCCGCATCCTGCGAGGCCGAATATCGCGCCGCCACTGAGCGCTGATAAAAAGCAAGAATGAGCAACCCGACAACACAAATAACGCCGACTTCGATAAGCGCATCTAAAGCTTTCATATGCCCCCCACTACAATTGTTTCGTCACCAGGACTAATGACTACATCTCCGCTGGAATCCGGGTGCCAAAAGATTTCAGTCAGCCATTGAGAGACAGAAGAGAGTGCCGTATTGATTGACGATGAAATGCTAGATGGAACCCACCATGCGTCATAAAGCCCATCACTAATATTGCCCGCGAAATTATTGAATCCGCTTGAAATCCAGCTCAGATTCAAGTCCTTGAGGTTCACGTAAGCGAGTAGGACAATAACTGCAAACACAATGAGAATGAGAACCGCTACTCCTTCTACGAAATCCCCTTCTAGTTCATCCAGACTCGCCATATAATTGCCTCATGAAAATCGCTATAGCTCTGCTTGTTTGCCTTGCACCCTCTGCTCTAATCGCCCAGGACTACAACCCCGATAACCCGCATATACGCTTCGTTAATGGGTCAATCAGGAATATCAGCCTTCTACCCGGTCAAACAGTTCACATTCCCAATAACATTCGCTGCGTATCATTTGAGGTTTCAGCCGACCTGCCGGTTAACGTTAAAGAAGACGGTTGCCACATGGTTCGCTCTGTTAATCACACCGTCTTCTCATGCGCGAAAGCTAACGAAGTGTCGATTAGTGATATCCGCCCGCATCATGCTGTCATCGATCAATCGAACGATGTCGAATATCAATGCAAATCGATTCTTGCTCCTTAGCTCTTCCGCTTTTTAAAGCGGCCATTCTTCGCTCTGCGCCTGTGTCCTCGAGTGGTTTTTTTATGCCGCCCACTCAGTTTCTTTTCCACTGTGCGAAGTTCCTTTTTCAGCTTTGAAAAAATACTCATTCTTCCTCCTTACTTTGCTGCGGCGACGTTTGCGATAGCTCCATCACCGGGTGTTCCGCATACCCAAATTTGAGACAGATTGTCTGCCGGAAATTCCGTGTCATCATCGGCATCGAGCACATACCCGTTGCGCGTTGCTGCTATAGCTTGCTCACGTGAGCCGACAATCTGCACTGGCGCAGCATTTCCGGCAGCTTGCCCGTTATGTGCGCGAATCTTCACGGTGGCTCCGACTGGCACGGATACAGGCGGAAACTGCGCGTATCCCGACGCAGGAATGATGACGAGATATGAACCAATTTGCAGGGATGACGGCATCTTGCGCGTAGGGATATTCGCAAGGGAATTACCCACTACTGCTGCCGCTGCTGCTTGACTGGAAAACTGCTGACCTGTCGATACTGTCATTGCTCCTGTAGAGCCGCTGCCGCTGCTGCCCACGCCCGGAACTCCGCCGTTGCTCGGAGCCACGTTGATATCACCATTTCTTTGCATTAGCTATACCCCAAAAGTGAAGCAACTGTTGTATTCGGCGAAACGCCCAAATAGCTCGCTACATAGCTGCTATAGTTGTCCGCGTGTTGCGCTGTTGAGTTGATATCGCCATTCACGTAATAGTTGATGAACTGCGAAATACTCCACGATGGATGCTCTGCCGCGTGGCTTTGAATCCAGTTGTAAAGCGCATCCCAACCATCGCCGATATCAGCAAAGCTTGCGTTTATGCCGCCGATGTTTCCGGGATTGTTGTTCGTGTACTGCACGCTTGACGGCTTGTTGCCACCTTCGAACGTGAAGATTGCCTGCGCGATATTGTCCAGATTGTTCTGGAATTGCGTTCCCGCGCCAGTTACAGCACTGACAACGCTATCGCTATTACCATCCCCAGGAAATATCGGAATCTGGCCCGCAGACGACGCATCATCACTCTCTTGGCTGTAGAGCCAAAGAGCAACAAATGCGCCGACCGCGAGAACTAGAATCACCACTGCCGAGCCGCCTTTACTTCGCTACGCTCGGAGGAGTGAAGTTTGCGGGGGAGAACAAGCGGCGAGTATAGACCAGCAAGTCATCCAGTCCCGCGCCTGAAGGATTGTTCAGGTCGAGCTGAATTTGCAATCCTCCCGCTGGCACACTTCCGCCGACAAGTCCATCCGTGAAATCAATATAGTATTGTCCAGCAGCTGTCTGCGACGGATCGAACCATTCATCATCGAACATCTGTTGACGAATGTCGTGCGCGTACAGATCGAAATCAATCGTAGTTCCGGAAATGCTTACGCGATTGAGGATCGTGTCAGCCAGGGTGAGGGAAGCGCCCTGCTCGGCAAGATAATAGAGCGACTCGAAAGCTCCATCCTGCGGCATCGCATTATCCAGCGTGCGCGTATTGGCTTGCTGAATATAGAACGTGTGATCCTCTTGATACCGAACGAAGGTATCGCCGGAAAAGTTCTCGCGCTCATCTGCCCACTGCACTTGAAGGCCGGACCAATCGACAACACGATCATTGCCAGCGAAGCAGTCCGACAATGTTCCGGTATCTACTTCGACTTGGATCGTCTGGTAAGCCGTGGGATCGGCGTTCAGCGCGGTCTGCACTTGGCGGCGAAGATTCGCATCAGCCCAATAGATGGGAATGGAAAGGTACACGTTGTACGTGCCTGCCGCGCCATTGCCCAGACCATCACCGGCGATTGCACCAATGAATTTTCCGCTGTGCTGCGCGATTGCATAACGCAAGAGACTGCGCGGGCTGCAGTCCACAATGTTTCCGCCCGGATAGCGCGAGTTCTGCGCGGGAATCGCGATTACTTTGATTCGGCGAATGAGCCGCTCCGGCCCGCCTTCTCCTACTACGGTTCCGCTGGTTGTACCGCCAGAGACAACAATCTGGCCAGTCAGAATGACGTTGCCCTGCAAAATCTTTCCGCCCAGAGGAAGATTGAAAATCTTCGGCGCTACCGGGTCGAACCGCTGCGTAAACCGATTACGACGATCACTATTCTTCATTGCTTCAAGCCTTTCTCCCGGTGCTTACCGAGTAGAAAAAAATCCACACAACAAGACACGCTGACATTTAGCCAACGAGGTTTTTGAGCACTGTCACGCGGTTAACCACGAACAGAGAAACCAAGACAATCGCAAACGTACTAACGATGTGACTCCACTTCATAGCATTACCCCCTATACCTATCCAAGATGCACAAAAAAAGTAACCGGGCTTGCGCTGAAAGATTTCGCTTACCCGGAACCAAACGGTTTTTCTGCGCTGTATTTTTGGTGTAACACTACGAAAAGACACGTACACAAGAGAAAAATAACTATAGCTGCGTAACTTTTTAGACGTACACTTAGATATCTATGTATCAGGCTCGCTTTCGGCCTCCACACAACTCTGCGCGTCCTTCACCTGTCCACTTGAGATACTGGTAGGGAAGTAGCCCGCGCAAGCGGCCCGCGTTCTCATAACCGATGTACTCCTCGAAATACTTCACATAGCGGTTTTCTTGCATTCGGAATAGTCGCATCTGTCGCACTTCAGACGTAAAACCACGCGGCACCTGAACAGGTGTACGAGCCGTCGCAAGCATGGACACCCGACGATGCCTGCCGTAATTGACCAGATCATAGAGACCATCACACATGCGATGCGTACCCCACCTGTCACCGCACATCTTATCTAGCTCATCGATAGCAAAGATGCACCAGCCAAGGATGCGCACCAGCTCACAGCACGCCTGGAAATGCGCGTCTAAATCGCCCATGCGTGGCTGATACAGTAGTCGGAATCTACGCCCCTGATTCACAGTTAGATAACGCTTTGCATCGCCCGGCTGCGCCACTATAGTGAAGTCCTGCAGCGCGGCCTCATGCGAACTGAGAGCATCGAAGAACACCACGCCCCCCGAACATTGCCGGGAAAGACGTATCATCTCGGTCGTCTTTCCCATGCCACGTTGTCCGGCGAGAAACGTAATGCCACGTAACTCGCCGTCCTGATACTCACCGTCAATGAAGCCGCGCGTCATAGCCTCTCCCACAGCTTCGATTTTGTGTACGGAGTGTCAAACTGGTAGTAGGAACTCATCATGTGCCTTACTGCATTATTAAGAAAGTGACGCACATCGTTATTCCACTCAGGAGGGTGCTTTTCTCGCCATGCTTTGATTAGCACGCATACACAGTCCATTACGTCCATTACGCCCCGCCTCCTACAAAACCAGTTGCGACAGGTACAGGCCCGGCAGTCTGTTGCACTTTTGCCGCTGGCTTGCGCTCTGCCGCCGTTTCAGCTTTCACCGGAGCAGGGGATTGCTTCTCACGCGAAAGCTTTACCTGTGTCATGACTTTTGGCACAACCACAATGCCGAACGCCATCATGAAAGCCGTTGCGCCCGGTGTCGATTCCGCCCACCGTGCGAGAATGTCCGGCAACTTCGTGCGCAGCTTTGCCCATACACCGTTCACCAGCTGCGCGGTAGGCCCGCCAAGCATCCGCTGTTGTCTCTCAGTCAATAACCAATGGTCAGAATCGAAACGCCCCGACAAGTACGAAAATAACTCTGTCAGTGCGTCCGTTACGTCCTGCTCACTGAATGCGACGTTATCGAGTACAGAGAGCATGGACGATGTACCCACGTCGGTAACTCCGGCGGCCACCGGTTGTTCACCGATCACGTCCGGCACAGCATGTAATTGCTGTTGCTGCTCCGGTGACAGCTCACCACTCGAAGAAATCGGCGTACCATGGTCTGCGCTTGCGCTCTGCGTCTGCGTCATAGGGTTTTGGCCCTCGCTGCTGCTGTTGCTGCTGAACAGGTTGCCTATCTGGCTGAGGAATCCGCTTTCTTCCTTGCCGCTTGGCTGTACGCTGTGTGAGCTTTCGTCTACTGCTGCCGGAACGTCCACCGGCGGCTGCTTTCGCGGCCTGCCGCTGCTCTTTTTGCCGCGTGTATTCTGCGATTTCTTCCTCACTTGCTTTTCCAAGATTCCCCCATGCTCCACACTCGTTACACTGCGCCATCTTCCGGCCCCGGCCATTGACGATCACCTTTGCACCAGGGCGTTTGCAATATGGACATTCCACCGTTTCTGCTGCCATGCCATGCCTCCCACTTGTTTGCACGTGCGCCTACAAAGTAGGCGCACGTGTTCCGCTCTTAGAACGGGATATCCTCATCGCTGATATACGTTCCGTCCTCCAGCTTGTTGCCGCGTGCAGCTTGCGCGTAGGGAACATCTGACACCAAAATTTTGAAGCGCTTCATCGCCCGGCCTTCGCGCTGCACGGATGGGTCATCGCCTTCGCAGCGCAGCTCGACCACGTGTCCTACGTCTTCGCGCTTGAGCCGCTGGTTAATGACATGCGTACCGAGGAAGCAATACAGGTTGTGATTGTCGATGTCGCGCACTGTATAGCGAATCGCCGACTGTTTCTTTTCGCCCAGGGTAATGCGCTCGATATCAGTCAAAACGCCCGTCAGCGTTTCGCCATCGGCAAACTGTATAAACTGAGGTTCCTTGCGCTCAATCATGTTGAAACTGGCCATTTTTTCATTCCTCTCGAACGTCCAGCGCTCGTATTTTTGGACGGGGAACAGTCCCCATCGATTTGTGGTTATGCGGTCGCTTCAATCGCCACCGCCCATCTCCATCCATCTCCACGTCGGAGCGATAGAAAACGCCCATGCGCTTCCACGCGTTCACGCCGCAAGAACATGTCAGTTCTCCCCAATCCGGACCGGTTGCATCGCACTCCAGCTTCACGCCGTACCAGCTTCCGAACGTCTGTATCAGGCGTGCGCCCTTCACGGCATTGCAGAATGGTTCGATTGCCTCGGGGATATCAGCAAAATCGGCTGATTTTGTTATGTATTTCAAAACTTCAAACGCAGCTCCCTCGCGGTCATAGACCGGCTTGATATCGCACACCCGGCGGTTTTCCGTGTTCCACTGCTTGCGCACAGCCAACTCTTGCGGGGAAATTGTGTCGATATCGACATAACGTTTCTGTGCTTCCGACCACTGCCGGGTTTTCATCTTCCTAGTAAGTCTCACCCACTCTTCAAAGTCGTAAACATCACCTGCTATAGCTTGCTGTGGCGCATCGGAGCGCGGCTTCTGCCCCCATCTCTTGCCCGACCATAGCCGGAGCCAGTCAAACTCAAGCCTTAGCTTCACAGCCGTGAACGTGTAGACGCGCTGCCCAGCCAGGGTGACAAAATCCTTTTTAGACGGCAGCGCATGAGACAAATCGGCGAGTATGTGGACGTGGATATGCCATGTCTTTTCCTGCCGGTTGTAGGTTGTCTCGAGTGAATAGACACCGCCTTCAATCCATGGCTTATGCTGCGCAATGAACCTACGCACCCTCTGGCGAAACAGACTAAAATCGTGTTTGCGGATGCTGACTTTGTTCGGGATTGTGAGTGTAATCAGCGCGGGATGCTGCAAACGATCAAACATCGTCTTAATCCGCTTGCGTGCCTTCTCGCTGCGCCGATGAGAGCATAGTGGGCATAGACGATGGTTACACCCGATGGGAACCGCTATAGGAGCTGTAAAGCCCTTGCAGCAATCCGCGCGATAGCCCACCCATTCCGCTTGACAGTTGTAGAGCTGTAGCCACTGCTTTTCCCACTTTGCCGATTCGCGCTGATTTCCGGCGCGGGCATATTCCTGCCAAATTTCATAGACAGAGCGAAGCAAAATCTTATGCAGTGCGAACTTCTGACGGTACTTATCGCGCTCTGAAACCGACTCTCTTAACCACTGCGCTACCGTCTTCGTTTCAGTTGTTGCTAGATGTTTCTCAGTATCAAGTGAAGTGGCACGCTGCGCGTGCGCGTGGCCCCCATCCGCCGACAAGTGCCGTCCGCCTTGATGGCGGACGCGGCGGCGTGTCCCCAGACGGGCGGGACGGGAGAGGGGGAAACGCTCCCGCATGACGATACCGGCAATCGATCGGACAGCAATCATCCCTCAGACGCCTCCACCATTGCGCTATAGCAAGCCTTCAGGCGCTCCATGAGCGCTGCCCATAGGTTGTTATTCTGCGAGGGCGTGCGCAGCATGGTAGCAATGAAGCATTCTTCGCAGACGTTGACTGCGCCAGCATTCTTGATTGCTGATTTGCCTTGCCCGCGGCGGCAAAGCAGGGGAGAAATGGCCATGATGTTCGGCCGCTTTGCATCGGTCTCGTTAAAGCGCTCGACCTGACCGCAAATGCAGCATGTCTTTATGCGCTTTTCGAGCTTCAGTTGTCGATTCATAGTTGGGCTCCCAACATGCGAGAAACTTCACGCCTCGACTCCCACCAACGCTTCTCGATTTCCTTGTACGGTTCGCCGGCACGGAGCTTGCGTGCCAGCTCTTCAAAAAGCTGCCGTGTTTCGGCGAGCTTTTCGCGTATCGGTGCCTGTGTGGCCATGGGCAGGTGAGAAAGGGAATCGATCACATTGCCCTCAATTCCCGCTCGTACTGCTGGTAGCGATCAAAAGAGACGGGAATGCCCCTGCAGATGCGGCATAACGCGGCATATTGCTCATACCGCCTCACGTCAGCAAGAGCCTTGTTAATCTGCCACTTCGTTTCGCCCGCTGGCATAAACTTCAATGACCAGCGCAACAGTAAAAATGAAATTCGCGTTTTCACCTTTGTTCCTTTCCCGGTGAGCGGCTGGAGGCAAAGCCAGCCGCCCTCCCGTCCATTGCGCTGCTGTCTAGGCGTGGCGCAATCCCTCAATTTCCAGCGGCCGCTGGATTACGCGCTCACGTGCGCCCGTGTACCGACCTGCTTTGTCGTAGGTCGGTTCAAGGTGCGGATGAGCGCGGAAAAACTTGTCTCCGGGATAAAGCAGAGATGGAGCCGGAAGCGGCTTCATCTTCCGTTTGCCATATTTAGGCAAGCAGTGAGCGGCACAATTGCATGGATGCTCGGCAGTGTACTTGCGAGCATTTATCAGACGTATTGCGTCCAGGTATTCGCAATATCGACTACTTTGGCGGTGGCGGGATTTTCCTTTTCGCCAAGCAGAACCAGACCTAAATTGCAGATAAGAAAGGACTGCTTCGAGCCATTCGGCCTCAGTCCGAGCGTTACGCTCTACGTCGCCGTCTGCATCGGCGTAGTTAACAGAATATCCGTTATCGGACGTAAACGGTGCGTAGGCAGGCGAGGAAATGAATCTTGTTTATCGCGCTGGCAACTCAAAATCAGAAACTAACGTCTAAGGACAAACTTTCGTCACGTTTGCAAGTTGTCCCTCTTCAGCTAGCTTTGGAGCTGAAGGGTTCCTCATTTGGGGATGTTTGCCCGAGTGAGTCCATGGATAACGGATATTCTGTTAACTATGGCAGCGGCTTTAAATAGAGAAAGCTCGCCATAAAAGCGAGCCTTCTCTTTCGCGCAATAATAAATATTGAACTACTACACGCCGATCACAGCGCAAAGTTCTTTCACCGCATCTGCGCTCTTTTTAAGCGCCGCGGCCTCTTCGGCTGTCAGCTTGATTTCGATGATCTGCTCCAGACCGCGGGCTCCGAGTTTGCATGGCACACCGACGTAGAGTCCATCGATACCGTACTCGCCCTGAAGATACGCAGCACATGGAAGAATCTTCTTCTTGTCCTTGAGGATGGCTTCGACCATTTCGACTGCAGCAGCCGAAGGCGCATAGTAGGCGCTGCCGGTCTTCAGATACTTCACAATCTCGGCGCCGCCGTCGCGCGTACGCTGCACAAGAGCCTCCAGCTTGGCGGGCTCAATCAGTTCTGTTATGGGAATACCGGCAACCGTCGAATAGCGCGGCAGCGGAACCATGGTGTCGCCGTGTCCGCCGAGCACGAAAGCGGTCACATTTTCGACTGAAACCTTCAATTCTTCGGCAATAAAGGTGCGAAAACGCGCAGAATCAAGCACGCCCGCCATGCCGATCACGCGCTCACGGTTAAACTTGGCCTGCTTGAAAGCAGCCTGCGCCATGGCATCCAGCGGATTGGAGACGATGATCAGAATGGCGTTCGGCGAAACGGCCGTAACCTTGCTCACCACATCCGACATGATCTTGTAGTTGGTCTGCAGAAGATCATCGCGGCTCATGCCCGGCTTGCGCGGAATGCCGGCTGTAATTACGACAATGTCGGAATTCGCCGTATCGGCATAGTCGTTGGTGCCGGTGATCTGGCAGTCGCGCTTTTCAATCGGCATGGCTTCCAGCAGATCGAGTCCCTTACCCTGCGGAATACCCTCGACTACATCAATAAGAACAACGTCCGCCAGCTCCTTGGCCGCAATCCAGTGCGCCGCAGTGGCACCTACGTTCCCTGCGCCTACAATTGTTACCTTCTTACGCATTGCTACTCCTTTATAACCATTGTCGCATCGAGCGCAGCGAGAATCGCTCACCGCGCTCCCGAGATGCGAATTCCCTACATATTTTCGATCATGCGCGTGGCAAATTCGCTTGTCTTCACTTTGGTCGCACTCTGCATCTGGCGCTCAAAGTCATACGTGACGTATTTTTGCTGAATCGTTTTTTCCATCGACGATTCAATCAGCTTCGCGGCCTCATGCCAGCCGAGAAACTCAAAGAGCATCACGCCCGAAAGCATCACCGAGCCGGGATTGATGACATCCTTATCGGCATACTTCGGAGCCGTGCCGTGCGTCGCCTCAAACACTGCATACCCATCGCCGATATTGGCTCCCGGAGCAATGCCCAGGCCGCCTACCTGCGCCGCGCAGGCATCGGAAATGTAGTCGCCATTGAGGTTCGGGCACGCAAGAACGCTGTACTCGTCCGGCCGAATGATCACCTGTTGGAAGATCGAGTCGGCAATACGATCATTGATCAGCACCTTCTTCTTCCACTGGCCATTGCCATGCGACTTGCCGATAGAATCCAGCACGCCCTTCACTTCGGCATAAAGCTCTTTGCGGAAGTCATCTGAGCCGAACTCAAGACCCGGCTCGATCAACGCAGCATTCTGCTCGACTGTCAGGTTCGGATTTGCTTCCTGATTACCGAGTATCCAGCTCTCGCGCTCGGTCACAACGGCATCGCGGAACTCGTCGACGGCGACTTCGTAGCCCCACTCGCGGAAGGCGCCTTCCGTGAACTTCTGAATATTGCCCTTGTGCACCAATGTTACCGATTTGCGATTGTTCTCGATCGCATACTTGATGGCATAGCGAACCAGGCGCTTCGTTCCGGTAATCGAGATAGGTTTAATGCCGACACCTGAATCCTCGCGGACCTTCTTCTTGCCGCCCTTCAGCATGTCGTTATTCAGGAAGTCGATGAGCTTTTTTGCTTCGGCAGTTCCCTCTTTAAATTCGATCCCGGCATACACGTCTTCCGTGTTCTCGCGGAAGATCACCACATCCAGCTTTTCCGGAAACTTTACCGGGCTGGGCACGCCCTGGTAATACTTCACCGGGCGCACGCACGAGTACAGATCAAGAATCTGACGCAGCGCAACGTTCAGTGAGCGGATACCTCCGCCCACCGGCGTCGTCAACGGTCCTTTAATCGAGACGCGCAGATCGCGCGCGGCATTCACCGTGTCATCCGGCAGCCATGTCTTGAACTCGCGGAAAGCCTTCTCGCCCGCGTACACCTCAAACCACTTCACCGAGCGTTTGCCGCCGTAAGCCTTTTCTACCGCTGCGTCAAAAACGCGCTGTGATGCGCGCCAGATATCGCGGCCTGTGCCGTCGCCTTCAATAAAAGGAACGATAGGGTGGTCAGGAACCTGATACTTCCCATCTACATATTGAATCGGCTCGCCATCTTTGGGCAGAGCTTTCCCGTTATATGTCGTCTGCATGTGTCTGGATATCTCCCAGCAAGATAGAAAATGAGGACTGCAAAGATTGATTCCCTAAGAGGCTAACACTCGCTGAAGACGGGTGGCAATTCGTGAGCCGCATCAGTCGTGAAATGCATGAAGGTATGAAATTTTATTACCTCCCAAGTTGTCATCCTGCGCGAAGCGGAATCGAAGGACCTGCATTTATTTTTTGCAGTTGGCGGAAAAGAACGAGCATTCGAGAACATTCACTGGCGACAAACTGAAACCGCGCAGTACAATTCCGGTGGAATCGATACCATATGAAATTACTCAAATTATTTTCCGCCCTCGGAGCTTGCCTTTTGTTGTCCGCTTCCGCCTTCGCCCAGTCCTCACCCACGCCATTGCGTGTTGCCATCTACGGGCTCGAGCACGGACACATCGGCGGCTTTCTCCATCAATTTCCCAAGCAGCAGGATGTGGAACTAGTCGGCATCGTCGAAGCCGACAAGGCACTTGCCGATCGCTACCGCGAGCAATTTCATCTCGATCCCAGCCTGTTCTACACCAGCCTTGACGCGTTGGTAAGCGCGCGCCATCCGCAGGCGCTTCTCGTCTACACCTCTGTTGGGGAGCACCGCAAAGTCATCGAGACGGCCGCGCAACACAACCTCAGCGTAATGGTAGAAAAACCGCTGACCATCTCACTCGATGATGCGCTCGCTATTCGCCGTACTGCGCGCGCACACCATATTCAGGTTCTCGTGAATTACGAAACGACCTGGTACTCCAGCAATCGCGCCGTCTATGACCTTATCAACCGGGGCAAACTGGGCAATGTGCGCAAGGTTGTCGTACATGACGGACACGAAGGCCCGAAGGAAATCGGCGTCCAGCCCGAGTTCCTAAAGTGGCTCGCCGATCCCGCCACCAATGGTGCCGGTTCGCTCTATGACTTCGGCTGCTACGGCGCCGATCTCATGACATGGTGGATGCACGGCAAGGCTCCCATCAGCGTAACCGCCGTGGCACAGACCGATAAACCGGAAACCTATCCACGTGTCGATGACGACGCGACCATCATCCTGCAATATCCCGGTGTGCAGGCTGTGTTGATGCCTTCCTGGAACTGGACCTTTGGACGCAAGGACTCAGAAATTTATGGCGACAAAGGCTACGCCATCACCGTTGGATTGACCAAATTGCGCGTTCGCTATGTAGGAGAAAAGCAGGAGCAGGAAGTCACTCCCGATCCGCTGTCCCCGCCACAGGATACTTCCCTGCACTATTTGGCCGCCGTGCTGAACGGCTCGCTGAAGCCGGATGGAGACCTGACCTCGCTTGAAACCAACATGATCGTGATGCAGATTCTCGATGCCGCCCGCGAATCGGTCCGCACGGGCCGAACCGTAAAACTCAAACCGCTGCCCGAAAACTAAGAATATAGGGAAAGGGAGTCACCTCTCGACTCCCTTTCCCTCCTGAAACTTCAGTGCTTCCATCCTTCACACTTTTCCTGATAACCGCCAGGTCAACGCTTGGCTGTACGCCTTCCATGGGATGATTGCTTACGTTTTTCATTACTAAAATTTACGAATTTAATTTTTTATTGACAGTTCATCATGCGTACGTTTACCGTCGAGTCGGTTTTTTCTGGAGTCTTTTCTCGTTCTGTAACCGTTTTCAGAAAAGCTCTGTTTCGTACTCGTATCCTGCTCACGAAACTACTGAAAGTACCAAGGATAGGAAACAACACTGAATTTTTATGTGGGGTTAGAGAGACATGCAAAATAGGAAATGGTGTGCAGTACGTTGGCTGCTCTGCATACTGATGTGCATAGGCGCAACCACGTATATTTTTGGCCAGGACACAAACGCCTCGCTTACAGGTACAGTTACCGATTCGACTGGAGCAGCAGTTCCCTCTGTGTCGCTGACCCTTACCAACCAGGTCACCCAATTCAAGCTTAAGATTGTTTCCAATGATGCGGGTGAGTACACGTTCGCCAATGTTCCGCCGGGCAAATATGATCTGAATGCAACGGCGAATGGCTTTCAGTCGGTTACCCAGAAAGGCATCGAGCTTGCTGCTACGCAGCAGGGCCGTGTTAATGTGCAGTTATCGCTGGGCAATGTTGAGCAGAATGTAACCGTTACCGCTGAGGCGTCGCAGATCAACTATGTCGATCCGACAGTGGGCGGCGGTGTTGCTCCGGAGACTCTGCAGGACTTTCCATTGACAGTTTCAGGCGCTCCGCGGTCTTCCGTTACAGTTGCGGATATGCTTCCCGGCGTAAGCACGGGCGCCAGCGGAAACGCCTACAACACGCGCATCAACGGCGGCCTTGTGAGCGGTGATGAAGCAATGGTCGACGGCGCAACCGCAATGGAAGGCTACATGAACCAGAGCGGCATGGTCAGTCTCGAGACCGACTTCGGCATGTCGCCGGATATCACGAGTGAAGTCCACGTGCTTACGGCAAATTATGATGCTCAGTATGGCAATTCGACTTCGGGGCAGCTCATTATTGTTACTCGTTCGGGCGGCGATCAATTTCACGGCGCTGCTTATGAGTATGCGCGCAACGATATGTTCAATGCCACGCAATGGGGCGCAAGCAAGAAGCCTGCAGACAAGGAAAACGACTATGGAGCGAATGTTGGCGGCCCCATTTTGTTCCCGGGGCTTTTGCACAGGGACTCCGGTCGCGTAAAGGGCTATTTCTACTTCAACTGGGAAGCTTTTAAAGAAGCCGGCGGAGCCAATTCTGCAACGCTTTCCATTCCCTCTCTGGCTGCCCGCAATGGCAACTTCGCCGGCGCAGGTACACAGCTTTACTATCCGGATGATCCCGCTAAATACGGCGCCGATGCCGGCCAGCCGATCGCATATGGCGGCGTGATGAACCAGATCAATCCGGCCTATGAAGATCCTGTCGCCAAAGCCTGGATGGCAGCGTTGCCGACACCTACCAATAGCGGTGAAATCAACAACTACTTTATTCCGAAGGCTGGTCAAGGCTCGTTGACTGCCAATGAGAATGTGTATTTTGGCCGCGTGGATATGAACGTGGGGCAGAAAGATCACTTCTTCTGGACAACCTGGTGGCAGCGCTCAGGCACAAATACCCAGACCAATCTGCCGGTAGATATTTCTACTGCAAGCCCGGCCAATCCGGAAAACGCTAATATTCAACGCCTGAATTGGGAACACAACTTCTCAGGCAACATGACAAATCATGCAACTATCGGCTACCTGAACCGCAATGAGTCTTACTACGCTCTCAACGGTCATGCCAACTTGCCTACAGTTCCCGGCGTCGCCGACACAACGTTCCTGCCGCAAATGAACTTCGGCGGCGGCTATACGCAGTTAGGCAATTCTGCCGTACCAAATCCGGGACAGGCAAAAACGACCCGTGGTACCTGGGCCTTTAACGATGTGTTTACCCGCATTATCGGCTCGCATACTATCAATGCCGGCTTTGAATGGCGCTTTGCCGGAACATCGATTCACCAGGGAACAAATCAGGGTGGAACTTTCTCCTTCGCTGCAGATACAACCGGTAACCAGGGCTGCTCTCAGACCAATCCCTGCCCGGGCGATGCGGCTGCCAGTTTCTATCTAGGCGCTGTATCGAATGCGAGCGTATCGTATTACAACGTTTTTGCTGAATATCCCCGGCAGGAGGCGTGGGCGCTGCACGTAGGCGATAGCTGGAGAGTGATGCCTAAGCTCACGGTGGATTACAGCTTGCGCTGGGATTACATTCAGCCTTTCCGCGAAAAATATAACAACCTCTCTTTCTTTGATCCCAATGGCCTGAATCCAGGCGCAGTAAGAGCTGACGGAAGTGAGTTGAAGGGCCGCTTGGCCTTTGCCGGTAAAGGCTTTGGAGAGGCCAGCTATGGTGCTCCTTATCCTGAAATCCCCTTCAAGAAAGGCTTTGCACCTCGCCTTGGCTTTGCATACACCATCAACGATAAGACGGTTGTACGTGCCGGCTATGGTATCTACTTTGGCCAGGCATTCTATCCGGGCTGGTCGGGCGGTATGAGCCAGGACGGATTTAACAAGACCGTTAACCTCAATGAACGTTCGCTCGGTAATCTCAAAGTGCCGGCGCTGTACCTTACCAGCGGCATCAGCCCTGATCAGGTTGGACCGACGAAGAATATCTCTTCCAGTTTCGATAACGGGCAGCAACCATCGCTCTATCGTCCGCTGGATGGAAACCGTCGACCGTACTCTTCACAGTGGAACTTGACGATCGAGCATCAATTCCCCCAAAACTTTACCGCAACTCTGTCTTACGTCGGCACGCAGGGCGCCCATCTTCCTTCGCAGTTAAGCCCGCTCAACGTGCTCAACCCCAATGATCCAGCTATCAAGTCGATAGGCTCTGATCTTGCAGTGAACTACAACGACGCAGATGGTCCGGCAACATTTGCGGCTCACGGCGTGAGCGTACCTTATGTTGGCTGGCAATCGCAGATGACCGGTTGCGCGCCGACATTGGCTCAGGCATTGCTTCCGTATCCGCAGTTCTGCGGTAATCTGCAAGGACTGAATGAGGGGCATGCCACCTCGTCGTACCACTCTTTGCAACTCGGAGTAAATCGACGGGCGCATAATGGCTTGTTTGTGCTTGGCTCTTTCACTTATTCCAAGCTGATGACAAACGCTTCCGACTCAACCCAGTCAGGCGGCAGCAGCGGTTTGGGTAACAGCGGCAACTTCTCGCCTTACAACACCACGTCGCGTGATTATGCGCTGGCCCCGGATAACGTTCCGATTACCGCCCAGGTCTCGCTGGTCTATGACTTGCCGTTTGGGCATAACAAGCGCTATTTGAACCATGATGGCGTCATGAATGTATTTGTGGGCGGCTGGCAAGTAAGCCCGCTTTATCACTATGAATACGGAACACCGTTATGGTTCAGCTCATCCTCTTGCCCTACGAGTAGCCTTACTGGCGCATTCCGTCAATCCTGTATCCCGGGTGTACTGCCGGGTCAAAAACCGTATGTTCATGGCCGTAATGGATTCAATCCGCATACAGACGGAAAATACTTAAACCCTGCAGCATTCGAAACAAACTTCTCGCAGTTCGGATACACCGGCTTCGGCAGCGCTGTTTCGAATATCTACGGCTCCTCTTTCCAGGACACGGACATTGCATTCACCAAGAATACAAAGATCACCGAGCGGGTGAATTTCAAGTTCATGTCTAACTTCTTCAACGCATTCAACAATCACTACTTCGTCTCTCAGGGCAATGGCCCAGCGCTTCCCTTCGTGACGGATGTGGCGGCATCCGGCAATTCATTCGGAACATGGAATGGAACCGTGAGCAATCCACGAACGATTCAATTCGCAGGCCGCATCGAGTTTTAATCGCGGTTCGCTATTAAGAACGCCAGGCGTGTTCCTACGCTTGGCGTTTTATTTTTCAAATTATTATTTTGCGGAAGCCTGATGGAGGCGTGAATATATCTGGACTTCCTGCTCTGCAAGTGAGTTCTCGCCCAGCCTGCGATACAGGCGCGCCAATGCAAAGTGCGGTTCGGCATACTTCGCGTCTAGTTGTGCCGCCTGCTTATATTGCTCGATTGCAGCCTGCGCATTACCAGTACTGTTCAACACATTGCCAAGCTGAAAATGTGCTGGGGCAATTCCCGGTTCGAGCTGGATGGCTTCGCGAAGATTCGATTCCGCTTCCTGTAAATGGCCTTGCACTTGTAAAACCGCGGCCAGATTGATGTGCGGCCATGCTGCCTTACGATCAAGAGTGATTGCTTTTTGAAAATTTTCTATAGCCAGCGGATTCTCATTGCGATAGAAAAAGCACAACCCGAGATTGTCATAGGCTCGCGCCATTCCCGGATCGAGCTGAATCGCTTTCTGAAATTGAGCGATGGCCTCTTCGTAAGCATGGGAATCGTAATCGATGCGGCCAATCCAATACGGGTAGAGGGCATTCTTGGGGTAGGTTCTGGCAAGTGTCTGCAATTGCCGCTTCGCCCAATCTTCATGCCCCATGCGTACATATGCCATGGCCAGCGAAAACTGCAATGGCTCGGGTAAAGGAGCGATTGCCTCTGCTTTTTTCCATGCAATGGCTGCATTGAGATTGTCATGGTCGAGAAAATATATCACGCCTATAAGTTCTAATAGGCGCTTTTTAGATTCGACCTGCTGCGTTGTCTGAATTTCCGGCAGCAAAATGGTTTCGGCCTTCACATAGTCATGCCGGGTAAGCGCCTGCTGCAAATCATAAGTCTTAGCCTGAGGCAGGCCCAACCTGCTCGTGCCGGGGAGATTCAGCGGCGGATCATTTCGGTTGCTTTGCGCCATGGCGCATCCGAGCAGGCACGTTGCTGCGAGCGTGAGCATAAAAGAGGCTCTCGCCATTGTCTTCTTGCGCCGCGTTGGCATGATCTAAGTTTATTATGGGCACAAGAGTTTATTTCATTTTTGTCTTCACTCATTCGTGCGATGCATCTGGTGCCAAACATGAAAACGAAAAGACTGGCACTCTTGCTTGCAATCATCTTCTTTGTGGCAGGAATCGCGCGTGCGCAAAAAAGCTCTTATCAATCTGCCATTCTCAACATTCAACAGAAGCTCGAAAGCAATGATCTTCAAAGCGCGCGCGCGCTTCTGGATGCGGCGATGAAGCGGTATCCCAATGATGGCGGCCTGGAAAATTTGCTTGGCATTATTGAAATACAAAGTGGCCATACGGAAGCTGCAAAACAGGCATTTGCTCATGCCGTCACGCACGGCCCAAAGCTGCTGAGCGCATACCTGAATCTTGCGCGAATCTACATGGAAACGGCCAACCATGATGAGAAAGCCGCTGCCGAAGCAATCCGCTTGTACCATAACGTGCTCGAGCTGGATCCGCACAATTCCGAGGCAGCATACGGCGAAGCTACAGCTGCTATGTGGAAGCACGAATATGCGGATTCGATCACCAACCTCAACAAGCTGGATGCGGATGTGCGATCGAAGGCGCGCGTACAAGCGGTTCTCTGTGCAGATGAGTTCGGATTAGGTCATAAAGATGCTGGAGAGCGAGCTGCAGCAGCCATGACGGCAAGCCCTGATCTTATGGAGAGCGACGTGATGCTCGCTTTGCCCGCATTGCAGGCTGCGCATCGAGCAGACTTACTGGAAACGCTGTTATCGGCAGTGAATGCACGTCAACCGCTATCTGCATCGGGCTTGCGAATGCTCGGCTTGGCTCAGGAAGCCGAAGGAAAGACGCAGGAAGCGCGAAAAACGCTGGAACGAGTGTATGAAATGGATCCTTCGTCGAGCGTGCCCCTCGTTGATCTGGCTCGCGTGGCTCTTACAGCAAATGATAAGCAAGGAGCGCTCGGCTACCTTGCGCATGCCCGGTCGCTGGCTCCAAATGATGCGAATCTTGCTTATGAGTACGGATTTGTTTGCCTGCAGATGAATCTGATGCGAGAGGCGCGAATCGCCATGGCAGAAGCAGTAAAGCTGGCCCCGGAGAATCCTGATTACATTCTTACAATGGGAACCGTTGTAGTGGGCGCGGAAGCTTTTCCATATTTACGCAAGTATCACGAACTTCGCCCTAACGACGCGGCAGGATATCTGGCGTTTGGAATTGCATACTTCGAGAACAACGATTATGCAAATGCGATTGCATGGCTCTCAAAAGCAACGGCGAATATGAATACCGCGGCGGCGGCACATTACTATCTCGGGCGCGCCCTGAATCAACAGGCCAGGTTCGATGATGCGATCAGGGAACTGCGGCAGTCTCTGGACTTCAAACCGGACCAGGCAGACGCTTTGGCAGAGCTGGGAGAGTCCTATCTATCGCTGAAGCAATATTCAGAAGCTGCTACGCAATTGCATCATGCTCTGGAATTGGATTCAGAAAACTACGTAGCAAACTATGCGTTGCTTCGGCTTTATTCGCAAACAAATGATCCGCGCCGGGGCGAGCAAGCAGGACGCTTTGCAGCATTGCGAAACAAAAATGAACAGCAATCGCATGACGCCATGCGCATTATCGAGGCCCGCCCACAAATTTCCGGCAATAACGAATAGATGGGAATTCAAGTGTACGCATAGACATATACAATCATTTGCATATCTCAGATTGCCTTACTTATTTCAGCTATTTATGAAGGAAAAATTATGAAAATCCGGCTCGCCCTGATGATGTTTCTCGAATATTTTATCTGGGGAGGCTGGTATGTCACAGTCGGAACCTGGCTGGGACGCACTCTTCATTTTTCCGGAGGTGAAATTGGCCTGGTAGCTGGAACAACAGCGGTCGGGGCAGTCGTCTCCCCATTTTTTGTGGGGTTAATCGCCGACAGGCTATTTGCGACACAAAAAGTGCTTGCGGCATTACATGCGCTGGGAGCAGTCCTGCTTTTCATTGCGTCGACGCAAACTGCATTTGGAGCGGTGTATTGGATTGTGCTGCTTTATGCGCTGTGCTACATGCCAACCATGGCGCTTACAAATTCACTGGCTTTTCGCCAGATGCGCGATCCAAAGATAGAGTTCGGCCCCATCCGGGTGCTGGGAACAGCAGGATGGATATGTGCAGGCCTCTTGATCGGTAGCTTGCGTTGGGAAGCTACCGCGATGCCGATGCGGCTGGCAGCAGCAGCTTCCCTTCTGATGGCGATTTATAGCCTTACTCTTCCAGACACTCCACCGCTGGCAAAATCGAAAGCTTTTAGTGTGGGAGATATTTTTCCCGTTGAAACAGCTCGCCTTTTTAAGGATCGAGCGTTCGCTATTTTCGCGCTCGCATCTTTTCTTATCTGTATTCCGCTGCAGTTTTATTATGCCTTCACTAACTTATT
Source organism: Alloacidobacterium sp. (assembly GCA_035547425.1). Lineage (GTDB taxonomy): Bacteria > Acidobacteriota > Terriglobia > Terriglobales > Acidobacteriaceae > Alloacidobacterium. The sequence goes on along the minus strand of DASZUU010000051.1, from coordinate 69,385 downwards.
TCTGAACGAGGCGGGAGTTCACAACGCCGCTGGCAAAATGACGGGCGGACAGATGTCGGAACTCTTCTGCATGCTGCTCATTCCATGGTTTTTCCGGCGGCTTGGCGTTAAATACATGCTCATTGCCGGAATGCTTGCCTGGACATTGCGCTATGCCCTGTTCGCCTACGGGAATAGCAACAGCGCGATGTGGATGTTCTGGGGAGGAATTCTACTGCATGGCATTTGCTATGACTTCTTCTTTGTGACCGGACAGATATATGTGGATCGCAAGGCACCATTGGCTTTGCGGGCGGCAGCTCAGGGCCTGATCACGCTTATTACTTATGGAGCCGGAATGCTTGTCGGCTCGTGGCTATCGGGCTGGATTGTCGATCGCTATACGTTGCCATCAGCTTCGTTGATTGCGGTACACAACTGGCGATCCATCTGGACATTCGCAGGAGCTTGCTCTGCAATCGTTCTGATTGTGTTCTTTTTCACTTTCAGGGATTCAGATCAGGATGACTCTGTACGGCGCGAACATGGGGTACAAGAGGTAAGCGTTTAGCTCAAACCGACTTTGTACAAAGATCGCAGAAGAGGATGCCAGTCCTCTCTGCGATCTTTGGCGGAATAATCGTCGCTATGGCAGCTTGTGCAATAACGCCGCATCTCTTATTTGCGTTACGCTTGGCCGGCCCACACTCATATAGGTAAATCCGCGGGCAGAAAGAGACGCTCGATCATAGAGATTTCTTCCATCAATAATGACGGGATAACGCAAGGTATAGCGCAAACGGTCGAGATCGAGATCTACAAACTCTTGCCAGTCGGTCAAGATCAACAATGCGTCAGCCTCAGCAGCCGCCTCATATGCGTCCTGCGCGTATGACAATGTGCCTGATGGCGGCAATATCTGTTTTGTACGCTCCATGGCGGCAGGATCGTAAACGGAAATAATGCAACCTTCTTTTAAAAAATCTGCGATTAGATCGAGTGCGGGTGATTCTCGGATGTCATCTGTACCGCCTTTAAAGGCAAGGCCGAGTATGCCGAGCTTTTTCCCGCGGAAGGTCCATAACGCGGAACGAACTTTCTGAAAAAAGCGCTTCTTTTGTTCAGCATTAATCTTTTCAACTTCACGCAGTAATCCAAAGTCAATGCCAATCTGTTCTGCAACATAACGGAAGGCTGCAACATCTTTGGGAAAGCAGGAGCCGCCGTAACCAATGCCGGCTTTGAGAAACTTAGGCCCGATTCTTCCGTCGGAACCTATTCCCTTAGAAACTTCTTCAATGTCTGCCCCTACAGCTTCGCATATATTGGAAACTGCATTGATAAAAGAAATTTTCATGGCAAGAAATGCATTCGAAGCATGCTTGATCAACTCTGCAGCTTTGGTAGAAGTCTGCAGCAGTGGGGACGGGTTCGCAGCGGAACGGAAGCCTGGTACTGCTGTTGGAGATTGATAGTATGTGCCGGAGGTTAATGGTTCATAGATAGCCCGCAGTAGCTTACTGGCGCGTTCACTATCTACGCCGATCACGATACGATCCGCATGTAAAAAATCAACAACGGCAGTGCCTTCACGCAAAAATTCGGGATTTGAGGCTACATCGAAAAGCTCGCGTGGAACTCCGTTTCGCTCTATAACACGACTAATCCATTCGTTCGTATAAACAGGAACGGTGCTTTTTTCGATAATGAGCTTGTATTCGGTAATCGACCTTGCGATTTCACTTGCTACTGCATCGACATAAGAAAGATCCGCACTGCCGGTCTGGCTTTGCGGCGTGCCTACGGCAATAAAGATGGCTTGCGCGCGCCGCGTTGCTGTATGCAGATCTGTAGTGAATTCTACGGACGTATTCCGATAGCGGTTCAGCATTTCCGGCAAGTATTCTTCGTAGATGGGAACTTTGCCCTCGCGCAGCTGGGCGATTTTCGACTCATCGTTATCAACGCAGATAACTTGATGGCCTATTTCAGCAAAGCAGGAGGCAGCAACGAGGCCGACATATCCTGACCCTACAACGGTGATCGTGACTTGATCCTTCATGCTATTCCCATAGGTGAACTCGCATTCTTGAGCGATATCCTCAATTCTGTGAATGCTGCATTACGCCCGTGCGTGTTGATCATATCTTATGTGTTTGCAATGTTTTCACGCATGAAATCCCCGTAAACACCAAGAAAGCTATTTCGGCACACCTCTAAAGTTATCTGAGCTCATCAGTTCTCATGCTGCCAAATAAGCTAATTAGATGCAGAAAAAAAGAGAGCCAGCGATAAGGCGCTGGCTCTCGGCTATAAATCCGGCAAAAGTTATTCGCCGTGTGGATAATCGATCTTCACCGCAAGAATTTCATAGGGCTTAATCGGAATCGTCACGTGACCACCTGAAACGGCTAAGGGTGAGCCCTGCGGCTGTTCCATGAGGTTGGTTTCTGTTGCGCCGGTAGCTCCGGAAGGAAGAGTGATCTCAACATCGGATTGCTTCCCTGCCCACTCGTACATGTGCAGAACCAGGGCATTGCTATCCTCGGCCTTCTTCATGGCGGTTAAGACTACATTTTCCGGCTTGACCGATACGAACGAGTGCTCAAGTGGCAGTGAGCCGCTGTGAGGCGCTACTTGCACGGCCTTCAGCTTGTAGTTGTACTCATAGCCGTGGCGAACTGTCAGAGCCTGCTTCCAGTCTCCGGCATGCGGATACAACGCAAACATGAAGTGCTGGTGGCCGCGGTCTGCCATTGGATCAGGCCAGGTAGGCGAGCGCAGCAGCGAGAGGCGCAGCACGTTGCCGGCATCATCGTAGCCGTACTTCGTGGCGTTGATGAGGCTGAAGCCATGCTGTCCATCGTTCAGGTCGGCCCAACGCAATGCAGGAACTTCAAACTGTGCCTTGTCCCAGCTATTGTTGCGCGTTGTCGGGCGTTCGATGCTGCCGTACGGAATTTCGTACGTTGCCTTGTCGCTGGTCACCGCCAACGGGAAAGCCGCCTTCAGCAGGATGTGATCTTCATGCCAATCGATATCGTTGACAACGTTGACCTCATCGGAGTTAGCCGCAAGCTGAATTTCCTGCACAAACTTCGATTTCGACCAGTGACGCGTTACGCGAATCGATGCCAGAGCAGGTCCCTTTTGTACCAGTTCCACTGAATCGGCTTCCGTCAGCTTGGTTGGAGGAACATCCAGTGTGCCCGGATCGATATTCCACGCATCGTAGTCTTTCGGAGTGTCTTTGAATGCCTGTAGTTCATTGCCGCACGCACCCGAGGCCAACGTCTCGAAGTTCGATTTCTTATCGAAGAGGCTGGTGATGCAGCCCGTTGTCTTATCCACGGTGACGCGAATATTTGCATTCTCCAGCGTCAGCCCGTTCACCTTCAGATCGCTGGTGAACGGCTTGGTGCCGGGAACAACATGCAGCACTTCATAGCCCATGGAAGGCACATTCTTTGCTTCTACGAGCAACTTGAAAGAATTGGTCTTCTCGTCTTTCGACAGCTGCACCGCAGGCAATACGTGTCCCTGCGCGTCCAGAACTGAAACGCCATTTGGAACTGCGCTCGGCATCTGCACATTCACTTCTACTTCGCCGGAGCGTTCCCATGCCAATGGATTGAAGACCAGTACCGGAACTTCGTTCGCGCCTTTGACTGCAGAAGCGGTATTGATCCGCGCCGAAATTACTTTCAAAGAATTCTGCGAAATCTCTGAGGTTTCCAGGCGCGTTTTATCAAACTGCTCCTGCGCTTCCTTGTAGATGATGCCGATGCCCGAACCGGCAGCAAGATCATGGAAGTCATTAAACGTGATCGTCTTCCATGCATCCGTCAGTTGAGCGTTGGGGTATGACTTGCCATCGAGCCACGCCAGCGAAGCGAGCTTTTCAGCATTGAGCGCCCACTCTTCGCTATGGCGCATGTTGGCTTTGTGTTGTGCCTGCGTTGTCTGTACGCCGCGGTGATACTCAAAGTATAGTTCGCTCTTCCATGTCGGAATCGCAATCTGTCCTTCAGCTGGAGTCTCCGGCGCCTTGTACCCCTTCATGATCGAAAAGTAGTCCCATGTCGGCGACTCGGGAGCAATTTGCTTCTCGACACTCGTGAAGAAGCTCTGCGCTGTTCCAAACTTGTAATGCGGAACGATCTTGTTGGGCTCAGCCCAGTGGTTACCCTCATCCAGAACTGCGCGGGTTGGACCACCACCGTGATCACCGATGCCGTAGAGGTCCATCATTTCTGTCAAGCCCGGCGAGCGCTTACGCGCGGTTGCCAGGTCAGCAGACAGGCGAACAGGGTTCAGGTTGTTGTTTGCATAATCATGCGGAAAATAGGTCAGCACTTTGCTGCCATCCGGCGACTCCCACCAGAAGAGCTTGAATGGCAACTGATTGGTGTCATTCCATGTCATCTTCTGGGTTACGAAATAATCGATGCCGGTTTTCTTATAAATCTGCGGCGTCTGCCAGTTGTAACCGAAGGAGTCCGGGTTCCAGCCAATGCGCACATCGACGCCGTACTCTTTCTGGTAAAACCTCTTGCCTAGCAGAATGGAGCGCGCCTGCGATTCACCATCAGGAAGATTGAGATCAGGCTCGACCCACATGCCGCCGACTACTTCCCAGCGGCCCTCCTTGATGCGCTTCTTGATCTCGTCATTGATCGCAGGATACTTGGTAGCCATCCACTCGTTGTACTGCGCAGCGGATTGGGTGTAAGTGTAATCCGGGTATTCATTCATCAGCTGCAGCGCAGTTGAGAAGGTGCGCTTCACAACGTCCACAGTCTCGGTCCAGGGCCAAAGCCACGCCGCATCGATATGCGAGTTGCCGGTGAGGTGAAAGGTGCCTTCCTGCAGCAACGGCTTCAATGCTTCCAACTGGCTCTGCGACTGCTTCAGCGAAGCATCGAACTTCGTCTGATCGGCGGCATCGAGAGCCTTCAGGTCGACAGACTCGATAGATTTCTCGAGGGTAGCTTCATCCGACTGCTGATTTTTGGAAAGGCTGGGCACGAGCAGCGCTGCGGAAAGAAATTCCTTGCGCAAGTCGTCCGGATTCGGACGGCTTTCAGAGAAATCAATTTTGAATTGCGCATTATGGAAGCGTTTCTGATCGACCGTCTGCAGCAGCTTGACTGCAATCAGCACTTTTTGTCCCGGCTTCGCGTGATCGAGCAGAACGATCGGCTCAAGATCATCGCCCAGAGCCACCCGGCTTCCGTTGAAGTAGATGATCTGCGGCATTGGGCCATTGGCTTCGGCTGAGAAGCGGAACCAGATACGAGTATCGGTCAGGTCATAGCCATGGAGGGTTTTGGGAACTTCGACCCAGCGCCGGAACCACGCGGCCTCCCCGGAGGATTCAAAGCCCGGCTTTACTGTCTGCCAGCTTGAATCGTCGAGGCTCACACTCTCGCCATGCGGAACGTCTCCTGCGTGAAAGCGCCACTCGCCCGCAGGTAAGTGATCCAATTCGCCAAGGCGCTGTACAACTTCTTGTGCCCCGCTGGGCATCGATTTGGTAATCTGTGCAACTTCGCGCGCATCTTGCGCATGCACAGCAGAGGAAAAACACAACGCGGCGGCACAAATCGTGCTAAGAGCCACACCGCGACCCAATCCAGTTTTCACCTGCAATCTCCTCGCTCTTGATTCCCGCGTTACCTCGGCAGAAGCCCATCTGAAAACAACGGGTAGAGACGGTCGAATTATATCGTTCGAGAGCATAAAAATGGAAACGATTCCACTCAATCTTTTTGCTCATTCCGCGAGAAGGGGGTATAGAAAGGGGCATAGATTCGGTTTGAAACGACAATAGTCATCGCCCTTGGCCGGGATTTAGTAGACTCAGAATCAGCATGATGCGCCGTCTGTATGTCAGCCTGATTTTTTCTTCTCTTCTCGCTTCTGTCGCCGCGGCACAGGGCACACGCCTTTGGACACAGCAGCGCTTTGACGACTTTGAGAAAGGCACGCCTCAAGGTGTTGCCATCCGCAGCGACGGCACACTGGAGCCGGGACCAGAAGCCCGCCAGATTACCATTACCCCATCGACCTACGTCTGGACGATAGCGGCAGATAGTGCCGGCAATGCTTATGCCGGAACCGGCGCTCCGGCTACGGTTCTTCGCGTTGCCGCCGATGGTAAAACGACAAAACTGTTTTCAAGCAAGGACCTCTCTGTTCAAGCGGTCAGCGTCGGGAAAGACGGCTCTGTTTATGCGGCAACACTTCCTTCGGGCAAGGTCTACAAGATACCGGCGAACACCACAGGTATTGACGAGTCGAAGGCCGAGGCTGTCTTCGATCCGCAGCAGACTGCGGAAAAACCAAAATATATCTGGGCGCTGGCATTTGACGGCAACGGACGCCTCTATATCGCTACTGGTGGGCCAGCGGCTGTTTATCGTGTAGATGTAACGAAAGCAAACGCGAAGCCGGAGCTGTTTTTCAAGAGCGATGAACAGCATATTCGCGCAATCGCCTTCGACAAGGCGGGAAATCTGATTGCCGGGTCCGATGGCAGCGGGCTTGTCTATCGTGTGGACGCGAACGGAAAAGGTTATGTGCTTTATGACGCTCCCAAGCGGGAAATAACCTCGCTCGCCGTTGCCGCAAGCGGAACCGTCTACGCCGCAGCGGTAGGGGGAAAAGGCGCAGGCCCGCTGCCGCCGTTACCCGTGCAAGGCATTCCCTCTGTCACAGCAACAATCACTGTCGTGCAACCGGGATCTGTTCAGGCGTTCAACGGCAATACTGTGATTCCTGATGGCTCGGAGGTCTATGCTATTCCGCCCCAGGGCGCTCCGCATAAAATCTGGTCCGGGCATGATGATATCGTCTACGCCTTGCACTGGACGCAGGAAGGATTGCTTGCGGCTTCCGGCAATCGAGGCCGCATCTACCGCATCGCCGACGATGGAGAGTATGCCGACATCGCGCACCTTGAAGCCTCGCAGGCCGTAGGCTTTGCAGATTCGCCGCGAGGACTGTACGTGGGCACTGCCAATACCGGCAAGATTTATCTTCTAAGCCATGCGCAGGCTGCTCAGAGCGCCTATCTGAGCGACGTATTCGATGCCGGCGTATTTGCGCAATGGGGCCGCGCCGAGGTGGATTCTACTGCAACAAACTATGAGCTTTATGCACGCGTGGGCAACATAGAAAATCCTGAAAGAGCCTGGAGCGAGTGGAAAAAGGTGACGCCGAACAGTGGCTCGCTTGGGTTGGAAAGCTCGCGCTTTGTGCAATGGAAGGTCGTGCTCCATCCGGGAGCAGCGGTCGGCACAGTCGGCATCAATTATCTGCCGGTCAACGTAGCTCCCGCCATCGACGATATCGTTGTGGTGCCGGGTGCTCGCGCGAATGCGCAGCCCTCCTCCGGTCAGCAACAGCAATCTGTTCCAATCAATTTCAATACGCCATCGAACAGCGGACTGCAATTGAATACGGAAGCAGGACGCGAGCCGATGTCCGGCATCCGCGACAAATCAGCAGTAACTGCACGCTGGGCCGCACACGATGACAATGGCGACGATCTTGTTTACAGCCTCTACTATCGCGGCGATAGCGAAACCAACTGGCAACTGTTGAAGGCGAAAGTTACTGACCGCCTTTATACTTTCGACGCCACTTCCCTGCCTGATGGAGCGTATCGTCTCAAGGTAATTGCCAGCGACGCGCCCTCGCACAATCCCGGCGAGGCGCTTACGGCAGAGCGCGTGAGCGATCGTTTTATTATCGACACAACACCTCCGGTTCTCTCAGCGATCGATGCGCATGTAGTGAATGGCAAGATTCATGTAACTGTTACAGCTACAGATAGCGCGCTGCCGATTGCTCACGCTGAATACTCGGTAGATGCCGGACCCTGGCAGTATGTTGAACCTGTCGGCAAGCTTTCAGACTCATTGACGGAGCACTACGACTTTGAAGCGTCGCCGAAACCGTTGCCTCCGGGCGTGGTTGCTCCGGCAAATCCTGCGGAGCATGTGATTACCGTTCGCGTTTACGACCGCTACGAAAATGTGGCAGCGGCAAAGGCAGTCGTCCGGTGAGATTCGAGCTGTTTGTTGCATCTCGCTACTTGCGAGCCAAGCGTCGGCAGGCCGTAGTTGGCGTGATTACTGCTATCTCCATCGCAGGGGTAGCAGTGGGCGTGGCTTCGCTGATCATTGCGCTGGCCATTACCAACGGCATGAGCCGTGATCTGCGGCAGCGGCTGCTCAGTTCAACAGCCCATGTCATGCTGATGCGCATCCAGAGCGACGGCATTAAAAACTGGAGGGAGCTTACTGATAGGCTGAGGCAGCTTCCCCATGTTACCGCGGCTGCGCCGGGGCTTTATGAACCGGTGTTGATCTCCCGCGGTGCCCTTTCCGGCGGCGCAGAACTAAAAGGCATTCTTCCCTCGGAAGAGCATGGTGTCAGCGATCTGCTTTCCCAGATCACTCAAGGCAATGCAGCTCCGCTTTCGCAACCGGCCAGTCCCGACGAGGCCAACCGTGCTACGCCGCCGCTGGTCATCGGCTATGACTTGGCCAATACGCTCGACGCCAAGGTGGGCGATACGGTAGTGGTGACCAGCCCCCAGGGCGAGCTGACTCCGTATGGGCTGGTGCCGAAGTACCAGCGCTTCCAGATCGTCGGAATTTTTCACTCCGGCTTTTATCAATACGATTCGAGCTTCGGATTTGTACGGCTGGCGGATGCTCAGCATCTTTTTGGTGAGCCGGATGTGGTTTCGGAGATTGCCTTCAAGGTGGACAATCTCTACCACGCCGACCGTATCGGACAAGAGATCGAGCAGGCGGCCGGACCTGGCTTCGAAACGACCAACTGGATGGAGCAGAACCGGGAGCTGTTTAAGGCGCTTCGGCTGGAACAGGTAGTGACGTTTATCGTGATTGCGTTGATCGTCTGTGTCGCCGCGCTCAATATTCTGATCGCGCTCACCATGATGGTCATGGAAAAGACGAAGGACATTGCTGTGCTGATGTCCTTGGGCGTACAGCCGGGGCAGGTACGGCGTATCTTCCTTATGCAGGGCTTTCTGATTAGCGTACTGGGTACGGCGATTGGCCTTGTTCTGGGATATGCGCTTTCTTGGGCAGGGGCGCATTACCGTTTCCCTCTCTCGGCAGATGTGTATTCCATCGATTACCTGCCGTTTGCGCCACGCGCTATCGATGGTGTGATCGTTGCGGCTGTTTCTCTGGGGGTATCGCTGCTGGCTACGCTCTATCCATCTGGATCAGCCGCCCGCGTTTTGCCTGCAGAAGCACTGCGCTATGAATAAAACGGAATCTTTCGGCAGGATTTACGATCTGTTATCCGGTAGCCAAAAGGAATTCTATAGTTGCAGGGAGCAACCAGAATTATCACAGACGACTCGAATAAGCGAATGCCCGCACGATCGCAAGCCAGGCTTTGGCCTCTTATCAGCAGCTTTCTTATCTGCATACTGATTCTTCCTCAGTGCTTCGCCTATTCCGTTCTGACGCACCAACAGATCATTGATCTGGCCTGGGAGCCGGCCATAAAACCGCTTCTATTGGCACGGTATCCCAATACCACGCCTGAGCAGCTGCGGGTGGCTCAGTCCTACGCCTATGGAGGAAGCGAGATTCAGGACGCCGGGTATTATCCGTTCGGCAATAAGCTTTTCAGTAATCTCACGCATTATGTCCGCACCGGCGATTTTGTCTCAAGCCTCATCCGTAACGCCCGGAATGTAAATGAGCTGGCTTTTGCCCTGGGGGCGCTCTCCCATTTTGTAGGAGACAGCGTGGGGCACCACGATGCCGTTAATCCCTCGACAGCAATCGCGTTTCCTAAACTGGCATTGCAATATGGCCATTCCATTACGTATGACGAAAGCCCCCACGGGCACGTCCGAACGGAATTCGCCTTTGACATCGACCAGTTAACAAAACAACATTTTGCCCCGTCAGCTTATCTGAACCACATTGGACTGCGAGTCTCCGGCGATTTGCTGGAACGGGCATTTTATGAAACTTATGGCATCCATCTGAGTAAAGTTTTGGGAAACAAGCGCCGGAAGGCCGCCATAAGTTCCTATCGGCATTCGGTCCGCAGCTTTCTACCCGATTTTGCTCATGCCGAGGTAGTCATTCATGCGAACGATTTCCCCTCCGAGCCTGATTCTGAAGAAGTTCAGAGGCTACACCAAAGGCTGCAGAACGCCGACTATAGCGGTTGGCAAAACACGCGAAAAAAGGCTGGAATTCGCACACATTTGCTCGCTTTTTTGATCATTATTGTGCCGAAAATTGGCCCAATTTCCTATCTGTCGATCAAAATTCCCACCGAAGCCACAGAGGCGAAATATATAGCCAGCATCAACAAATCATTGGACTTATACATAAACATGCTCGATCGGCTGCATCAGACGCCGACAGAGACGCCGGAAGCGATCTTAAAGCTTGATAATCGCGATCTGGATACGGGCTATATCGTTCAGCCGGGGGGTTATCCTCTTACCGATGAGACATATGCAAGGCTATTGGCGCTCCTCACCGCTCAACCTTCAGAACCATGCCCATCCGGCTTAAAACATGACATTTTGGCTTATTATTCCGATCCAAATTCTCCAATTATCACCAAAAAGAAGCCAAAAGCATGGCAAAAAGTCCAGGAAGAGCTGGCGGTGCTGCAAGCCATGCCGGTTATTCCTGTGAAGTAGTCTAAAAATTTCCGGAAATGTTTGCCGCCCCACCTGCAACTATCTTTCAAAGTGCCGGGTTACATATACCTGCCGGGAACATTTATTTGGCAGTTGCCAAAAACGTGCACACTTATGCTTTCTTTTTAGGGTCCAACAATGATAGAGGTAAGTATGGGAACCTTCTCCACCACCTCGGGCCTGCCTGCCGCCGATCCGGCAATTTCCGGCATGAGTCTTTCTGCCGGGCGCGCGCATCCCTTAGTACAGGTGAAAAGCCTGCGCAAGGAGTACACGACCGGGCGCGGAAAGCTGGTGTTATTTGAAGGACTTAGTTTCGATGTCGCGCAAGGCGACCTGCTGGCGATCGTAGGCCAGTCGGGGGCGGGAAAAAGCACACTTTTGCACATCCTTGGTGCTCTTGATAGCCCTACAGAGGGTGACGTATACTGCGCCTCAATTCCATTGAAAACGCTCTCTACCAAACAGGCCTCCACTTTCCGCAATCGGGAAATTGGCTATGTCTGGCAATTTCATTATCTTCTGCCGGAATTTACGGCATTAGAGAACGTAGCGATGCCGCTGCTGGCGAGAGGAATTTCAAGGGCTGAGGCAGGAAAAAGCGCACAAAAAGGGCTAGAAGAAGTGGGCTTGGGCGACCGCGCCGATCACCGGGCGGGAGAGCTTTCCGGGGGCGAACAACAAAGAGTTTCCCTGGCACGCGCCCTGGTGACAAAGCCCAAATTATTGCTGGCCGATGAGCCGACGGGTGATCTGGATAGCGGAACTGCCGATTTAGCTTTTGGGTTGATCCAGCAATTGCATCAAAATCATCACCTGACGTCGATTATTGTGACTCATAATATGGCGTTGGCGCGGCGATGTAGCCGGGTTTTGCGGCTGGAAAAGGGCCGCGTTGAAGAATTGCATCCGCAGGCAGTATGAGCGGATCGAGGTACGACCGGGAAAGTTTTCCCGGAGAAGCGGGATGGATGCTGAAAGCACCCAGACCAAAGGCCGCTCTCGACCAGGCCAGTTTCCAATGGGTTGAAGGCGGCGGCACGAACGAAGGCACACGCAGTATGCGAACAAACCCTCGGAGAAGGGTGTCGGGGAAAAAATCCGATGTTCGACAACGGCGTACTCCTTCTTAGGGGGAACATGTTCGAGCGCTATACGGAAAAAGCACGTCGCGTCATATTTTTTGCACGGTATGAGGCCAGCCAATTCGGCTCGCCTTACATTGAGACCGAGCACCTGCTGCTCGGCCTGTTGCGTGAGGACAAGGCGCTGACCAACCGCTTTCTGCGGTCGCATGCGTCAGTAGAATCCATCCGGAAACAGATTGAAGGACATACCACGATTCGGGAGAAGGTTTCGACTTCGGTCGATCTGCCTCTCTCGAATGAATGCAAGCGCGTCCTGGCCTACGCGGCAGAAGAAGCCGAACGGCTATCACACAAACACATTGGCACGGAACACCTGTTGCTTGGCTTGCTACGCGAAGAAAAGAGCTTTGCTGCCGAGATTCTGCACGAGCGCGGCCTGAAATTAATCGCTATTCGCGAAGAACTGGCCAGGGCGACACAGGAGAAGGCTCCGCAACAGCAACGCAGCCGTGAATCGAGCCTGCTGGCGGAATTTTCGCGTGACCTGACGCAGGCGGCGATGGACAATCAGCTCGATCCGTTGGTTGGGCGAGACGGGGAGCTGGAGCGGGTGGTACAGATACTGTGCCGCCGCACCAAGAACAACCCGGTGCTGATTGGTGAGCCGGGCGTAGGCAAGACGGCCATTGTGGAAGGGCTGGCGCAGCGCATTGCCGATGGCGATGTGCCGAGTTTCCTGGCAGACAAGCGAGTGCTGGCGCTCGACCTCTCGCTGATTGTGGCGGGCACGAAGTACCGCGGCCAGTTTGAAGAACGGCTGAAGACTATCATGAAGGAGCTGATGGAGAATCAGAACTCCATTATCTTTATTGATGAGCTTCACACTCTGGTTGGCGCAGGGTCGGCGGAAGGCTCGCTGGATGCGGCGAACATTCTGAAACCGGCGCTGTCTCGCGGCGAGATTCAGTGCATTGGGGCAACGACGCCGGGCGAGTATCGCAAGTCCATTGAAAAAGACCGCTCGCTCGAACGGCGTTTCCAGGCGGTGAAGGTACCGCCGCCAAACGAGGAAGACGCGGTGAAGATCATCATGGGTATCAAGGATCGCTATGAGAAGTTCCATGCGGTCAGCTATACCGATGATTCAATCGAGTTCGCGGTGTCACACTCGAACCGCTATATTCCGGATCGGTTCCTGCCGGACAAGGCAATTGACCTGATCGACGAGGCGGGCGCGCGGGTAAAGCTGCGGCAGACTTCCCTGCCCGAGGAGATCACCGAGGTACATAAGCGGATCAAGTTTATTGTGCATCGCATGGATTCGGCGATTGCGAATCATGAGTTCGAGAAGGCGCGTTTCTACTCGGATGAGGAGCGCAAGGAGCGCGAGAACCTGCGCAGTCTGCGCGATAAATACCACCTCGATGATTCGGCGGCAGGCATTGTGTCGCGCGAGGACATCGAAGATGTAGTAAGCCGTTGGACGGGTGTACCGATAACTTCCATCAAGGAAGAAGAGACGCAGAAGCTGCTGCGTGTGGAAGAAGAGCTGCACAAGCGCGTGATCTCGCAGGAGAAGGCGATTTCAGCACTGGCGCGGGCTATCCGGCGCTCGCGTGCCGGCTTGAAATCTCCGCACCGGCCAATTGGATCGTTCCTCTTCCTGGGACCGACGGGTGTGGGCAAGACGGAGATGGCGAGGACGCTGGCGCAGTTCCTCTTTGGATCGGAGAAGGCTCTCATACGCTTCGACATGTCGGAGTTCATGGAGAAACATTCGGTTTCGAAGCTGATTGGTTCCCCTCCGGGATATGTAGGTTACGAGGAAGGTGGTCAGCTTACGGAACGGGTGAAACGGTCTCCGTATTCTGTTGTGCTGCTGGATGAGATTGAGAAGGCGCATCCTGATGTGTTCAACATCCTGCTGCAGGTTTTTGAGGACGGGCAGTTGACCGATGGACTCGGCAACACGGTCGATTTCAAGAACACGATTCTCATCATGACATCGAACATTGGCGCGCGGCATTTGCAGCGGAAACAGGGCCTGGGCTTCCAGAGCGAGCGTGAAGACCTGGTGATGGACAAGGTTGAGGAACTGGTGAAGAACGAGGTGAAGCGCACGTTCAATCCAGAATTCCTGAATCGTCTGGATGAGATCATCATCTTCCAGTCGCTGTCGGATGCGGACCTGATCCAGATTCTCGAGTTACTGGTGCAGCAACTCAATGCGAACCTGGCGCAGAAGGCGATCACCATCTCGGTCAACGAGGAGGCCAAAAAGTGGATTCTCGAGAAGACGATGGTGGATCGCACGTACGGGGCGCGTCCGTTGCGTCGAGCGCTACAGCGGTATGTGGAAGATCCTCTGTCAGAGGCGCTGATTGCCGGGCATATTCTTGATCGGCCTGCGTTCTTAGAGGTTTATCTCGAGAACAACCAGCTCTTCTATCGTCCTGTTGGCAAGGAAGGCGAGACCAACCCGACAGAAGGTGTACTGCTTTACAGCAACTAGTCTCTTATTGAACCAGAAACCCCATCCCAAAAGGGATGGGGCTTCTCTTTTGGTCAATTTTCTCCACCCTTCGTCTTCCCCTCAGGGGGCACCCCGTTTCTTTGAAACGCTTGTGGCGTGCAGCGCACCAAATATCGTTGGCGAAACTATTGCCTTGGTTCTCTTATTTCCGAGCAGGAGTTTGTGATGATGTATCTATTTCCGACGATATTATTTGTGTGTTTTCTGGTCGGCATCGGGATTGGCTTCCGGATGACGCGGAGGCAAACGCTGCTGGCATGTGAGTCTGCGCGACGATTGCGGAAAACCGTTTCCCGCGAAGCTGGACTCTGATTTTTCTGCGTTTTATTTTTGTACTGTTTTTTCTGATGAAATTTCAGCGGTTCCTTCGCTTCGCTCAGATGACGTTGCAATTACTGTTGTACCGGATGGTCTCGTGCGATCTGTAGAAGTTTCATGAATTGCTCGAAGTCTGGCCGAACTTTCAGCAGATCAGTTGCGGTGGTGGTAAGAGTAGCGATGCCGATCCATTTGCTGACCCTGACATAATACTGCACCTGAATCACTGACACCTGGTTCATGGGCTGGTGCCTGAGCATAAGCATCGCAGCTTCTTCCGCTCCTGCGTATTCGAGTGGAGCCGGACCGGCGATCGTTGGCTCGAGAAAAGTCCGCTTCATAATGGCAATTTGCGTTTGGATATAAGGCAGCAGGCTGTCACCCGCGAGCAGATCGTCTTCTTTGAGATAGATGTTGCCGGGCGTTATATTTTCGCCCGCGCGCTGGATGCCGAAATCAGGCATCCATGTCCAGCCGAAAGGAATGGCCGGGATGATCCAGCGACCGATGCGGGCGACTTGTGGCGGATGCGCGGACATGGTTCGGTCTTTAACTCTGATTTCTCACGTGTGTGGTTATAGGGGCTTTAGCTTTCAGCATGGACTCTTGCTCCTGTTGATGGCCAGGATGACGGCTTTTCTTTGGATTCACCATTTTCTTCCCGCTTTCAGACCACTCCGGCGGATTGGCAGATTTGCCATGCAGAAAAGACGACCATCCGGCGGCAGTCTTCGTATTGTGTCGCTAGCTCAGAGCCCGCGAAGGTGAACGAGTAGCCG
The DNA here is from genome assembly GCA_035547425.1 of Alloacidobacterium sp. Taxonomy (GTDB): domain Bacteria; phylum Acidobacteriota; class Terriglobia; order Terriglobales; family Acidobacteriaceae; genus Alloacidobacterium. Next base: position 53,968 of record DASZUU010000051.1, on the reverse strand, counting down.
TCAGTTTCGCGCGCAAGATAGCGGGATTTCAGCGCGAGAGCAATCAGCGGCTCCTGATCGCCGATAGCGTGGTGATGCAGCGCGACCTGCGCGGCCCGCAGGCGATCTTCGATGAGAGGTAAAATTTGCCGGCGCAGACCTGTCGCCTGGGGCGCGCTTTCAGAATCGGCGAGAGCGGCTTGTATGGTTTCCACGAAGGCTTTGAGGGAGGCGAGATAATGATCAGCAAGTGCCTGGGGAATCGTCTGCGTGATGATCATGCTCAGCCTTTCTTCGGAGCGGTAAAGGTATGCACCGCCTGATTGGCGGCTGAACTTGCAGAAATCCAGACCTGCGTAGCTTGTTGTTGAGCCTGATGGGCAGCTTGCTGACCTTGCTGCATTCCCTGCTGCGCCTGATTTTCCATTTGCTGCGCCTGCTGTTGTGCTTCCAGTAGTGCCTGCTTTGCCTGTTGCTGCGTCTGCGTGACTTGCTGTTGTGCTTGTTGCAGTGCAGCAGCGGCCTTTTGCTGTGTTTGCTGCAGTTGTTGCTGGGCTTGATGGAGAGCCTGTTCTGCGGCAGTTTTTCCCGGTGCGGCGGTTTCGTTGATCTGCTTCTCTGCCTGTTGTACGGATTGGGTGGCGGATAGGATTTGTTGGTGCGCTTGTTCGGCGATTTGTTGAAGCTGCTGCTGGGCCTGGTTTGCGGCCTGTTGCGCCTGTTGCTGTGCGGCGGAAACGGTCTGTGCAATGGAGGTGGCGGCTTGTCCGGCCCAGGCCTTGAGGCCTTCGGGGGCTGTGACAGTGAGGACTTTGATGAGGGCGTCAGCGTCGGAAGAGACCTCCGGCGGAATGCTGGACCAGAAGCTGGGAACAGCATTTTGCGCCGAATTGGCGGCGGCGAAAAGTTGTGTCCCCTGTGGAAGCGTTACGGGCGCAACACTCTGGAAGGCGGCAGTTGCTTCAGGAGGGAGATCGGGAAAACCGGGCGCCTGCAATTGGACTGGGGGCAGACTGCTGCCGGGGGCGGTAGCCTGTGTGGCGATGGTTCCGTCGGCTTGCAAAGCGGCTTGCGTTGAAGCCGCACCTGCAGCGGCGGGATTCTGCACAGGAACGGAGACACCCATAGCGGCGATGCCGCCAGCGACGCCAGCTGCGCCTCCTGCTCCGGCCATGCCGACGAGGACGGTCATGGCGCCCATGACGCAGATATCAGGTGGACCGACGCAGACGAGCTGGTCGGTGACGCGCGATTGCGGCATGAAGCCGGTGAGGACGGTCATGGCTCCCATGACAAAAGGGCCGCCGACGTGGGGGACGACTCCGGTGACCATGGGGCAGACGTGCGTATCGGCGATGCGCGAAGCAGGCAGGAAATTGATGAGAACCTGGGGAAAGCCTACGACCACTGTGCCGCCGTGCGCGGTCATGCTGGTGATGGTGGCTGCAGGCATTCCCATGGCGGATTAAAAACCTTTCAGAGCCTGGCTGATGGCTTGCTGCGCCTGCTGTGTGGCCTGCTGCGCAGATTGTTGAGCTTGCTGGGTCGCCTGCTGGGCAGCTCCTTTTACCTGGCTGGCGGCTTGCTGTGCCTGCTGCTGGGCTTGATTCGCTGCCTGTTGCGCTTGCTGTGCGGCCTGCTGTGCTTGTTGCACAGCCTGATTCGCTTGTTGCTGCGCCAGCTGTTCTGCATTTTGCGCTTGCTGTTGAGCCTGATTGGCGGCCTGTTGTGCCTGCTGCGCAGCTTGTTGTGCCTGCTGCTCTACCTGCTGTGCTTGCTGTTGTGCCTGTTGCACAGCGGCGGCGGCTTGCTGTGCGGTCTGCTGCGCAGCTTGTTGTGCCTGATTTAAGGCTTGCTGGGCAGCGGCTTGTCCTTGTGCGGCAGCCTGACTCACCTGTTGCTGCGCCTGTTGAACGGCCTGGCTTGCCTGCTGATATGCCTGACGGGCCTGCTGCGTGACTTGCTGCACAGCTTGCTGCGCCTGCGCCTGTGCTGCTTGAGCGGCCTGCTGAGCCTGATTCGCTGCCTGTTGCGCGGCTTGTGCTGCTTGTTGAGTTGCCTGCTGTGCTTGATTTTCTATTTGTTGGGCAGCTTGTTGCGCCGGGCTTGCAGTTCCAGAGGCGGCGCTGGATGCGGCTGCTGCCGGGCTGGATGATGGCGGAGCAGCAGGAGGCGTACTGCCGGCGGATGCAGTGGTCGCTTTCGGAGTCGCGGTCGAGGAACCGGATGAGGCTGAGGCGGCTTGTGAGGGTGGTGCATCGCCGGGGAAAGTGGGTGCTGTGGGCGCGGTGGGCGAGCCGGGAGATTCCGGCGACTGCGTACTGGCAGACTGGGCAGACATGGCTGCACCGCCACTGTTGATATTGACGAGAAGGCCCTGGATCATGACGCCTGCCGGCGTAACGTTGACAAAGTTTCCGCTGGAAGTGAGGTTGACGCCGAGCGGCGCATCAATCACTATCTGCATGCCGGCTTTGATATTGATCGTCATGCCTGCTTCGACGTTGTATGCCATGCCGACTTTATGGTTTTCGTTGACGCCGACATCGAGTGAATAGTTCGCGCCCACCTTTTCCGTGAGGTTGGCTCCGACATTTTCATCGCGATTTGCGCCAATCTTGATGATGGAATTAGAGCCAATGTTCTCGTTGCGGTCGGCGCCGATCTGGATGATCTGCTTTCCTTTAAAGTTTTCGCTAAGATCGCCGTCGATTTCTATATTTTGTTTACCTTTGACGAGGAGATGATCATCGCCATCAATTTCCATGAAGTGATTGGAGGTGATCTTTTCGTGCTGCTCGTTGCCGATGAGAGTGTGGTGATCGTGCTCGACGTGAAGATCGTAGTCACGCTCGGCGTTCATGAAGACCTGCTCTTTCCCTTTGAGGTCTTCAAAACGGAGCTCGTTAGCGTTCGCTGCGCCTCCACCTTTGGAACTGCGGGTGAGAATGCCGGAGAGCGTATACTGGCCCGCGGGATCGTACTTCGGCATATTGACGCCGTTATAGACGGAGCCGACGACAATGGGCTGATCGGGGTCGCCCTCGATGAAGTCGATGAGAACTTCATCATCGACGCGCGGCCAGAAGTAGGTGCCCCATCCTTTCCCTGCCCATCCTTGCGCGACGCGGAGCAAAGTATTGTCGGGAGTGTTCGCTTTACGAAGGCGATCCCAGAAAAACTGTACGCAGACCCGTCCGTACTTATCCATGTGGGAGTCTTCGCCCGAAGGAACGACAACCTGGCCGGTATGCATGCCGTGGACGACAGGCTTGGATGTTGTGCGGGGCGGGCGGTATAACGTAGCGAAGGGGATGGCCGTAAAGCTGTTACTGTAAGGCGCGGCATTCGATGTGCCGCGAGCGCGATAAGGCGGAGTTTGTCGAACGCTATGTTCGATATGAGTGAGCAGGTATTTTGTATTGACGGCAGATACAGGATATTCGGTTACGTTAAAGCTATAGCCTGTCTGCATGGTGACAGCATTCGATATGCCTTCAATAATGACACCTTCTGCGTCGCCAGCATCGCGACGCATGGTTTGGAAGAAGTTGGAGAGATCGGCGATGGTGGAATCGGAGCCGGTCTTTTTTAAATAGGCTGCGGCGCTGTCAGCGTAATCGTATTGTTCATTGCTGTTGGGACCGAGTGGGCTGCTGGTTTGCGTGCTTGCCAACGGGTTGGGAAGCTTCTGATAGCGAATGAAGCTGTAATCCCATGCGGTGTATTTTCCGGTGACAAGATTGGTTTTGGAGCGCAGGCCGGAGATGACGAATTCGTAGAAACCTTCCGTATTGTGTCCTTCCGGCGAGTAGCGAAAACTGTTTTGGATAGCACAAGCGCCGAGCTTGGTGGAAGTATCCTGCAACGTAAAAGTGTGATCGTCTTTTGTGTGCTGGAAGTAATAGAGGATGCCGTGCTGCTCCATGAGGCGCGAGATGAATGCGAAATCAGTTTCGCGGTACTGTGTGCAATATTCCATCGGCGTGTAGGTCGCTGAAGTCTGGATGGAAGGACTGATGTTATATGGAGCCAGCACGGCTTTGATGACATCTGTAACAGTTTTATCCTGAAAGACGCGGGTGTTGGTGTTGAGGGTGAGCAGCCATAGATTGGGGACGATATAGGCGCGATAGTTGTTGTATTCCTCATCACCCCCACAGGATTCAAAGCTGGCGACGATACCGTTGATGTAGCGCTCAGTGCCGCTATCGTCGGCGAGAATTCCTACGGTAACTTTGCTGCCAATAAGTTTTTTCGCATCGATGGTTTTGCCTGGGTCGGCCACGAGTTCGATTTGATAGCAGAATATCTCGGAAATGCCTTCGGTTCCGGCGAGAAATTCAGGCAGGAGAACGTCTTCACCAAGTGGACTGGTGAAGTTGAGAACACGGTCTTGCTGGAGTGATGCCATATTTTGTTCGCTGGGGCGAAGCTCCCCTTTTGCTATATTCATGCGGCTAAACACCGATAGTTCTGGTCTTTGCCGGTTCGGTTCCCGCTTTCCCACCCTTCGCCTGTGGCTCAGGATGGCGTACCCTGTTTCTGTCTTCCTGCTTACCCCTTATCGGGTGACACTCTTTGTCTACCATTCGTATGCAAAACGGCCTTCAGGGGAGACGGTTACTTTTACTCCGCTGGTGAGCGCTTCTGCAGCCATGCGAGCAAGAATCTCACGGGAGATTTCCGGCAGCATGGTGTTTGTAAGGATGTTGTCGACGTTGCGTGCTCCGCTTTCTACTTCAGTGCAGCGCTTGGCTACTTCATCGAGAACGGCGTCATCGTAGGAGAGCACGATTTTGTGCGTCTCCTGTAAGCGGCGTTGAATTTTTCCGATTTTCAGGCGGATGATTTGTTTTAGCGCCTCGTCGCGCACGGGGAAATATGGAATGACCATCATGCGTCCCAGAAAGGCCGGCTTAAATATTTTGTTCAGCTCCGGCTTGATGGCGGAGAGCAGGCCATCGGCGTCCGGCATCGTTTCCTTATCGGCGGTAAGTTTGGCCAGCGTATCGGTGGCGGCATTACTGGTGAGGATGATGATGGTGTTTTTGAAGTCAATGGAGCGGCCTTCGCCGTCTTCCATATTGCCCTTGTCGAAGACCTGATAGAAGAGCTCCAGTACGTCAGGATGCGCCTTCTCTACTTCGTCGAGAAGCACGACAGAATATGGGCGACGACGCACGGCTTCTGTGAGCACGCCGCCTTCACCGTAGCCGACGTATCCCGGAGGCGAGCCTTTGAGCGAGGACACGGTGTGCGCTTCCTGAAATTCCGACATATTGATGGTGATGAGGTTGCGCTCTCCGCCATAGAGAAGGTCGGAGAGTGCGAGAGCAGTTTCTGTCTTCCCAACGCCGCTGGGTCCGACGAGCATAAAGACACCGACGGGCTTGCCGGGATCGTCGAGCGATGCGCGTGAAGTGATGATGCGCTGGGCGATGGCGGCTAATCCATGATCCTGGCCGATGACGCGTTTTTTAAGTTGCTGGTCGAGCTCAAGGACGGATGTGATTTCGTCTTTGACCATTTTGCCGAGTGGAATGCCGGTCCAAGCGGAGATGACTTCACCGACGATCTGCTCATCGACACAGACGTGCATAAGGGGATTTTCGCCCTGAACTTTTGCGAGCTCGGCTTCGAGGGCTTGCAAGGCCTCGAGCGAGGGCTTGATCTCGGGATTGTCACCTTCTGCCTTGATGATGGCGGCACCCGATTCGAGTGCATCACGCATCTGGCGGATGCGGGAGACGAGATCAACTTCCTGCTTCCACTGCGCATGGAGTTTTTCAAGAGAGGCTTCTGTGGATTTGATTTTGTCTTCGATGACTTGCAGGCGCTCGGCGTGATCTTCGCCTACTGTTGTTTCACGTTCGAGGATCTGCTTCTGCACCTTGAGATCATCGATGTGACGGGTCGCATCTTCGATGGCAGGCGGGATTGTATTCTGACCAAGCGAGAGACGCGCACAGGCAGTGTCGAGGACGCTGACGGCTTTGTCGGGAAGCTGGCGTCCTGCAAGATAGCGATGCGAGAGCTTGACGGTTGAGGTTACCGCTTCATTGAGAATGCGCAGGTTGTGATGCTTTTCGAGCGCTGCGATGATGCCGCGCAGCATGGTGGCGCACTGCTCTTCGCTCGGCTCTTCTACTTTGACAACCTGAAAGCGGCGAGCAAGGGCTGCATCTTTCTCAAAAAACTTTTTGTATTCAGACCATGTGGTAGCGGCGATGGTGCGTAACTCGCCTCGCGCTAGAGCGGGCTTGAGCAGGTTGGCGGCATCATTCTGACCGGCCTGCCCGCCTGCGCCGATCATGGTGTGGGCTTCATCGATGAAGAGAATGATGGGGTGCGGCGAGGATTTGATTTCATTGATAAGTCCCTTGAGGCGATTCTCAAATTCGCCTTTAACGCCTGCTCCGGCTTGCAGCAGAGCGAGATCGAGACTATGCACCTGCACGTTGCGCAGGGCCGGCGGAACATCTCCGTTGCTGACGCGAAGAGCGAAGCCTTCGACGACAGCGGTTTTGCCTACACCTGCTTCGCCGGTGAGGATGGGGTTGTTCTGACGGCGGCGCATGAGGATATCGACGACCTGACGAATTTCCGAATCGCGCCCGAGAACAGGATCGATCATCCCTGCCTTGGCTTTAGCGGTCAGGTTTTCCGTGTATTGATCAAGATGCTGTGTTTTGCCTGAGCCGGCAGGGCGAGGCGCTCCTGCTTCGCCTGCCGCAGCAGGAGCCGCAGGGCTAGCGGCGGAGTGCTGCTCGCGTGATTTTGCAGTGATGTTAAAGAAGTCGGCCCGCAGAGCTTCCGCAGGGATAAGTTGCAGCTCTTTGCTGACATCTCGAATGAGGCGAAGAAGCTCTTCGTTCGAGAGCAAAGCCAGCAGAGTGTGGCCGGTGCGAATTTCATTCGCGTCGAAATCAAGAGTAGCAATGGTCCATGCTTCGGTGAGCATTTTTGCTAGAGACGGGCTGAATTCGATGCCACGCGCGTTGCCACGCTTCAGGCGGTCTAGGCTGCGCTGTAGCTCATTTGTGAGACGTGTCTTATCGATGCCGTATTGCTTGAGGATGAAAGCAATATCGTTGTCAGAGCTATCGAGAGCTTTGAGTAAATAATGCTCTATCTCGATTTCGTAATTTGTTCGAGAAACGCAAAGTCCGGCGGCAGATTCAAAGGCGCTGCGAGTGGCATCGTCCAGCTTGTTGATTAAGGATTTCAGGTTCAGGCTCATCTTTCTTCTTTCCCCCGATTTAAGACAGCATGTATGTTGCTTCGTCCGGATCGCGTTGTAGTGGACGATTTTTAATCCAGCTCACCAAACCAAGGCGTGAGGCGGCTGGTCCTATAGTGCCCAGTTGCATACCGGGCGTTTCATCGCGCTCAAGGACGAGCTGGACGATGAAATCAAATTCACGATTCGCGTAGAAACGCAACCAGGAGCGCAATTCGCGGTGACCGTCGGCCCCGGGCAGGAATTGCTGATACCGCTCGAAGTTCATGGGCCCCAAGCGAATGGTGACAGCGCCGTGCTGATCCCATACTTCGTCGCCGACAATGGTGCCCATGCCGAGGCGTTCGCTGAAGGTTCCGGTATCGCGCAGGAACGATTGATTTTCCGGCGGGAGACGATTCCAGCGGCCGGTGAATTGATGTATTTCGACGTGAACTTCAAAGTAGTCTTCGAGCAGCTGCTTGAGGCCCTGGGCGGTAGGACGGCGCTGTGAGAGTAGTCCGGTGTAGTACAGGCAGGCGTCGTCAGAGATGTCCATGCGCCGCTGAAGCCCGCGGGTGCCGAGACCGATGAGATCGAGAAGACGGCGACTGATAACGTCATCACCTGCTCCGGTGCGCTCATAAGCGATATAGAAGCGGTACTTCTGCCAAGCGCGATAAAAGAGCGAAATGATGCGATGGTTGAAGAGATCGAAGAAATCGCCCGGCCCGCGATCTTTGGCTTTCGCACGTTCGAGCAAAAAGTCAGTATAGACGTGCGGTAATGCGCCGATCGCAGCGCTGAGTCCCATAAAGTTGACGGACATTTTAAGGCGTCCGTCTTTATCTGGCTCGAGCGTGTTGATCTCGCTTGCCGGGAAGGCAAAGGTAGGCAGCGAGGAGAAGCGCACCACTTCAGTCCCGGGCGCGACAAAGAGGCCGACCGGGCGGCGCTCCGGATAAAGGCGCTCGAGCAGGCGTACGGCCTGGAAGAACTGCACGCTGCTGGGATCGCGTTCGAGGAACTGCTGCAGGTGCTCGAATACGGGCGCGGTATTTAGATGAGGGGCTTGTTCCCTGCTCTCGGTGGCCATTCTCCGAGCATCTCCTTTCGTTGATTGGTGCGGGCTGCGAGTTGGCAGAAGCTATTAATAGAGGTGTAAGAGCCAAGAAAGCGGTCAAGGACGTTGGCGAAAAGATAGACGCCGCCGCCAACGAACTGGCGCTCATCGAACTCAAGCTCGAGGCGCGTGCCGCGGGCAGGAATGTTACCGAATCCGGACTGCATAATGGCGAAGTGGGGGCGCGAGGTCATGGCGGTGATGCCGCCGATCTGGTTTTCGAGATAGGACGAACCGGTGAAATTATGGAGGCGCAGGATTTCCTGCAATGCACTGACGCCTTCTTCAGACAGCGATAAATAATTCAATGAAAGCTGCGAGACTAAGCGCCAGAGCTGACCTTTTTCATCGGGCGGATCGTAACTGGGCGTAGGACGACGCAAAGCGGTGATTTTTTGCACCACAGGAAAATCTTCTGCAGAGAAGTCGCCTTCTTCCAGTCCGAAGGGCAGGCGTGAAGGCAGATCAAAGTTGGAGCAGGTGGTGCGGACAGTGAGCACTTCGGCATCGGGATGCGCGACTTGTCCGTCTACATCGACAAGAGAGATGTGCATGGTTGAGGGCTCGCGTTCGCCGAGCACATTTAGGCGACGCACGGCATGCCAGTAAGTACGACCTGTGGCTTTGCGGCCTTCAAAACGATACGAGTAGAGCGGGTCGAGCTCGATACTTTCACGGCGGCTGGTATTCGAGGCCATGACGTCGTCGATGGAGAAGATTTCGGTGGTCTCCTGATGGCGGACATCGGGAATAACGGGATACTCATGCTTTGTATGCGTGACCAGGATGGGCTCGGCAGTCTGCGGAAAAAGATTGATGATCGGAGTGCAGCCGAGACGCAGCGTGCGCGAGGTGACGCCGATTTCCAGATCCTGCTGGCGTTCCGGGCGATCGAAGCGCGAGAAATAAAAAAGGATTTCTGCCTGCTCCTTGCAACCTGCTTCCGCGATGGCTTCGAGGCCGCTTAATTCAAAGAAGAGGAATTTTTCAGAGAAGGTGAAGTATTCCTGCAGGAGGCGGTAGCCCTCGAAGGAACGCTTTGGATATGGCAGAAGCGCTTCGTTTTCCTCAAAGCCTAGTGGGCGCAGCTGCGATGGCGAGAGCTGAATGATGCGTCCACCGCGCTGCTGCGGGTCGCGGATAAAGACGGCAATGCAGTTTTTGCAAAGCAACTCATAGAGTGTGTGGACTACGTTGGTTTCGCCAGTGAGATGAAAGGCTAGTTTACCGATGTTGAGCTTATCGATGAAGACGTCGCGGGCACAGTCCAGGCGCATGCGGATGACACCGGCGGCTCCGGGAACACGGATGGGTTGTGCGAGGCGCTCGGGATGCCGCCATTCACATTCCCCGACAGAAAAAGGCCATAGCTCTATGGGATACGAAGTATGAAAACGACAGGGCAGGCCATCGAAGGTACGCTTGGTGGCAAGCTGCGTTCCGGCGGGAATACGCACGCCTGTGGTTTGCTTGCCCTGCTCCGGGTCAAGCTGGCATTCGACCACTGACATGGATGGAATAGGGCGCAGGTAATGCGGTGAGACGATACCAAGCAGTGCCGAAGTGATTTCCGGGAAGTCGTCATCAATACGCAGATGAACCCGCGCTGCAAGAAAAGCGAAGGCTTCAATGAGGCGCTCGACATGCGGATCGTCGCAGCGATCGGGCTCCAGTAAAAGGCGGCTGGCAACGCGCGGATATTTTTGCGCGAACTCGGCTCCGAGTTGCCGAACATAGGCAAGCTCGCGCTCGTAGTATTCGAGAAGCTCCTCGCGCATGGCTATTTCACCTTGTACTCGCCGCTTGAAAGCTCAAGGACGGTGTCGAAGGAAATTTCTTCGGGCGCAGGGTCAAGCTTCATACTGCCCTCAATGTGGAAGCGGAGACGGCGCTCTGCTGTATCGCCTTTTTCGAGCGTAACCCGTACATCGGCGAGGCGCGGCTCGTAATTCCTAAGGCATGCTTCAATCGCGATCCGCAGGCGGCGGTTATCGGAGGCTGAGTTAAGGCCCATGGCAGAGATATCGGGGAGTCCATAGTTGAGAGTGGACGCCCTGGTGAATGGATAATCGGAGATTTCAGGAACTGGCGGCTGGCGTGTGTTGAGCAACCATTCAAGATCGCGCTTTAATGCTTCTTTGAAATAACGCAGCGACTGTGCGCGCGTTGTCGGCCAATCCTCGACAGCCATAAGGCGATCGAGAACGGACTGCGTAATCAACGTTTCTGTTGCCGAGCGTGCCAAACCAGCGAACTCCTGTTGCGTTGCGAAATTAGTGAGAGACATCCATTGCTGCAATGGGATCGATACGGCAGAGGCGCGAGAAAAGCGCTTCACGTTTGCCGTTTACGTCTTCGGATGAGTCCAGGCATTTTAGGAGTAAAGCTAACGGCGGCGCAATGATCTCGCTAGCCTCCCATTCCTCAAGATTGCGCTGCTCAATTTCTTTAACCAGCTCTTCGAGCACGGGATGCGCGACTTTGCTTTGACCGGCTCCAACGCAGAGCTGCGCAATCTGCAGACGACGCTGGAAGCGCGCGCGGCCACTCGGCTGCTGTGCCGCATCGCGGACGAGGAGCTGGATGGCCTGCGACAGTTGGCCACTGCGGATCATGTCGCGAGCAAGATCGAAGGCATCCGGTGGTGCGGCTTCACCCTCTACTACAGGATCCTCACGCAAGGCATAAACAGGTTCCGGGTCGTATTGTGGTGCCGGCTGCTCGGAGACTTCGGCGGGTTTGGGGGTGACGTATTCTTCGAGCCAGCGTTGTGTTTCAGGGTTCGCTGTCGGAGTGTCGTCGTCAAGGCTCCACGTTGGAATCTCGGAAATATCTTTCAATAAAGACTGCAGCGTACTGATGACTGCGGCTGAAATTGCCGAATAGCCATATTCATAGCTGGCCTTCCAGATGTAGCGCTGCACATCGAGCCATGCGCGTCCGGCAGGATCACCTGCGGCGGCAATCGCCTCACGCAGAAGCCCTTCCCAGTCAGCTTCTGAAGAAAGACGCTTGAGGCTCTGACGGGTTTCTGTAGAAGGTGAAGCGAGGAAATCGTATGAAGCATAGCTTCCCTGCTCGCGCATTTCGCCAAAGCGGACGGCGGTTTGCAGCAGGTATGCAACGGGGCTCGACGGGCGCTCCTTTTGCATAAAGAGCGCGCAGGCGCGAATGCGGCTGATGGCGTCATCCCAATCCGCGGGCTCGGCAGAGATAGGCCTTGATTTTTTCGCGGCTCTGGGGGCCGGAGCTTCTTCTGTTTCAGCCTCTTGCTCGCTTACGGATTCTGCTTCGCAGCTTTCCTGCTGATCCTGTTCAACGGTTTCTTCGGCAACTTCGTCCGGCTCGGTCTTGCGCTTTTCATTCAGCAAACTGTTGATGACCTGATCGACTTCTTCTATAGCCGCGCGCAATTTACTAAAAGAAGGGCCCTCGTCGCCATATTTTTCTTCACAGTAAATCTGCAGCGTCTCGATGGTTTCGAGCGCAGATTGCATGGCCTCATGCTGGCCGACATAAAAAGCTTTTGGAGTTGCAGCAAAAGACTCGTCAAATTCTTCAGCGGTAAGCTTGCCGTCGTCGATAGCTGCCTGGCGGGCTTCGCGCTTGCTGTCGCTGGCATCAGGATCGTCATAACCAACAGAGCGCGATTCCTTGTAATGGTAATAGTTGAAACCTTTTTTTGTGAGAGGAGCTTCGCGTACTAACGCTGCGATGCGATTGGCTGCGAACTCAATGGGCATGGCGCGCATGCCTACATCGCCATCTTCAATTTCCGGATAAAGCGTATCCCAGAATTGCTCCTGCAGGTCCTGCATCAGCTTGAACGATGGCGCGATGAGCGTGAGGCCTTCGCGCTTGACGTGAGCTTCCGCCAGCCACGCGGCAAGCTGCATGTCTTTGCTGCGCGTGGCAAGGGCTTCGCCAGCGAGCTTGATGACGAGCGCATAGTCGGCCTTTTTGGCAGCGCGTTCCCATGCGCCGGCAGGAATTGTATCGTCGTCTTCGGTCCGCGCTTCTTTAATCTGGTCGTAGACCTTGTCGTAGCGAAGATAAATCCCCGAGGGGTTTTCTCCCGGAACCGGATTCAGCAGGTCATCACGAAGTGGCACTTTCAGCCGTCTCCCTGGCGTGGTGGAAGGTGAGATTGCGCAGCTCGAGAATTGGCTCTTCTATATCTCCGCGCAGCAACAGTTTTTGGCCGTAAGGAATTTCCCCATATTTTTCCTCGCTTTCCCAAGCCGTGGCACGGCCGAGACGCACGGCGTCATCGGGATGCTTCCAAGAAAGCGGCGTCAGCGCAGGAATGAGAATCTCGCCGAGATCCTGAAGGCGAAAATCAGAGGTAGTGTGCAGGATGGCCGGCATCCAAAGCAGATCACGCAATTTCTTAGGCGCCTGCAATTCGACCGATTCAATGTAGGCAAATGGAATCCAGGTGTAGCTGCCTGCAATAAAGACTTCGAGGTTTGCACCGATACGTGGATCGGCATCCTGCACGTTCGAGAACGCCTGTCCATTGAAAGTGCCGGAGGGCGCTCGGTGCTCTGTGCCCAGAGGCAGCTCGTCTTTTGCAAACATATCCTGGCGTGTTTTTTCAGCATGCAGCGCGGCACGATACAGCATGGCGCCGGCTGCTGCTTCCTGGCTCGCGTCCGAAAGCACATCGAGTTGTTTGCTTGCGCGGTCGTATTCGCCGGCAAAGCAAAGCAATTCAAAGAGAAATGTACGGCGCTTCAGGTCGAGAGGCTGCTTTTTCAACTCGTCGCTAAGCGCAGTGATGGCCAGCTGAAGCTGGCCATCACGGTAATAAGAGAGCCCATCCATGAAACCGCCTTACTTACGAGGCTTTGTTTGCCTTGGTACTGTACTTTACTTCACCCGTGCTGGTGAGATTGCCCTTTTCATCCTGGATGGAGTAGTCGATGCCGATTTCATTGTAGGTGAACGAAAGGCTGACGCTCGGAACTTCGGACGAGGCAGACATCTGCAGACTGGTAATGAATATCTCTGTGAAGTTGACTTTAAGGTAAGGTTTGCCATCCGCGCCCGATTTAACCGCGCTGAGCGTGCCCTTGGTAATGTGCGCGCCCTTGGTGATGGCTTTAAAGAGCTTTGGCGTCGACTTATCGAAGAACGTCATGGTACTAAAGTCGGACAGATCGACTTTGCCCGCTCCCGAGCCGCCGGTGCCTGCAACTGAGGAAATATTGGATGCTCCCCAGCTCCAGCTCAAAAGCTGTATTTTGTTTTTGAATTTTTCATCCTGGGATTCGCCCGGAATCCCATCAAGGTCGAGAAAATAATCAACTGCCATTTCTGGCTCCTTTCAAAATTCAGTTCGCCGCCCCCGCGGGCTAGTCGGTCCCACAACTTCCGGCTTAGTGTTACTTCCTTGCCGATGCCGGTAGATCGGCCACGAGACGCAGCGACACAGAAAGCTCGTCAAGTTGGAAATGAGGCTTGAGGAAAGCGACAGCGCGATAGGCTCCGGGCTTTCCTGGAATTTCAGATACCTGGATAGCTGCTTCCCGCAATGGCAACTTTGCCTTAGCGGCCTGCGAAGCATCATCATCCGCACAGACATAATTGCTGATCCACTGATTGAGGAAGCGTTCGCAGTCCTGGCGGCTCATGAAGCTGCCGATCTTGTCGCGCATCATGGCCTTGAGATAGTGAGCAAAGCGCGACATGGCAAGGATGTAAGGCAGCTGCGCGGAAAGGCGAGCATTTGCATTGGCTGCATCCTTGTCGTAGAGCTTGGGCTTGTTGGCGGTCTGCACGCTGAAGAATGCGGCATAATCGGTTCCCTTGCAGTGCACGAGCGGCACCAATCCTTGATCGGCAAGTTCTTTTTCGCGGCGATCGGTGATGGCTACTTCGGTCGGGCACTTAAGGGCAACATCACCTTCATCAGTGCGGAAGGTGTGAGCCGGGAGCCCTTCCACCAGGCCGCCGCCTTCTACGCCGCGAATCGCTGCGCACCAGCCATATTTGGCGAAAGAGTTGGTGAGGCGAGCGCCCAGAGCATAGGCGGCATTGCCCCAGAGATATTTAGAGTGATCGCTGCCATCGACTGCTTCTTCATAATCGAAGGCATCAATCTGCTTCGTGTCTTTTCCGTAAGGCAGACGCATCAGGATGTGCGGCAGGCCGAGAGCAACATAGCGGGAATCGTCCGACTGACGAAATGACTTCCACTTGGCATATTCGGTGGAGTCGAAAATTTTACCGATATCGCGCGGCGCTCCAAGCTGCGTATAGCTGCTGAGATTGAGAAGCTCCGGCGATGCTGCGGAAAGAAATGGCGCGTGTGCTGCAGAGGCGACTTGTGAAATCCGCTCCAGCAATTCGATATCTTCCGGGCCGCGGCCGAATTCGTAATCGCCAATAAGGGAAGCAAAGGGCGCGCCGCCAAAGACTCCGAACTCTTCTTCATAGACTTTTTTGAAGAGAGCGCTTTGATCGAACTCCGGCGCGCGCTGCAAGTCTTTCAACAATTCGCGCTTGGAGACATTGAGCACCTTTATCTTGAGCATGTCATTGGTTTCAGACTGATCAAGCAGATACTTTAACCCTCGCCATGTGCCTTCGAGTTTTTGAAATGCAGGATAATGCAGAACTTCATTGAGTTGGAGCGAGATAAGATGATCGATCTGCGCGATACGTGCCTGAATGGATGCTTCGGCATCACGAGTAAGCGTCATATGCCCGTCAAGCACCTGGGAGACGAACTCCTTGACCATGTCGCGACCGCGCTCAAGTGTTGAGGCGTCGCGATTGAAACGGCCTTGTGCAACAATCTGATCGAGCAGGGTTTGCTCTGAAGCCTGTTCGACTGCCTGCCCTGCAGTAGCAGCAGCGGTATTGGTTGTGCTCATTTCTCACCTCCGGCTGCGCCTAATTCACTGCGCAATTTTTCACGGGTTTCGGTGTTGGAGACTGCATCAAAGAGTGCCTCATCGAGCTTGTCATTGCCCTGCAGGCTGCCGCGAAGATCGGAGAGTCGTTGGCGCAGGTCGAGAAGCTCCTTGAGTGGACCGACCTGTTTCGCTACATTTTCAGGCGAGAAATCATCGAGGCTTTCAAATTTGAGATTGACGGAAATTTGTCCGGCATTAGGATCGTCGCTCAATTTATTAGCAACGGAATAGGCAAGGTGCGGCTGCATTCCCTTGAGCACAGTATCGAAATTGTCAGGATTGATTTCGACAAACTTACGGTCTTTCAATGCGGCTAGCGGCTGTTCGGGCTGGCCGGTAAGGTCTCCGAGTACGCCCATAACAAAGGGCAGCTCTTTGAGTTCAATCGCGTCGCCGATTTCCACGTCGTAGGTAATATGCACGCGCGGCGAACGCACGCGGTCCAATTTATGCTGCGTACTTTCCTTAGCCATTTTTTCTATTCCTCGATAAACGTGCGGAGGCACCGCCCGTTCTGATTCGAATCAACACACAACTTCACGTAACCTTGTGAAGACGCCAATTTGCGCTCCTCGTATGAATCCCCAAAAACATTTTTTGGGAACGCTGATTGGCGGTCTGAGTAAGCGCGCCAATTATCGTCTGCACCATAGTGCGTGTCAAGATGAAAGCGTTGCACCAAAGATATTGGCAAATTTGAAGCGCTTTTTACTGGATACTTCACCATCCTTGTATACTCAAACCCCGATAGGATTCCTTACACATGAGACAGTTGCAGCCGGTTGTCTGGTCCAAAGGCGTATTTTTATCTCCGCAGCACCTGCAGGCGCAGGATCGCTTTTTTGAGGAGAATCTACGATTTTTGGTTGAAGCTTTATCTTTCCGCTATTGGGGTTACACCTCACTTCAGATCGATGGCACCGCCTTAAGCGAAGGACAATTGAGCATTTCCGAAGCGTCAGGAATTTTTCCGGATGGGCTCTTGCTGGACATGCCCGCCTCGGACGCGCCGCCTCGCTTGCGCACTTTGGAGGAGTGTTTCCATGGAGGACAACAGAGCTGCACTTTTTATCTTGCTGTACCTCAGGACAGGCCAGGCGGCATCAATGTAGGACTGCAGCCGGGAGGAATAAATACGCGTTTTTATGCCGAGCTGCGAATGTTACGCGATGAGAACAGCTCGGGAATTGAAAAGCCGGTATCGCTGGCTCGTAAAAATCTGCAAATACTTGCAGACGGAGAAAATTTCGAAGGATCCGTACTGTTGCCGCTGGCACGTATTGAACGAACCGAAGCCGGCGGCTATCGGCTAGACGCGAAATTTGTTCCGCCGATGTTGAATGTAAGAGGCAATGATCTGCTCCTTGGAATTCTGCGCGGACTTACTGAAGTGCTGGTTTCGCGCAGTAATCAGCTGGCAGGAGCACGCAGGCAGCGCAACCAGTCTCTGGCCGACTTCAGCGCTTCCGATGTGGCGAACTTTTGGCTGCTGTATACGATAAACACTTATCTTCCCGGGCTGCGGCATTTCTTTGAAATAGATCAGGTACATCCGGAAGCATTGTTTTTGCAGATGCTTTCTTTGGCCGGAGCGCTGACAACATTTTCGTCGAGGATCGAGCCGCGCGATCTGCCCAAATATGAGCATGAAGATCAAGGCAAATGTTTTATGGCGCTGGATGCCATTATTGTTGAGCTATTAGAGACGGTAGTGCCGAGTAATTTTGTCGCACTCCCACTCAAACAACTGCGCGATTCGATTTATGCGACGGCAATCGATAAAGATCAATATTTTGAGAATTCACGGTTCTACCTTGCAATTTCTGCAGATATGCGCGAGGCAGATATTATTGGTCGCATCCCGGGACTAGCCAAGGCTTGTTCGGCAACGCATATTGAACAGTTGATTCGACAGGCGCTTCCAGGACTGACGTTGACTCATGTTCCCGTACCGCCACGCGCCATTCCGGTAAAGCTGCGCTATCAATATTTCAGTATCGATCGCACAGGCCCGGTGTGGGATGCGGTGGTGCGCGCCCGCAACTTCGGCGTCTATATCCCGGGAGAAATCTCCAATCCCAATATGGAGCTCATTATTTTATTTGCGAATGCAAGCTAGTGATGGCGCAATGCAAAGATCACAATCAGAACAATTACGATTAAAACAAAGACATTTACCACAAGAATGAGCGGCAAATATTGCTGCAGCTTGCTTGCGGGCGGAGCTTGCGGCGCTGGAGCAGGTGGAAATGTAAATGGGGGCGGTTGCAGGTGTGGCATCTGCGGCGCAGCTCCGCCCGCGCCTCCATGCATTTGTGGCATAGGAGATGGTTTCGGAAATTGAGAGGGCGGAGGTATTTGGAAAGCCGGCTGACCAGATGGTGCCTGGGACGGTGTCGACATAATCGGCATTGCACTCTGCCCTTGTGCTTCGCGCAGCATGGAACCTGAGATAACGCGGGTGAACTCGCCCGGCCCGTTTAATGGCTGCGTCACGGAAGCAGATTGGGCCGAGGGTATAGACGGCGGCACTACCTGGGATTGTGACACTTGGTCAGCATTCAGTGTGCGCAGCAACTGGGTGAATCCACCGACAGCGGGTGGAATCACAGGTTGAGGCGATGGCGGAGTGAGCGGCGGCGGCTCCTTCGGTGCGGATTTCGAGCTATCCAAGGCCTCAAAAAGCTTTGTGAAGCCACCTTGCGCCGGAATGGAAGAAGGCTGAGCCGGAGGCGTGAAGGAAAAATCGGACGAGGGCGATAGTTCCGACTTCAGACTTGCCAATGGATTCGACTGCGGTGAGCCTTGTGCATTTGCCTGGGCAAACATCTGCGTAAAACTACCGGGAACATTTGCTGGCTGCGCGCTTTGAGGAGATGGAGACTGCTTGGAAGAAAGCGATTGGAATATCTGAGTGAAACCTTCAGCAGCAGGTTGCGATTCTTCCGGAGAAACTTTCTCCGCCTCTGACTTCGAGATCGTTTGAAACATCTGCGTAAACGCACCCGGCTGTGGTGGCGCGGCAGGCTCAGATGATTTGGGAACAGAGGATGATGCCGATTCATCCTGAGCTGTTATCGCTTGAAACATCTGCGTGAAGGCTCCAGGTTGCGAAGCTGCCGGATCAGGTGGAGCGCTGGGTGTTTCACCCTGGACTACCGGAGTGCTCAATGTCTTCAGCAATTGAGTAAACTCACCGGGCTGCTGTCCGGAAGGAACAGGCGTGACAGGCTGCGGCTTAGGTTTCGGAATTGTCACGGGTGTAAAGACACTGGTGAGATCTGTTGCAGGCTTCTCGGACATAACTTCCGGCATGCCTTCGGCTTTTTGAGCCTGAAACATCTGTGTAAACGCACCCGGCGCTTGTGTCGGGCGCTGCTCGGGAACATCATTGTTTGCAGACCCATCAGCTCGAAGGGATTGCAGTAGATCATCCGAACTGCCAGCAGGATCGGGTGCCGGCTTTACCGTGCCAAATACACCGGTAGCGCTGGTGGGTCCCTCCTGTTTGGTAATCGTCGAATCATCGAAGGGCGGCTTGGATGAGTCCATGTCTATACATATCCTGGGCGCAAATCTTGGTGTAAATCTGGTGTCTCAGCTTACATCGCAAAATCTTGACAGTAAAGCCCTGCCCTCCTAGTATGCACACACGAGTTACCTGCAAAAAATTTAAGCGGCAGAAACTAAAAGGGCGATAGATTCACTATGTTGATGGTGTTGTCCGCCGCGGCAGCATTTCACAGAAATGCCGCTATAACGAGCATGCTTCGCTGATTTGCCGAATGGTTCAGAAACTATGAAATTTTTGTCGCGTGTGGTCTGGTCGGAAGGGATGTATCTTGGACCGCACCATTTTCAGACACAAAGCCGTTATTTTGAAGACTCGACTTCTTTTCTTATGTCGAGCCTGTGGCATAACCCATGGGGATTGCTGCACTTTGAGCTTGACCAGAAAGCAATCAGTAACGGTAATGCGGTAGTGTTGCATGCTTCAGGAGTTTTTCCGGATGGCCTGACGTTTGAATTGCCGAACTCAGACCCGCCGCCTCCGGCGCGGAATCTTCTGGAGGTCTTCCCTTCTACGGATGCGGTGCTCCCGCTGTATCTTGCAGTTCCAGCGCGCAAAGATAATGGATTCGACTGTGACTTGGATGGTCCAGGCAACGGCGCCCGCTATGGCAAAATGCAACAGCTTTTGCGCGATGAAACCAATGGCATCGATGAGCGCGAGATCGATCTTGGCCGGAAAAATATTCGCATTCTGACGGAAGCTGAGCTTGCGGGCGATATGCAGTCAATTCCGCTGGCCCGCGTGATGCGCGACGGACGTGGCCATCTCATCTATGATGAGGAATTTATTCCTGCCTGCCTGCACGCGAGTGCCAGCGAACAGCTAATGCTGCTCTTTAAACGGTTGGTTGAAACAATTGGAGAAAAAAGCGCTACGATTGCGCGCAATGCCCGGCGGCATGGAAGGTTTGAAGCTGGAACTTCAGCTCTGGATGTGGCGAATTACTGGTTTCTACATGCGCTGCATACTGCTATTCCTTCATTGCATCATCTGAGCGTGACGAAGCATGCGCATCCGGAAGAATTGTTTATTGAGTTGTCGCGACTTGCCGGAGCTCTCTGCACCTTTGCCATTGATTCCGACCCGCGAACACTACCTTCTTACGATCACCGCAATCCGGGGCCGGCATTTCGACTACTCGATGCGCATATCAAAAAGCATCTGGAGATTGTTGTTCCTTCGAATACCGTTACATTCAATTTTCATCCTTCGGAGCCATATATATACGAAGCCGATGTCGTTGATGAGCGCTGCTTACGGCGCGCGCGCTGGGTGATGGGCATTCGTTCGAGCCTGGGCGAATCAGCGCTGTTAAATCTGGTGCCGCGACTGGTGAAAATTTGCTCGGCTAAATTTGTGCCGGAACTGGTAAAGCGAGCACTGCCGGGAATGACGCTTACGCATTTGCAAGTGCCGCCTGCCGCCATTCGCGCAGAGGCAGACATGCAATACTTTGCGATCGAAACTACGGGACCGTGCTGGGAGCATATTCTGCAGACCCGCAAAGTTGGCGTATATATTCCTGGCGACATTGCGCATCCGGAATTTGAACTTACCGTGATTGTGGAGGCATAGTGAGCACTGCTCGTATAAACAGCCTTTCCTTTGCGTTTCAAGAGGTGCTAACAGCGATTCTACGCGTGCGCTTTCAGCGCCAGCAGGTGCAGGATGCCGAGAGCTTCCGCGCGCAGATGCGCCGCTCGCTGCAGGCGGCAATGCAGGATGCTAAAGCAATTGGCTATTCCAGTGAGACTGTACAGATGGGAGTTTTTGCCGCGGTTGCCTTTCTGGATGAAAGTGTTTTGAACCTGCAAATCCCCGTCTTTGCCGACTGGGCGCGGCGTCCGTTGCAGGAAGAACTTTTCGGCGGCCATCTGGCTGGGGAGACATTTTTTCGCAATCTACGCGCACTGCTTGGACAACCGGATTCAACTGAAGTTGCAGATGCTTTGGAATTGCATTGCCTCTGTCTGCAGATGGGATATCGCGGGCGCTACGCACTCGGCGATAGCGGTGAGCTGCATCAACTATTGCGGCAGGCGCGAGAGAAGATTCAGCGGATTCGTGGGCAAGCGCACTTGCTACCGCCAATGCCTGCTCCAGAAGTAAAGCCTACACGCGCAAAAGACGCGTGGAGCCGTGGATTGTTGATTACCGCTTGCGCACTGGCTGTTTTAACCGTGCTTGCCTTTGGCGGATTTGAAATTGCGCTTGGTTCGGGTGTTTCGCAGGTGCAGAACACCAGCCTCAATGCTCGCTAGGAGTCTGTTGTGGTCTCGATTCTGATTTCGATTCTTATTTTTTTGCTGTCCGTAGGGCTGGCATGGGCGGCTGGTCCGCTTCTGCATGTGCAGGGCGCAGCGCTAACAATTTTGCGCGTCTTATTGGTGCTCCTTGGGACTGCCTTTGCTGCGGTTATCCTTATTCTTCACTTCCGGAAGCAGAAGCGCGAAGGCCCGACAAAAAACATCCGGGGAAATATGGAATTGGATGCTTTGTTGAGGGATGCAGAAAAAAAATTGGCTTCCGCACAGCGCACCGGAGCTAAAACGATCGATTCTCTGCCCTTGTTATATGTATTGGGCGAGGCCAATTCCGCCAAAACGACAGTAGTGCTTAAATCCGGGCTTGATCCGGAACTGCTTGCGGGCCAGATTTACCGCGACCAGGATATCGTCGCTACTCCGGTTACAAATATCTGGTACACACAGCAATGTGTAATTGCCGAAGCTGGCGATGCCGTTCGCAAAAATCCAGCGCTGTGGGCAAAATTGGTGCGGCGGACCCGTCCCAAGGCCTATCGCGCTGCTATGGGCTCGCAGGCCCCCATACGCGCGGCGGTAGTGTGCATGAGCTGTGAGCATTTCCTGGGAGCGTCGGCAACGGAAGCGGTGACGGCCTCAGCCCGGACTACAAATCAGATGCTACGCGACCTGGCACAGCAACTCGGAACGGAAGTCCCGGTATATGTGGTTTTGACCAAGCTTGATCGTGTGCCCGGTTTCACAGAATACGTTCGAAATTTATCAAGTGAAGAGGTATCTCAGCCACTCGGCATACCGATTGCTCGTAGCAGAGCTTCCAGTGGCCTATATGCGGAGCAGGCCACGCGAGAGGTCTCGACAGCGCTGCATCAACTTATCTTTTCCTTAGGCGAATTCCGGCTGGAAATGCTATCGCGCGAGAATGATGCTCGGAATGTCGATCCGCTCTATGAATTTCCCCGCGAACTGCGTAAATTACACAATCATCTAGCCTCGTATCTTGTGGAGTTGACACGGCCCAGTCAGCTCAATGCCAATCCCTATCTGCGCGGTTTTTATTTCACAGGTGTACGCGCACATATCGTTGAGCAGATGGTTAGCGCGTCCGCACACGTGCCGCAAGCCGCACCAGCAGATGCCGGCGCAACGCGCATGTTCTCCGTGCAACACATGCAGGCGAGCACAGTTCCAACACCGCAGGTGGTTTCACAAAAGATTGCACAGTGGACTTTTCTGCCGAGGCTTTTCCCTGTTGTGATACTGCAGGACCATAGCGCGCTTTCGGGCACCAGCAACAGCGGACGCACGCATGCGTTCCGACGTTTCGTATTTGCTACGGCATCGGTACTGCTGCTGTTTTATTTGCTCTGTCTCATTGTTTCGTATGGCAATAACTCGCGCCTAGAACACCAGATTTCTGCGGCAGCCAGCGGATTGCCTATGCAAAATGTGCCGCCAACTTTGTTGGCGTCTACGCAAGAACTCGTTTCACTCGATCAACTGCGCAGTGCATTGGTTCAGCTTGAGAGCTATCAACAAAACGGCGCTCCTTTGATGTATCGATGGGGTTTGTACCACGGCAATGAGCTATTGGATAGCGCGCGTCGCATCTATTTCGATCGTTTTCAGCGGCTGCTGTTAACGAATACGCAGAGCAACATGATCGCAACGTTGAGCGCGCTTCCGACTACCCCACAACCCGGCGCCGATTATCAAGCAGCTTACAATCCTTTACGCGCATATCTGATTACGACATCGAATCCCGATAAGAGCACCGCGGATTTTTTGACGCCGGTGCTTACGCAGTACTGGCTCAACGGAAGAACGCCGGAAACAGAGCAACAAAAGCAACTGGCGCAACAGCAATTCGATTTTTACTCGAATGAACTACGGAAAGCCAACCCTTATTCGATTTCACCGGCAATGGCTGCAGTAACGCATGCACGTGCGTATCTGGGCAGTTTTGGTGGTTACGATCGTATTTATCAGAACATGCTGGCCGCAGCAAACAAGGCTAACTCTTCGATTGATTTCAATCGTATTTATCCGGGCTCCGCTGTCGTTGTGGTTGAATCGCATATAGTTCCTGGTGCTTTTACCCGTAATGGTTTTGCATTTATGCAGGATGCAATCCTGCATCCCGATCGTTATTTCAGCGGCGAGGCATGGGTTTTGGGAGATCAGGCTCCGCCATCGCTTGATCGAACGAACCTCTCGCAGCAACTGACAGGCAGGTATTTGGCTGATTATCAAAGTGAATGGCGCACTTTCCTGAAGCAGGCTTCAGTAGTGCACTATCGTGGCCTACCAGATGCGGCACAGAAATTGCAGATATTGTCGAATCCAAGCTCGCCATTATTGGCTTTGATGTACACGGCTTCACACAACACTGCTGTGGCGAATCCGGAGATATCGAAAGAGTTTCAGCCCACGCAGGCACTGGTTCCGCCTGAGAGCGCGGACAAGTTGATGTCATCGGGAAATACGGCCTACATCAATGGACTAGTCGGATTGCAAGGTGCTGTATCGGCAGTTGCGCAAGATCCTTCGGCGATCAATAATCCTGCAGCGTTACAGCCAGTCATCGGGTCGGCAGTTTCGGCACACGGCGCGGTAAGCCAGACGGCCCAGGCCTTCAACATCGACCCGCAGGCACATGTGGAGCAGATAGTCATAGCTTTGATGCAGGCACCAATCAATTCGGTAGAGGATGCAGTGCGCGGACAACGCCCTGAACAGGCGAATAGCGGAGGCAAGAGTTTTTGCGGCAGTTTCTCCGCATTGATGACAAAGTTTCCCTTTGCGCCAAATGCTACTGTGGATGCTACTCCTGCGGAAGTTGCCACGGTCTTTCAGCCAGGGACAGGATCGCTGTGGCAGTTCTATGATGCTACATTGAAGCCGTTGTTGGTACAGCAAGGCTCGACATATGTTCCCGCTCCGACGGCTCCGATAAGGCTGAATCCGGCGTTTGTGCATTTCTTCAATCAAGCAGCGGCATTGTCAGCTGCCTTGTATCCGGCAGGTTCGGCTTCACCCTCATTGAACTTCAACGCTCATATTCTTCCTTCAAAAGGGATTCAAAGTGTCACGCTGGCGATCGATGCGCAGCGGCTTTCGGGTGCGGACATTGCAAAGCAATTCAGCTGGTCTGCGCAGACGGCACAGTCTGCGCAGCTCACTGCCAATTACGCCTCCGGCAGCTTGCCCCTGTTCCAGTTCAACGGAACCTGGGCGCTCTTTCATCTGATCGATAAAGGCAAAATTGAGCAGGGTGGAAATCCTGTGCGGCTGGCGTATCCGCTGGAAGTATCGAATACACCGATCGTGGTGGAAGGCACGCCGCTCGTCGTGCGAATGGAGATATCCGGCCCGAATGCAGGACTTCTCGCGCCTGGAGGCTTAGCGATGCGATGCGTTTCAGAGGTTGGGCATTAGAACGTCCTATCTGAGCATCGAGGTACGCATGGAATTTTGCGATGACGACCTCTTGAGGTTTGAAGCTGAAAGTGCGATGCCTTTACCCGATTCCGGCGCACAGCGCTTTATCGAAAACAAAGGCGCAAAGATTTGGTATTCCATTTAGCAATGGCCTGCCGGTGAGCACGATAAATTTATTCGGCGCGAACATGCAGAATATATAGCACACACGCTTCCATGCGCAGAGTGAGTAATTCTGGATGGGGCCAGTCGCTTTGCTCCACTGCAAAGGCCTGCGCTATTTAATTCTGCACTTTTGAATTTCTGCTCTACCGCCGCATTTCCCGCATAAAGTCGATTTATTCAAATACACGAAGCAGGAGACAAGTGACATTGTCGACCGCTCCCTGATCCTTTGCGGCGTCGATAAGGGCCTGGCAGGATTGCTCTATTAGCGGCTGGGCATAAATAAGCTGCGCAATTGCTGCTGCATCGGCATAGCGAGTAAGACCATCTGTGGTTAGTAAAACCATATCCCCGGGCTCGAGAGCAGCAGTGAATAGATCGGGCTCAATCAATTCAGTCGTGCCGATGGCTCGTGTAATCAAAGATTGCAGAGGCGACACCCCTGCGTCGTCTGCGCTCATCGCGCCACTGCGCACCTGTTCTGCAAGATAAGAGTGGTCCTGAGTAATCTGTACACAGCCGCCATTACGCAGGAAATAAGCGCGACTGTCTCCGACATTGCCTATAACAATCTTGCGGCCTTCGAGACAGGCAGCAACCAGGGTCGTGCCCATCCCACGCAATTCATCTTTCTGTTGAGCCAGAGCGTAGACTTCCTTGTTGGCATAAGCGATAGCATCGTAGAGTTGCTCTTCCATGGTTGCAGCCGAATTCTGACCGAAGAACTCCAGTAGCTTATGAACCGCAGTAGAGCTGGCCACCTCTCCAGCTGCCATGCCACCCATACCATCGCAAACGACGAAGATCCGCCTAGTAATATCGTGACCCAAGCTGTCTTCGTTGTTGGACCGCTTACAGCCAACGTCGGTTAATCCGGCAAATTCGAGCTTGAATGCTGTCTGGCTTAGCATGCGTTCCACAATTTCTTTGTCCGCAAATCGTATCAGTATTTGACACCAAGATTACACACAAATTTTTGATGATAGATGCCCGATATGAGTACCTGAGCTCGCTGTAAAGATGCAACGGCAACAGCACATTTTGCACTATTTTCAGGACGAATAATTGGTAAGCAGGTAGCGGCCTATTTTTTGTGCGCTGTTTCAAAGAAATGGAGTAAACTCAGTGCGTTCAAAAGGCTCCTGCTTCTCCCCCGGCGAAAATTTATCAGAGGCTGATCTATGGCATTAGAGGCTGGCCAGCGCGTAGGCGACTACGAAGTGCTGGCTCTGCTCGGCTCCGGTGGTATGGGCCGCGTTTATAAAGTGCGCAATATCATTTCGAATCGCGAAGAGGCGATGAAGATTCTGTTGCCTGACTTTGCCTCGGAACCCGATCTCGCCGCGCGTTTCATGTCAGAGATTCGGACGCTTGCAGGGCTGGAGCATCCGAATATCGCGCAGTTGCGAACGGCATTTCAATTCCAGAACCAACTAGTCATGATTATGGAGTTCGTGGAAGGCACAACACTTGAGAAGCGGGCATCGCAAGGGCCGATTCCATTGAACCAAGCGTTGGAATATTCGACACAAGTGCTTTCGGCGCTTCAGTATGCCCATAGCCATGGAGTTACGCATCGCGATATTAAGCCCGCCAACATCATGATCACGTCACATGGACTAGTGAAATTGATGGACTTCGGCATTGCCAAGTCTACGAACGATATGCAGCTCACACGGCCTGGTACGACGATGGGTTCGGTCTACTACATGTCGCCGGAACAGGTGCGTGGCGGCATTGTTGATGCGCGCTCGGATATATATTCGTTTGGCGTGACGCTTTATGAGATGCTGACAGGAAGAAAGCCTTTCCAGGCGGACACTTCATACAGCGTATTAAATGCGCAACTGAATGAAGCGCCAACACCTCCGGTACAAATAAATCCAACGTTATCGCCGGAATTGAACAACATTGTATTGCGGGCGATGGTGAAAAATCCGGATGGACGTTTTCGTACCGCGGATGAATTCCGCAATGCGCTGAAAGCCTTGCAGGAAAATTATCAGCCCTCATCAGTTGCGCAACAATTGCAAGATTTCGCTCCTGTAGCCGCTGTTTCAGCCTCCACATCGGCGGGAAGCAATAAAGGACATCGCGGTTTGTGGATTGGGCTCGGTGCTGTGGCGGCGATCTTTGCCTTGATCGCTGCAACAACAGTGTTGCCTCACATCTTTGCTACACATGCAGACCAACAAACTCCAGCAGCGACAACGGTTTCTGTACCATCTGCTACATCGAATGCTGCAGCACCGGATGCTTCGCAGACGCATCCGGTGAGTTCTGCTACCCCGTTACAACCGGCGCCAGCGAGCATATCAGCAAATTCTTCAAGGGCTCTGACATCAAAACCAGTGGTTTCTCACGCTGTTTCTGCTAATACTTCAGCAGCTACAGCACAGACTTCTATGGCGACACCCGTCCCAGTAGAGCCTTCTCAGCAAGAGATACGCCAGGCCCATGACCGCTTCATGGACTTGAATGCACGGGCCGATGCCGCGCGCGCTGACGTGCAACAGATTCGCAGCCAACAGCAGGCACAAGGCCTGGATTTGCGAGGCGATATTGTAGCGGCAATGAGCAGGATGAATAACGATTTGAGCGAGGCAAATCATTCGCTTAGTCAAAGCGACATTCAGTCAGCGGACCAATATATGGATCGCGCTGAAAAAGAAGTTGCAACGCTGGAAAGATTTTTAGGGAGATAGGAGAAAACCCACATGCATAAAGTAGTATCGGCCATGTTTACATTTCTTGTAGCTGGTTCAGTGCTGCTAGCGCAGCAACCGGCCACAAGGCATAAAGTAGCAGTACTTGATTTCAACTATGCGACGGTGATGACAACGTCCCAGGCAGTTTTCGGCACCAACGTTGATATCGGCAAGGGCATTTCTGACATGCTGATCGATCAATTGGTAAATGATGGAACTTATCGAGTAATCGAGCGAAACCAGATTGACAAAATTTTGAAGGAGCAGGATTTTTCCAACAGCAATCGCGCTGATGCGAGTACGGCCGCAAAAATCGGGCATATTCTGGGCGTGGACGCAGTGATTACCGGAGATATCACACAGTTTGGACGTGATGATCAGAATAAAAATATTGGCGGGATGTTGGGTAAATGGGGCAGCGGCTACGGATTGGGCGGCGTAGGCACACACAGCGCTAAAGCAGTGGTCGCGGTGACAGCGCGAATGATTGATGTAAATACAGCTGAGATTCTGGCTTCCGCCACAGGAAAAGGTGAATCGAAGAGATCGGGTACGAACCTGCTGGCGGGCGGCGCAGGAACGGGTGGCTACGGTGCAGGAGAGGCCGGGATGGGCAGCAGCAACTTCGCGCAAACTATCATTGGTGAAGCCACATCACAGGCTGTTACACAACTCGCACAAGGACTTGCAGCGGACAGTGCAAAATTGCCGACATATGTTGCTCCTACGGTAGCGGTAAACGGATTGATTGCCGACGCTTCGGCTCTGGATAGCGTGATAGTCAACGTAGGCAGTGGCGCTGGCGTGAAGGTGGGAGACAAGTTGGCGGTGTCTCGCGTTGTGCGCGTGGTGAAAGATCCAGCTACAGGTAAAGCTCTCCGCTCTATTGAGAATCCGGTCGGCACGCTGACGATTACTAGTGTCGATGCATCCTCGGCAGTAGGATCCTTCAGTGGATCGGGAAAACCGCAAACAGGTGATACGGTTAAAACTCCATAAGCATTTTGTGAACTGATAAAGAACCCCGCGCTCAAAGCGACGGGGTCCTTTAGTTATTATTTTGGTTGCATGATGCCGATAGCTTCAGGTGATGGTTCCGTGGTCAAGTGATTCATGAATGTATGCAGAACCTGCTCGCCTGTGCCTGTATAGTATTCGCCAGGTTTAAGACCCCGCTTTGCCCAGGCCAGCAGGAATATCAAGGGCATCCAGCCTTTTTCTTCACGAGTCAGCTCGCGGCTTATGTTATAGAGCGCCTGCGATGGCCGTATTGGCAGGTTAATGGCGCTGATTTGATAAATGGATGGATCGTTGCAGTATTCGACTGGCGAGGTCACAAGATATTCGCGGCAAATAAGAGGACGGATTGGATAAATGCCGCAGCTCTCATTCTCGAGAAACGGGCATGGCACTCCAATATGAAAGTAATCGATGGCTAGCTGTACAAATTCCTTCTCTTCCCCGCCCCATCCGGAACTCATGATACGCTCGAGTACCCCGGCATCTCTTAGTTTTGTAAGTCCCTGAGCAAAGCGATCTTCTAGTTCCCTTTGTCGTTCATCTGGTAGTGTGCTGAACCATTCGCTTAGAGATTCTGCCTCAAAAATACTAAGGGGGACCATCTGACGGCAGCAAGCCCCGCAGCCTGCCCGGCACGAAACAGGCTGACCCGCTTCTGCTGCTTCGTTCACGACACGCTGGATCATGTTACTGTCAAAGTTTTGAATGACAGGGAGAATAGCGGTCAGCGTGGTTTGGCCTGCAGGTACGTTGATACTTGCCTTTAATGTTCCTTCACCAATGCGCAATGCAAAATTTACTTCAACCGTAGACTCCGACATTGTAAAAACTCTTTCCTCACTCATCTAGTAGTGATCTGTCTCAAAAGTCGAAGCGAGCGGCCAATTGTATCTGGCGTGGGTCGTGCGCCGAACGGATAATGCCGAATTCGGGATTCAGATGCACACCATCCGTACTGAACTCAGTGATTGGGTTATAGTAATTGGCGCGGTTAAAAAGATTGAAGAATTCTGCCCGGAGGATAAGTGCTCCTCTGTCAGCAAATAGATGCATGCGCTTCTGAATAGCAAAATCCTGGCTAATATACGCAGGACCCGAGTAAGGATTGCGACGGCTGCTGCCTATGCATGCCTGGCCAGCGCTGCCACTATAAAGCGAGGGGGTGGCGTAGAGGTTTGGGCATCCATTTGTTGCCTGGTAAGCTGCTGCAGCTGTGGTGAATTGTGACAGATCAGAAAAGTATTGACCAGGCTTGCCGGTAGTGTGGACTCCACCGGCAACGTTGACACGCTGCGTGATCTGGCCATAAGCAGGGCCGGAGAAGATCGTGTATGGTTGCCCGGTTTGGCTGGAGAAAACACCTGAGATCGAAAATCCATTGAGCCACGTTGAATGTGCGAACCATGGCAGTTCGTAGACAAAATCAACGATAACGCGATGCGCAACGTTGAAGTCGGAACGGCCATAATCATCCGTGGAAAAGTGTAGCGGGTCTTGCGGCAGGTTATATTCGGTTACAATTACCGGCCTGCTGCCGGTCGTAGTAAGCGCAGAAGAAATTGCATCGAAAGACGGAATTGTCGCCTCGGAGAGAATCTTGTGATAGAGGCAGTTGGAATTCTGCGTGCAATTGCCGGGCTGAAGCTGACCACCGCGTCCGTTTTCACCGCCTACGCCAAGCGGATTCGCTCCCAACGCAAAGGCCGTGGGGTTACCGAGACCATAAAGCTGACGACCGAATATCTGATTCCAGAGGGCGTCGGTAGTGCGCGGAAAATTGCTTCCGGCAATGTTATCCATCGACTTCGAGAACGTATAGGCAGCATTCAACAGCAGGCCATGCCACTGTTCACTGCGCACCTGCAGCACAAGTGAATGATAGTTCGATGCGCCTATATTCGATTCTGTGAAAACCGGAAAGAAGGTGTTGTTATTGCACAGACCGGGGGTTCCGGTAGCGCTGCTGGCAGTACAGTAAAACTCCTGCAGGAAATTGCCGTCATAGATAAGCGGCAGCCGACGGCCGAGCATACCGATATAGCTGACTTCTGAAGTCCAGCTGCGGGCAAACTGGTGCTGGTAGTCGAGATGGAACTGCATAGTATATGGATTGCTGAAGTGATGCGTGTCGCGGGCAAAGATAGGGCCTGCTCCACTGGCTGCCTGATAGCTGTCGAATGTCGCCGACTGCGTAGGCGATAGGTTAGCAGGATTCAAAGTGCTAAGGCCGAAACCACACTGACCTCCATTGATGCTGCCGGGGCACCCGTCTGAGTAGAAGTTCTGTCCATAGATTGCACTCGGTGAGTTGACGTTGTAAGGACTGGGGCGATTGATTAGAAGCTGCTCGGTATACGCTGCGGGCAGATGGTCATAGTACATACCGAAGGCGCCGCGAATTACATTGCGATTCGATGGATCTAAAGAGTACGCAAAGCCAATACGTGGCGCGATGCTTTTTTTGTCAGCAGGCATTGTGTACTTTGCGTTTGGATTGCAGCCCCATCCACTGGTAAAAGTGATGCGGCGTGCGCCATACAGTGAATCAAGATGGGTCTCTGTGTCTCCGCTGGAAGCGCACTGATACGCGAATGGATCATAGGTTCCGCTGGCTCCCTGATGGACGAGGCCATCGGCATCCTGCGAGTAGTTCCAGAGCCGGTTGTTTACATCCCAGGGCTGCCCGAAGAAGTTATAGCGAAGACCTGCAGTGAGAGTAAGGCGAGGACGTGGCTGGAACTTATCTTCTACAAATCCGGTGGCAACGTAGCTGCGCAAATCACCCACGTAACCGGTTGGTTGCTTAAGCTCATAATCAAATGATGGATGCGCAAAGCCATTGCCGCAGCTGATGCAGCTTTCGCTGTCGCTGGTAAACTCGCCGATATTATTTGTGACGACAATGCCGCGCGCCATGCCGCCTTCATAATCGAAGTTCTGGATATATCGGTAATCGCCGCCCACGGTTATACGATTGCGCGATCCGAGAGCAAATGTAAAAGTGTCAGCTGCCTGCCACTGCGTATCGCGATGCGCTGAAGGAGCACTGAGCGGTGCGCCGATACGGGCAAATGGAAAATCACCATCGAGCGAAGGCGTAATGGGCGAGGGTGAGTAGGTACTATTTCCAGGAATCTGCTGCCAAAAGGAATCATACCAACCACCCACTGCGCCGGGAGTTCCAGATGTGGCTCCAGCAAGTCGATTATCCACGCCACTCAGAACAAAAGTCTGCAAAGAGCTACTAGGAATGATGGGTGAGCTGAAGTTGCGATCTTGTGCCAATTCATCGACGCGATATTGTGTGAATCCTATGCGAGCTTCATTGACGCTTTTGCCGTTGGCAAAGGAAAACGTGTGCACAAGCGCTACGCTCTGATTCTGAGCACGGCGGTCCGCTCCGTTGCCGGGATAGCCGGAAGGCGAATTGGCTGGAAGCGTATCATCGTGAAGTTGATCCAATATCTGTCCTGCATAGCGGATGCTGAGTTGGCTGCGTGCGCTTAAATCTATATCTGGACGGATGAGCACATTGTGGACGTGTGTATAGTTCGGTGCTGTTCCTTTATAAAAACCGAAAGTTCCCGTGTTTGATCCCTGAACGTTTGGTTTGGGGTAGAGCGCAAGTATGCTATTAGCAATAGCTACGTCATTGGAATCGCCGAAGAATGATGTATCCGCTGCAGTAGGCACGCGCTCGAAGATAGGATTTGGATTGTCGATCAGTGTGCCTTCATAGCTGCCGAATAGAAAGATTTTCCCTCGAAAAACAGGCCCGCCAATATTACCGCCAAACTGCTTTGAGTCGAAGGGCTGCGTGTGGCTGTCGTTTTGCGAAAGCACAGCGCTGCCATCAAAAGGGCCGGAGTTGCAGATAGAGCCCGCCGTGGCGCGGCAGTTCGCCAATCCTGCAGATTGGCCACTTGATGGAGTAAGCGTGGTAAGCAGACGATAGAGCGCGTTATAGGTTGTGGGGGCATAGGAAATGTATCCAGCCTGGGTGTTTCCGATCTGTTCATTCGCAATTTCATCCGGCGAGCCGGACATACTGCCTGCATATGCAGCAGCTTTGGCAAATGTGCTACCCGAGTAAACCGAAAGAGGTGTGCTGGCATTCAATGCATCATTGTTGAAGTAACCGAAGAGAGTCCCGTGCCATGCGCGCCCTACAGAGTGACCGCGATTTGTGACTACATCGATGACTCCGCCCGAGCTCTGTCCATAGCGAGAATCGGGATCTGCATAGACAATGCGAAACTCTTGCACAGAATCGTTTACCTGAAAAGGAATCGCTTGATTCGTGCTGGAAGCTACGTTGTTGCTGCTATCGAGCTCGAAATTATTAGCAGTCGTTCGAGAACCCGAGATGCTGAAGGCTGCCCCGGCAAGCGGTGAGCCGGGGTCCACATCATGGACACCCGGGAGGAAAAGCCCCAGCGCGAGAAAGTTGCGATTAAAAAGAGGTAACTGAGCCATCTGCACTGGCGTGATGTTTGCGCTTAAAGAAGTGTTCGTATCGTTCTGAATCGCCTGACTCTTTGGCTTTTGCACCGGTGCCAAAGTAGCTATTACAGCTTTGGGTGGCGGAGCAGTTGCAGGAATTGAATTAGCCGGCGGCTGGTTCCCTGCTGTCGATTGTGTTGGAGGAGGCACAGGCTGCGCCGGAGCGGCAGTTGGAGCGGCTTGCGCCTGTTGAGAAATATCAATAGGAGGCACAGTCTCAAAGGGCTGTCCAACATAAAGATCAAAGGCATCGGATTGCGCGACCGATTTTCCCGTTGCGTCAACTACTTGAATTACATAGCCGGAACCCGGCTGCACAACAGGAAATTCAAAATTGCCGTCCTGGTCCGTCTGGGTGGTAAGAACTCGCTGCGTGGAAGGATTTACAAGACGAACAGTTGTTCCGCTGACGGGATGAAAAATATCGCCGTTTAAAACTTGCCCATGAACCTGTGTTTGCGCCCATGCGCATGCGGAGGCAAGTGCAAGCATCCATGCGCAAATCAGTATCCGTACCAGATATCGCATTGTATTTATCCCTGACCGAATCGAAGCCTTCGTTGATTGTTCTGTTTGCGGAATAAGCTTGGACCCAGAGGATGAACTGACTCGATGCAGAAGGCGAAAAGCTATCAAAAGAGCAGCTACATCCGGACAACAGAAAGCCAATGACAGAACAATGAAAAACAGCCGTTAATATAGGCCGGTCACTGGCAATGTTTAAGTGACCGGAAAAGCAATATCACAACTCATAGTGAAGAATCCAGCAGAATCGAATCAGCTTATTTCTACAATGAGCGCAAATTTACATACCCGGCTGATTCCAGACCGCCAATATTTTGGGGGATACATATTTCTGTGCCGGTTTAAAGTTTGCCTGCTTTGCCTCTTGGAACTGCTGCATGGCGGTTTGCTGCAGATGGTTCTGGTCATCCTTGTTTTTCGGGTCGGAGACGATGGCCTGCGAAAGCAGGGCTGCTCCGAGATAAAAGTGGGCTGCTCCCAAATTTTGTGTGCCAATACCTAGGTAAATTGAAATCGCTTGTTCAGCTTCAGAAAACTGGCCGGCATAATAGTTTTGAATTCCATTTACCAGTGTCTTCTCAAGCGCTTTCGGATCCTTTGCTAAGGCCGCTTTCATCTGCTCCTGTGCCTGCGTTTTACCTGCCAGCGCTTCAGGCTGCTTGGGATCGAGGACCAGGGCTTGATTATAGGCAGTGATCGCTGCCTGCCAATCATTTTGCGCGGCATGCCGGCTTGCATCTGCGAGATATGCCTTAATCTTCGCGGAGTTATCGAGTGGTGCAGACTTATTGCTATTGGCCAATGTCGGTTTTGCGCTTATCAGCGCAGCAACTTCCTGCAATTTACCGGCAGGATTGCCCGGGCCGTTAGGCTTAATACTTACAGCCGCCTGATATTTCTGCTGCGCTGCCTGATAGTTCTTACTTGCCTGAAAGGCCTGAGCCTGCTGCATGTCATCGTTATAATTTCTGATGTTGCTGAGAATGGTCTGTGCCTGGGGCTGCAACTCGGCTGATTTTACCTGCTGCGCATTTGCTTCTGCTGTGGGGAAATCATTATTGGCATAAGCAAGCTGTGCTGCCTTCAAGGCGTCAGCATTCGGATCAGTGGCGGGCCGAGTCAACCTTGCCTGGGCCTGCGCGATGAGCGATTGGGCTTCGTCCCGCTTAGGGCCAAAAGTAATTTTACTTAGGTCCTGGATGGCTTTTACATTTTCGTTGCTGTCGAATTCTGCCTTGCCTACATCGAATGAGCTTTGAAATTGGGTAAGGCGTTGGTTGACGTAAGTTGATACCGAATCGCATTCTTTGCCGTACTTCTGATCTATTTTGGCTGCATCGCAGAGATACTTTGCCGCGACATCGTATTGGCCTTTTTGTTTCGCTGACTGGTACTGCCTATATAGGTCGTCGGCCTGTTGGCCCCACACTGTTAGCGGCAACAACATGACGATAGTTGAAAGGCACAGCATTGTCTTTTTCATTGCTGACCTCCAATCAACTTTTGAATGTCAGGCTCCCCAAAACTAACAGAACAAAGATGTTCTTCCAAAGAGAGCGAGCAGGTCATAACCTGCTGATTGTTGTCAGGTCCTTGAAAGATCACTTTATACGTACCGGGCTGAAGGCCATCGAGCCGCAATGGGGTGCTTAAATCGCCTGCGGGTAAAGCTATTTGCTTGCCATTTGCATCGATCACCTGTTTTACTGTCGCCCACGGTGTTCCGTTCAACTGCATGTAAGTTGGCGGAATAGTCGAAGGCGCGGGACGCAACACAAGGACAAGAATTCCGGCTATCACTGCAGCCGCGACAATACCGATAAAGATATAAAGACCTGTACGAGGCTTTGACTGGACAATGATAGGAAGCGAGTCTGTACCGGTGCGGGCCTTCGCGCCTGCGGCTTTCGTCGCTTCTTCGACGAGCCGCTTCCAGTCTGCCTGCACTTGTGCGTCAGCAAATTCCAGGAAATTTGCCGGATGGCGAAGCTCTTCAAGTGCAGTTGCAGCTTCGTTACGAAGAAGTGCCTTTCTGGCAGCTTCAATTGCGGTAGCAAACATACCATTAGCTACCGGACGGCGTTTTGCCTCATACGTGTTGATAGCCAGTGCCAACTCAGGCGAGTCGCCGTAGGCTCGGCGGACGGATTCAAGAACATCCATACCGCCGTAAAGATCCTTTTTGGCAAGTGCCTCTTCTGAGCGCGAGACGGCGTTATGAATAGCCGATTCTACTTCCAGCCTGCGCTTTAGCTCCTGCCGAAGGACGCTAATCTGCGTCAAAGCCAATATCTCTGCCGGCTGGCTGTCGAGCAGTTTCAAAGCGCCCGAAAGGTCGGTCTCTGCCAGAGCGCGAGTGCGCGCAGCTACAGCTTCGACACGCTGTGCCGCTTCACGCAATGCGCTTCGTGCCTGTTCGAGTAGTGCTTTCAAGCTAACGTCATTGGTAGAGGCAACTACAGGCTCAAGCTTGTGAATAGCACTTTCGTATTGGCCGCTATTGACAAGCGCCTGTGCTTCCGTGCGAACAGCTGCTGTTTGGCGTTGCTTGACCTGCGTCTCTTTTTCTTTACGGGTGAAATCGAGGAGCGATTTCAATTCTTCAGAGTTGCCACAGTCAATAAGGGCCGATTCCAGCGTGCGGATGGCTTCATCGAATTCTCCATTTTCAATGGAGGCATGGGCGCGCTTGAGATACTGCGCCTGCAGCTCATCTTTTTTAATCTGCCTGAGTTGGAACTCAAGCATCGTCTTGAACTGTACAAGGTTTTCCTCGCCAGGAAGCTCCTCAAGCGCGCGATCAATAATGGCAATGGCTTCGAGCGGCGACTCAGAAAAAATACTTTGTGCCTGTTGCAAAGCGTTCTGAACAGTCTGCTTTGCGTGCTGCTCTCGTTTTTTCTTTTCAGTCTCTGCTTTGAGTCGTAAAAGCGACGCTTCTGTTGGCAGCTTTTCGAGAGCGCGATTTAATTGACTGAGAGCGCGATCATAATCCTCACGATAAATGGAATCCTGAATCTCTGCGATCATCTGATCGATCAGCACGCGACGCCGTTCCTCTTCCTGTCGCGTACTTGCATCGTGGAGCAACTTTTGTATTTCTACATTCGCCGGATCAATTTCCGACGCAGAGTGCAGACGGGCAATAGCCTCGGTGTAGCGGCGGGCAGTGTATTCCTGGCGCGCCGACGCAAGAAGTTCCTGCAGCTTCCCTTCCTTCGCCTTCCGCTCCATTTCGCGTACAACATTGGAGTAGGCGTTGCGCAGATCCGTATTCTTGCCGTCGAGGGTAATAGCCTGGCCAAGAAGTTCCTGGGCTGAAACAAGATCACCGCGCTCACGAGCATCGCCGGCTTGTTTCCATAACTGGCGAATCTTGTCCTGCTTTTCTTTTAAGCGCAATGCATTTTCGAGCTTCTCATTTAATTGGAGAGCATTGTCCGTATCCAGCTTGATTGCCTGGCGATAGTAGGAAACTGCATCGTCGTAATGCTGTGAAAGGACGGCCTCTTCCGCTTGTTCAACAATTTGTCGAACCTGTTCAGCTTTCTGAAGACGGTTCAGCTGCTCCTGCACTTCGCGAGTGAGTCGTTTGGCTTCAAAGTTCTGCGGGTCGATACGCTGCAGGTCGATGAGCACCGTGCGAGCACTTGCAAACTGGCGCTGCTCCATGAGGCGTTTGGCCGACGTAAGCAGTTCACCGACGCGTTCTTTTTTCAGGCCCTCAGAAATGCCCTGAAGATCGAAGGCCATCTCCTCCGCGGTCCCATAACGATCGTCGGGATTCTTAGCTAATGCGCGATCAATGGCCGCAACGATCTCATCTGAGATATCAGGAACATGCGCTCGAATAGAAGGATGCGGCTCGTTAATAACTTTGTAGAGTGTCGAAACATCCTCACCGTTGAAGGGCAATTCGCCACTGAGCATCTGGTAAAGCATAACGCCCACCGACCAGATATCGGAGCGGCCATCGCTTATTTCACCTTTCAGGCGTTCAGGAGCTATGTAGTGAAAGGTACCGATAACGGCATCGGTTTTGGTGAGCCGGGTAGATTGATCTGCCAGACGAGCGATGCCGAAGTCGACGATCTTAACTTTGCCGTCCGGCTGAACAATCAGATTTGCGGGTTTGATATCGCGGTGAACGACTCGGTTCTGGTGCGCATAACCTAGGCCGGAGCAAAGCTGTTCAACGATTGAGAGCGTCTCGAGAAGCGTAAGCTTGCGTCCCGAGCGCAGTATTTTTTCAAGCGAATCGCCGGCGACGAACTCCATTGCGATGAATGGCATGCCTTCGTGCTCGCCAAATTCGTAAACAGTAACAATATTGGGGTGATTGAGCACGCCGGAGCGGGCTTCCACGTAAAAACGGTCTCGCAATTCCGGAGTTACTTCGGTAAGAGTCTTGATGGCAACTTCACGGCCAATGAGCCGGTCTTCCCCGCGGTAGACAATGCCCATTCCGCCGCGGCCCAGTTCTGCTACTACGTCATATCGCCCGATGCGAGTAACTGTAGTCATTCCCGATGGTTCGTTGCTCATCCGCGCTTACTGCCCCTCAAACAAGTTCCTGCCCTCAACGTGAATCTGCAGACATTGAAAAAAATCCCTGAAGCGGGATTCCAAGAGTAAAAATGTCTGCAAGAAGCGCTGCCGCCAAATTACCACGAAACGAGCATCCGTGGCACAAACTTCGACGCACCTTCAATCTGCGCCTGCCCCGCAACAATTCATAGTGCGGGACAGGCGAGTAGCGTTACTGAACAGCGGTTACTGTTACGGCAAACGGATAGCTCTTGATATTGATGGCGGTTCCATCGGCAGCTGTACCGCTGGCTGTAACGATGAACTGATAAGTGTTAGAAGGGGTTGCAGTTGTTGTGGTTCCACCCATGTTTTTAAAGCTGGAACTGCCGCAGCCGAGTGACATGCCGGCAAAAGAAGCGATGAGCAGCACGGCGATCCATCCGGAGAGCTTTAGAGCTTTTCTACGGCGGGCAAGCAGAACAAGCGGGATAGCTCCAATAGGAAAGACAATAGCAGTAACGATTTGCAGATCGCGGCTGAGCGGAGCTTCACGCAGCGCACCCACTGCCGAATTGCTACGTGTTACCACATAGATGGCCGGCGGTGCAGTGATTACGAGGCTGCTGCCTGTACCTGTGGAGTAGGTGTAGGTAGGTGGAATGTTGCACTGCATTCCAACAGAGGCAAGATCCGTACCATCGGCACTGACACAGGAGAGCGTCAGCGTAGGCGGAGCGCCGCCTCCGGCTCCCTGCACTTCCGGGCGTTCGGTGAGCCAGTTCCATACAAAACCAGCTGTCTGGCCTGCTGTGACTTTGGCAACAGCCTCCGGAGTCGGAGTCTCCGGCAACGGTATCAATCCGCTCGATCCCCCGAAACCGACGCTGCCTGAGAGCAGAGCCACTTCGACCGATGTGTCATTCGCAAGCGGAAGAGTGGTCTGCGCTGGAGCGCCAGAGGTTGTAGCCGTCAGTGGTGTCGGCAGCGGGCAAGTTGGCGTGCTTGGAACATACGAAGTGGATGGATTTCCGGGATCGCATACCTGCGTATTGTTCCCCGAGGTCATTTCTTTATAGCCTTGCGCTCCGAGTTGGTCGGCAAGCACAAGATAGATTTGCGGCTGTCCTGCAGGCAAATTGAATTGCTGCTTTGGGTTGGCCTGAATATCTGCGTAAGAGTAGCGGTAAACCTGCTGCGGGGCTCCTATGAGATTGCCGCCACCGAAGAGGAAGCTTGTGACCTGCACGTTGTCGTTACAGGTGCTGCGTGTTTTTCCGCCGTCTCCGGTATAGCACGGGTCCT
The DNA here is from genome assembly GCA_035547425.1 of Alloacidobacterium sp. Lineage (GTDB taxonomy): Bacteria > Acidobacteriota > Terriglobia > Terriglobales > Acidobacteriaceae > Alloacidobacterium. Next base: position 14,689 of record DASZUU010000051.1, on the reverse strand, counting down.
GATCGTTATAGTCATAGTTATTTTGCGGAGTGAGGGTGAGATCAATATCGGCCGCTGCCGCCGTGACTCCCTTGCCCGGCTGCGAACCATTAGCAGGTTTAATTTGCGTGCGAATGTAGGGTGCGTAGTTTATCGGTTCGAGTATGGCCAGAGTCGTTGGAGCTGCGGCACTCGCAAGTCCATTGAGCACGCCGCAAACTTCTGCCGGCTGTGGTTGCGCTGCCGGCGGCGGATAAGACGTGCTCGCTGCTGGAACGGTATAGCTGCCACCGCCTTGTGGCAGAACCAGAGATGTAATGTCGCCGGCAGTTCCGTTGCTTGTATAGTGCGGCACGGCATTGAAGTTTGTTCCGGCAGGAGCATTAGCGAGTGCCCAAAGAAGCACACGCTCCGGCTTCTGGAACGTATCTGGGATGGATGTCAGGCAGACAGTCGTTGGATTAGCTGTAGCGGTGGGGACTGCAGCCGTGGTGCCCAAAGTGTAATAAGCGCTGTTTTGCCCGAATTGATAAAGCGGCTTGGTTGCGCCATTATCCGGCGGATTAGGGGATGGGCCGGACGGAAGCGTAGGTAGAGCCGCAGGTACCAGGCTGGTGATTCCGGCAACCTGTACCGTTGTCAGATTGATCGCTAGTGGCTGGCTTAAATTTCCGCCGAAGGGACTAAGCGCGATGTTAGCTCCTACTGGGGTATTGACGACAGTGATAGGCAGGCTGGTCTGCTGATCGCCACCAGCTGTCGCCGCCGTATTGCTGTCAATGATGCCGACGGATGTAACAGATGAAGCGAAGATGCGCGTGCCGGAATTGCCTTCGACAAGGGTATTGATATCGAAGTTGCCGTCAACGTTATAAAGCATAGTGGAACCCGTAGGGATTGCTCCTCCGTCCTGGCAGGCTAACCCGGTTGCGCAGTTTGCTGGAGTTATCGGGAACCCGGGGATGTTGGAAGGCTCGATGCTCTGTGAAATATGGGTAAACTTTGTTGCAGTTCCTCCGGGATTTAACGGAAGCGTGGTGTTGACGACCGGGTCCGTTGCAATATTCGGGCCATCATTTGTAACTCGAACCTGGTAGCGAGCAGGATTCACCACTTCCCCGCCGCTTGTGTTCAACTGCGCTTCCGCAATTGCAGGACCGGAAACTCCGCCGACAGCGTTTAGTGGAGCATCGCCCGGCTGAACATACTGCACAAGTGTAAAGCGCAGGTGCGCAGCGCGCATAACAGGAAGCGGCGCGATAGGCGCGCTTGTCGTATCTGCGCCTGAGCCTAGATCCACTTCATCGCTTGACATAGCTTTCAGAGTGCCGAAAGAAACAAGCGCAGAGCTTTGCGTCAGTGGAATTGCATCCGGTTGCAGTCCGTTGTCTTCAAATTTTCCGTAATAGACTACCTGAGCAAAAGCTCCGCTCACTGTGCCGTGAGCTCCTCCGGTGCCTGCGGTCGCGGTGCCGCGCGGTACCGGATTCTGGAGAGTGCAGGTAAGCGTTGCAGGAGTTGCCCCGGTCATTGGATGGCCGGCGGCATCCGTGGTTGTAGCACCGTTGACGGTACATGTGGCCACAGAAGGATCAGGCAATTTCGTCAGGATGAAATAAGCGGGCAGAGTGTCTGTAATGACGACGCCTACAGCATCGTTCAAGCCCGCATTCCCTACCTGCTCAGTGATCTGGATGGTGTCATTCTTGCCGTTCGCGTCGCCTGCAGTTTTTTCATCGAGGTTAACTGCTGATACGCCATTCACAGCGAATCCATTTGGTGAAACATTCCCCGGAGCGGGAATGACAATTTTTGCCGCTACTAACTGGGCGGCGCGATAAATGGTAACTGCGGGCAGCGTGGTGGAGTTATTCGCGTTGATAGCCGATGCGGTAACGGAGCCGCTACCGGGAGTATTGGGCGCCGTAGCTGTCGTGGTAAAGGCAGCATTTGCCGGGACTGTAGTAGTGCTGAATTTACTGGTCAGGGTGGCCGTGCTGGCTCCCGTGGGTACATAGCCTTGACATACAACTGCATTTGTTGCGGATTGATATGTGCAAACCAACTGATTTGTAACACCGCTCGTAGCAATTCCATTAAAGGCAACTGTGGGATTCGCTGTTACCAGGAAATTCGTTGGCAGCGGGATTGTCAGTACCGTATTTGTAGCCAGATCCGGACCCGCGTTGTTGATAGCTACGGAATAGGTAGCCGCGTCATTCAGGCCAGTGCCGTTCGCACTATTTGCCATAAAGAGGCAGGATGAAGTGATCTGCGCGGTGCATGGAGTGCGCGGCCCTGCCACTGTAGGCGTAAGTGTCAATGCGGACGTGCGATAGATGTTTACTGCAGAACTGGCCGAACTATCTCCAGTTGCCCCGGGATTGCCGTCAATAGCATTGCTATAGGCTGTGGCGCCGAGATTAATGCTATAGCTATATGTCGCTGATGTCGCATTGCTGGGAACTGCGGATAAATCCTGCGTTGGGAACTGATATGTGGTTGGTGCAATGTCGGGATAAGCAGCAGTAAAGCTTAATGTTGTCGCTGCACCCGATGCGACAACTTCCACTCCGCACGTTGTGTAACCGGAGGTGCAACTTACGCTACCCAGCGATGGCGGCGTCACAGTATAAGAACCAACCGGAGGAGTATATCCAGCAGGTGGCGACAGCAAGCTCGTAAGCGGCACGTTTAATGCATAATTCGGGCCTGTGTTCTGGATGGTGTAGGTGTAAGTGACACCGGTTCCAAGGTTATAGGCCGGTTGTACATAGCTCCCACCTGTGGCCGCAGTCCCCGAGTTAGCAAGCGCCAGCTTGAGATGCACTGTTCTGTAGATGTTCACGGAATAGGCATTGCTATTGTCTCCCGCGGTGGTACCTGCGGGATTGCTGTCCACTGCAATCGGATTGCTACCGCCGCCTTGCACATAGTATGTAACAGGCAAAGTTATTCCATATTTATACGCAGCACTCGATGTATTGGTTGGTACTGCAGAGATGGCCGCAGGCGCCGGGTAAACATTCGCAGGAGGAGCCTTGTCAGGGTAGGTCACTATAAAAGTCAGCTGCGTGCTGCCTGATGGCACAGAGGCTACTGTGCATGAAGTGTAGTCCGGTGCACAGGTGACACCGGTGGAGGGCGCTGTTACGGTTACATAACCTGCGGGTGGCATATACCCTGCGGGTGGCGTGAGCGCTGCTGTAAGCGGCACAGCAACGGCAATATTCGGTCCGCTATTGTTAATGGTGTAAACGTAGTTGATCTGCGTTCCCAGGTTATACGCCGGAGCAGTATAGCCTGTCCCGCTGAGGCTCGTTGTCGTCGTGGTGAGACTGAGCTTCAAGTGCACAGACCGCTGCACAACCACTCCGGTCGATTGCGCCGTGAGCGCATTTGGATCGTAAGTCCCGGCAGGCGCGCTGAGTGTTACCGAATCTTTTACAGTTGCATTCGCCGCGTTTTGAGGCACGGCATCTGCGGCAGTTCCCTTGTCAGGGAAAGAGCCGGTAAAAGTGTAGACAACAGTTCCTGCAGCGTTGATGGACGTGATCCCGAAGCCTCCACCCGCCTTCGTGTCGCAGCTTGCGAGGTCGGCGCCGGTAGGAACGCAGGATGCGGAAGTAACTGTAAAGCCGGCGGGCACCGTGTTGGTTAGCGTGAATGCGCTGGACGCGTTTGGGCCATTGTTCGTGAGCGTGACTTTATAGGTCAGGGTTCCTGAATTCAGATTGAAGGCCGTCTGTCCACTCGGGTACGTCGGCTCCGTGAAGCTGACTGCGAGTGCAGCATATCCGTTCACATCAGTGGTTAATGTGATATCTGAAGGCGCGCTCTTAGGTGTGCGCGGCAACGCATAAGCAGAAGCTTTTATCTGCTCGGACGCAGGCCCCGGAGTTGAAGTGCCGTATCCGGCAGCAAGATATTCGGCGGTGATCTTATAAGTAAGCGCCGTTCCTTTTGGGATTGCCACCGTCGTACATCCGGTTCCATTCACCATATCGCAACCTGTATTGATGGAACTGGTGACGCTGACGATGTGATATGCAGCGTCAGTGGGCGGCGTAATAACCAGCACAGTATTAGGTGAATCGTAATTTCCCGTATTTGTTACGACCGCGGTGTAAACCACCTGTGTCGTATGACCAGTACTGCCGGTGTCCGATGCTCCATTTGCCGCATCCACAGTGCTGACGCTCTGCGTAAATCCAAGAGTCAGAGACACAGGATTAGCGACACTGACAGAAGTTTGCGACGCAGATTGATATTCTGCCTCAGCATCCGCAGCAGTTCCCGCCAAAGCAAATGAGGTTCCAATAGGGTTTGGAGTGGCAGAAGGTGAAGCATTCGCGCTGGCACTGGCGGTTAGCGTAATGCTATGCGAAGAGCCGGCAATCAGAGACGGGATCAGACAAGTAACGCCATTACTGGGAGCTGTGGCAGATGTGGCTGCAATACAACCGTTCATTGGATTACCGTCTTCTTCAAGGCTGTATGAAGACAGCATCAACTCCGGCGTAAAATTCAGAACCACGTTGCTCGCATCCGCACTTGTGCTGAGATTCCAGGAATATTTCACCGTGCTGATGTTGCTGCTGTCCGATGGGTCGTAACCGATCACGCAGGTTGCCCCGGAACAGGCTGTTCCATCGATGGAGGGGCTTTCAGACGCGACGGTAAAGCTCAAACCCGGAGTCGATGCGGCTGCCGCGGTTCCGAGAACTTCAGCTACGTACGCGTTGTCTTTATTCACTACGGGCACAGCCTGCGTAGCAGAGCCCGATACAAAACTTGCAGCTCCTGCTGTCGCACTTAAAGTATCGTTTACAAGTACGAAAGCGTCCCCTGCTTCGTCAGACTGCACGCTCACAACTTTGCTGCTGGTTGAAACGCTGGAGCCAAAGTTTGCCACTGATCTGGCAGTAGTCAGGTCCGGATTCAATGTATAAAGCAGACCGCGCGTTGTGCCTGCAGCCTGTCCCGTTGTTGTGTCCTGCCCCGATGGCAGAGAGCCTGTCGCTGCTGGTAAATCTGTACCCTTGGCGTTCGTGCTTCCGGCGACATGCAGCAATCCGCTGGAAGTATCTACTGCTGCGCTTGACAGAGACGTTGCGCCGGAGCTTCCTCCCAAAAATGTAAAAGCAGAGGGTATGCCAACCTGCGGCGCGGTCGATGAGAGTGGCACAGAAATGATGTAGCCATTTGTCTGTGACCCGGCGATTGCAGTTTGCAAGCCGCCGGTAAAGGATGCAAGCGCCGGGCTGGTGCTGGTTGATGTCGTGTAGTAAACGCCGCTCGCCAGATCGGCAGATATAGTGTTGCCGACGAGATATAGTTCGTTTTGGCCTATGCTGACATTACTTGCAGTTTCTGATCCGGCAGTCGTATCGGCACAGGTAAATAAGGCATATCCCAGAATGCTGTTTGTAGCTGATCCAGTAGGCGGCTGAATTTGCGCCAGAAAAGCGCTTGTATTCGTTGCCGTGCGCGAGCAGGGGCTGAAATCGCTTCCGGCAGTGTAGGTTCCGGCAGAAGTAAAGGATTGTGCCGATGGGAATGCAACGCTGCTTGCTCCGCCTACCGTGCCTGCCACGTAGATATTTGCATTGCTGTCCAGTTGAATGGCATTGGCTCTGTAGTCGCCCGCAAGATTACTCTGCAGATAGGTCGCCAGCACGCTCGTGGTCAAATCCGGCTTCAATACGAGAACAAAAGCATTATTGAGTGTTCCCGTATTTGTCGGAAAAATCCGGTTCGCTCCTGCCGTTCCACCCAGCTCCGCCGTTAATGGTAGCCCGATGCCGAGTCCATAGCCGGATATATAGACATTTCCCGATACGTCAGCGGCCAGACCGGTGATGGCTGTCGTATCTGTGACCGTGGCACTGGGACCGCTGGTGCTGACATAGGTAGAGCCTTTAAGCGTGCCGTCTGCGCTCTTCAGTCCTGAAATGATGCCGGAAACACTGCCCGATCCAGTGGGAAATGCTCCGCCGAAAGTCGTGCCCCCAGCTCCCGGAAAACTGCCGGCGCTCGTAGTACCGCCTACATAGACTATGCCTGAGCTTGCAGCGGAATAGGCGACACTGGTCGCGGTAGAAGTTCCGCCATTGCCCAGGTAGCTGATCCATTGCAGGACCGAGCCAAGCTGTGAAGACTTCATGGCGGCTACAAAAATGAGGGAAGACCCGCTCCCCGGATTCTTTGCTCCTGCCGCACCGGAAGGAAATCCGTTGGCTGTCGTAGTAGTGCCCGTCAAAAAGAGAGTGCCGGTTCCGTCTGTCGTCATCTGCGCTGGCGTCGAGCCTGCTGTACCGGAAACATACGTCGCGAAAAGAATGACAGGATCGATAACCAGGGTGCGGCTGCGATCATACTGCCCAAGTACGAAACTTAGCTGATTCCCCTTCAGCTTGTAGGCAGTAGAGATGATGACGCGATTTCCATCCGCGTCAAACTGAAAAGCTACCGGTTTGCGGAAACGAACTTCGCCTTCGTGAGCCGGGATAACGACGTCGCCGTCAGATGTAAGAGCTGGTCGACGCGCGCTCCGCAGAGAAAGGTGAATGATGGAAGGATCGGCTCCTGGAGACAGGATAAAATCATGCTCCAGGTCACCATTCTTCTGGTAAAACTCGGTGTCAATTCCTGGATAAATGGTACGGATACCGACGCGCTGGAAATTTGGAACGCCCTCGCGCCATTGCGATCGATCTGCGCCAATGAAGTAGTTGCTGCGATATGCAACGCCGGAGAGAGAAACAGGCGTCCCGCCATGGCTGCCGGCAAACCTGATGCCGACGACCGAATCGTGTCCGGCGCCGGGAAGCTCGAAGCTCAGGCCATTATGCAAAATAGCGACAGAATAATTTTGCGAACGCGCGAGATACGAGACATCGGTATAAAACTGTCCGTCATTTTCTTCAAACGCGAATGGTATAGACGAAGACCACCCATTGGCTGTCTGGCTCTTGAGGGGAGCCGTCAACGCGATCAAAAAACCTATGAGCACAAGCAGCCTGAACCGCTGCAGAAAAATGCGTCTTAAACAATTTGTAAGGAACGAAGGCATAAAAAACCGCATGAAGTAAGTCGTTGTACTTCTATTACGGAAGGGCCCTTTGCGAATATCAGCAGCAAAGACCAAAAGAGGGAACTAGCTAAAAGCAGACGAATCTTACTAAAGGCTGATTCGCTGCGTCAATGAGAAAACGAAAACAGCTTTCTACTACCGATTTCTGCGCCATGCAGCAGGCACATTTTCCAAAAACTGAATGATTGTGTCAGGATGGCTCTCTGCGTTTCATCGATCGCAGAGGATTTCCGATCGCCGAAGATGTGACGCTATTCTAGTGATGTATGAGCACATTTCGCCCCACCCCTCCTGCGGCTCAGCCGCATCACACAGAAATCTCCCTGCATGGTCGCATTCTTGTCGATGATTACGCCTGGCTGCGCGATAAAGAGAATCCCGATACCATTGCTTATCTTGAAGCAGAGAACGCATACACATCCGCGGTTCTTGAACCAACGAAGTCTATCCAGGAAACCCTCTATCGCGAGATGTTGAGCCACACTAAGGAAACCGACGTCTCAGTTCCCTTTCGTGACGGAAACTACTGGTATTACACCCGCACCGAAGAGGGACAGCAGTACCCGATTTATTGTCGCAAGCATGGCACTCTGTACACGCCTGAAGCCGTCATACTGGACGTGAATGAGTTGGCAAAAGGCGAATCATTTATGGCTTTAGGAGGATTTACTGTCTCGGATGACGGCAATCTTCTCGCATACTCTGTCGACAACAAGGGCTTTCGCCAATACACGCTTCAGGTGAAGGATCTGCGCACGAACAAAGTGCTGCCGGAGAAAGTGGAGCGGGCTGGATCGATCGTATGGGCCTCTGACAACAAAACGCTTTTTTATACCGTCGAAGATGAAGAGCAAAAAAGGCAGTATCAGCTTTTCCGACACATGCTTGGCACGCCGCACGCCCAGGATGTTCTTGTATACGAGGAAGAAGATGAGCGCTTCAATATCGGAGCGGGCCGCACGCGGGACGGAAAATACATTATTCTCGAATCAGGAAGCCACACCACAAGCGAAGCCCGCTTTCTGCCTGCAGATAATCCGGACAATGAGTTTCAGGTCATAGCTCCTCGGCGCGACAACATCGAATACTATGTCGATCATCGCAATGGGCAATTCTTTATTCGCGTCAACGATACCGGAAGAAACTTCAGGTTGACCATTGCGCCCGCTGAAAGTCCCGGCGTTGAGAATTGGAAAGAGCTGATTCCGCATCGTGAAGATGTGATGTTGGAAGAAGTAGACCTTTTTGCCGGCTTCTACGTTGCATGTGAGCGCAAAGACGGATTACAGCACCTAAACATCTTTTCCTTTAAGGGAGATGGCATTGAAACGCAGCCGGTTCAGGGAATTGCCTTCCCCGAACCGGTTTACAGTGCATACCCGCATGTCAATCGTGTTTTTGAAACAACTACGTTTCGCTATGCTTACCAGTCGCTGATAACGCCGGCTTCCATCTATGAATACGACATAGCCACGCGCGAATCGAAACTCTTGAAACAGCTCGAAATTCCGGGAGGGTTCGATCGTACGCTTTACGCTTCGGAGCGCTTGTTCGCCACAGCTTCCGATGGAGTCAAAGTACCCGTGTCTCTTGTTTATCGGAAAGACACTTTTAAACGCGGCACAAATCCACTCTACGTTTATGGCTATGGATCATATGGCTATTCTCTGCCCGTTGGATTCAACAGCAATCGCTTGAGTCTGCTCGATCGCGGTTTCGTTATGGCTTACGCTCACATTCGCGGCGGCGGCGATTTGGGCAAGCCGTGGCACGATGCCGGCCGCCTCATGCAAAAGCGGAATACTTTCACTGACTTTATTTCAGTAGTCGAATTCCTAACAGCAAACAGCTACGGAGATCCATCCCGCGTTGCTATCGAGGGCGGCAGTGCCGGAGGCCTATTGATGGGTGCGGTCACAAACCTGCGCCCGAATCTCTTTCGCGCAGTCATCTCTCACGTGCCATTTGTCGACGTGATGAACACAATGCTCGATGCTTCGCTGCCCCTCACTGTTCCGGAATATGAGGAATGGGGAAACCCGAATGAAAAAGAAGCTTTCGAGTACATGCTCAGCTACTCGCCCTATGACAATCTTGAGGCAAAAGCGTATCCAGCAATGCTGGTGAAAACGTCTCTTTACGATAGTCAAGTGATGTACTGGGAACCGGCAAAATATGTAGCCAAGCTTCGAACTTTGAAGACAGACAATCATCCCCTGCTCCTTCACACAAACATGACCGCAGGGCACGGCGGAGCTTCCGGGCGCTACGACTATCTGAAAGAAATTGCGATGGATTACGCGTTCCTGCTACGAGAGCTTAACGCTTCTTCATAGCTTGCAAGGAAAAAGGGCCGCAATCGCGGCCCTTACGCAATAATTGCTAAAGTTATCGCTCCTGGCTTGTATGGAAATACTTGGCAATTGTGCGCAGGAACGGACGCGCATCCTCGGTAGGAAGAACATTGCCCTTCAGGATTTCCTCGAAAGTATGAGGAGCGCCGTACAGCAAAGTTGTATCTTCGGTGTTCTGGCTTACGGTAGTGCCGTCAAGGTCGATACCCGCGAAAAGTCCCTTACTGCGTGAGTAAGTCAGCAGCTCCGAATGTAAAGTAATATCCGTCGAGGCCTGAGCATTTCGGCCAACCGGACCCGCTGCGGCAGCCGCGTCTCCACCGATCTTAAATTTGCTCTTCAGCAGGTCCTGCAATCCCTTGTCGTTCACTGCTACCAGGACCAGGTCAGTTCCCTGTCCGCCAATCTGGAAGCCAAAAGAGCCGCCAGCCATGCGAATAAATACCGGTCCGCTCCATCCGCGGCCTGTTCGGCAGGTTACAACTCCCTGACCGTATTGTGCGCCGACAATGAAAGCTCCCTTTTTAAGGCTTGGTATGACAGCGATGCAAGTTGCCTGCTTCACAATACTGTCGGGAATGCCCTTGTCGGGGGTCTGCATGATTTCATCGATAATGACGCGTGAATTTTCCAGCCGTTGATCAAGCGTCGCTTTATCACTGGCTGCGAGCGCAGGAAATGCCATTCCAGCCATGCACAACAGCGCAAAAAGTTTTTTCATATTGTTTTGCTTTCCTCTCTATCAATACAAATGTTTTCTGTAGCTTGCCATATTCAGTATCGCTGCATCGCTACAGACCTGCATCTTCGTCTTTTGGAAAAATAAAGGAACGAACTGCACTCTTCCAGACACTGTGATGCAAACTATGTTGTGTAGGTTGAGCAAAGATAAAAAATGGGGCGGCTAGCAGTTCCCTGCTGAAGCCAGCCCCGTTCCCCAGATCTGCGTTGTTGCTGTATTGAGTTGTACGGGTTCGCACGATAATTCGCAAGATAACCGAGGTAGGTAGACCTAAGTAAGTCCCTCATTTACAGAAAATTGCAGAAATTGCTTAGAAAATACCTAAGATTCGCTGTTTGATCCGGAACCAAGGGCATGTTTTGCAGCATGAATTGAGAGAGCGATACGATTGCCCACGCCAACCTTGCGCATCATGCGTCCAACGTAGGATTTCACCGTTCGCACCTCGATTCCGAGGGCATCTGCGATTTCGCGGTTTGAGCGCGCGGCAACCAGTAATTGCAGGACTTCCAGCTCGCGGTGCGTAAATTGCGGAGCTGAGCGAGCGGTAAAAGTGCCGCCATCGAGCATTCGATCTACCAGCAGAGACATTGCCCGGCGAGGCGCCCAAATAGACCCGCTGCCGACGATTTCAATAGCCTTGACGACTTCCTCAGGAGTTGCAGTGTCCTGCAGGTAGCCCCGGGCGCCGGCAAAAATAGCGGTGATTACATTTTCATCATCACCGTCTTCGCTCATGACAATGATGCGAGTCGACGGCATCTCAGACCGCAACTTCTCGATCGTTGTCAGCACTTCTGCGCGCACCATCAGGCTGATAACCGCAACATCCAGAGATTTGGCTGCAAGCAGCCCATCCAGCCCGGCATCCGTAAGCTCAACCCCGCGCATTTCTTCAAGAATGGTACGCAGCCCAGCCCGGCGAATCGGCTCGACCGCAAATAGCCCAACTCTCAAAATATGCGCGTATTGGCGTTGATCGTTCATTAGAGTTTCGGTAATACAATTCCCTGCTGCTTCTGGTATTTCCCTCGGCGGTCGGCATAGCTTATTTCGCATACCTCATCCGACTGGAAGAACAAAATCTGGCACAATCCTTCGTTAGCGTAAACCCTGGCAGGCAAAGGCGTCGTATTTGATATTTCAAGAGTAACAAAACCTTCCCATTCCGGTTCAAAAGGCGTCACATTCACGATGATTCCGCAGCGTGCATATGTTGACTTTCCCACGCAAATCGTCAAAACATCTCTGGGAATCTTGAAATATTCAACCGAACGCGCCAGCGCAAAGGAGTTTGGGGGGATAATTACCGACTCGGCCTGCACCGTTACGAAAGACCGCTCGTCAAAATTCTTGGGATCAATAATAGCGCTATTTACGTTTGTAAATATTTTAAATTCATCAGAAACGCGTAAATCGTACCCATAAGACGACAATCCATAAGAAATTACGCCTTCTTTTACCTGTTTTTCGCTGAAGGGTTGGATCATCTTATGGTTAATAGCCTGTTCCCGAATCCAACGGTCGCTCTTGATTGCCATGCAACTCCTTAATCCTGTTTAAAAGGGTAACCTGAAATTGAAAAAAGAAGAATAATTCACTCAAAATCTGCATCTTAAGTGACACGTAGAAGATTGACAACGCGAGAAAAGCTTTCTACTATCCTCGTAACCGGGGAATCAGCAGGCAAAGCCTTGGAAAGTAAAGGGGGAAAGCGTTGATAAAACAGGATATTATCCATCACGTCATTGAACGCACCGGCCTGCCGCGCAATAAGGCGGAAGCAGCAGTCGATACCGTTTTTGAAAGCCTGAAAAAAGCGCTTGCCAGCGGTGATCGGATCGAATTACGCGGCTTTGGCGTATTTAATGTCCGCCCACGCAAGACCGGGATCGGACGTAATCCCCGCACCGGGGCCGTAGTAAACATCACACCCGGAAAAGCGGTTCGTTTTAAGCCGGGAAAAGAACTGCATCTGCTTGATTCTTAATAGATTAAGTCAAATCGGGCATGTAAAATTTCACTGTCGGAAATTGGCCTGACAGCGCCCACTCTTCTGCATGCCTGAAAATACCTCAAATTTGCGCATTCTGATTGCAGCTGAAAATGCTTCCTATCGCTTTGGCGGAGAAGCTGTGCTGCCCTTGCATTATTTTGCCCGCTTACGAAAGCGCGGCATAGAAGCATGGATGGTTGTCCATTCCCGCACACGGCAGGAATTGATTGATCTTTTTCCTGACGATAAGGATCGTCTTTTCTTTACCGCAGATACCTGGGCACACCGAACGCTCTTTCGCCTAAGTCGTTTTCTGCCGCGCCGTGTCAGCGAAATGAGCATCGGATTGTTGATGCAACTGCTCACCCAATACGAGCAGCAACGTTTCATTCGGCAACTGGTTTCAGAGAAAAAAGTTGATGTTGTGCATCAGTCAATCCCCGTTTCGCCTCGGTTTCCATCTCTGCTGTCGAATGTGGGCGCACCGGTTGTTATTGGTCCGATGAACGGCGGTATGGATTATCCGCCTGGATTTCGCAATGAGGAATCGGCTTTTAGCCGCATAGCAGTAGCTCTGGGGCGCCGGCTATCAGGGATGGTTCATTCGGTTCTTTCCGGTAAAAAGCAAGCTTCGATTCTGCTGGTTGCCAATGAACGCACCCGGAAAGCTCTTCCCTTTTCGCCGCGAAACCCAGTAATCGAGCTGGTAGAGAACGGCGTAGATTTGGATTTGTGGTCCGCATCCGAGGCAGCGGCTTCGTCCAGGGAGAGGCCTCGGTTCCTTTTTATGGGCCGCCTGGTGGATTGGAAAGCCGTCGATCTGGCACTAGAGGCATTGACGAAGGTTCCGGGCGCTGAACTGGAAATTATCGGCAACGGTCCCATGCTGGAAATATGGCAAGGGCTCGCGAAGGATTTGGGATTGTCCGGACGTGTTCAGTTTTCCGGTTTCCAGCCACAGAAAGAATGTGCCCTGCGACTGCGTTCCGCTACTGCTTTGCTCTTGCCCAGCCTTTATGAGTGCGGCGGCGCAGTTGTATTAGAAGCGATGGCGGCTGGGGTGCCGGTGATTGCTACTAACTGGGGCGGTCCGGCGGATTATCTGGATGCCACTTGCGGTGTCCTGATCGATCCCACCGATCGCGCTGCCATCGTTCAGGGATTTGCCGCGGCGATGACGAGATTGATGGAAGACCCGGATACGGCGCGCCAAATGGGTGCTCGTGGCAGAATTCGGGTGGAAGAGCTCTTTGACTGGGATAAGAAGATCGACCGCATTTTAGAAATTTATGAGCAGGCGCTGTGAAAAGCGGGTCCTTCGCTCCGCTCAGCGACTGTCTTGGATGTCAAGCGAGGCTTGGTTTTGGTGAGTTTGCCTGGAGAGTGGCTCGTCGAACGTCTCTGGCTTTTGCGTTGAGTCGGATGAGGAGTTTGTGGGCCAGGGCGATGCGGATGACTCTGGGTGGTTTGCCTTGGGCGGCAAGGCGCTGGCGGAAGGCGATGAAGTCGGGCTCGTAGCGTGCGGCGACGCCGGCGACGAGGAAGAGGATCTCGCGGACGGAGCTTCTTCCACCGCGGACGGCTCGTTTGCCGTGGTGTCTTCCGCTGTCGTTGGCCAGGGGAGCGAGTCCGGCGAGCTTGGAGACGGTCTTGTGGGGCAGGGTTCCGATCTCGGGCATCTCGGCCATGATGCGGGCCACGGTGCGGTCGGCGATGCCGCGGATGGAGCGGAAGGCGCGGTCGAGCTCCCGCCACAGCGGATCGGCATCGATGAGGGCGGCGATCTGGTTGGCGAGTTCCTCGATCTGTCTTCGGAGCAGGGCAAGCAGCTCGTCGAAGGTGCTCCGGACGCGTGCGTCATCGACCAGCCGCTGCTGGTTGAGCTGGGCGGTGCGCAGGGCTGTGACCTGGCGCAGCCGCGTGCTGAGCGCGCGCAGCTGCCGATGGGTCGGGGTGGCCAGCACGGTGGGCTGGACCTGCTTGACCTGGGCGAACCAGGCGATCATGGCCGCGTCGATGCGGTCGGTCTTCTCCAGCCGGCCCATGCCGGAGGCGAACTGGCGCACGGCGCGGGGGTTGAGGATGGCCACGTCGATGCCCTGCTCGGAGAGCAGCGCCCAGGCCTGGCGCTCGTAGCCTCCGGTGGCTTCCATGGCCACCAGCGTGACCTGATGCTCGCGGCAGAAGGCGGCGAGGGAGGCGATGCCCTCCGGCGTGTTGGGGAAGCTGCAGCTCAGGCCAGCAGCGCCGATGGCGGCTTCCAGTGAGAGCGACGAAACATCGATTCCACAGATAGACTGGGTCACGGTAACCTTCCTTGTAGTGCGACTGGAAATCTCATGCGACTGTACGGTCGTGCGTGACTTGGGACGCGTTCCCGGGACTGAGCGACGGTGGCAAAACCACCACAGGATGATCGGGTGACGCGCGCCCGCGAGGTCCCGGCGCTAGCGTCGGGACCTCACCGACTACTGTCGCAAAACAAAAAGACAATAGCCTCTTTTAGAGATACAAGGATGACA
>DASZUU010000050.1:0-112525 GCA_035547425.1 Alloacidobacterium sp. | reverse complement strand
CCGTTCTCGCCCATCAAGCAAGAATCGCCTGGCACGTAATTTCCCCAAGCCCCTACAGCGTAGCCGCTTCGCATAAAGGAAGCGGGTCCATGCACGCAATGCGCGGCATGTGAGAGGCAGCGTCCGGCAGAACCTTGTGTCGAGGAAGTAACTTCGATCTCGACCATCGCATTTGATTCACTCGGGTTTTCCATACGCATACATTTTGATTCGTCCGGACAGTGAAACTGTATCCAGATGAACCGACATATACCGGCGATGCGCCCCATGCATTTGTGTGTGCGCTTGAGCCGGACTAAAGGACAAATGAACCATTTTTCAGAACTACCCATTTCGCCGGCGCTCAAATCGCGCCTGGCAGCAGCAAATTTCACCACGCCCACGCCTGTACAGGCCGGCGCTATTCCTCCCGCGCTCGAAGGCAAGGACGTGCTCGCCACCGCCCAGACCGGCACCGGCAAGACCCTCAGCTTTTTGATTCCCATCATCGAGCGCCTTCAGCAGACGCAAAACAAGCAGGCCAAAGCCCTCGTCCTGCTGCCTACGCGCGAGCTGGCCATGCAGGTCGAGCAAGGCTTCCGCAAAATCGCCGCAGGATCCAATCTTCACGTTGCCCTCGTCGTCGGCGGCATGAATGAAGGTCCGCAGCTTCAGGCCCTGCGCAAGGGAGCGCGCCTCATCGTCGCCACTCCCGGACGCCTCGAAGATTATCTCAAGCGCAGGCTCGTGAAACTCGATACCGTGGAAATCCTCGTCCTCGACGAAGTAGACCGCATGCTCGACATGGGCTTCAAGCCGTCCATCCGTCGCATCGCTGATGCCATCCCGGCGCAGCGGCAAACGCTCTGCTACTCGGCAACCCTCGATAAGCAGATCCGCGAAGTCGTCCGCGAATACCTGAAGGATCCCGTCCGCATCGAGATCGGCTCCGTCCTCAAGCCTTCGGAAAACATCGAACTGCAGACATTCGAGGTTGCGCAGGAAAAGAAGCTCGAACTGCTCGAACATCTTCTCGGCAAAGAGAAGGGAAGCTTCCTCGTTTTCGTGCGCACCAAGCACGGCGCCGACCGCATTGCCAAAAAGCTCTCGCGCTCCGGCTGGGCCGCCACACAGATTCACGGCGACCGCTCGCAGTCGCAGCGCAACGCCGCCCTGCGCAGCTTTTCTGAAGGCAAGCATCGCGTTCTCGTCGCAACCGACGTGGCCGCCCGCGGCATCGACGTCAAGCACGTAGCCCACGTCGTAAATTACGACATGCCCAAGGTTGCCGAAGATTTCGTGCACCGCGTAGGCCGCACCGGGCGCGCCGCCAATCGTGGAGTCGCCTCCACCTTCGCCATTCCTTCAGAGCGGAAAGACCTTCGCCGCATCGAGAAGGCGCTCTCCATTACGATGAAGAAATTTCGCGTAAACAGCACGGAAAACATGCCTAACCAGGCAGTTTCCGCCTAATTTCGGCAGAAAATTGCACCCATTTGCTACATAAAAGCAGAGGGAAACCAGGCACAGTCCAACCAGGCTGTGCCTTTTCTTTTGCAGCTGCATTGCGGGAGTAAAGAGATGTTTTGTCATCCTGAACGTGAGGAGCGAAGCGGAAAAACATGCCTTTCGTTACTACGCGTTCGGAGGACGCACAGGCGGCAATTGGGCCATCGAAAACAAACGATCTCAGGACAGAATGAACCGTAACTTTTATTATTTGGCATCGACGAAATATAAGACTAAGATATGTTGCAATGAAACATATATCATCACAAGTATTCGATCGCGAGCTAAAGAAGGGGAGCGCCGAGCTACTCATCCTTTCCCTGGTAGAGAACCGCGCCCGCCACGGTTATGAAATCAGCAAGCTCATCGAAGACCGTTCCGACGGCATTCTTAAATTTAATGTCGCCTCGTTCTACCCGCTGCTGTATCGCCTTGAAGAGCGCGGTCTTATAGCCGGGCGATGGGTCGAAAAGGCCGGCCAGCGCTGCCGCCGTTATTACCGCATCACTGCGCAGGGAAGAGACGCTTTGAAAAAAAAGCGCTCCACCTGGGCAGGTTTCGTCAACGCAATCCATCGCATTACGGAGGCGGAAAATGCCTGACTGGTCCCAAGAAATACGTGAAATCTTCGCCAAACTCAACCTCGATCCGACGCGCGAAGCCGAAGTCATCGAAGAATTAAGCCAGCATCTGCGCGACCGCTATGAGGAAATGCTGATCTCCGGCATAGCTCCGGAGCAGGCATATCAGGCGTTGCAAAAAGAGTTGAAGGAAAGCTCATTCGCAGCCGAATTTAAAGCTACGATCCCGGCACATCGTCCATCATTGTCTATCGAGAGAGAAGAGAAGCAGCGGCTTGCCGGAATCTGGGAATGATCTGCGTTACGGTGCTCGTCTGCTGTTGAAGAACCGGTTTTTTACCGTAGTCGCAGTTCTATCGCTTGCTCTTGGTATCGGCACAAACAGTGCTATTTTTCAGCTGCTCGATGCGGTTCGCTTACGTACATTGCCGGTGAAGAACCCTGAGCAGCTGGCCTCCATTCAGATTGCATCCGGCAGCCGTGGGGGTAATTTCAATTCGCGTCATGCAGATTTCACCAGCGCCATCTGGGAGCAGTTGCACACACAACAACAGGCCTTTTCTGAAATTGCTGCCTGGAGCCCGCAGAGTCTGAATTTAGGGCAGGGCGGCGAGGCCCACTACGCTGAAGCGCCTTTTGTCAGCGGCAGCTTCTTTGGTGTGCTGGGCATTGAGCCGGAACGCGGACGTCTGCTCGCGCAGGCAGATGATGTTCGCGGCTGCGGCGCTCAGGCGGCCGTTATCAGTTATGGATTCTGGCAGCACCAATTTGGCGGCACTGCCGATATTCTTGGCAAAAAGCTATCGATACACCGAGCTCCGCGCCGGTAGTCATTATTAATAAAGCCTTCGCACACAAGTATTTCAGAGACGCCAATCCTGTTGGAAAAACAATCCGATTTTCTGACGACTCCACAGCCAACTTTCAGATTATCGGCCTTGTTAATAACACCAAATACTACAGCCTGCGCGAAAATTTCACTCCGACAGTTTTTATAGCTATGACCCAGCAGACAGAGCTTAGTCCAAATTCCAATCTGCTTATTCGTTCCTACTTGCCTATGCCCGACCTCATCAGTTCCATAAAAGAGGTTGTAAGCGCAATGGACCCATCCATCGTGCTTAATTTCAGCGTCTTTAGAACACAGATACGAGATGGCCTTGTGCGTGATCGTATGATGGCCACGCTCTCTGACTTCTTCGGGGTGACTGCCGCTCTTCTAGCTATGATCGGCTTATATGGAGTCGTTTCTTACATCATGACTCGCCGCCGCGGCGAAATTGGCATCCGCATAGCGCTTGGCGCAACCCGCAAAGGCATTCTAGCCATGGTATTGCGCGAAATTGCTCTCCTGCTCACTGCAGGCATTGCGATTGGGCTTGTGCTGGCTTTTTTTGCCGGGCGCGCGGCTGCTTCTATGCTCTATGGCCTCAAGCCGCATGATCCGGCAATTCTGATGCTTGCCGCATGCAGCCTGGCTGTGATGGCGTTCCTCTTGGCGCTGCTCCCCGCACGCCGGGCAGCCGCGGTCGATCCTATGGTGGTTCTGCGCGAGGAGTAAGAAAAGAAAATAAACGGCATTCCTGTGGAAGACAGGGGTGCCGTTTACCAGAAGAAGTGTTTGTGTAAGTCTAGGCGTTGCGCGTTACATTCGCCGCATTCAGTCCCTTGGGACCCTGCTGGCATTCAAACTCTACGCCTTCACCCTCATTCAGCGTCTTGTATCCATTGTCCAGAATAGCGGAGAAATGGACGAAAACGTCCTCTCCGGTTGAACGCTGGATAAACCCATAACCCTTAGCTCCGTTGAACCATTTCACAACACCGTGCTCTTTCACTGATACTCCTTTCTGCTTTACTCCGGAAATTCTCCCTGAAACACCAAAAGCCGCCGTTACCGCTTCGGCAGCTTCATCCGTGGCAAGGTTTTCCTGAAGACTGAACCACAACTGACAAACGGCCTTCCAAACAAATACGCAGCCTGCTTCTCACACAGGAAGCGTGCATATTGTTATGGCAGGAAAATTTACTGGTGGCAAGTAAAAAATGCGTTGCAAGTGCTGGAGTTAGAAGAGGTTACGATAGGACATCGTACTTTAGTAATCAATAAGGTGCCAAATGAAAAGCTTTCTGCATATAAGACATCATTGACAGTCATTTTGTTAGCATCTCGCTAGAAGTATATGCAGAAAGTTCCGCCTCAGCCTACACCTTACAAGGCATCATCTTTCTCTGTTCAGAAAGCCTGGAGCCAGATAGTTTCTCTTGCTCGATACCTTACGCAAACCGAAGTACACACCTACGCTTTCAGTGTGGCGGCGAATGCCATTCTTTCACTTTTTCCGTTTATCGTCATGATGTTTACCATCGCGCGGCGTGTTTTTCATTCTGCTGCCATGGAAGATGTTATCGGCGACATGCTGCATTACTTTCTGCCTGCGAATCAGGATTTCGTCGTTCGCAACATGAGCTTGCTTGCTAATCCCAAAGGTGGGGTTCAAATTGCCTCCGTAGTCATGTTGCTCATTTCCTCTTCAGGAGTTTTTCAGCCGCTCGAAGTCGCATTAAACCGCGTCTGGGGTGTGGCGGAAAACCGCTCTTATTTGATGAATCAGCTTGTTTCTACAGGTCTTGCCTTTGCTGTCGGCTTCCTGGCTTTTCTTTCCATAGCTCTTACAACGGCGCAGAATACGGTTCTCTGGTTCCTCTTTTTCGGCAAAACAAATAACGTGATTTACAGCTTTTTTGAGCACGTTTTTCTGCAGATTTCAGCTGCTTTTTTAAGCATTGCTATTTTTTCCGTGATCTATTGGGCGCTTCCCAACCGTAAACTGCCGCTCCGTGCCGTGCTTCCGGCAGGAATTGTTACCGGACTTTTGTGGGAAGCCGCCAAGATGCTTTATGTCAGGCTCTTGCCCTGGCTGGACTTCCGTGCCGTCTACGGGCCGTTTTCCGTTTCCGTTACGCTTATGATGTGGGCCTTTCTCACCGGTTTGCTGCTGCTTGCCGGGGCGCAATCCTCTGCAACCCGCTATACCCGCCGTTTAGCTCATGAAGCAGACGTTCAAGCCGCGCAAAAGGCAGAAAATTGAAGGACTTTTCCGAATTTGCCTGACTCGCGCTAAACTCGTTGCACAGGCGAAATTCGAGCGAATAAACCATGGGACAAGTCAAAAACTTTGAGGCTCGCGTCTTTCGTGCGCTCCGCCGCGAGCCGCCGCAAAGCAAGGTGCATCGACTTGCCTTCTGGCTGCTGATTATCTATCTTTGCCTCGTACCCTTGCGCCTGCTTCCGCACGTTGCCGGGCAGATATTCAGCGTCATCAGTTTTCTTACGCTTTCCTTGCTGCTTATCCTCTGCGTCCCGCTTGTATGGCGCTGGATATTCGGTCGTTTTCTATGGAAGCTACGGAACCGCCTCATCATGACGTATCTGTTGATGGCGCTTACACCCGTAGTGCTCTTTGTCCTGCTCGCCTTAAGCGCTCTTTACCTGTTCAGCGGGCAATTCGCCATCTTTGCCGCGACAGCCGAGATGAATTCGCAGCTCGAGCATTATTCGTCGGAAAACCGCGCATTTGCCATGCACGTCGCCCACATCCTGGCGATGGAGCCAAATGCCAAAACTGTCTCCTTGCCCGAGATGGAAGACACAGCTCCACGCGGGGATGATGTAGGCGTCAAAATTGCCGCTTTTCATGACGGCAAGCTCGTGCCTATCACCCCGGCTGCGCTTCAGGCGTCCGATATTACTCGAATCCCATCCTGGGCCAAGGATCGGTTCAATAACGTAGTTCTTGACAATAACAAGCTTTATTTGCGTGCTATCGACATGC
Source organism: Alloacidobacterium sp. (assembly GCA_035547425.1). Taxonomy (GTDB): domain Bacteria; phylum Acidobacteriota; class Terriglobia; order Terriglobales; family Acidobacteriaceae; genus Alloacidobacterium. The sequence goes on along the minus strand of DASZUU010000050.1, from coordinate 106,620 downwards.
AGACAGTCAATGGGCACGTGACGACTCTGATCACCAGCACGCAAATCAATGCGGCTGCAATCGCCGGTGTCGCTCACGGCATTGGCCGTATCGAACTGCTGCCGAATCTCCCGGTAAACGATGAAAATGCAGCAGGCAGCGGACAGGCTCAGAGCACCGTGAATCAGCCGTCTGACTCCGGCATCAAGATAAAAGTGGAAGACCGCGAGGCCGCCAGGGAAGAAATTCGTCGCAATGCCATCACAGGCGGCATGATGCCCCCCGGGCAGCATTTCTACGACATTCCTATTCGGTTTTATGCGCCACTGGAGACAATTGATTGGGCAACAGGCCGCCGGCACGATACGCCAACGATTGTCACCTCGCGGCCTTCGCTTCTGTACCAGCGCCTCTTCATTACCTCGCTTGGTATTGCCTCGGTCGTACAAAATATCCTCATTGCCATCGCTGTTTTTTTCGGCCTGCTGGAGCTGATCGCTTTCATTATGGCTGTGCGGCTCAACCGTACGATCACGCAATCGGTCAATAATCTTTACGATGCTACGATCGAGATCGATCAGGGCAATCTGGCGCATCGCATCAAGGTCACGCGTAACGATCAGCTCGCCGCCCTCAGCCGCTCGTTTAATCGCATGTCGTATTCGCTGGAACGACTGCTTGCCGAGCAGCGCGAAAAAGAGCGCCTGCAGAGCGAACTCGCCATTGCGCAGGAGGTGCAGGCCAACCTCTTTCCACGCAGCACCGCCTCGTTGCCTACGCTTGAGTTGCACGGTGCCTGCTATCCTGCGCGCACTGTCAGCGGCGACTACTACGACTTTCTCGTGTTTGGCGATTCCGGCCTTGGCCTCGCCCTCGGAGATATCAGCGGCAAGGGAATTTCGGCTGCACTGCTGATGGCCACCTTGCACTCGGCGGTGCGTGCCTATCGGTATGCCGGCGAAGATATCAATATGACGGCCAAACAATTCTCTGCCATTGTCAACGAGCAGGGCGAATTCAATCCCTCAAACGGCCATGTATCCGACCCATTTCTTGAGCCAGCAAGGATACTTACCCAGCTCAATCGGCATCTTTACCGCAGTACACAGCCGGAAAAGTATGCGACGCTCTTCCTCGCACATTACGACGGAGCCACCAGCGACCTTACGTACTCCTGCGGCGGGCAGCTTCCGCCGATGATCCTGCGCCATGATGACAGTGTCACGCAGCTAACGTGTGGCGGCACGGTTGTGGGTTTATTGGAAAACGCAACCTATGAGCAGGGCGTCGAGAAATTAAATAGCGGCGATATCCTTATTGCGTACAGTGATGGCGTCACAGAGCCGGAGAACGATTTCGGAGAATTCGGCGAAGATAGACTGCTGGATGTTGTACGCCGCCATCGCCATCTGCCACTCGACGCAATTTCAGAGCAGGTGATGCAGTCTTTGCGCAACTGGATTGGCGGCCAGGAACAGCCGGATGACATTACTCTGGTATTAGCGCGCCAGCGCTGAATCGAAAGATGATGATGAAAAGGGCAGAGAAGGGGAAAGTCTATCTGGTCGGCGCGGGTCCGGGCGATCCCGATTTATTGACTGTGCGGGCTGCAGATTTGCTGCTGACTGCTGACTTCATCTTCCACGACGACCTCGTAGCTCCCGAAATTCTTGAGCTAGCGCATGAAGGCGCAACTGTTTCCAATGTAGGCAAGCGCTGCGGTAACAAGACCATCACGCAGGAAGACATCAACCGTCTGCTGGTAACGCATGGCAGTGCCGGACACAGCGTCGTGCGCCTCAAAACCGGCGATCCTATGCTCTTCGGCCGCGCAGGCGAAGAAATGGAAGCTCTATCCGCTGCGGGAATTCCCTACGAAGCTGTTCCAGGCATTACCGCCGGATTCGCCGGCGCCTCAAGCATCGCATCTTCGCTTACCGACCGGCGTCTCGCATCCAAGGTCATTTTTCTCACCGGCCATCGCGCCGGAACCGAGCCGCCGCATTGGGGCTCGCTGCCCACGGACGCCACTTTGATTATCTATATGCCCGGCTCGGATTATATTCGTCTGGCCACACAGATTCTCGAAGCAGGTTTTTCGCAAGATACCCCTTGCGTTATCGTCTCGAACGTAGCCACAAAACAGGAAAAAGTTGAGCGAACTACCGTGGCCAAACTTCCTCATACTTCGCCTCTTCCAGCGCCGTGCATCGTTCTCGTGGGCGAAGCGCTTACTTCCTGAACAATCGAAATAAGAAAAGCTGAGTGGCGACAGGGAAGAAACAGCTATCGCGCATGAAAAGCCTTCACGACAATCGCATTCGGCTGTTTGCCGGCCGGAAGCATCGTAAAGAGTGTGCCGATCCGGTTCGCGCCTGAAGGTGTACGGCTCAACACGCGAATCACGGAAACATCATTCGAGCGCGCATCCGTGGCCAACAGCAGATGCCCTTCGACAGAAAACGCCAGCGCATCCGGGCCCGAGCCGACATGCACCGTGTTGATCCGCTTGCCGTCGTCAATCGAATAGACCTCGATCGAATCGGTATTAAATTTGCTGATCCACAGCGTCGAATTATCCGCGCTGACGATTGCCTCAGCCGGATGAGCGCCGACCAGGTATGCCCCGCCAACCTCATTCATCTGCGTTGCAATCTCCGAGATCGAATCGCTGTCGAAATTGGAAACAAAAATTTCACCACCATCCGGCTTCAGCGCCAGATGCACGGGAGTCTTGCCCACATCGAGGAATGTCAGCAGCCGATCGGAGCGCTCCGAGGCAATCGCGCTCTCCGAGTGCGCCAGTCCAAGGACCATCACCTGATGCCCGCCGGAGCAGGCAATGAATGCCTTCGATGAATCCGGCAGAATCACCACATGGGTCGCCGCCGGGCATCCGTCAAAGACGCTGCGCACCTTGTATGTAAGCGGATCAATAATCGTTACACTGCCGCTCGCGCGATTGGTCACAACCAGGCTCTTGCCGTCAGGAGAAATGCGCGCCAGCCCCGGCGCTTCTCCGGCGCCGATCACCGCAATCTCACGCCTCGCCACAAGATCGATCACCGAGACATTGTTCGATCCCGAGTTGGCGACATAGGCCCGCTCGCCCCTGGCATCCACATCGATAAAGTAAGGCTTGTTGTGAACAGGAATTGTCGCAACAACAGCGTTCTTCTCCGCATCGATGACGCTGATCGAACTGCTGCCGGTATTGACTGCGTAAATTTCATTCTTGAACGGATTAGCGGCTATTCCTGTAGGGTTATCGCCCACGCGAAGCACGTGGTCCTGCCTCATATTCACGAGGTCAAGGACCGTAACTGTATTGCTGCCGCCATTCGTAACATAGGCATACTCACGATAATCCGCCGAATATTGCGGGAAATCATGGCGGCGGCAGGCCGTCAGTGTCGTAAGCGTGAACCCCAGAACAACAGCCGCTGCTCGCGCAGAGAGAAATCGAAGATAAGATGGCATGCGTTCTAACGGGTTCCCGCGCCTTCCGTAATCTCAATACCGCGCGGCACATTGCGCCCCAATACGACAGCAATCTGCGAAGCCTCATCCATCAATCGAGCAAATTGTTCCGGATAAAGCGATTGCATGCCGTCGGAAAGCGCCTTATCCGGCTGGTTATGAACTTCTACGATAAGGCCATCGCAGCCAACGGCAACCGCTGCGCGCCCAAGCGGAATCACTTTATTGCGTTTCCCGGTGCCATGGCTGGGATCGACCACTATCGGAAGATGGCTGAGTCTCTGCACTGCGGGCACAATGCTCAGATCGAGTGTATTGCGCGTGTGATCGGCAAAAGTGCGAACGCCGCGCTCGCACAGAATCACCTGGTAGTTGCCTTCGCTCATGATGTACTCAGCCGCCATCAAGAATTCTTCCAGCGTTGCGGCGATGCCGCGCTTCAGTAGAACCGGCTTGCGCTTGCGTCCGGCAGCTTTGAGAAGCGAAAAATTCTGCATGTTACGAGCGCCGATCTGAATCACATCCGCATATTTGTCGACCAGTTCCAGCGCTTCGTTATCGATGGCTTCGGTGACAATGCGCAAACCTAAGCGGTCGCGGATTTCCGCCATGATCTTCAACGCTTCTTCGCCAAGCCCTTGAAAAGCATACGGCGAAGTGCGCGGCTTATACGCGCCCCCACGGAAGAACTGGGCCCCAGCTTGGGCAACCTGCTCTGCGACCGCAAACGCCTGCTCGCGGCTCTCTATGGAACAGGGGCCGGCAATCACAGCTAAATCGCGCCCGCCAATCGAAGCATTTGTGCCCGGGAAGTGGATGACGGTGTTGTCTTCCTTTATGTCGCGGCTGACTAACTTGTACGGCTTGGAAACGCGAATAACTTCGGCCACGCCGGAGAGCTCTTCAAGATTGCCTCGATCGATCTCGCCCTGATTTCCGGTGATGCCGATTGCGGTGCGCTGCGCACCGGGCAGCGGATGAGGACGAAAACCCAACTGTTCAATCTGCTGGCAGACAGCCTGGATTTCCTCTGCAGTGGCCTGCACTTTCATAACAACAAGCATGGATACTAGCCTTTCTGTGTAACTTACCAGTGTATCGGCAGCTCGCTCACTATGAAAGCGCAGTGCTTTACGATATGTCCGGCTCGGAGATTGGCTCCGAAATGTTATCAGCGCCGGGATCGGCAAGAATGGCGCGGGCGTCTGCTTCATCAGCAGCTTTTACCTGCATTTGCAATGGGCCCAGCCCCGGTTCCATAATGCGGGCATTTTCACCGGAGAGAAAGACCTGGATTCCTGCAGATTCCAGCCGCAGCTTCGCCATTTCGGCTTCGAGCGGCTCGGTAAAGCTGGCGATCGTAACAACTTCTTCCATGGATGTCCTTTCTTTGCTGTGTTAACCGCTATTAAGATGCGCAAACGGTAGAATAAGAAGGTTCACCCTACAGCTTATTCCTTAAGGAGAGTGCTTCGTTGATCGCCCGCTATACGCGCCCGCAAATGGGCAAAATCTGGAGTGATGAAAATAAGTACCGCATGTGGCTTGCGGTGGAAACCGCCGCCAGCGAAACTCTGGCCGAGGACGGAATCGTGCCCGCCGAAGCGGCTAAGGCCATCCGTGAACGCGGCGACTTCAGCGTAGCGCGTATTCAGGAAATTGAAGCCGAAGTCAGGCACGACGTCATCGCCTTCACAACTGCTGTTGCTGAAAAAATCGGGCCCGAATCGCGCTGGCTACACTACGGATTGACATCGAACGACGTTGTCGACACGGCGCAGGCGCTCCAGATTAAAGCAGCGTCAGCCATCATTCGCGAAGATCTGGTCGCAGTCGCGGAAGTCCTCAAAAAGCGCGCTCTGGAATTCAAGCACACGCCGACCATCGGTCGCACCCACGGCATCCATGCAGAGCCCACAACCTTTGGCCTCAAGCTTCTGAACTGGTACGCGGAGATGCATCGGAACATCGAGCGTTTTGACGCAGCGGCTGAGCAGATTCGTATCGGCAAGCTCTCCGGCGCAGTCGGCACTTTCGGCCATCTTAGCCCGAAGCACGAAGAGCGTATCTGCGAAAAGCTCGGACTCAAGCCGGCTCCGATAGCCACGCAGGTCATTCAGCGTGACCGGCACGCGCACTATATTTCAACGCTTGCCATCATTACCGCAACGCTCGATAAAATAGCCGTTGAAATTCGCCATCTGCAAAGAACCGAAGTGCGCGAAGCCGAGGAATATTTCTCCGAGAAGCAGAAAGGCTCCTCCGCCATGCCGCACAAGCGCAATCCGATTACGACCGAGCAGATCAGTGGCCTGGCTCGTGTTGTGCGCGCGAACGCGCAGGCTGCATATGAGAATGTGGCTCTCTGGCATGAGCGCGATATCTCCCACTCCTCCGTCGAGCGGGTCATTTTTCCCGACTCCACCGTCCTTACCGATTACCTCCTGGCAAAGACCGCGACATTGATCGAAAAGCTGCTCGTCTACCCGCAGCGCATGCTCAAGAATCTTGAAAGCACCGGCGGCCTGATCTTCAGCGGTCAGTTGCTGCTCGATCTGGCTGAGTCCGGCATGCTCCGCGAAGACGCGTATCGACTTGTGCAAGGCCACGCCATGCGCGCCTGGAAAGAAGACCTCGTCTTCCGCGACCTCATTCAAGCCGACCCTGAAATTACGGCAAAGCTCAGCGCAGAGAAGATCGCTCGCGCCTTCGATTTAAAACGGCAGTTGAGCAATGTGGATGCGATCTTTGACCGTGTTCTGCAAGGATAATCAGGAATGAAGTTGCGATGGGTTATCAATCTGCTGATCGTGCTGGTTGCATCTGCAGCGCAGGGACAAAGGAGCGTTTCTGTGCCGCAGAGCTGCGCCCCGCAGGTCAATGAGAAACTAGGCAGTCTTCTCAGTGCAGATCAAACCGGCTCCGTAGACAACGTAATGGTCTGCGGCTTTACGGTAAGCGCATCGCGCACGCAAAAAAGAGGACGGCATGGCAGCCATCAGATACTGCCCTTGCGTGTTGCTTTTCCCGACGGCACCACGCATCTGATAGAAGTCGTGACCAACGACGATCTCGATGGAGTTGTTGCCGCTCCCGTCAATGCGCAGGTTTACGCATACGGGCAGGCATTCTTTCCATCCAAAGGCCGTTTTGTAGCCGGCATCCACGACGTGCATTGCTCAACACATCGTGGAGCCGACAACGGGTGGGTAGTCGTTAATGGTCAACACTATCCGGCTAGTTGTACAGCTCGCTACTAGACTTTCCTCGGAAAAATGCCGGCGAAGTGCTGCCGCTGCTCAATGAAAATAATGATCCAGCCAATCGTTACTACAATGGCAAGTTGTGCGCCCATGGGCATCAGGAATATATGGAAGAGATCGATATTCACGATCAGGGGAGCGAGGATCGTCAACGCCAGAGGCACATAGGGATTTATCAGTAACAGGACGCCGCCCAGAACCTGTAGGCCGGACACGACATACACATAGTGCGACTGGATCAGTGCTCCAAGAAACTGTCCTGCAAGCCCCGGCGGCAGTGGACCGGGAATAAAGTGCAGAAAGCCGTTCAGTCCGAAGACGATAAAAATCAGTGCAAGAAGCACACGTGCAATCCAGACGACAATTTTCATGCTTTGTCCTTTCTCAAAAGCAACAGACGGCAGTAGTGAAGCACACGACATTGCGGTCTGTAAATATTTGGAATGTTAGCTGAGTTCCTTCATCAATGAAACCGTCGTCGAGATCAGATTCTGGAATCTGGTACAATCAAAACATCTGCTAAGTTGTTTCCTATCAATTGGAGAGGTGGCAGAGCCCGGTTGAATGCACCTGACTCGAAATCAGGCATAGTCGAAAGGCTATCGGGGGTTCGAATCCCTCCCTCTCCGCCATCCCATCGCCTGAGCTATTCACTTTAAAATAGATATAACCAGAGCAGCACAAGCTAAATTCCTAAGCAATTTAATAAACTAAGCGCCTCCTTATTTAGCTGTATTTAGTATCTGTTCGCTGTTAACTCGCTGGTGTATGATCGATGCATTTTTAATTTCCTTCCTTAACTTTTCACCGTCTTATTGCCTCTGAGGTCAGGCATTCTATGAAAACCGAATTCGGTTTCGCCCATCGCCAAAATGAAGATGGCACGTTCGACTCCATCTGCCTGAATTGCTTTCGCACCATTACAACGGAGGGCAAAGAAACAAACCTGGCCGGAAAAGAGAAGGAACATCACTGCAACCAAACCGACCTGCAATTCTCGTCACAGCAGCAGCCCGGCAGCGTGTTGCCACGAAATAAAGAACGTTAAATTGTTCTCATGCGAGAGACACCCGCTGCGGTCGCTGATCCATGCACTACACACAAGGTCAACGCAGATGTGCTGGGGGCTTCGCGGACACATCGGTTACCCCTGATACCTACCATGTTGGCGTGCGTCGCCATCAGGCATTACAAAGCCAATCGAGCATGGATGGCGGCTTCCACTGGAGCCTGCAACGCCACTCACGATACACTCGCAACGTCACAAAATTTCAAATACATATAGCGCCGGGGAAATAGAACGATGAAGAAACAATGGGTGGGCGAACTGCTCTCCGAAGCGATTGCTGTGTTCATTATCATTGCGTTCGGCGACTCAGTTGCCGCCATGTATTCGCTGTATTCGCCCAGCCCATACCAGAACGCCTATTGGGGAGTTTGCATCGCCTGGGGCCTTGCCGTCACCATGGCCATTTATGCCACAGGCTCCGTTACCGGAACCCATGCTAATCCCGCGGTTACGCTCGCTCTCGCGCTCTATCGAAAATTTTCGTGGCGCAAGGTAATTCCTTATTGCATAGCTCAGGTCATCGGCGGCTTCATCGGAGCAGCGCTGGTCTACATGCTTTATTCGCCGGTTATCGATCACTTCAACGAAGCATCGCACCTTACCCGCGCTGCAGGAGGAGCCGCCGGTGTCTTCTTCACGCATCCTGGCTTGGCCATTACGCCCATGCACGCTTTCGTCGATCAGATCGTCCTGACGGCATTCCTTATCTTTGGAATTTTCGCTATTACCGAGCAGTACAACGATATGGCTCCGAAAGCCAATTCCGGTGCCTTCATGATCGGTCTTCTCGTTGCGCTCATCGGCGCATCCATGGGGTATCTGGAGGCCTGGGCCATCAACCCGGCGCGCGACTTTGGCCCCCGCCTCTTCTGCTTTTTTGCAGGCTGGGGCGCGTCGGCTCTACCCTCGCCCGACAATTACTGGTGGATTCCCATCGTCGGCCCGCTTATTGGCGGCGTTATCGGTGGAGCAGCGTATCAATTTCTTATCAGGCCGTATTTACCGGCGCATCTTCGAGCTCTGGATCATGCAAGAGGAGAAACCGCGTAGCCTTACGTATCTGCTCGACTACATTGCCGCAGCAGTAAATAGCCGAAGACTCCTGCCAGCAGAGAGGCGATCAGCGTACCTGTCTTTGCAGCATTGAGTTGGGCTGCATCGTCAAACGCCAGTGCGCTGATAAATAACGAAACGGTAAATCCGATTCCCGCCAGCACGCTGATGCACGCCAGATGCGGCCAGCGAACCGATCCCGGCAATTCGGCAATCCTCAATTTCGTCGCAAGCCAGCATGCGGAAAAAATGCCGATGGGCTTGCCGAGCAGAAGCCCAAGAAGAGTTCCCCAGGCCACCGGGCTATGCAACAGATATGGCAGCCCATCTGCTGAAAACATTACCCCGGCATTCGACAAGGCAAACAGCGGCAGCACCAGGTAAGCAATCCAATCGTGCAGTTTGCGCGTCACGCGGTCCGCCGGCGATTCGGTCCGTGATACCAGATACTCGATTGCCCCTAGTTGCCGCATCGCTGCCGGAATATCATCTGCGGCACGCGCCTTCCGGAATTCGTCCATCATCGGCAATTCCAGCTCGTCAAAAGCCTCCAGAGATACTTCTGCCGTCACCGGCATCAGGAAACCGAGAATGACTCCGGCGATCGTGGCGTGAATGCCCGACCGCAACACAGCAACCCAGACGGCGAATCCGAGTGCGGCATAAAAAATCTGCCGCCCAAATCCAATCTTCCGGCACAATACGATAATCGCCAGCAGCAGCGCTGCGATCACCAGATAGTGCGGGTGCAGCGTATCGGTATAAAAGAATGCGATGACCGCAATCGCGCCGATATCGTCCGCTATCGCCAAAGACAGCAGAAACACTTTCAACTCTGCCGGAACACCTTTTACCAGGCCCAGCACACCCAGCGAAAAAGCAATATCCGTCGCCATGGGGACACCCCACCCGTGCGCTCCACTCTTCCCATAATTCAGAGCCGCATAAATGAGCGCCGGCGCCACCATCCCGCCCAGGCCTCCGCAAATAGGAAGGGAAGCGCGGCGTATGTTTCCCAACTCGCCATTCACAATTTCCTGCTTGATTTCCATGCCCACCAGGAAAAAGAACAGCGCCATCATCAGGTCATTAATCCATGCATGCAGCGGGAGCTTTAATCCGGAAAGGGTCAGCTCGATATGCCAGATATGGTTATAAGAATCGCTCCAGGGAGAGTTTGCCCAAACCAGCGCGATAATGGCTGACGTTAACAAAAAAGCGCTGCTCACGCCTTGTGTATGGATAAATTGCTGCACCGGCATCTGCACGGTGCGAGCAATCAAAGATTTCTGCACTTCCAGCTTCAGGGCGCCAAGTGTCCGCGCTGGCATCGTCATAGCAGACAGTGTAGGCAAAGGGTACGCGACAGACAAATGCCGGGAGCTGGCATCCATAGCTCCTGATCCTTACAGGGCTCTCCGCCCGGCTTTTCGCGCCCACGCATTGAAGTCGAATGACAATCTCCCCTGGAAGATTTCGCTCGGCAGGTAGCGGCGTTTTTCCCGGCACAATGGACATTGCGCAATAATCCAGCTATCCGGGATCGTTTCTACCGGTGCGGCAATGTTCTCTCCGCAGCGCTTGCAGGTAATCACAAAAGGATGCGTACGAGGAATGGGGCCACGAAAATCCATGCCGCCATTATAGCGAATAAAAAGCGAAAAAGGCTGTGCAAATTAAAGCTGAAATCATCCGGGAAATTCTCTGCCTGCTGAGAATTCCGTGGACGTAAGTGTCTCAAATTATTACTGATATTTCTCGACTCAGTCACGTCCTGATCCTAGTTTGCGCAGGACGTGAGCCGGCCTTGAAGCACGATACGCCATTCAATGCGAAAGGGAATTCACTTTCGCCAGCTTGATCAGCCGATCGAAAAGAGAGGGAGCCCTCTTCGGATCCGGCGTGGGATCAGGCGTCAATCCAAATGCAACCGAGCAAATAAAGCAATCTTTTATATGTTCAAACTGGGCATTCATTGCATTATGGCGATGGGTAACCGCAGTCTTTAGAACCTCCAGCTTCTGCAGGCGGCTCAATTCATCGTGGGCTAAATCCATCGCGCAGCTCGCGGACGCTTCCTCTTTCTGCGCCTCCGCATGTTGAAGATTCAAGGCAAATCCAGTGGGACAAAGATAGTATTCGTTTCCGCTATGAAGCGGCTCAGGCAGTGCGCAATTCTTGAGCGGAACAAAAGAACGACGGGAAGAGGACATGAATGCTCACTTTTCTGGGGGAGGGAAGCATCAATATGACATAACTTCCCATCCAGGCAGTAATTACGGAGGTAATGTGACAAGTCTGATTCCCCAGAAAAGCAATAGTAAAATGCAAAACGCCAGTGAACAGTTTGTCCACTGGCGCTAACAATTCAGTAGCCCTCCCCCAAGTGCTACTCAATGATTTGAATGTACCCGCTCGCGAACATCTTGCCTAGACACTCTTTAGTTCCAAAACATTATCTTGTTGTAACCAGAAAATTGATTACCTGATATTTGAGCGAGGAAGGGTTTCGCTGGCGGAGAGAGTGGGATTCGAACCCACGTTAGAGTTTCCCCTAAACACGCTTTCCAAGCGTGCGCCTTCAGCCACTCGGCCATCTCTCCGGGTAAGGGTAGGTGTGTCTTATTGATTGATTATACGCGATGACGGGCGTTCAGAAAGAAACGCGCCGTCGCATATGCGCGAAATCTTGTGGTTGCGGATTTACAGGCAATGCATGAGCGGGTGAGTTTGCTATCCTTCCGTTGAAAATAGCTACCATGAATTTTCATATTCTGTTGATTCAGACCGGCATAACTTTCGTTGCAGCGACTTTGGGAGCGACATTTGGCGCGTTTCTAGCTCGTCGCAACGAACAACTAAAGCATTTACAAGAACTGCGCTCCAACGCCTACGCCGATTTCCTTCGCGGATTCGCTAAAGTAGGGCGGGCGCAACAAGACGGTGGGGACCGTGTAAGTGAGCTAGACGGCCGGCTTATTGTAACCGACGCACGATCTCGAATCGCTATATATGGCAGTCCCGGCGTAATTCACGCCCTAGCCCAATTCATAGACCTCGGGACACAGACTCTTTCACCCGAGGGGCAACGAGCATTTGCGAAGCTATGCTCATTGATGCGAGATGAAACAATGAGACAATCCACTGCAATTAGAGAAATTGAGACTGTGCTTTTTAGTTGAACGCGGGGCGTCCCAAAGTCTGTTATTTCGCATTATGTCGTAGTATGCTTTGGCCCGTATGGGATCATTTGAAATTTGGCTTGAAGTTCTTTCGTTGACTAAAGCATTGTTTGAAGCAACAACGCTAGGTGCAGATTTATATAAATCTTATGATGCACACCGCAAAGAGCATGACACGATTGCGGAAGCTCGCCGAGTGAGCAAAACAGATTCCACCTATTCACCGAAGGCAGTTGAGGCGATCCTAAAGCGCCTGGAGGCTTGTCGGGATCGTTTCGTGCTTGAAGGTAGCGGGCCATCCAGAAAGCAATGCCTGTGCAGTGTATTTAGGGATGCAATGGAAGGTAATGGAGGCGAGCTACCCCAAATTGACGATTGGCAAAATATGCTCCAAAAGCTGAACTGTCGCCGAGAAAGTTTCGCAGTATGGCAGACGAGCCATCAGTTGTCCACTGAACATCAATAAGTACGACCAATCAGTCTATCTATTTGTGACAAGATTTACCTATGTAAGCGGCAGAGTAATTAAAGATTTCAGCATGTAATTTACACCGCCCCTCATCCACAAGCACATTCGCTAAACTGGCAGGATGCCCGTCCGCACGCAATCCGCGCATTGGAAGACTGAGCTGCGCTCCCTGCTCTCGCTTGCCATCCCCGTCATTTTGTCTGAGTTGGGATGGATGTCCATGTCCATTGTGGACACGATCATGGTGGGCCGCCTCAGCGCAGAAGCTATCGGCGCAGTTGGCATGGGCAACGCCATTTACTACGCGCCTGCGCTCTTCGGCATCGGCATCCTTCTCGGCCTCGACACGCTTGTCTCGCAAGCCTATGGGCGCGGCGATTTCGACGAGTGCCATCGCTGGCTCTCCCAGGGCGTATATGTCGCCATCATATTCACGCCGTTTCTCATGGTTTTCCTTTGGACCGCGCCGCTCATCTTTCCTTATATCGGCACAAATCCATCGGTAAGCGCGCAAACAACGCAATATCTCCGCGTGCTCAACTGGGGCACGTTGCCCCTGCTGATCTACGCCGCCTTTCGCCGCTACCTGCAGGGAGTCAAGCGCGTCGCTCCTGTCACCTTCGCCCTTATCTCCGCCAATCTCATCAACTGGGCAGGGAACTGGGCGCTCATCTACGGGCATCTCGGATTGCCCGCCATGGGCGTGCGCGGTTCTGCGTTATCCACCTGCTTTGCCCGCGCCTACATGGCCGCCGTCCTCATCTTTGCCGCATGGAAGAACGAAGCCGGACGCGGGCACCCACTCTTTGCGCGCTGGCCCGGAATTGTCTCCAGCCGCATTCGTTCCTTGCTGCGGCTCGGTCTGCCCGCCGCCGGGCAAATTGTGCTGGAAGTTGGCTCCTTTGGCGCAGCTACCGTCATGGCTGGACGCCTCGCGCCCGCCGCGCTCGCCGCACATCAAATTGCGCTTAATTGCGCGGCCTTCTCCTACATGGTTCCTTTAGGAACGTCTGCCGCTGCTGCCGTTGCCGTAGGTCACGCCTTCGGTGCGGGCGATATGGCTCGCGCTCGTCGCGCCGGATGGATGGCCCTATCGATTGGCGTCAGCTTTATGGCATGTGCCGCCCCGGTTTTTCTCTTCGCCCCTCACGCCATTCTCATCATCTACACCAACCAGGAAGAGGTTGTCCGCATGGGCGTTCCTTTGCTCGCTTTGGCCGCGGCCTTCCAGATATTTGATGGCATTCAGACCATCTCCACCGGAGCACTGCGCGGCTTGGGAGAGACCCGCATGCCTGCCATTGCCAACTTTATCGGATACTGCATCCTTGGCTTGCCGCTTGGCTATTTCCTCTGCTTTCACAGGCAGCAGGGAATCATCGGCATATGGACAGGCCTCACCCTCGCGCTCATCTTCATTGCGCTCGTGCTTCTGTTTCAGTGGTGGCGCAATTCCTCGCGCCTGCAATCTACTTAGCTGCCACCTCCAGCGTGGCTGCTGCGCGATGGATGGCCTCAGTCAGCACCGCCAATTGCGATGCTGCCCGCGCGCTGTCCTTGGCGTCAATGGCTTCATTTACGCCCGGAATCACCACCGCCGCGTAGCCCGTATATTCGCCGGGCGCGTAGATGGTGTGCTTGTACCAAGGTCGATTGGGCAAGCCCTTCGATGAAAGCAGGTCACTTTCTACTGCGCGCAGTTGCGTATTCAGGGCAGTTGCATCCGAAGGGAAGCTCTCCTGTTTCTTGCGAACAGCGCCTGCCGCAGCCGTGAACTGCTGCGCAGCCGCAATTGCAGGAGCAAAATCCAATCCGGAAACGCCGTTATCCGCAGCCTTTTTCTTCGCTGCGTCCAGATATTCGCCAATTTCCTTTCCGTATGTCACGTAGTCATACGGCAGCACATCGATATCCGCCATCAGCAGTGTTTCGATGCCGAAAACACGCGCCTGTTGCTGCTCGATGACAAACGTTGGATCGGCATTCTTGATGAACCAGTTGTAGTTATCGAAGACGGAATGATAGACGCCGTAAGGCCCGCTCGATCCAATATCCGTGGATGGCACGCCCAGATGCTGAATGAACGGCGTATAGTCTGACCCGCTGCCGAGATCGCCGATCTCGGCTTCATTCTTGTCCGCAGCGGCATTCGCTCCGCGATGATGGCCTTCGCCTTCCTTCTGCGTCTTCAGCCACTGCTCATACACTGTGCCGCCCTTGGGGCTGAGAACCAGCTTCGTTGTCTCGCGAACAAATGTTTTCAGCGACGGAACAGCAGCCGCTTCAAAATCAGGGCCAGCAACGCCCACGTCGGTATTAAAGTATGCCACTGCATGGCTCAAGGCCTCGGCATTGTCCTCTGCCCATTCGGTTGAGCCAATCAGTCCTTCTTCTTCCGCATCCCAGCTGCCGAAAACGATCGTGCGCTTCGGCTTCCATCCCGTCTTCAGCAGTTCGCCGATACCGTGCACTGCTTCCAGCATGGCTGCCGTTCCGCTATTCGGATCAACCGCGCCGTACACCCACGCATCGCGATGATTGCCCGAAACCACCCATGCATCCGGCCATTCCGTGCCTTTGATTGTCCCGATCACGTCCCATATATCGCGATAAGCAAAATCCTGCTTCAGCACCATATGTACTTTCACACCGCCGGGGCCAACATGGTAGGTAAACGGCAACGCGCCCTGCCAGCCGTGGGGCACCACCGCGCCGCTCAACGCCTGCAAAATTGGAGCAGCGTCGTGATAGGAAATGGGCGTCGCGGGAATCTGCGGCATATTCGGCGCTGTCTCCGGCTTCAAACGCTTCGATTCCGGCAGGTCAGGCGTGGAGGCAATTCCCGGCGTGCTTGCATCTCCCGGATATTTGAAGAGAAACTGCACCGCGCCGCGCTGCACGCCTGTCTCCGGACGGTACGCGCTTTTCGGATACATATCGCCGCGATAATAGCCGTCATCCGCCGGGTCGGAATAGATAATGACGCCCGCAGCTCCACGCTGCTGCGCAATATAAACCTTCACTCCGCGAAAATTGCCGCCATACCGCACCATCACAATCTTGCCTTTTACGCTGACCCCCAGATCGTCCAGCTTTTTGAAATCTTCGGGCCGTCCGTAATTGGCATAGACAACTTCAGCAGTTACATCGCCCGATGGCGACGAGCCATTGAACGGCGTGACCACGCGCGGGTCTTTATCGAACGGATCACCCTCGACGTGTTCCCGGGTCGGGCCTGTCATTAAAACTTTTCCGTTCGCGTCCGTAGCCGTTACATGAATTTCTTTGGGAAGATTGAGCCATGCCTTGTAGGTCACGATTTTCGTATCGAGCCCGGCAGCCTTGAATTTCTCGGCAACATAGAGCGCCGTGTCGTGGTCTTCCTTCGATCCCGCAATGTGCGGAGCAGCCGTAAGCGTCTTCAGCTCTTCGCCTGCCAGCTTTGCATCCGGAACGGCGAGGAACTGCTGGTCGATCCTGGCCTGTGCAGAAAAATCGCGATAACCGAAAACCGGCGACGACGTATCGGAATTTTGCGCAGGCAGTGAAATCGCAAGCGCGGAAAGGCAGAGGCAACTGGCAAGAGCGCGACGGTTCAAGAGGGCTGCTCCTTGACGAAGGAAGATGTAAACAGAAAGATTACACTATGAACGATCGCATGAAGCGATGAGAGCATCCTTAAGCCACATGCCGACGGAGCACGCCATCGCCGTCATGACCGCCCCGGCAATGATGTGCTGCATCGGCTTCTCTCTGCGTTCCAGGACTCTACCCCAAGTGGATTGAGAATTCGGCAGACCGTAAACGCGTCTGCTCGATCCTGGCTCTGAGGAACGAAGGGGGGATCAATCGACCCAAAACTCAGTGCTGTCCCGCCGAGCGTCTCCGCCGTCCGCTCATCAGATACACCGTTGCCCGGGGCTCAAAAAGTGGATCCGCCGAAGCCTCGATCCCATCTACGCGAGGAATCGGATCGAAGATAATCTGCCTCTGCTCCGCCTCGTTGTTCGGAGCCAATGCATCCAGCGTGATCTCGCCAAACTTCAGCAGCTTGCGGTCATCCGGCCAGTGAATCGTGGCATTGTCGGTTACATCGCCCTCTTCCGCCAGCTGTATGAATATCTGAAATCTTATCGGCCCGCTCGCCAGCCGCTGCGTCAATTCGTCGAAAAGAAAATTCGGAGCTTTGGCCGCCGCAGCGTCCGCATCCAGATACTCCGTCCCCAGTTCAGGAAGCACGCGATATCGCCCGTACCGCGAAACCCCCTCTTTGTTCGTGAACTTGAATGCGCTGACCGCGAAAAAATTCTCTTTCGCAAAGCTCGTAGGAATCGGCTTTGGCGTCTGCACAAAAGCCAGCGCCGCCGGGTGCGTTCCTAAAAACGTCTCCACCGGCGTCGGATGCGGAGTATCCGGCCCTGAAGCGATAAGCGCCTTGACAAATTCCACCATCTCTTCCGCCGTGCGCACCGGGAAGCCATTCGTCGAGTGGCTTACGATGTCTGTATGCACATGCTCCGCCAGGTGAAAGCGAATCGCGCATCCTCGCGGCCCTGCGCCTTGCGGATCATTATCGGCAATGGTTGGAATCCCCGCTGAGTCGGAGAATCGAACCGAAATCGGCGTAGACTCGCGCTCGATATGGGGAGCGCGCGTCAGTGAACGAGCTTCTGCCGCGGGCACAAATTTCCCCGTGAGCAGAGCCCCCTTTGCATGGGCTGCGCGAAAGCCGGGATACGGCCCATGAAAAGCTTTATCGAATGTCTCTAATATTTCGTGGCCCAGGGCAAGTGCTTTTTCATCGGTTGGGAGCGGCATCGGGATTCCTCCATAAATAAATGGTTATCGTGATACTGTACCTGCAAATAATGTCGCCCAGTTGACAAAAATCAAAAGATACTGCAATGGCCGCAAAAACAATAGTGCGCGGACGCTATGCCGCGCACAAACCGAATCGTCGTGCAGACTTAAGCCACCAGCTGCGCACAATGCGAGCACCGCTTCGCTTCCAGCGGAATATCGCTGAGGCATTGCGGGCATGGATGCGTCTTCGGCGGCTCGGCCTTCGCAGGAAAGAAGCGCGCCATCAGCTTGTTTACCGGAAGCACAAACAGAAAATACACAGAGGCAGCGATCAGCAGGAACGAGATCAGCTGGTTCAAAAAATTGCCGTAAGTAATTTTACCGCCGTTAATCTCCAGGACGAGATAGGAAAAATCCGGCTTCTTGAAAATAGCCGCAATCAGTGGATTGATGATGTCTTTGACCAATGAGTTGACGATGCCGGTAAAGGCTGCGCCAATCACCACCGCCACGGCCAGATCCACGACATTGCCCCGCAGAATAAAATCACGAAACCCCTTCAGCATTTCCTTATCCTCCAATGATCCAGGTACGATGTTCATCGTACCGCACAAACCGCTGTGTTTGTGAAGATCAATTTGCCATACACGCTAAATCTGCTGCGCTTGGCGTATCGGCAACCATTCGAGTATCCTGCTCCGTGCTTTAGCATCGCAGGAGAGAACAGTTTGAAAAAAGTTGTTGCAAGCTCCGATGAGGCCGTCAAAGACATCCCCAGCGGCGCAACCATCATGATCGGCGGCTTTGGCCTCTGCGGCATTCCCGAAAATCTTATCGAAGCGCTTGTGCGCCGCGATATCAGCGGCCTGCATACTATCAGCAACAACATGGGCGTTGACGGTTTCGGCATGGGCCGCATGCTGGAAAAAAATATGATCGCCTCACATACCGGCAGTTATGTAGGCGAAAACAAGCTCCTCGAAAGCAAAGTCTTGCGCGGCGAGCTGAACCTCAACCTCGTTCCTCAGGGCACCCTCGCCGAGCGCATCCGCGCAGGCGGCGCCGGAATCCCCGCCTTCTACACACCCGCAGGCGTCGGTACACTCGTGGCTGAAGGTAAAGATACACGTGAGTTTGATGGTCGTCCCTACATTTTGGAACGCTGGCTGAAAGCCGACTTTGCGCTTATCAAGGCATGGAAAGGCGATACTGCCGGAAACCTCGTCTATCGCAAGACCGCGCGCAACTTCAACCCGATGATGGCAACCGCCGCAAAAATCACCATCGCCGAAGTGGAGGAGTTGGTAGAGCCCGGCCAGATTGATCCCGACCACATCATCACCCCGGGCATCTACGTCAAGCGCATCCTCAAAGGCGAGCGCTACCAGAAACTGATCGAGCGCCGCACATTACGGGTTTAGAAAAACCGGGTCACCCATTCTGAGCCCCTGAGCGAAGCCACAAAGATAAAAATCCGATTCAATCTACAATGAACCCATGACAGAGCAAACATGGAACGCAACTCAATATGCGCGGAATGGACGTTTCGTAGCCGATCTCGCCGGAGGTGTCGTCGATCTCCTCGATCCTCGACCCAATGAGCGTATTCTCGACCTCGGCTGTGGCGACGGCGCTCTCACTGCAAAGCTTGCAGCCGCAGGAGCGCGCGTCAGAGGTATCGATAGCTCCGCCAGCATGGTTGCCGCCGCGCAGGCGCAGGGCATCGACGCCCAAATAATGAGCGCCGACGCGCTCGACTTCGATCATGAATTCGATGCCGTCTTCTCCAATGCTGCTCTGCACTGGATGCGCAACCAGGACACGGTTCTTGCCGGCGTGCATCGCGCGCTCAAGCCGGGCGGCCGCTTCGTTGCCGAAATGGGAGGACACGGAAACATTGCCGCCATTCAAGTCGCTTTGCTTGCCGTCTTTGCAAAATATGGAATCAATGCCGTCGAGGTCGAGCACAACTATTTCCCAACTCCAGCCGCATACGAGGCGCGCCTCCGCCATCATGGCTTCGATGTGCATTACATTGAGTTGATCCCGCGCCCCACGCCGCTGCCCGAAACCGGCATGCGCGGCTGGCTCGAAACCTTCCGCCGCGGACTCTTTGAGCAGCTTCCGTCAGCCGAACGCGAATCTGCTTTAGACGCATCGGTACATTTGCTCAAGCCCGTCCTTTGCGATGATCTCGGCAAATGGACTGCCGATTACGTACGCCTCCGCTTTCTCGCCGTTGCCATGTAAATCACGAAGGCCGGAACACGTCGGTCCTCGTTCCGGCCTTCAGAAATCCGTCCCCGAAAACGTGCCGAGAGGCCAACGCTAGAATCTGCTAACGTAAACAGAATCAACAAGATAGCAGGGAAATTGATCCCGCTAGACTATTGAAAACAAATGAAGGGAGAAAAATGCAGAGAGGAGGGGGATACTCTTATCGATGCGGCAGGCTCACGGCATACAAGTACCAGGCCGCATGAGGAAGCCACTGCTCAGTCCACCGCCAATCATCATCCTTGCCTGTCACCGCATAGCCCTCATTGAAGGCAATGCCGTCCTCGTCGTCTGAAGCAGCCGTGATGCCGTTGATGATCGCTCCCGGAGCACTGGTGTACTTATAAGAGTTGAAGAACATATAAGGAGCATTGCCGTGGCCGCTCCCCATCAGCATGCTTGCATCGAACGGATTCCGCCCCAGAATCCAATGCAGCTGGTTCCACGCATACTGCTCCAGTTGCTTCTGGAATGCCGGATCATCATCGAAAAGGGGTGCAGCCATGCGCGCCGCAGCCGCCAGTGAAGCCAGCCGAGCATTCTCGCCCTGCCACCACGGAGCAGCCTCCGTATCGTGCGGAAAGAAAAACGCCGTCCTCACCGTGCCGTCGCCCATGCGCACCAGTTGGCGCGCATAACCGAAAGGATTGTTCACCTCAGACGCAACCGCAAGCTCGAAGCTCAACGATCGCTTCACCGCATCACGCACCTTCGCCTTCGCATTCGAGTCCGCAACCTGCGCGTACTCCAGCAGGCTCACCACCGGAAGCCCCGCATCCGAAGGATGAAAGTAAGGCCGCGAGCCATCGTCAGCCCGCCAATAGTCGTGGAAACGGCCCTCGCTGGTAAGCCGGGCCATCAGGTGCGCGGCGCGGGCATCGGCAGCCGCCCTGTATTTCGGCAGCTTGCTCGCGCGATACAGCTCCGTGGCCGCCATCAGCGCGCAGTAGTCGTCAAGGATATTCTCTTTACCATCGTTCAGCAGTTCTGCATTATGTTTGTCGAGAAAATCGAATGCATCTTCCGCCGTCATCAAATATGTGCTGCGAGGGAAATCGCCTTCCGCCGGCATCGTGCTGGCCAGCGCCAGCGCTGCAATCGACATGCCGCCGCCCGACCGAAAGCTCGCCTCATACACATGCGGTCCTGTGATCCGCAGTTGCTTCTCCGTCGAGTCATTCGCATTCGTTTTGATCTGCGTGCGCCAGTTCGGATTGCCGATCTCGCGATCCTGCGGCAGCTTATCTTTGCCCGGACCGTTAATGCTCTCGAAGAATGACCCATTCGGACGCTTGATGCGCACCAGAAAGTCCGCGCCAAAAAGCCCTTCGTCCAGCAGACGGCGCTCATATTCACTGAAGTTGTCATCGTGACGCGAAACCAGCACGAGGTAGCTCTTCAGCAAACTCCATGCCGTAAGCGGAACCTGCTGCGGATTGAAGTACGAAGTCAGATTCTGATGCGAGAGATGGATGCCGTAATCGCCGGTCGCGTCATACCAGCCGCCGTGCGCATCCACATATCCGGATCCATCCGGCAACCGCAGATGCCTGTCCGCCTGATCGATCAGCCCGCTCGAACGCTGCCCTTTGAAGTAATAGATCACGTTGGAAAGTGTGCTGCGCTCCAGCAGATCATGATTGATGTCGAATGTGCAGGAAGATGCTTCGCCAACCTTAAGCGCGTAATGTCCAGTCTTCTGCCATGACGAAAAGTCCGCCAGCCAGAATACGCGGCCCTTCCATGCATGCACTTCGCCCGCTTCCGTCAGCTTGCCATCGAGCACAGTCTGTCCTGTCTCGGTATCGACCAGAGCGAACGTCTGTGGATGATCGCCGGATGTGCCTTCGATCAGCGCCTGCTTCGGAGCCATAGCCTCATAACCAACCTGATCCACCAGCACGCGCACTTGTCCAAAACAGGCCGTTGCCACCCATACTGCGCATAGAAGAACTGGAATCCGCGTTCGCATTCGTATAATTTAGCAATCTTAACGGGAGCGAACCTTGAGACAACAGGGAACTTCACTGAATACCGCGTTGCGGTACAAGCCTGCGCTTCTTTTAGCCTGTCTGATGAGCCTCTTTCTGCCGGCAGGGAGCTTTGCCGCTGCGAGCCACGAAGTCATTGCCTATGTCTTCCCGCAGCATCAACGCCTTCAACCCGGAGATGTCGCAGCGCGTAAGCTGACGCGCATCAACTATGCCTTCGCCAACCTGCAGAATGGCCGAATCGTGAACGGCTTTCCGGAAGATGAGCAGAACATCCCGACGCTGGTGGCGCTCAAGCAGCAGAATCCCTCGCTCAAAGTGCTGGTATCTGTAGGCGGATGGCTTTGGTCAGGGAACTTCTCTGACATGGCTCTCACGAAGCAGAGCCGCCGACAATTCATCGATAGCGTCGTAGCATTCATCGGCAAGTACCAGCTCGACGGCCTCGATATCGACTGGGAATATCCCGGCCTCATCGGAGCCGGGAATCGCTTCCGCCCGGAAGATAAGCACAACTACACTCTTTTGCTGAAGGAGCTCCGAGATCGCTTCGACCGCGAAGAGAAGACCGGACACCGTAAGCTGCTGCTCTCCATCGCCGCCGGAGCATCCAGCGAGTTTCTGGACCACACGGAAATGGGAGAGGTGCAGAAGTATGTAGACACGGTCAACTTGATGGCCTACGACTACTACGAGCCTGACTCCGACAAGATCACTGGCCATCACGCCCCGCTCTACACCAATCCCGCAGACCCCAAGAAGATATCAGTCGATCAGTCTGTCCGGGACTTCGAGAAGGCAGGTGTGCCCGCCGCCAGGATCATACTCGGTGTGCCCTTCTACGGCCATGTTTGGGGAGATGTGCCGGCCGCAAGCAACGGCCTCTATCAGCCAGGCAAGCCTGTTCCCAATGCCTTTGCCTCCTACAGCAGCATCACCGCCGGAATGCTGGGTCACGGCTTTAACCGGTATTGGGATGCAGCCTCATCCGTACCATACCTCTACAGTCCCGCGCAGAAGACGTTCGTCTCCTACGAAGACACGGAATCGCTCCGGTTGAAGTGTACCTATGTAATCGAGCATAACCTGGGAGGCATCATGTTCTGGGACTATGCCGATGATCCTTCCGGCACGCTGCTGGACACCATCGATGCCGGCCTGCTGCAGCCCACTCCCTCGACACAAGGTGGCCCCCAGTGACAACTATGGCAGCAATACCTTCCTCTGCGACGATAAAGAAACCTTCAGCACCCCGCCTAGCCTCCATCGACATCTTCCGCGGGCTTACGATTGCGGTCATGATCTTCGTCAACGACCTGGCCAGCGTTCACGGCCTTCCATGGTGGACCTACCATGCCAAGGCCAGTCAGGATGCCATGACCTACGTAGACATGGTCTATCCTTTCTTCCTCTTCATCATCGGTCTCTCGATGCCGCTCGCTTTCAGGCAGCGGCTAAAGAAAGGAACTGTACGCGGATTATGGTGGCATGTCATTGTCAGGTCCGCCAGCCTCATCGTTCTTGGGCTCATCCTGGCAAATGCCGAAAAGGCCGATCCAGCCCGGATGGGCATAAGCGGCAGCGTCTGGGCGCTCATTGCGCTCTCCGGCGCAGTGCTGTACCTCAGTGTGTACACCGGCCCGGAACCGAGGGCGGTAGCGCACCGACTGCTCCGCGTCATCGGCCTCGCCATAGTCATCTTTATGTACGCCATCTTTCGCCGCACAACGCCCACAGGCGATCCCGGATGGATTGACGGCTCCTACCCTGAGATATTGGGTTTGATCGGTTACACCTATTTCGCCGTTTCAGTCCTCTATATTTCTACCCGGCGCTGGCTATGGAGCCCGTTGATATGGTTAATCGCGCTAGTCACCTTCAACGCCTTATGTGTAGACAAATGGATAGTGCTGCCGAAGCATTTACCGCTTTATATCTGGCCCTTGGATAGCGGGGCCATGGCGTCGATTACCATGGCCGGCATCGTCACCTCGGTGATCTTCCTGGGCGAATATAGATGGCAAAATCTTCCCCGGAGAGTATTTTTAGCGTTAGGATTTGCAGCGATTTCGCTGATAGCCGGTAAGCTGCTGACACCTCTCGGCATTTCCAAGATTCGCGCCACTCCTACATGGAGCCTCTACAGCATTGCGGCAGCTGTGGCGTCGTTTACGTTACTTTATTGGATTTGCGATGTGAAGAAGCACATTCGCTGGGCCTTTTTTGTCTATCCGGCAGGCGCTAATACTTTACTCACATATCTACTCCCGGATCTCTACTACTTCGCGGTTTCCGCTATCGGTCTTACATATTTTGAGCAGCATTGGACGATGGGGTGGCATGGAGTAATACGATCCGTTGTCTTCACAATAGCTATGCTTGGGATTGCCGCGGCCTTAACACGCTGTAAAGTTCGCCTGCAGCTGTGAAGTTATCTTAATGAGGCAAACGTTTGTTTATTTAATAAATATCTTGACACCCATCACGCTGCTTTGGCCCAATGAAGCAGAGCGGGAGCAGATGATGTTTGTACTCATAAGAGGGAATTTGCCGCTGTACGATAAGCTGAAAGAAAGTTGGACTTTGTGTGGGGTAGCGGTCAATCCTGATGAGTAAGAAGAGAGAAACAGACCATTCCGCCGAACCTGTGACATTGAAGGTTCTGGCGTCACATTTAAACCTCGATCCAGCCACTGTTTCTGTAGTGCTGAATAACGTGCCTGGCCGATCGATTCCAGAGGCAACAAGGGAACGTATTCGTTCGGCGGCGCGAAAATTCAATTACCAGCCCAGCTTCGTCGCCCGCTCCCTGAGAAACCGCCGGACGATGACCATCGGCATTCTTGTTCCTGTATTGGCAGACGGATATCACACAGAAGTGATGAGTGGAATTGGAGATCATCTTCTCGAAGAAAATTATTTCTATTTCATCGCGCATCATCGGCATCGTGCTGACCTTATTGAACAATACCCACATATGCTGGTAAGCCGCGGGGCAGAGGGAATTATCGCTATTGATACGCACCTGGGTCATAAGCTGGGTGTCCCGGCTATCGCTGTCGCGGGGCACAGCAAAATCAAGGATGTTACGAATGTCGTTCTTGATCACAATGCTGCTGCCGAGCTTTCAGTGCGCCATCTTTATGATCTTGGTCATCGCACAATTGCTTTTATGCGTGGACAACCATACAGCTCCGACTCGGATGTGCGCTGGCAGGCAATGGTAAAAGTAGCGCGCGACTTAGGATTGGTTGTTCGTCCCGAACTGACAATCCAACTTACCAAAGATCTGACATCTCCCGAGCTGGGATACCCGGTGGTGCAGCAGTTGCTGGCTAATCATCAGCGCTTCACCGCGATCGCCTGCTTCAATGATATGGCCGCGATAGGCGCTATTCGAGCATTGCATGATGCGGGGCTTCGGGTGCCGAATGATATTTCCGTGATTGGTTTCGATGATGTGCCGCAGGCTGGATTCCAGACCCCAAGTCTCACTACTATCCGGCAGCCTCTGCATGAGATGGGAAAACTGGCCGCGAAACTCCTCCTGGAGCGCTTACAGCAGAAATCTGTTTCTTCCGAAGAAGTGGCAGTGAAACCCCGGCTCGTCGTAAGAGAATCGACCGCCCCTCCGAGTAAAGAGAAGAAAGTATCAGCGCAGCGCTCCTCGCGAAAGAATCTGCGCTGATTTTTTACCAGGTAAGAGTCGTCACTGAATCTGGAGGTACGGTGACAGATAGCGACTTCTGATGCAATGCGCATTGCAATGTCTGCTCGCTGCCGGTATTGGTAAGAATCAAAACATGGCTGCCATCGGGGTTTTTCAACGCAATGTGTTCAATGCCTTTTAGCTCCCCCCATGATGCAATCACATAGGCTCCTGGTTTTATTACTTTCGAATAATGCGCGAAAGCCCAGTATTGACCGCTACGCGTGATCTCTTGAGTCTTTGAATTTAGTGTCACTACACCGCCACAATCGAAGGGGCCAATATTAGGCTTGCCATTTTCATCTAATACCAGGTTCCAACTTACGATACAGCGCGCCCAGTTGCGCAGAATTCCCGTGAATGTGCTGGACCATTTAGCCCAATCCGTAGCGTAATCCGGCGATTTATAGTCAGGGCCACCTTCTGTCCAATATGCATTTTTATCTGGAAACATATCGTGAACACGAGTCATCGCCGATGGCGGTCCGTAGTATCCATGCCACGCGACGCCGTCTACATATTTGTAGACATCCGGATCGCTCAGTTCATCGACAGCCCTGCCCCAAAGGTTATAGTTGTGATCGATAATCCATATCTTTGTATCTAAACGGTTTTTCTGAAGGGCAGGTCCAAGATGTTCTTTTACAAAAGCCATCTCGTATTCCTGCCCCCATAGAGCCTGCGGCATTCTTCCATCCTGATCTGTATCGACTTCGTTTTGGACAGTAACCGCGCGTATTTTCACTCCGCTGGCTGCATATTCCTGAAGAAACTTCACAAAATATTGCGCATAAGAAGCAAAATATCGATTGCGCATTGAGCCGCCGAGAAGCGTGTTTCCAGCCTTCATCCATGCGGGCGGGCTCCATGGTGAGGAAAAGTAGAACAGGTCAGGATTTACCCGTTGCGCTTCCTGCAGCACTGGAAGTATATATTTGCGATCGTGATCGATGCTGAAGTGCTTCAGGTCTGGATCAGGTTGTTGCGTGTCATCGTAGGTATAAGCGTTCAGTGAATAGTCGCTCGAGCCGATAGTCGTTCGCGCCACGGACATGCGCAAACCGGATGCACCAAAGCACTCCTCAAGCAATGCTTTGCGTTTTGCCGGATCGAGCTGTTCCAGTAGATAACAGGAAGCGTCTGTCAGCGCTGCGCCAAATCCCAGGATTTGCTGATAGCGCTGATCCGGGTCAAGCCGAATACTCATCGCTGAGATTGCCTCGTTTTCCCTCCATTCCGGAGCTCCGATAGCTGCAAAACGCTGTTTATCTGTAGTGCGCCAGGCTCGAACTCCCGCTGGCCTGGTCGATGTATCAGGGAAGGCGCGAACTGTAAATGTTGCCGAAGCAGTCAGGGCTGCGAGCTTTAGAAAGGTGCGGCGATTCGTGTGATCCATGATGATGGGCCTCTCAAACTCCCGAATCTATAACCTCTTAGACAAAGGTTTGCCTGAAAGGCGTCAGGAAATAATTTGCTTGACAAGCATATACATAAGTTGTTTTCATTTACAACTGTTCGCCGGAATATCGTTTTTAAACAATCGGTTGTCTTCAGAAAATTGTTTGTCCGGCGTCGCGCATAATCGCAGCTTAACAAGAACAGTTTTCGTGAGCTTCATAGAAGAACGAAAACCTATATGTGCAGTACCTTTCAGGAGGCTAATATGTGGAAGATCATTCGCGGCTGTTTTGCGCTTGCGTTAGTTCTTTCGGCAGTAAATGGCTTTGCGCAGAGCATGAATGCCGGAGACATTCGCGGAACAGTTACCGATACGACCGGGGCATTAATCCCTGACGTAAAAGTCTCGGTCTTAAATGTTGACACCGGCGTTTCCAAAGACTTTGTAACGAACAGTGAAGGACTATTCGACACATCTTCAATCGTGACAGGGAATTACAAAGTCACTTTTTCCAAAGATGGCTTTGAACAACTGGTGCGCGGCCCGATTACTCTTCAAGTGGGGTTTACGACCGTAAACGCGCAACTGAAGATCGGCTCTATCAGCCAATCCGTAGTCGTCAACACCGATGTGCCTCTGCTAAAAACTGAAAATGGCGAACAATCGACGACACTGGATTACAAGTCCATGTCTCAGTTGCCTCAGGTCGGTCAGGATTGGGAAAACTTCACCATTTTGCTGCCCGGGGCATCCGGAACTCCAAAGGGCAGCCAAGGCTCATCCAATCCGGGACAGGTTGTGGCGGTAAACGGCAACCTTCCTTACAGCAATGTTCTTGCCGACGGCGCATCGACAACATTGTCGCATAGCCAGAACGCGAACCCTGCCATTATGGAAACCGTTTCGGAGCTACAGATTTCGACCTCTGCATTTTCAGCTCAGTACGGTATCGGCGGAGTCGTTTTCAATCAGATTAGTAAGGGCGGCACCAACCAATTCCATGGCTCTGCTTACGACTATTTTCAAAACGACACCTTGAATGCCGCAAACTATGGCTTCGGCAACAAGGTAACTGTTCCGTTTCTTCGCTATAACAATTTTGGCGGTTCAATCGGCGGGCCAATTCTTCGCCGGAAGATGTTCTTTTACTTCAACTATGACCAGACAATCGATCATGGTTCGGCGAGCAATTCTTACAATACGGTACCGACCGCCAGTGTTTTAGCTGGTGATTTCACCGGTCAGCCGCTGATCTACGATCCCACTACGCAGACCATTGGACATGATGCGAAAGGCAATCCGTATCCGATTCGTAAATCGTTCCTCGAGGAATATGGTTCCAATGCCATCCCGGCATCCATGTTCGACTCTGTGGCTGCTGCTTTCCAGAAGTTTTACCCCACGCCTGACAACCACATCGCAGGCGGAATGTTTGTTCCGGGAAATCTAAACTCTGTTGGTCTGTTGCAGAATAATTTCTATTCCAGCCTGCCCCAGTCCACGCCGTATAGAAAGTTTTTTGGTCGCCTCGATTACGACATTACTCCGAACAACCGTCTGACAATGTCGGATACCCAGAGCGATACTCCCGTTGTGTATCCAAACTCAGTTACTGCTTGCCCAATCGGCTGCCAGTCCGGCGATGTGGATAACAACAACGCACAAATCACCGATGTTTGGAACATCAGTTCTACCACGATCAATGAAGCCAGGCTGGGATATACATGGCAAGGCAATTTTTTTGGCGATCTTGCCTTGAATAAAGGTTATGCCTCGCAACTGGGCTGGGAATTTGCGAAAGCCGACGATTTTCCTGCGATCCAGTTTGGGCCTCCATATCCTTATGCGTGGATTCAGCCCAGCGCCAACGCTGTCTATAAAGAGCATGTCTTTGATCCCTCCGATGTCGTAACAATGATTCGCGGCAAACATATTCTTCACTTCGGCGGAGAGATGCTGATTTATCGCGACAACTCCACGGCGTGGGGTAACACGAATGCCGGAACGATGAATTTCAGCGGTCAGTACACGCAAAACTGGAAGCTGGATTCAAATGGTGTTGCCTCGCCTGATACATCTACAGGCTTAAACTATGCAGATTTCCTTCTCGGTCAGGCAAATAACTGGAACGCAAAGGTATCACCTGAATATGGTGGCCGACTGAAAGATATTCAGATGTTTGTCCAGGATGATTTCAAGGTCAAGCCAAACTTAACGATTAATCTTGGTCTTCGTTATCAGATTCGCCATGGATGGAATGAAGTACGCAACAATATGGCAGTTTTTGATCCGGAAGTTATCAATCCTGCCACAAACACGCTCGGCGCCTACTGGTTTGGTGAAACAGGGGCACATGGACGCCACGCTTTACAGGCCGACGTCTATGACACAGTGCTTCCGCGCGTTGGCTTTTCATGGCTGCCGGTTCCTACTACCACCATCCGGGGCGGCTTTGGTATTTATGCCTATAACTGGAGCCTGGATACCTATGGCGCGGGTATGGGGAATTCGGTAGCTTCTTCGGGCAGCATCTCTGACCAAACCAACGGCATCACACCGGTTGTGCTACTTGATAGCGATGGCGCTAACCTGCCTTATACTGCTGCATCGACTGATCCAGCCCGCTTCAATGGAACAAATGCCGATTACAATCAATTCCATACGCCCATTCCTAAAATCTATCAATGGAACTTTGCAGTTCAGCGTTCGATTGGCACCAATATGGTGGGTGAAATAGCCTACGTCGGCAGTCATGGCTTGAACCTGAACTTTCCTGTAGACATCAATCAAGTGCCCGAAAGCAAGCTATCGCAAAATGATAGCGGCGATCGTCCGAATCCGAATTATGGAACCATTCAAGGAAGCACAAACAACGCAATCTCAAACTACAATTCACTACAAGCTTCTATAACAAAAAGATTTACCTCCGGCCTTAGCTTTAATTTCAACTATGTCTGGTCGCATATGCTCGATGACCAGGATTCATCGGGGTGGGGCAGCCGTTCGGGCGATCAGTTATATCAAAATGCTTATGATCCATCGGCAAATTACGGCAGCTCGAACTTCGATGTACGTAACGCCTTCAAAGGATATGCTGTTTACGATCTTCCTTTTGGTATAGGCAGACGGTATCTCAACAGCAATCACTGGCTGGATAGTGCGATTGGGGGCTGGCAGTTGGCAGGTACACTGGTTTTATCCACCGGTAATCCATTTACTCCTCTTGCAGCCAATAACAATTTCGCCTTATCCGGTTCACAGTATCCGAATGCTACGGGCATTAATCCTGTTCCAAGGCATCGTACGATTTACGAATGGTATAACCCAGCGGCATTTTCTCAGCCGCTGAATGGCACCTTTGGAAACGTACGGCGTAATAGCCTCTACGGCCCCGGCCTGAACCGAGTAGATTTATCGTTAGGTAAGAGCTTTTCCATCTGGGAAAATCTGAAATTCCAGTTGCGTGCTGATGCAACCAACGCATTCAATCATCCGAGCTTTGGGGTGCCTCAAAGCAGCTTGTCGGGTGCAGCTCCTGGACAGCCATTTCCTGAAACGCTCTTTTCACAGCAAATCAACTCCACAACCGTGGGTGGACGTACGATGCAGTTAACCGCTCGCGTGTCCTTCTGATTTTGAACCTCCCTGTAGTCCTGAGAGACGGCATTCCGTGCCGTCTCTTTCTTTTTTAACCTCTGCACTGTATATGATTTGAATGCTATGACCGTCGCCAAACCACGCTTTCTTTGCTGCGGATTGATTTTGATTTTTACCTCTATTGTCTCGTTTTCGCAGGCAGAGAATAAAACGCAACAGGAAATTCAACTGCACTCGCAGAAAGCGCATGCGTATTTGCAGGAAAAGCGGCCTGATCTTGCGATTCCAGAATTTCAATCCATCGTATCGCTCGATCCTCAGAATGCCGACGCCCAGGGAAATCTAGGCGTGCTTCTGTTCTTTCGTGGCGATGCGGCCGGAGCAGTTCCGCACTTAAGCGCCGCTGTTCAGCAACAGCCGACTTTGTGGAAGATTCGTGCTCTCCTTGGCTTGGCCGAAATGCATATGAAAAATACTACGGCGGGTCAAAGGGATCTGGAGGCCGCATTTCCCCAGTTGACAGAAGAAAAGTTTAAGAACGATGTGGGACTTGCGTTGATCGACAGCTATAGCGCCACAGGCGAACTCGAAAAAGCAGCGACAGTGACATCAACTTTACTGGCGGCGCAACCAACGAATGTCTCGCTCCTATACACTGCCTATCGTCTGTATTCTGATCTGGCGGAGAAGACAATGCTGACCATGGCGCTTGCCGCGCCCGATAGCGCGCAGATGCATCAGATCATGGCGCGCGAGCTGGCAAGGCATGACGATCAGGCCGCAGCTATTGCAAATTATCGCGAAGCACTGCGCATCAATCCGAATCTTTCCGATGCGGATTTTGAGTTGGGTGAGCTGCTCTATAACTCGACAGAAGATGCTTTACGATCCCAGGCAGAGGCGGAATTTAAAGCATCATTGGCCAAAAACCCAGCTAATGCCAAAGCCATGCTCATGCTGGGGATCATCGCTTCAAAGCGAGAAGACACAAAGACTGCCTATGACTATGAATCCCGCGCTTACGAGTTGCAGCCTGATGACAGCGATATAGATCTGGAGCTGGCTAAACTGCTTGTTTCCATGAATCAGAATCAGAAAGCGGAGCAATTACTGAAACATGCTATCGAAATCGATCCGACAAACTATGTTGCTCACTATCGATTAGCCGCTTTGTATCGCCGCCAGGGCAATACTGAAGCTGCAAACCAAGAAATCGATGCTTATAAGAAGTACAAAAGCATGAAGGATAAGCTGGAAAAAATCTTCCATGACATGCGCGTCGAATCAACGCGTTCTCATCCTGACGATGCTGATCCGCCGAAATGAGACTTAACCGGAAAACGAAAGAGCGGCTTGGCAATTTCCTGCTGCTCCGTTAGATTGGTCGAGTCAGTCTGGATATTTCTTGTGCCCGAACTCAAAACACTCAACGATGTCTTCTTCCTGGCAGCTACCGGGTCACGCGCACGCGCTGTCTTATATGTGGATGCGGCAGGTAAATGGCAACCCCTGTCCAGCGTCCAGATATATCAACGGGTTCGCGCTTTTGCGGAAAAGCTTTCAGAATGGGGAATCCAAAAAGGCGACCGCGTCGCCATCCTTGCTGAAAATAGCTGGGAGTGGGCGGTTACGGATTTCGCTGCTCTCTCCATAGGCGCAGTCGATGTTCCCATTTATCCCACTTTGACATCGGAACAGATAGGTTTGCTGCTCGCCGATTCCGGCGCTCGTGTTGCTGTCGTATCGTCCCGGCAACAATATGACAAAGTAGCTGCTGTACGCGATAAAACCAGCATAGAACGCATCGTCATCATGGATGATGCAGGAGTGGCTGACGCAGTGCTGATGTCGTCGCTGCTGAAGGATGCTGACCTGAGAGGCGCAGAGCGCGATGTTGCTTTCGATCGCACTGCGTATGATGTTGCTCCCATCGATCTCGCCACCCTCATCTATACGTCGGGCACTACGGGCGAGCCTAAAGGCGTGATGCTGACGCACGGTAACATCGCCTCAAATTTAAATTATTCGCTTGCGGGTTTTGATATTTCTCCGGAAGATTCCTGCATCTCCTTCTTGCCGCTCTCCCATGTCACCGCCCGTCATCTGGATTATGCAATTTATACCAGGCAGGCAACCGTAGCTTATTGTCCCAGCTTCGAAAAGCTCCCGGCAGCGCTGAAAGAGATACGCCCAACAGTTGCGGTTGCCGTGCCGCGCGTCTTTGAAAAGGTACGGCAGGAGGCAGAACGTCAGGCATCCGCTTCGTCTACGAAAAAGCGAATCTTCAATTGGGCAATCCGCACAGGACAAAAGCATCAAGAAGACATACTCGAGGGTAAAACCCCTGCATCTCTTAGCTGGAAGCTGGCAGACAAGCTGGTATTTGAAAAAATTCGCCAAGGCTTCGGTGGTCGCGTGCGTTATTACATTGCAGGCGGAGCTCCTCTCGGGATGGACACAGCCGGTTGGTTTGCGAATGTAGGAATCCGTATTCTCGAAGGGTATGGCTTAACGGAAACTTCGCCTGTTCTTTCTATCAACACTAGCAACGCCTACAGAATAGGCTCTGTCGGTAAGCCGCTTCCTAATGTTGAATGCCGTATTGAGGCTGACGGCGAACTGCTGGTCCGCGGTCCGAATGTATTTCCCGGTTACTGGCACAAGCCCACAGAGACTGCCGAATCCTTCGATGCAGACCACTGGTTCCGAACCGGCGATATTGGCCGCATCGATGAGGATGGCTTCCTTTACATCACAGATCGCAAAAAAGAGTTGCTGAAGACCTCGGGCGGAAAACTGATCGCGCCTCAGCCTATCGAAAACAAGCTCAAGGCATTTTTGTTTGTTAGCCAGGCAGCTGTAGTTGGAGACAAGCACAAGTTCCTAAGCGCGCTTATCTCGCCAAATTTTGCGGTCCTCGAAGACTGGGCGAAGCAGCAGGGAATCAACGCTGCAACACGCCGGGAGCTGGTTGAAAATCAGACCGTGAAAGCGCACTATCAGGCAATTGTCGATAAAGTGAACAGCTCGCTTGCTCAGTTTGAAACAATTAAGCGATTCGATATCGTTCCCGAAGAATGGTCCGTTGCAGGGGACGAACTGACACCAAGCCTCAAGCTTAAACGCCGCATCATAAATCAGAAGTATGCGGCGCAAATCTCTGCATTTTATGCAGACTAGAATCTATATCTGCCGAAGAAAAGTGAACAACCGGAGAGAAAAGTCGAGCAGCGAAGCATTGCTTTAATTTATTAACGTATGTTCGGATATTTGCGCCAGCAAAATCTGCTGCTTCATATTTGTAACCTGCCGCATACAGCGAATATGATCGAGTGGAGAGTTGCTACGCGATTTTCGTGAAGGGAACATTCCCGAGTAATTTTGGAGGTTACAGAAAGATGCGAATTGGTTTGCTTACAGGCGGCGGAGATTGTCCCGGCCTGAATGCCGTCATCCATGCAGTTGTCAAGAAGGGCATTCTTCACTATGGCGATGAATGTATCGGTTTTCTTGAAGGCTGGCGCGGCGTACTGGAAAATAACACGGTTCCGCTAACCTTGAAATCTATCGATGGCATTCTGGACCAGGGCGGCACAATTCTTCGCACCTCCCGCACCAACGTTCGCAAGATCGAAGGCGGCATTGAGAAGTGCGTAGCCACACTGAAGGCCAACAATATCGATGCCCTGATTGCCATTGGCGGTGACGATACTCAATCGGTAACCAATGCACTCATCCAGGCTGGCGTTCCGGGCGTAGGCGTGCCCAAGACGATTGATAACGATCTATACGGCACGGATGCCTGCTTTGGTTTCGATACAGCTGTCTCCATTGCGACTGAGGCAATTGACCGCCTGCACACAACTGCCGAAGCTCACAACCGTGTCATCGTTTGCGAAGTCATGGGCCGCGATGCGGGGTGGATTGCTTTGACTGCTGGTGTAGCCGGCGATGCTCATGTGGTGCTCGTTCCCGAAAAGCCGATCGATCTTGACCATGTCTGCGCTCTCCTCAAATACAACCACGATCATGGCAAGAAATACGGTATTGTCGTGGTCGCTGAAGGAGCAAAGCTGCCCGGCGGCGGACAAGCCACACTCGGTACCAAGGTTGATTCCTTCGGTCACGCCCGCCTCAGCGGAATCGGTCAGGCGCTGGCAGAAGCCATTGAAGAGAAAACCGGCTATGAGACGCGCTCCGTCAACCTGGGACACACACAGCGCGGCGGTACTCCCACGGCTTACGATCGTATGCTTGCCACCCGTTATGGCCTGGCGGCTATCGACCTGGTCCACCAGGGCAATTTTGGCCGATTGGTCGTTCTGCGCGGCACCGAAATCAAGGATATTCCGATAGCGGAAGCGATCTCCAAGAACCGCACGGTTACCGAGAACTTCCTCCAGATTCTTGATGGATTAGAGCCAAGCGTTTAATTAATTGCAATCATTAACATGAAATAGTTAGGCTACAAGCCTAACTATTTCTTTTAGTTGCGAAAATATATTCATGTACTGCTTGATCTATTCCGGGAAATGAACCAAGTTCGTTATTATCGAGTGCTGTTATAAAGGGCGCAATATGAAACCCGAAACAAACCATAAAGTTAGCGAAAACTTCTTGAATAAAGACTAGAAAACACGATATAAGCACAGAGCCGGGTCTTTACCTTATCCGTGCAAACTGCATCCACGAGGGCTTGTTCTATGAAAACAGCAGCAGCGCGCATTGAAGTCAGGGAAGTTATGGATATTCGGCAGGCAGCCGATTATTTAGGAATCAGCCCGGATACGCTCTATAAATATGCTTCTGAGAGCTTTATTCCTGCATTTAAGCTTGGAAATCGCTGGCGTTTCAAAAAGTCGCGATTGGACGATTGGATGGACCGGCAATCAGGGGGTATTCAGACTGCTGAAGATAGCGAAGTGAAGCCCCGGCAGCGGAAGCCGGTTCGAGCTGCTCGTTAGCTTATACCGTCTGACGCGGCTTTTTCCCCAGTAGATACACCACGAACACCAACATAAACACTGAGCCCATTGCAGCCAGCCCCAGCACACGCATAACCGCTACCGTATATCGCCCCTGGCTTGGCGTGTAGTTGCAGCAATAGAGCAGGATGATATCGGACAGTGAACCGATCTTATGGTTGCTCGCCTCTACCAGCGCCAGGCGAACGTCCCGCGGCTGATATTCCACTCCTGAAAGGTACTTCGACATACGGCCATCCGGCGTAGCAATCATGATCACGCTCGAATGGGCGAACTGATCCATCTTGCCATCCGGCCCCGGTACGCGCACATAGTGGAAGCCGGTAGCCTGTGCGAGATCGGTAATGGACTGCTGCGGGCCGGTCAGGAAATGCACGCTGCTGCCCGCCTCTGGATTGCCCAGCATCGACAGGAAATGCTGCTTTGCTTCCACGGAATCGGCTGGCTTGTCAGTGGGATCGATGCTGGCAATGACTACCTCATACTCATGCCCCGGATGGAGTCCTGTTTGCTTCAAGGCGTTTCCCAGGCCATGCAAAACCTGGGGGCAGAGCATCCCGCATTTGTAGTACACCAATGCCATCACGACCGGCTTTTGCCCGAAGTAGCTGCCTAACGCGACATCGTTGCCATTCTCGTCCTGAAAGTGATCGCTCAAGGGCAGGGAATGATTAAGGTTCTGATCGATACCCGCATTCTTGAGATAGGCTGGCGTAGATTGCGCCGATGCGCCCAGCGGCTTATCCGCAGGCGAGCTTTGTGCAGAGACGACCGTGCAGAAGACGGCAATCAAAGAAGCGATTAGAAATACCCGGCGCAGGATCACACTCCAGCATACGCCCGCGGCCGATGATTATGCACGGTTCGCTACTTCTCTTCGTGATATTCCTGTTCAGTGTTGATTTCCCAGAGTCCGCTTTTATCCATATTGCCGGCAATGATGTTGTCCACTGCGGTCATGGCGGTCAGCATGGAGTGGTCCTGATTGTTGTACTTGTGCATGCCGTTGCGGCCAACAAGGAAGAGATTCTCGAAGCGGCCCATATAGCGAATGATCTCGTCGAAGCGGTCATACGTGCCAAAATATGCCGGATATGTTTTTGGCACGCGAACAACATGAGCATCGATTACATCCGATGATTTCAGAATGCCGATCTTTTCAACTTCGGCTATAGCAAACTTCTTAATGTCGTCATCGGTCATGTGCCACAACGCGTCGGAGTCGTAACAAAAATATTCGAGACCGATCCAGACCTTGCTGGGATCGGCCACCAGATAGGGACTCCAGTTATTGAATATCTGGAGCCGTCCCACTTGGACATCCGGCTCCTGAATATAGATCCACGTATCCTTCAGCGGCGAGCCGTTGGGCTCTGTCACAAGCAGCTTGTTCACCAGCAAACCGACGGTAAGGAAGTCGCGGTAAACCAGACCATCGCTAATGGCTCGAATCTCATCGGGAACGGACACATCCAGGCTGTTGATCAGCTCGCGCACCGGCATGGTAGAGAAGACATAATCGGCAGCATATCGGCGTGCTTCGCCTGCAGCATTCGCCGCTTCTACCCCGACAATGCGGTCATTCTCTACGTGGAGCTTGTTAACGCGCCAGCCAAGCTGCACACAGCCGCCCTTTTCTGTCACCAATTGGGCCACGTGTTCCCAAAGTTGTCCCGGACCATATTTAGGATAGAGAAACTTCTCTATGAGCGAAGTTTCCGTCTCCTTCTGCGAAATATCATTCATCCGCTTGCGGTTGAATGTCTTCTGGAAAAAATGGGCGATTGCGCTGCGCAGCGATAAGCCCTTGATGCGTTGTGCTCCCCAGGCTGCACTGATGTGGTCGCAGGGAACTCCCCAGACCTTTTCTGTATACGATTTAAAAAAAGTGAGATAAAGTTCTTCGCCAAAGCGATTGATCAGGAAGTCTTCGAGCGTGTCTTCCTGCTTGCGGGGAAAGAGGCGCGCACGTATGTAGCTCGCGCCAATCTTCAGCATGCGCCATAGGCCCAGTTGGTGCAGCGTTTTGCCGCTCAGGCTTAAGGGGTAATCAAAGAAAGTGCGCAGGAAATAAATGCGGCTTTTGCGCGGACGCACCAGCATTACCAGGTCAGGATCGTCTGCTGCTTCCGAAGTCGAAACGGTTCGCTTTTTATTCTGATAATGAATGGAATGATCGCCATTGCCGTTTTCTTCCGCGCTGATAGGCATCAGTTCCGCCCACCAATCCATGACACGATCAGATTTCGAGAAGAACCGGTGTCCGCCGATATCCATGCGGTTGCCTTTGTACCGCACAGTCCGCGAGATGCCGCCGATTTCCTGGCTGGCTTCAAGCACAATAGGACGGATATCCGAGCGACGAAGGAACTCCAACGCCGCAGTAAGCCCAGCAGGACCAGCCCCGATAATAATGGCGGTTTGGGTTTTGCTCATCTGCTGATTCCGGATGGAAGTGGAAGCGCATTCTGGAAAAAGCGTGTTGGATGATCCGGGAAAAAGAAAAAGCAATCGGTCATTCGTAATCTGCTTATTGGAAAAGCTAACTCTTTTATTTTAATAGACGCAACTGTCGAGCATTCGATTACCAGCAACCTCTGAGGGAGAAGGCGTATCTCAATGCGGGTAGACTTTACGCATAGGAGCGAAACATGAACGCAGTGAAATTCTGGACCGTTTTTACCATTGGAGTTGCAGCAGGTGCAGCCGTCGCGCTCCTGTACGCGCCACAAACCGGCGAAAAGACGAGAAAACAAGTCCGCCGGCGGCTTGAAGATGCCTCTGACTACGTAAAAGATGCTGCGGACACGATTAGCGACCACGCCACCAAAGCTTATAAAGCAGGAAGGAATGTAGTCGAAGATGCCATCGATACCGCCGGAAGCGTTTACGATTCGGCTGCCAAGCGCGTTCACCAAATGGTGTAGCGCTGACACCAGGGATATACAGACATACCCTCAATCGAAACCTCCCCTCTCCTGTAAATTCCTGACAAGAAAGAGGATTGTTTGCGAGCGGCGCTACTATTTGATAGTAGAGGGTTTAGTGGTAAGTGTTTGATTCTACAGGATGGCTTGCGCTTGAGCGCAGGCCGTTTTTGTTCCTATCTCTATTGTAGCGAATTCAGTGGAAATACTATGCCAACCTGCGTGGGCTAAATTCGCTTTGGAATGTGCGGGTTGGAAGAAAAATGAAGATAGAGGGGCTTGACAGGCATTCGCGGAGCGCTTCGTGAGGCGATATAGGAGGGCTGTATTGCCGGGATGTAAGCTATAGGCAACAGCTATGGAATTTCATCAACTTCGCTACATATGCGCGATAGCCGAGAGCGGCAGCTTCAGCCGTGCTGCCGAACATTGCCATGTGGCCCAGCCTTCGCTCTCGCAGCAGGTGTCGAAGCTGGAGGATGAACTGGGCACGCGGCTCTTTGACCGTCTGGGGCGGCGGGTGCGATTGACGGACGCCGGCAAGGTGTTTCTGGTGCGCGCCCGGGCCATTCTGCAGGAGGTAGAGGCGGCGCGCTCGGAGGTGGACTGCGAGCGCAAGGACACGAAGGGAAGCATTGCGGTTGGGGTGATTCCGACGATTGCGCCGTACTTTATGCCTTCGCGCGTGGCCGGGTTTATGCAGAAGTTTTCGGATGCGTCACTGAGGATTGTTGAAGAGACGACGCCGATTCTGGTGGAGGGCTTGCGCAATCTCTCGCTGGATTTGGCAGTCATGTCGCTGCCGCTGAAGCATCGTGAGTTTGAGATGATTCCGCTGCACAAGGAGCGATTGTATGCGGTGCTGCCGCGCGATCATTCGCTGGCGAAGCGAAAAGAGATTTCGCTGGGCGACCTACGGACGGAGCCGTTTGTGCTGCTGCGCGACAGCCACTGCTTTCACGATATTGCTGTGTCGGCTTGCCAGCGGGCGCGGGTGAATCCGCGGGTGGCTTTTGAGAGCGGGCAGTTCAGCAGCTTGCTGGGAATGGTGTCGGCGGGCGTGGGCGTGTCGATTGTGCCGGAGATGGCGGTGGATGGAGCGGAGGACAGGACGTTTGTGCGGATTGCGGACCAGAAGGCTTTTCGCACGATTGTTGCGGTGGTGCTGCGGGGGCGCTCGCTGAATCGGGTGCAGCAGGCGTTCTTGGGGTATTTGCGGGGGGAGGGTTAAGTGACTTTTTCCTGACTTTTTGAAGGTGCGTGAGGCGGGGTCCTTCTGCTTCACTCAGCAGCTTACACTCTATCTGAAATGAGTGGGGTCGTTGCTTCACAACGATTCGCACGAGCATTGCTCGCGCGGGTCCTTCGACTTCCCCTTCACTACGCTTAGGGTTCGCTCAGGATGACAAATTTTTTTGTGGCTTGACTTTGGGAGCCTTCGCGGAGGAGGAGAAAAAGCAGGTCCTTCGACTCCGCTACGCTTCGCTCAGGATGACAAATTTTTTGTGGCTTAATTTTTTTATGGCATGGCGTAAAGCCATGCCGTTTTCATTTGATTTCAGATTACCTATTCGTCCTTGTCGGCCTGTTGGGGGCGGAGCAGGGGGAAGAGGATGACGTCGCGGATGGAGCGCGCTCCGGTGAGGAGCATGGTGAGGCGGTCGATGCCGATGCCTTCGCCTCCGGTGGGCGGCAGGCCGTAGGAGAGGGCTCGGACGTAGTCTTCGTCCATCTGGTGGGCTTCGTCGTCGCCGTGTTCGCGCTGCTTGAGCTGATCTTCGAAGCGCTTGCGCTGTTCTTCGGGGTCGTTCAACTCGCTGAAGGCGTTGCCTACTTCAAATCCGCCAATATAGAACTCGAAGCGCTCGACCCAGTCCGGCTCGTCGGGCTTTTGCTTGGAGAGCGGCGAGACGGCTAGCGGGAAGTCGTAGATGATTGTGGGCTGGATGAGATATGGTTCGGCGATGAACTCAAAAAGTTCAGCAATCGACTTTCCCAGCGGAGCGCCACGACGAAGTGGTTCCCAGTGCATCTTCCCGAGAATGTAATGGATAATTTTTAGATTTGGAGGTGAAAAGTTGGGAGTCTTTCCATCTCTAAGCTGCTCAAGCCACTGGGCTCCAATGTGATCAGATGATAAGACACTCTCTATCCAATGAACA
Source organism: Alloacidobacterium sp. (assembly GCA_035547425.1). Taxonomy (GTDB): domain Bacteria; phylum Acidobacteriota; class Terriglobia; order Terriglobales; family Acidobacteriaceae; genus Alloacidobacterium. The sequence continues at coordinate 66,275 of DASZUU010000050.1, read as the reverse complement.
TAGGACTCAGCATTCTGAAAAGTTAAGGCAGTAGGACAAGGGCCGTCTTCTCCTTTCCACCATTTCATGATTGCTTCGCGCATAGTCAACCGTTGCCACTTTGCAAGATCAATCTCAACAATTTCCTCGTTGCGACGTGGATCCTTAGAGGGCATAAAATGCGTAACTGTCGTCCCATTTACTTCCTGGGCGACGTAGGCAACCAACTCCTCAGTCAAATCCATCAGGTCGTGGTAGTTCGCGTAAGCCTGGTAGAACTCAAGCATGGTGAACTCGGGGTTGTGCTGGGTGGAGATGCCTTCGTTGCGGAAGTTGCGGTTGATTTCGTAGACGCGGTCGAGTCCGCCGACGACAAGGCGCTTGAGATACAGCTCGGGCGCGATGCGAAGGAAGAGGTCCATGTCGAGCGTGTTGTGGTGCGTGACGAAGGGGCGCGCGGCTGCTCCTCCGGCGATGGGCTGCATCATGGGCGTTTCCACTTCGATGTAGCCGCGGGCGTCGAAGAAATTGCGGATGGCCTTGAGCACCTGGGCGCGCTTGATGAAGACGCTGCGGACGTTGATCTCGTCGAGGCCGCCTTCGTTGAGCACGCTATTCATGAAGAGATCGACGTAGCGCTGGCGGTAACGCAGCTCGACATCGGCGAGGCCGTGATATTTTTCCGGCAGCGCGAGCATGGCCTTGGAGAGGAAGGTGATGGTCTGGACGTGTACGGAGAGCTCGCCGGTTCGGGTGCGGAAAAGATAGCCGGTGACGCCGATGTGGTCGCCGAGGTCGAGGAGCTTGTAGAGCTGGAAGGCCGGCTCGCCGACGTCATCCTTGCGGACGTAGATTTGCAGGCGCTCGCCGTTTTGCTGGAGATGGGCGAATCCGGCCTTGCCCTGGCCGCGGATGGCCATGAGGCGTCCGGCGACGGAGACTTCGATGCGGTTGGCTTCGAGGGCTTCGGCGGTGGCTTCGCGGTATTTCGCCCAGATTTCCGGGATGGTGTGGGTGGCGATGTACTGGTTAGGGTAGGCCTGCTGGCCGAGAGCGGTGATCTGGTTCAACTTGTCGCGGCGGAGGGCAAAGAGATTCCGCTCGAACTCGGATTCAAACACGTGGGTGCCTCTGTGGTTTAGTGGTAAATGTCAGTATAGCGGGTGGCTGAAAGGCGCATAGATTTACCGGCAGTTTTCCGCTGACCGCTCTTTGGCGTCTTTCAGCCATCCGCTTTTTTGTGCCCTTCCCCGGGTGATATAACAACCTTCGGTATGGCATTCAATAATCCTCCGCCGAGGAAGCATGGAACGAGGCCCGATGACGGCGGCATGGGAACGCTGCTAAAGGCGGAGAAGCTGACGCAGATCGCGTTTATTTTGCCGGCGGCGGTGTTTGTTGGATGGGTGGCGGGGGCGGCTTTGGATAAGTGGCTGCACCAGGGCTGGATGTATCTGGCTGGAATTATTTTGGGCGCGGTGGCCGGGTTTGTGCAGATTTTCCGGCTGGTGGCGTCGTCGGAGAAAGAGCAGAAGTGACGGAGAACAGCCAGCCGGTTTTGAATTTTTCTGATGCTGACCTGAAAGTGGCGCTGCGCCGGGCACTGAAGGTGACGGCGATTGGCGGCCTGGTGCTGGCGGTCGCACTGACCGTGATCTATGGTTGGCAGACGGGGCTGCTGCTGGCGGCGGGGGCGGTGATATCGGCGACAGGCTTATGGGAGTGGCAGCGGCTGGTGGCGTTTATCAATGCGCGGCTGGACAATTCGCAGGCAGGCCCGGGAACAGGGCGGGTGGCGAGCAGTTTTGTGCTGCGGCTGCTCTTCGCGGGAGCCATCCTTTATGTTAGTCTAAGGTGTTTGCATGGTTCGGTTTATGCGCTGGTGGCCGGTCTGGGGCTGGGTGTTTTTGCCTTGACGGCGGAAGCGGTGCGGATGATCCGAAACTAGCACGATATACCGCGGTAGATTTTCTCCATTACAATTACGCAACTCGATTTTCAGGAAGTCATGCACAGCTTACTTCTGGCACTTACAGGTCTGCTCAACAAGCTTTTCGGCGCGTCGATTACCGCGTTGCTGAACAGAATCGGCATTCATCCCTATCACCCGACGCACCCCATCAACAATGCACTGACGCTGGAACTTGTGGTGGCGGCGGCGCTGGTGATTTTCTTTCTCATTGTGCGCGCAACGCTGAGCGTGGAGAAGCCGGGCAGCGTGCAGCATCTGGCGGAGATGATTCACGGCTTTGTGGATGAGCAGGCGCAGTCGGTAATGGGAGCTCATGGATATGAGTCGCATATGCCGTTTGTGACGACGATTCTTGTTTTTGTGCTGCTGTGCAATGTGATGGGACTGCTGCCGGGGATCGAGACGCCGACGGCTGATCCGGTGGTGCCGCTGGGTATCGCGCTGGTTACGTTTATTTATTACAACTGGTTCGGCGTGCGCACGCAGGGACCGATTGGCTACCTGAAGCACTTTATGGGGCCGATCTGGTGGATTGCGCCGCTGATGTTCCCGATTGAGATTATTTCGAACCTGGCCCGCATCATGTCGCTGACGGTTCGTCTTTACGCCAACATGTTTGCCAGCGATTTGCTGACGCTGGTCTTCTTCTCGCTGGTTCCGATCGGCATTCCGGTGATTTTCCTGGGGCTGCACTTTGGGGTTGCGTTGATTCAGGCGTATGTGTTCATGCTGCTGGCGATGATTTATCTGGCGGAAGCCACGGCGGCGCATGAGGGGCATTGAGTTTTTTAGAGTTGTTCTGCGCCGCAGCTGATTCAAAGCAGGTCCTTCGCTGCGCTCAGGATGACAATCTAATATAGTTTCGCAGCCGGAGTTCTGCTTCCACTTCGGTAAAGCGGGCCGTGAGCGTGAGGGGGCCAGCACGGTGAGCCTCAACCACCCACTGACGGCACATTTTGAAGGAAGCAAGGAGAAATAGAAATGCGCAAACTGCAATACATCTTCATGACGCTGGCTGTGCTTTGCATGGCATCGCCCGCGTTCGCTCAATCCGGCGGCAGCTCCGCCCCCAGCTGGGTGCCGATCGGCGCCGGCATCGGCATGGCTATCGCTTCCGGTCTTTGCGGACTGGGACAGGGCCGCGTGGCCGGATCGGCGGCTGAGGCTCTCGCCCGCAATCCTGGAGCACGCGCGGGAATTCAGCTGGTGCTGGTTCTCGGCCTGGCGTTTATCGAATCGCTGGCACTGTTCACGCTGCTGATTATCTTTGCCAAGGTGAAGTAACGCAGTTTTGCAGCATAGGTAAAAGGGCTTCCGCTGGGCGGAGGCCTTTTTATTTGGCTTTCATCTCCGGATTCGGGTCTAATGCATCCCACTAGGATGGAACGCGCCGTGGCGCGCGCGAAAGAGGAAAACATGACACAGGAAAAGAAAGTGACGTTAGAAGCGGCGCGTCGTGTGATTGCAGCCGCAGAGAAGAAAGCCCAGGAGATTGGGCAGCCGATGAATATTGCCGTGGCCGATGAAGGCGCAAATCTTGTGGCCTTCATCCGCATGGAAGGCGCGTGGCTGGGGAGCATCGATATTGCGCAGAAGAAGGCGTTTACGTCGCGTGCATTCGATATTTCGACGAAAGACCTGGCGCAGCATTCGCAGAGCGGCGGGCAGTTTTTCGGCATTCACGCTTCGAATAACGGCAAGGTGATGATTTTTGCGGGTGGAATTCCGCTAAAGGCCGGCAACCAGGTTGTGGGCGCGATTGGCGTCAGCGGCGGGTCGGGTGAGCAGGATCATGCTGTGGCGGAGGCGGGCGCGAAGGCGTTCTAAAGGGTAGTAGCCATATTGGAAGCAGGTCCTTCCGCTTCGTACCTCAGCGTCAGGATGACAGCCGGCCATAACGCGCAGGATGACAAATTTACGCATGCACAAGGAGGAACCATGGCCACAAATCGTGGTGTTGTTTACATGGGCCCCGGCAAGGTTGAGGTCCAATCGATCGATTATCCAAAAATGCAAACGCCGCAGGGAAAGCCCATCGAGCACGGGGCTATCCTGAAGATCGTTTCGACGAATATCTGCGGCTCGGACCAGCATATGGTGCGAGGCCGCACGACGGCGCCGAAAGGGCTGATTCTGGGGCATGAGATTACCGGCGAGGTGATCGAAAAAGGAAAGGACGTTGAGTTCATTAACGTCGGCGACCTGGTTTCGGTGCCCTTCAATATTGCCTGCGGACGCTGTCGCGCGTGCCGCGAGCGGCATACCGGTGTTTGTTTGAATGTGAATCCGCAGCAGCCGGGCGGCGCTTACGGTTACGTGGATATGGGCGGATGGGCCGGCGGTCAGGCGCAGTATGTGCTGGTTCCGTATGCCGATTTCAACCTGCTGAAGTTTCCGGACAAAGAGCAGGCGATGGCGAAGATCAAAGACCTGACGATGCTCTCCGATATTTTGCCGACGGGATATCACGGGGCGAAGTCGGCGGGTGTCGAAGTGGGATCGATTGTGTATGTGGCGGGCGCAGGGCCGGTGGGACTTGCGGCTGCGGCCTCGGCCTATATTCTTGGCGCGGCGGTCATCATTGTCGGCGACAAGAATCCGGAGCGCCTGGCGCACGCGAGAAAGATGGGCTACGAGACGATCGATATCGGCAAGCATGACAATCTTTCCGAGCAGATCGAGCAGATTGTCGGCGTGCCGGAGGTGGATGCGGCCATCGATGCGGTCGGGTTTGAAGCCAGTGCGCACGGCAATCCCAATGAGGCGGCTCCGGCAAGCGTCCTGAATCAGCTGATGGGCATTACGTTTGTCGCGGGCGGCATCGGTATTCCAGGGCTGTATGTCGTGGAAGATCCGGGCGCGCCGAATGAAGATGCGAAGAAGGGCATACTGAAGATTCGTTTTGGTAAAGGATGGTCGAGGTCGCTGCATTTCCATACGGGGCAGGCTCCGGTGCTGCAGTACAACCGCCAGCTGATGCAGGCGATTCTGCATGACCGGCTGCCGATTGCGAAGATTGTGAACGCAACCGTCATCAACCTGGATGATGCGCCGGAGGGCTATGCCGATTTCGACAAGGGAGCGGCGAAGAAATATGTGCTCGATCCGAACGGGTATTTAGCGAAAGCAGCTTAAGGGAAAAGGCCTCCGAAATTCGGAGGCCTTTCTGTTTTAGAGCGAGGTTTTTGCCGCGCGCGAGGAGGGATGCGTGCGCGGCTTTTTCCCATTCGTTTTTTTGCCGGGAGTTTCCACTACGCCGCGCATCCAGAAGTTGCCTTCGGGATCGACTTCGATGCCGTGCACTTCGCGCTCGAAGCCGGGGAAGCGCTTGCTGAATTCTTCCTGCGCCAGCAGAAACCGGATGACAGGGCTATCGGCATCGCCGAGGCGCTCGCCGGGCATGCTGATGGGAATGCCGGGAGGATAAGGCACGAGCATGACGGCAGGAATGCGTCCGGCCATTTCGGTAAGGCGGACTTTTTCTGTGCCTTCGCGGATGAGGCGCTGGTAGGCCTGTGCGGGCGTCATGACCGGATTTGCTTCCACATCGAAGGCTTCCTGCAACAGGCCGGGAAGATTCAGTTCTTTCATGGCCGCGTGCATCTCGTCGCTGAGCTGCTTGAGGTCGGTGGTGCCATAGCGCTCGGGATACTTGGCGACAAGCTGGGGCAGCGCTTCGTTCAATGATGCTTCCTGATCGTAGAGGCGGCGGAACTCGAAGAGGGTTTCGAGCAGGCTGCCCCACTTGCCTTTACTGGTGCCGACAGAGAAGAGGGTCAGGATGGTGTAGTCGCCGGTACGCGCGATTTCCACGCGGCGAGCGTCGAGGAAGGCGGTGAGGATGGTGGCCGGAATGCCCCAGTCGGCCAGGTTCCCCTGCGCGTCGATGCCGGGCGTGAGGATGGTGACCTTGGTGGGGTCGAGCAGCACGTAGTCGTCGGCGATGTCCTCGTCGCGGAAGCCGTGCCACGACTCTCCGGGCTTCAGCGTCCAGCATTGCGCCGATTGCGAGAGCAGATCATCGGGAGCATCTTCGAAGCGGAAGATTTCGCCGTTGGCCGCGTCCTTTACGTAGTCGGGCTGGAACATGCCGAAGAACCATCCGTTTCCGCCTTCTTCCGCCCTGAGGCGGTGGGCTACGGATGCCATGGCTTTGCGGAAGCTGATGGCGTCCTGGATGGTTTCGGTCATCAGCGTCGAGCCTGCGGGCTCGTCCATCATGGCGGTGGCCACGTCGATGGAGGCGATCATGGGATAGAAGGGCGAGGTCGTTCCGTGCATCATGAACGATTCGTTGAACTGATCGAACTCGAGCGGCGCGCGGTGGCTCAACTTCACGTGGATCATCGACGCCATGGAAAATGCGGGCAGCATTTTGTGCGTGGACTGCGTGGCGAAGAGCAGCGGGCGCTCGGGCATTTCGTCGGGCACGTCCATGGCAAAACGTCCGCGATAGAGCGGATGGAACTTGGCGTAGGCGTACCAGGCTTCATCGAAATGCACGCGCGGAACGGATTTGGCGAGCTGCTCGACGACGCTGTTTACGTGATAGCAGAAGCCGTCATAGGTGGAGTTGGTGACGACGGCGTAGCCGGGGTCTTTTGAAACTGCTCCGGTTGCAAATGGGCTTTTGGCAATCAGATTCTGAATGTTTTCCGGGCGGAACTGCGCGAGCGGCACGAGGCCGATCATGCCGAAGCCGTTGCGGGTGGGCTTGAAGTAGACGGGCCGCGCTCCGGTGACGGTGAGCGAGTGGCAGATGGACTTGTGGCAGTTGAGATCGGCTAATACCATCTCGTCCTGCGCAATGACGCCGTGGCCGACGATCTGGTTCGAGGTCGAAGAGCCGTTGAGGACGTAGAAGGTCCAATCGGCACCGAAGATGCGGGCGGCGTTGCGCTCGGATTCCGCCGGAGGGCCGATGTGGTCGAGCCAGGAGCCGAGTTGCGAGGTGGAGATGCCGAGATCGGAGCGCAGAAGGTTTTCGCCGAAGAACTTGTGGAACTCCATGCCGACGGGGTGCTTCAGGAAAGCAACGCCGCCCATGTGCCCGGGAGCGTCCCACGAGTAAGCGCCTTGATCGGTGTATTTCACCAGCTCGCGGAAGTACGGCGGCAATAGCTGCTCGTGGTAGCGCTCGACGGCAAAATCGACGCGATTGGCGATGAAGGCGGGGGTGTCGCCGAAGAGGTGGATGTATTCGTGCACCTGCTTGACCACTTCGAGGGGAAGCTCGCTGACGAGGGTGCGGTCGGCGATGAGGAAGATGGGCAGCTTCTTGTTGCGGCGGCGCACGGCGCGGATGATGCGCAGGGCAGCGCGCTCATCGAACTGATTGTTTTCGGCGAGGTCCCAGTCGAGGAGCACGGCGCTCATCGAAGGGTCAGAGTTGACCAGCGCGAGTCCATCTTCAGGCGTCGAGGTGCGCACGACGCGGTAATTTTCTTTTTCGATTGCCTCGATCAGGCGCTCCATGGCGCGGTCGGAAACGGAGTCGGTGCCTCCAACTTCGCTCGCGATGAGCAGAACCCACCGGTCTTGATCCATCCAACTACCTCTCTCTCATAACTGTATGCGCATGAAAAGCGCATAGCACGTCCCGCCGTTTAAACAGCGCGTTAAATTTTTACTGGAGTCGTATCTCTGTTATGACCGCAGGACACGGTCATAAATATGCTGTGCGCGGGAGCCGCTTTCTACACCGATTCAGTCCTTCTCACCCGGAAACTCTACCTGCTTATTCTAATCGCAAATGCGGGCGGTTTTGGCGGATGCCGCAAATTTTATGAGGACGGTTGAGAAACGCTGTATCGCAGGGTGAGAACGCCGTCCGGATAGGCTTTTTGCTCGATGAGATTCAGGGGGATGTCGAATTTTATTTTGGGGAAGAGCGGGATGCCGTCGCCGAGCAGAACGGGGATGATGGTCAGAGAGACTTCATCGATGAGGCGAGCATGAAACAGGGTTTGCGCAAGGTCGGAGCCGCCAATCAGCCAGATATCCTTGCCGGACTGTTCCTTGAGCTTGCGGACGAGGGCTTCGGCGTCCGTGCTGACCCAGTGAACGCCGGGATACGACGGCGGTGCTGGATTGCGCGAGAAGACATAGTTTTCCAGGCCGGGCATGCTGAATTGTCCATGCTTCACCATGAAGTCGTGGGTTTTGCGGCCGATGAGCGCGGTGTCGACGGTAGCAAAGGATGCCTCAAGGCCGTAGTCGCCGCCTTCCGGGAGCCAATCGACGGAGTGATCGAGGCGCGCGATGTAGCCATCGAGCGAGCAGGCGACGGAATAAAGAACGCGGCGCATGGCGAGACGTTAGCATAGTGAGTATGCAGGATGAAATATGGATGCAGGCGGCGCTGGAAGAAGCGCGTCTTGCCGCCGCGGCGGGGGAAGTGCCGATTGGAGCTGTGGTTGTGCTTCATGGCGAAATTATTGGCCGCGGTCAGAATCGCGTGCTGCGTGATATCGATCCGACGGCGCATGCCGAGATTGTTGCCATGCGGGCTGCGGCCTATGCAGTAGGGAATTATCGGCTGCTGGAGTGCGATCTGTACGTCACGCTGGAGCCTTGCGCGATGTGCGCCGGAGCGATGATTCATGCCCGCCTGGCGCGGCTTGTTTATGGCGCAGCCGATCCAAAGGCGGGCGCTGCCGGTTCCGTGCTGGAAGTGTTGAATCATCCGAAGCTGAATCACAAGATGCCGGTGACTACGGGCGTTCTGGCGGAGGAGTGCGGCGGTGTGCTCAGGCAGTTTTTCCGCGCGCGCCGCGATGCGTAAGGAGTGAATGGCTATACATAGGGCCATAACACCCTGCTATACTTACAAGTTGCGGGGATCGCTCAAAACCATTCCTGTTTTCAAGCATTTCGCCGCAAACTGAAAACAAAACAGCTTCCGAGGTTTCCCATGTCTGGCCATTCAAAATGGGCGACAATTAAGCATAAAAAAGGGGCTCTTGACGCCAAGCGCGGCAAGATCTTCACGCGTCTGATCAAAGAAATCACCATCGCAGCCAAGGCTGGCGGCGATCCTGACGGAAACCCGCGGTTGCGCACCGCTGTTGCCGCTGCCAAAGCCGAGAACATGCCGGCAGACAATATCAAGCGCGCCATCCAGCGCGGTACGGGCGAACTTCCCGGCGCGGTCTATGAAGAGATTACGTTTGAGGGCTATGGCCCGGGCGGCGTCGCGGTCATTGTGGAAACGACGACCGACAATCGCAACCGCACGGTGAGCGAAATTCGCCACGCATTCTCAAAGAACGGCGGCAACCTCGGCGAGTCGGGCTCGGTGCGGTTCATGTTCAGCAAGAAGGGCATTATCGCAGTTGCAAAAACGGCTGCCGATGAAGAGAAGCTGATGAACATTGTGCTGGAAGCGGGCGGCGACGACCTGAACGACGAAGGCGATACGTGGGAGATTATGACCGAGCCTGCCGCATATGAAGCGGTGGCGCAGGCGATTCGCGATGCGGGCATCGAGACGGTGATGTCGGAGGTGACGATGATCGCCTCGACGTACACGAAGCTCGAAGGCTCGACGGCAGCGCAGATGATTCGCCTGCTTGAGGCGCTGGAAGACCACGACGATGTGCAGAACGTCTATTCCAATTTCGACATGGATGCGGCGCAGATGGAAGAAGTGGCAGGTTAACGCGGTCACACAGAGAATTGAGGGCCGCCCGAGTGGCGGCCTTCCTTTTATGTTGAAACATCATTTTGCATGGAGCATCAGAAGAAGAGCACGCACATCACTATGCTGAAAAAAATTCTTCCTTCCCTTGTTTTTGCGGCCTCCAGTCTGCTTTCGCTTTCGGCCTTTGCGCAAACCCCGGCTCCGGCAAATGAAAAACCGGCATCGGACGTGCTGGCGATGCGCCCGTGGGAGTTCGGCGCGTTTTTTCAGGGCGGCGTCGGCATCGGAGATCGCTCCGACTTCAGCTTTACCAGCGCAGGTGTACGCCTGGGCAAGGTGATCACCGATGAGCATCTGCCGGGCTTTCTGCGCGGACAATTTGAATACGCGGGTGAACTGATGCCTTACTGGCAGTCGTTCACGCCTGCTCCGCATTACCAGGAAACGCCCTATGAATACCAGGGGCAGACCGGGGATGTGTTGCTGCCGGTAAACGGCGGCACTTTTACGGGTGTCAGCATTACGCCGATTATTCTGCGGTGGAACTTCAAGCCGGCAAGGCGCCTTGCGCCCTTTGCGCAGGGCGCAGGCGGCTTGATCTGGACGAATCACAAGTATCCGCCGGATATTCAGATGCCGCATGGCCAGCCGGGCGGGACCAGCGTATGGAATTTCACGCCACAATTCGGCGTCGGATTTCACTATTTCGTGAAGCCGCGCCAATCCATCACATTCGGCGCGAATGCCATCCATATTTCCAGCGCATCGCTGGGCGACCGCAACCCAGGCGTCAATGCCAGCGTGCAGTTCCAGATTGGTTATACGTGGTGGCGGTAAGGAGCAGGAAATGAGCGAGGCCATGATCGAATGCGTGCCGAACTTCTCCGAAGGCGCAGACTCGTACAAAGTCGCGTCGATCGTTGCGGCTATGCAGATGGATGGCGTTTCGCTGCTCGACTGGTCGCTGGATGCAGACCATAACCGTTCCGTTGTGACCATTGCCGGTACTCCGGCAGCGGTGGTGGAAGCAGCGGTGCGCGCGGCGGGGCGAGCTTCCGAGCTGATCGACCTGACGACACAGCAAGGAGTGCATCCCCGTATCGGGGCGGCGGACGTGATTCCGTTTGTGCCGGTGCGCGGCGTTTCGCTTGAACAGTGCGCCTTGCTGGCGCGGCAGGCGGGGATGGAAATCTGGAAGCGGTATCACATCCCGGTTTATTTTTATGAAGCTGCCGCAGCGCGTCCTGACCGCGCGTTGCTGGAAGATGTGCGCCGGGGGCAATTTGAAGGGCTGCGCGACGCTGTGCGCAAGGATGTCACTCGGCGTCCGGATGTAGGCGGCCCCGATCTGCACCCGACGGCGGGAGCCTCAGCGGTAGGCGCGCGGCGTTTTCTGATTGCCTACAACATTTATCTCGATACTGATAATGTGACGACAGCCAGGGCCATTGCCAAGGAGATTCGGGCTTCGGCGGGAGGGCTTTCCGGGGTGAAGGCGATGGGGGTACTGGCGCATGGGATGGCGCAGATCTCTATGAATATCACGGATTTCCGGCAAACCTCGGTGGCCGATGCTTATGCGGCGGTCAAGAGACAGGCAGAACGGCATCGTACGCAGCCGGTGCGCGGGGAACTGATCGGGCTGCTTCCGGAAGCGGCCTATGAGCAGGATAGCGAGTGGGTGCGTCAATTACATGGATTCGATCCCGAGGCGAAGATTCTGGAGCGAAGGATCGAGCAACCTATCCCATGGCCCGTACCGGAACGGGAACGCGCCAGTCTAAAATAACAAGGACAGGCATATTTGGCCTCTCCAGCAGATACTTGGGTGAGACAGAATGAAGTTGCACCCGGAGGTAGACATTTGAAGTTTCGTACCCATCTTGCGCTGGCAGCTACGCTTGCTCTCAGCACCATTGCATCCTTGCCAGTGATGGCCGCGCAACTGAGCGGCGACGCCCGCGCAGCGATTCCCAAAGACGTGCAACAAATTATCGTTGTCGATTATCGCGCCATGCAGAACTCGGAAGCTGCCATGAACCTGAAGGCGCGCGTGCTTCCGCCGGAGCTGAAGCAGCTGGAAACGGCCCTGAAGAATTCCGGCCTCAACGATAATCACGATATCGACGAGCTGGCTTTTGCAGCATTCCGCACGGCAGGCGGCGGCGACAGCACGAAGATCGTGGGCCTGGCGGAAGGGCAATTCTCTCTGCCCGATATTCTTGCGAACTTCAAGAAGAAGAAGGTGAAAGCCACCAAGCTCCGCGACAACCTGATTTATCCCATGGGCGAGAGCGGGATGCTGGTCAGCTTCCTGAATCCGACGACGATGGTCTTTGGCTCAAGCGATTCGATCAAGTTTGCCCTCGACGCGCGCGACGGCCTGACTCCGAGCTTTCTGAGCAACGATTCGATGATGCAGCAGATGGCCAACGTGGATAACGAACCGATCTGGAGCATCCTGGACCAGAAGGGCACGCAGATGATGATGCGCGGCGTGCTGGGCGAAGCGGCTCAGCTGGCCGACTATGAGACGGTGAAGAAGCGCCTGATCGGGTCGCGCTACACCATGAACTTCAACAATGGGGTGAAGTTCAATCTCGATGTGGTGACGCCCGATACTTTCACCGCGGCAACCATGTCATCGCTGCTGAATGCGGCGGCCATGTACAAGAAGGTCAGCGGCACAACCGTCGAGAAGTCGGCTATCGATAGTACGACCATTGATTCGAACTCGGGAATTCTGCAGGTTCGCTTTGCGGCTTCCGACAGCCAGTTCTCCAGCCTGTTGCAATCGCCGCTCTTTCAATCGGTGGTCCACTAAGCATTCGCTTTCATCGTAAAAAGCGCCCGGATGCCGGGCGCTTTTTTATTCTTCGTGCAGGGCGCGGACAGGATCGACCCGCAGGGCGCGGCGGGCGGGAAGCAGAGCAGCAATCAGAGCGATCACCATCAGGACGCCAATGCCGCCTGCGTATCCGGCGGGGTCGAGATTGCTGATGCCGTAAAGAATTTTGTGCAGGAATCGCGATACGAATGCCGTGGCGGCTGTTCCGGCAATCGCTCCCGTTACGACGGGAAGCACGAACTGGCGCAAGATGGCGAAGAGCACATGCTGCGGCTTGGCTCCGAGGGCAATGCGAATGGCAATTTCCTTGTTGCGCTGTGAAACTGCATACGTGACCAAGCCCAGGATGCCTACAGCGGCAAGCAGCGTTGCCAGTAATCCCAGAATGGTGGCTGCGAGAGCCGTGTTCTCCAGCAACTGCGTGCTGTCGCGGAAGCCGGTCTTCAGCAGCCAGATGTAGGGGAAGAGCTTGGGGTCAAGCGACTTGACGATTGATTTCGTCTCGGGAACCAATCCTTCCGGAGCACCGGCGGTTTTTACCAATACGCTCATGGCTGCGAGGTCTTCCGGTTGTGCCGCCCAGTAAGCCTCAACAGCTTCGCCATCATTCAAGGCTTTGATGCGGGCATTTCCCGCTATGCCAACGACAACGTCCTTGTTATCTCCGAATTTCTTTCCTAATGCCTCCTGACCCGGCCACTGGCGACGTGCCAGCGATTCGCTGACAATGACCGCCTGTTTTTCACCCGGCAACAGATTGCGTCCACGAAGCAGTGGAATTCCCATTGTTTTGAAGAAAGGCGGATCGACCGAGTTGGGATAAATATTGACGGGATGGCCTCCTATATCCGTCGTGATGTAGGAGGTAAAGCCATTTCCTAACAGCGATTCTTTTGACAAAGCTACGGAGGTCACTCCGGGAAGGCCAAGCAGCCGCGTCCGTAGCTGTTCTATATAGGCGCGCGCCGCTTCAGGTTTATATCCATGACTATCGAGTCCGGGTGTAATGGAAACCACCTGCTCGTAGCCGAAGCCCGGGTCGGAATACAGAGTGTGATGTACTGCGTGCACCAGCAGGCCGGATACGATGAGCAGGATGCAACTGGCAGTGATTTGAATGCTCACCAGAATTTGCCGCGCGATTGTTTTGCGCTGGCGCTGCCTCGCCATTTGCAATGCGGGAGCCAGTCCGAAAAGAAGAGCTGCAAAAAGAGCCATGCCCACGGTAAACAACATCACGCGCCAGTCGGGCGCAAAGGTCATCCAGGTGGATTTGTCGTCTCCGTAGATGGCGTTCATGATGCGCAGGCCGGTATAGCTCAACGTCAGGCCGATGACGGAAGCAAGCATCGCCAGCAGCAGGCTCTCGGTAAACAACTGCCTGAAGATGCGCATCCTGCCGGCTCCGATAGCGAGCCGGATGCTGATTTCATGCTCGCGGGCAACGCCACGCGCCATCATCAATCCGCCGAGATTGGCGCAGGCGACGATAAAGATGAGCAGCACGAGAGCGCCGATCATACTGAAGACAGGGATCATCTGCGGCTCCAGCACCAGGAGGTGACTGCCGGGATCGCTGCGGATATATTCCTTGTCCCAGATGAGCTTTGGATACTGCTTGCGCAATTCGTTAGTGAGCGTGAGCAACTCCTGCTCCGCTACTTTGGCGGTGATGCCTGGCGCAAGCCGTCCCCACATGCGAACAGCCGCTCCGCCTACGGCATCCGTGATCGCGTTGCTTCCTTCTACGAAATAGGATTCCTGTGTGATCGGCAACCACAGGTCTGGGTATTGGCCGGAATTGCTGGCGTAATTTTTTGCTGCGACACCGATCACCGTCGCCGGTTTGCCGTTCAACCGGATGACCTTTCCGACAATGCCGGGATCGCTGTTAAAACGGCGTTCCCATAGCCCATGACTCAGCACAACGATGGGTGGCGCATTTGCAGATTCGTCCTGTGAGGAGAGGAAGAGACGCCCGGCAGCAACCTGCGTACCTAATTCCGTGAAGTAGTTTGAGGTTACATAGTTGACGGATACAGGTTGCAGGTCATCATTCAACTCCATGGAAGGCGATCCCATGACGGCGAACATGGCGGAGAGCGTTTTTGTGTGATTTTTATAGAAGAGAAACGAAAGGTACGGCGTATCGGCAGTCGTGATTTCCGGGGAACGACGCTGCAGGCGAACAATCGATGCGGGATCGCGCACCGGCAGCATCTTCAGCACTAAAATATTGAGCAGACTGAATGCTGTTACGCTGACGCCGATGCCGAGAGCCAGTACAAAGATTGCCGTCAGGGTGAACCCCGGCGAGCGCCACAGGATGCGCGCGGCGTAGCGCAGGTCCTGTAGCAGGCGATCGATCCACACCCAGCCCCATGCCTCGCGCGATTGCTCGCGGAGCCGCAGATCGTTGCCGAAGTTTTTGCGCCCCTCGCGCGCGGCCATCTCGCGGTGGAATTCCATTTCATTTTCCAATTCACGATCAAAGCGGTTGCGCTGCAGAAGATAGCGAAGCCGACGAAAAAATTCACCCATAAGGAACCTCCTCAGGCGGTGCGCAGGATGGTTTGAATCGCTTCGGTTACGCGATCGTAATTGGCGACTTCAGACTGAAGCTGCTTGCGGCCTGCGGCTGTCAGGCGATAGAAGCGGACCTTGCGGTTGGTTCCCGAAATACCCCATTCCGCCGTGACCCAGCCTTTCAGCAGCATCTTTTGCAGCGCCGGATAGAGGGAGCCTTCTTCCACCGCGAGGACTTCGCTTGAGAGCACGTGAATGCGCTGCGCGATGGCGTATCCGTGCAGGGAACCGGATTGAAGAACGCGAAGGATGAGAAGAGTGAGAGCGCCGGGAGGCATGTCTGTCTTAGGCATATGAGTTATAGGCATAGATAATCTATGCCTATAGAGGCTGTCAATGAAAATAATTGGCGGGGCGGAGATTTTTATATGCCGGGCTGATTTTTAAATTGGTCCATCTGCTGCTGAAGCTGGCGGCACACGGCGCGATGAACCCTTACAAAGCGCACATTTTCAAAGAGGGAAGCGGCAGCAAGGAGCAGGGCGAAGACGAGCAGCCATGTATGCGCGCGGCTATTGGCCCGGGCAAGCAGCCGAAAGCAGAGCGCAATGATAAAAGCTGCGAGCACGGCCAGAATCGTCAATGGAGCCAGCCGGTCGCAATCAATTACATTGGAGCCAAAGATGAGCCACGCGGACGCGCCGGTAACGAGAAGGGCCATGGCCACAATGGCCAGAGGTCTCGATCGAAAAGAAGGCATGCTTCTTTAGATCACCATCTCGCGCAGTTGGCTGCTGATTTTGAGAGGAGCTTCGGTGGCATGTTGCACGTCCTCAACGCTCAGGCCGGGCGCAATCTCTTCCAGCACGAGGCCATCCGGGGTAACGCTGATCCAGGCCATTTCGGTGGCGATGGTGTGAACAACTTTGAGGCCGGTGATGGGCAGTGTGCAGCGCTTGAGGATTTTTGGCTTGCCGTCTTTAGTGGTGTGTTCCATGGCGACGATGACACGGCGGGCGCCGGCGACCAGATCCATGGCGCCGCCCATGCCTTTGACCATTTTGCCGGGGATCATCCAGTTGGCGAGATTGCCTTCCTTGTCGACCTCCATGGCTCCGAGGATGCTGAGATCGATATGGCCGCCGCGGATCATGGCGAACGAGTCCGCGCTGGAAAAATACACGGTGCCGGGCAATTCGGTGATCGTTTCTTTTCCCGCATTAATAAGGTCGGGGTCTTCTTCGCCGGCGACAGGGTAGGGGCCGACGCCGAGCATACCGTTTTCCGACTGCAGCACAACTTCGATTCCGGGAGGAACATGGTTGGCAACCAGGGTGGGCATGCCGATGCCGAGATTCACGTAATAGCCGTCGCGCAGCTCGCGGGCCACGCGGCGGACAATGCGCTCTCTTTTTGTTGTGTCATCAAGTTTGCCGATCATTGGCGTGCTGGAATTGGATAAAGTAGACATAGCGGTCGTTTTCAATGCCCCCGGCAGTTTTCAATTTTCGAGCGCGGTCGCTGTTGCGCGGAACCATTTTAGTCCTCGGCAGCCTGATTCTGGCATTTGTCCTTTCCGGGTTTCCGAATGCGCGGCCTTCAGCGTTCCTGCTGGTTCCTACCATTCTTGCGCTTTACGGGACCTACGATACAAGCCGCTGCCTGCAGATGCGCTGGAGTTTTTATCACGGCGGGGTTTTGCTGCTGCTTTATATGGACGTGATGGCGCTGGCGATGATTTTCTTTCTGCTCCTGTATCCGTATGCCGGCTGGATTCAGTAGAGGGGAAACGCTTCCAAAACAAACAAATTTTGTCCATTTGGCTTTGAAAAAATACCAATCTTGCGTAATTTCTTCTCGCCTATCGGGACGAAACTTCCTTCGATGAGCAAATTTTGCTTTGAAAAAGCAGATGAGCAGAAAAAATTTTTGTTCGGTCGGCAAGAACACCGGATAGGAAAAAAGTTTCATCCGGCTAAATATTACCGGAATGAATGACTCAAATAACTTCATTAGGAGCAACAGGTTACCACAATGAGTTACTAAAGATGTAAGTAGAGTCTAAACCAAACTTGTACAGATGTGCAACAACTTATTGTTTATAAAAGGGTTCGGCTTCAAAAAAAATTGGCATTTCACATGCATGAATTGCTTGTAGGAGTTCCACGCCCATCATAGGCTATAGCAGATGCTCGTCAGGAGCAGTGCTTTATTAAAGGAGATTTTGTCATGAATCGTTTGGTCCGCGTTCTGTCCCTTGGTTTGCCCACCCTCGTTTTTTCCGTTTCTTACCAGGCTTTTGCTTCGACCCCAAATAGTGAGATGCATCCGAAGAGCACCACTTCGATGGTTCTGGTTCAGCCTCAGAATACGACTCAGACGGCCAGCATCAGCGGCACTGATCCTCGCCCGAAGCAGTCGGTGGTAGTAGCCAGCATCAGCGGTACTGATCCTCGCCCGAAGCAGTCAGTGGTAGTGATCGGGTAGCAAGTTCCGATTCTTGTAATTTATGGATTGACTTTCAAGAGTAAGATCGTAATGTGAATCTTTCTCTCACCGCATCAATCATATGGGCGGCTGGCTTTGCGGAGCATTTGATCCTCCTATGTGTCCTTGTTTTTAGGGGACGGTGGAGGTTATTTCCGATTTTTACATCGTTCATTGGATTCAATGCTGTACGAACGATTTTGCTTTTTATTGCTTATCAATATGGCAGTGCTGCACGATATAATCAAATTTACTGGACAGCATCATGTCTGGATCTGGCGCTGCAAATTGGCGTAGTTTATGAATTGGCGAGAGTAGCGTTAAGACCTGCCGGTGCCTGGGTTAAAGAGGCGAGAGTCAGATTTATCCTGTTTGGAATAGCAGGCGCTGCGATTGCAGCTGCTATCGCCTATATTATTCACCCTGTTTTCTCCAACTCCCTTGATTCCTGGATAGAGAAGGGAACGCTTTTCTCGGCAATGTTGAATGTCGAGCTATGTGCCTGTCTGCTTGTTGTTTCGACGCAACTGGGTTTATTTCCAACGAGCTACGTTATGCTTCTCGCTCAAGGATGGGCGGTATGGTCTACTGTCGATTTACTCGCAGAAGCAGCATATAGCCATTTTGGGGCTAGTTGGCACGGTGTAGCACTCGATTATTTACGAACTTTCACATATCTTTTCGTCACCATTTATTGGATAATTTCTTTGTGGCGTCCGGAGCCGGAACGTCGTACACTATCTCCTGATATGCAGGCGTATCTAAATAACCTGCATCAGCAGTTGCAGTCAGAATTGAGCCACGTTAAGAAGGTTGAGAAGCACTGAAGGCTGCCTATGGGATATATTGCGCTGAGTGTGTTTGGGGTAGTAGCGATTGTTGCGCTGGCCTATGCGCAAATTCGATCGCGGAAGCTGCTATCCAAAGATTGGCAAACGTTGGTCACCTCGATTGAGCCGATGCACATGCGTGGTCTGGAGCTAGTTGCGCTCGATCACCTGAATCCGGAAAAGAATCAGCTTCGCCTGGAACCAGATGAAATCTGGGGGCTCGTAGGCGGCACGGAAGGGCTGCGTCGCATGGAAAAGAATGCTGACCTGATGATCGCCCTCGCCGCATATGTGCGGAACTGGAACTACGATCAGGCAATTATCGTTTCTGAGCGCATCCGCCATGACTCTGTTCTGCTGAAGCGCGCCATTCGCCGGGTTCGTTGGAATTCCCGCTTGCGCCGCGGTCAGCTTCGGATTCCGTTTTATGTGCATCAGGCAGCTGCTTCCTATTACCTGATGACGCGACGGCTGCTGGCTCTCTACGAAACCAACCAGTACCTACTCTTCCCGGTACTCGCAGAAGCCCTCTAAAAACTTCAAAATCAAAAGGCCCTGTAATCCGATCGGGATTACAGGGCTTTCTTGTATCTGCTGTTTAGTTTGATACCGGAGCAGCTTCCAGCGCCATCAGCGATTCGGCATAGGGCGCGTGCAAAACGCCGCGTTCGGTGATAATTGCGGTCACATACTTCGCAGGCGTGACGTCGAATGCCGGATTCTCGATGCCGACACCGTGAGGCGTCAACTGCTTTCCCGCGTGGTGCGTCACTTCTACCTGTGCGCGCTGCTCGATGGGAATCTCGTCTCCGGTGGCGGTTGCGAGATCAATGGTGGACCACGGCGCGGCCACATAGAACGGAATTCCGTGCTCTTTTGCGAGGATGGCAACGTTATAGGTGCCGATCTTGTTGGCTACGTCGCCGTTCGCGGCAATGCGGTCAGCGCCCACCACCACGGCGCGAATTTTTCCCTGGCGCATGAGGCTGGCGGCCATGTTGTCGCAAAGGACTGTCGTCGGAATGTTATCGTGCATCAACTCCCATGCGGTCAGACGCGCGCCCTGCAGGAAGGGACGTGTTTCATCGGCATAGACGTGGATGTTGTGTCCGCGTTCGACGGCAGCGCGAATTACGCCAAGAGCCGTACCGTAGCCGCAAGTGGCCAGAGCGCCGGCGTTGCAGTGGGTAAGCACGCCGCCGGATTGCGGCAGAAGCGCGGCCCCGTTTGCGCCCATGGTTTTGCAGGCGGCAATGTCTTCGTCGTACATCAGCAGCGCTTCTTTTGTCAGCGCTTCGGCGATGGCTTCGCGAGTGATGCCGGGCTGGGCTGCAAGAGCGGAAAAGCGGTCGCGCATGCGAGCGATTGCCCAGAACAGGTTGACAGCCGTGGGGCGCGTGGCGGCGAGAGTATTGCAGATGGTGTCGAATTCTTTTGCCAGATCGGCAATGGCAGCGGCTTTGCTCTGCTTGACGCCCAGGGCAACGCCCATAGCGGCGGAAACGCCGATAGCCGGGGCGCCGCGCACAACCATGGTCGTGATGATGTCGGCTACCTGCTGATAGCTGGCGGCAAGCACATAGGTTTCTTCAAGCGGAAGCTTCGTCTGGTCGAGGAAGCGGACGCCTTCCGGGGTCCATTCAAGTGTTGGAATCATGCTGCTTCCAGTTTACTAGGCGCGGGCAGGAAATGTTTGGCGGGAAGAGCTTTCTAGGATTGTGCTTTCAGTTTCCGGTTCCTGAGCCACTTGGCGACTCCCAGGAGCGTGACCAAGGAACCGAAGGGCAGGCACATCATGGCCACAATGAGGGCGAGCCATCCGGAATTTGTGTGCGGTCCCTGCGGGCCTATGCCGCCGAAGGCAAACTGGGCGAGGGCAGCGGCAAGAAGTCCTACCGCTAGTGTGCCGAACCCCGATTGCAGAAGCTGCCGGGTGCCATCGCCTTGCTCCGGCGCAGGCAGGCTCTCTTCATTGCTGTGAGCCAGCGGCTGTTGCTCCGGCGATTGTTCGGTTACAAGCGGCATTTCTTTGAAATTTACCTCAGTTGCAGAGCCGTGTCATCGCCAGGTTGCCAGCATGGCATACACAATGACTCCGGTTACAGAAACATACAGCCAGACAGGAAATGTAAATCGCGCGATCTTCTTATGCTGCGGGAACCGCCCCGAAAGCGAGAAGAAGAAGGTAATCAGGATCATGGGCAGCGCAGCAACCGAGAGCAGTATGTGGCTGATGAGCAGTGCCAGATAAAAAGTGCGGGCAGCGCCGTGTCCGGGAAAACGCATTTCGCCATGGAGCGCGTGATTGGTCGTGTACGTGATCAGGAAAAGTACCGAGAACGCGAAGGCGGTTAGCATGGACGCCCTATGCGCGGGAATATTGCGCTTGTGAATATACGAGAAGCCGACGAGGAGCGCGACCGCGCTCATGGCGTTGAACAGAGCATTGAGCGCTGGTAAGAAAAGCAGGCGCGAAGCATATTCCTGCGACGGCGGGTGTATGTAAACGAGCCACAAAAGGAAAAATATGGCAACGATACTGATGCCAATGATCGTAGCGATTGGAGCGCGGCTGCCTGGTGTCTCTTCCATTCTTTTTCTCTATGCTGCGGGTTGATGGGTGCGCCGGTTCACGATGGCCCAGGATGCGGCGAACGTGACGGCGCAGAATGCAAGCGTGACGATAAGGTTCACGCCAAGCGAATACGTAGTTGCCTGCGTGGGGAAAAGCGCGTTGCGCAGCGCATCCACTCCGTAAGTGAGCGGATTGATCTCCATCAGAATTCGCAGCCATCCGGAAGCGCCGCCGGCGGGGAAGATGGCGCCGGAGAGCATCCAGAGCGGGAGCAGGATGAGGTTGACGATGGCGTGGAAGGCCTGCGGCGAATCCATGGGCCACGCAATGGCGAAGCCGAGGGCTGTCAGCTCAAAGCTGATCATGATGATGGCCGCGATGCTGACGGCGATTGCGGACAAGCCTGGATGCACGCCGATGAGCGGCGTAAAGACGAGAAAGACGATGCCCTGAATGGCCGCGAGTGTTGCGCCGCCTAGTACTTTTCCAAGCACGATGGAAGAGCGGCTGACAGGTGCGGCGAGAACCGATAGCAGGAAACCTTCGTTGCGGTCCTGGATGAGCGACATCATGCTGAAGATCGCGGTGAAGAGCACGATCATGACGACGGCGCCGGGAAAGAAGTAGCCGAGATAGGCGTCGGAGCCGGTGCTGCCGTTATGGAAGCTGTGGGCAAAGCCTGAGCCGAGCACAAACCAGAAGAGCAGCGGGGAAGCGATCACGCCGACAACGCGCGCCTTCTGGCGGTAGAAGCGGACGATTTCGCGCAGCCAGAGGGTGTAAGCCGGGGTCCAGATGCCGACTTTCTGCGGCTGTTGCATGCGATGCGCGGGAGCGGCGGCAGCAATGGTAGCCATGATTATTCCGACTCCTTTTCGGTCCAGAAGCGATGACCGGTTCGCTGGATGAAGACGTCTTCCAGGCTGGGCTTGGATACCGAGATGCCTTCCACCAGGCCGGGAAAGCCTTCGACGACTTCGGTAACGAATTTGTGGCCGTCCTTGCGTTCGAGCCGAACGGTGTTGCCAAGCACGGTAGGTGAAAGAATGAAGCGGTTGGCGATTTTTTGCGAAAGCGTTTCGGCGGCTTCCGGGCCGGCGGTTTCAAAGGTCACCACGTCGCCGCCAATCTCGGATTTCAGCTCAAAGGGCGAGCCAAGCGCCACCAGCTTGCCTTCGCTCAGAATAGCGAGCCGGTCGCAGTGTTCTGCTTCTTCCATCAGGTGGGTTGTTACCAGTATGGAGACGCCTTCCTCGTCGCGCAGCATGCGCAGGTATTGCCATACGTCGCGGCGCGCGCCGGGATCGAGGCCGGTGGACGGCTCATCGAGCAACAGGATGGAAGGGGAGTGAATCAGCCCCTTGGCTAGTTCGACGCGGCGCTGCATGCCTCCGGAGAGCGTTTCGACGGTATCCTTCGCGCGATCAGACAAGCCAACGCGCGCGAGCACTTCTTCCGTACGACGCTTGAGGTACGTGCCTTTTAATCCGTAAAGGTGGCCCTGGTGCTTAAGGTTTTCGGCGACTGTGAGCTTGATGTCGAGGCTGCGGGCCTGAAAGACAATGCCTGTCTGCTGACGCACCTTGTTGGGCTCTGTGGCTGCGTCGAAGCCATGCAGATAGGCGTGGCCGCCGGTGGGGACCATCAGCGTGGAGAGGATGCGGAAGAGTGTCGTTTTGCCGCTGCCGTTGGGGCCGAGCAGGCCGAAGATTTCCGCAGGCCGCACATCGAAGGTCAGGTGATCGAGCGCAAGACGTGAGCCGTAGTTGTGCGTCAGTTGCTGCAGCGAAATGGGCGCAGGCTGATGGATCGGGGTCTTCGCGTCCATCTTCTCGTATTGTGTCGTTGTTGCCATAGGTACTTCTTTAAGGGCTGTTTGTTATTTCCCGATTGCGTTGAGCATGAGTACGGTGAGCAGCACTGGAAGATAAATGACACTCACCTTCAGCAGATCGCGGGCGTACATTTTCGATTCCACCGTGCTGCGTGCCCGCGTAATGCGGCCAAAGCGAATGGTGTAGCCGAGGTATACGAGGCCCAGCAGCAGGGCGGTCGCGCCGTAGACTTTTCCGGCGATCTGCAGATATACCGGCAGCAGGCTCACCGGAATCATGATGATGGCGTATATCAGGGCTTCGAGCACGGTGGACCAGCCATCGGGCTGCACTACGGGAAGCATGCGAATGCCGGCGCGGCCGTAATCTTCCTTGTAGAGCCAGGCAATGGCCATAAAATGCGGAAACTGCCAGACGAAGAGAATCGCGAAGAGCGCGACTGCGGGCCATTCGATCACGCCGCGCGCGGCAGTCCAGCCAAGGAGCGGAGGCATGGCTCCGGGAAAAGCTCCGATAAACGTAGCCAATGTGGTGTGACGCTTGAGCGGGGTATAGATCGCTACGTAGCTGAATGCGGTGATGAGCGTCAGCGTTCCGGTAATGACGTTTGTGGCGTAGGTCAGCCAGACGGCGCCGGAAACCATGGCAAGCAGGCCAAGCAAAAGGCCATGCGGCAGGCTGATGCGTCCGGAGGCCATGGGGCGCTGCGAGGTGCGGATCATCTTCGCGTCCAGCTTGCGCTCCAGTGCTTCATTGAGAGCTGCCGACCCGGCGGAAACCAGTCCGATGCCCAGCAGGGCGGCAATCAGCCCCGGCTGCACGCTGCTGATGCCGCTGCGCATGGATCCGAGGTAAAAGCCGGCCCAGGCTGTCATGACGACTAGCGCGGTAACGCGGAACTTGAATAACTCGGCGTAGTCGGCAATGCGGGAAGCGGTTTCGCCGGCTTGCAAATGCGGATGGGGCAAAGCAGTTTTCTCGACGGGCGCGACGGCGCTTTCTTCAACGACAGAAGAAGCAGGAGCTGCCGGCATCATCGATCTACTCGTCCGGAAGGAAATTGTGCGGTTGGAACCACTCCTCATGATATCAAGCGGATGGACCGATTGCAGGCGTGCCTGCGCCCAAGGGAAAGTTTTTCTTAAAGAATGGATTTTGCCGGCTCGACGGGCTTGGGCGCGGCGATGATCGGTTCGGTCTGCACGGCGTATTCATCCAGCAGCACGGCCACAAGTACCGCCGTAGGCACGGCCACCATGGCGCCTACGATACCGTCGAAGGCGGAACCGAGAAGCAGGGCGACGATGACGGCGAGCCCGGGCAGATCGACGCTGGAGCGCATGATGCGCGGGGTGAGGTAAGAGGTTTCTACCTGGGCATAGATGGCGTAAAAAATTACCACCCCGATGACGCGGCCCCAGGAGTCGATGGCGGCAACCAGAATCGCCAGCGTCACCGTAATCACTGCACCGGCAATGGGGATGATATTGAAGAGCCCCATGAGCACGCCGAGCGCATAGGCGTAGCGAATATCGAGCGCGACGAAGAGAATGGTGCTGGATACGCCGAGAATCAGCATGAGAGTGCCCTGGCCCAGAAGCCATTTCCCCATGCGCGCTTCGGCGCGGCCCAGAGTCACATCGAGCCGCTGGCGCATGCCGACAGGGAAGAAGCTCAGAATCCAGCGGTATGCGGTATCGCCTTCGAGCATGAAATACACAGTGAGAACGATAGTCGTGATGATGTCGAAGAGCTTGCTTGCCCAGTGGCGTATGGAAAGCAGCAGATAGGTAGCAAAATTTGCGGCAAAATCCTGGAGCTTGGCGTTCAATGCGTCTATATTAACTCGCTGCATCATGGGGATGCGGCGCACGCGCGAAAGCAGCTGCGGCCCGCGAGTGGGCAGCTCGCTGATGAACTCGCGGATGTCCCGCACCACGGGAGGCAGAGCGAACATCGCGAAGAGAGTGACGAAAACAGCGACGATCAGGAACAAGATCAGAATGGCTGTGCCCCGTCCGGGCTTCCAGTTGCCGATATGGAGCTTCATAATGCCCCGCAGCACGGGGGCCAGAACCACGGCAAACAGGGCGCTCACGTATATGAGGACAAGAACATCGCGCACGAACCATGCGAGATAAAGGCCGATGGCCAGAGCGAAGGCAAATGTGATGTCACTGCGCAAGGTACGGACTCGTGGGCTGGAGTTTTCGCTCATGCAGGCGCGTTTTCCTTCAGTGAGGCGCTGAGTGCTGCAACAATCTGGTGTGAGGTTTCCTGTATGGTCAACTGCGCAGTTTCGATCACGAGATGCGCCCGCTCGTAGTGGGGCAGGCGGCTTTGAAAACGCTGGAGCAGCCGTTCGCGGTCATTGAGGACCGGGCGGATTGCGGCTCCCGGCTGCTGTTCGCAGCGCGCGATCATGACTTCCAGCGGCGCCTTGAGGAAAATGACGCAGGTGTCAGGAGATTGAAGGATCAATTCGCGTGTCGCTTCCGTTTCCATGGCGCCGCCGCCGAGCGCGAGCACCAGGCGATCCTGAGCGGCCAGCTCGTGAATGAGCAGGCTTTCGAGGCGACGGAATTCCTTCTCGCCCCGCTGGTCAAAAATCTGGGCGATTGTCATCTGCAGGCGTGATTCCAGAACCTGATCCGCGTCGAGAAAGTTCCACTGCAACTGCTGTGCGAGTAAAGCGCCGATGGTTGATTTCCCGGCGCCCATGAATCCCACGAGCACGATACGCGAAACGCTGGCCGGCAGTTGAGTCTTCATCTCCATGCGTTCCTGCATTATAAGAACGGCAGAGGGGTAAGGCTATGACCGCTTGCCGGAATGCTCAGGAATCTTCTGTTCTGCATGCTCGTTCTGAATTGCCGATTCAATATAATTCCAGACTTTAGGGCTGGGATCATGGATAGGCAGCAGTAATTTTGCCTGAGCGGCGATATATTCCAGATCGCGCACCAGGGACGCGCAATTTTCGCAGCCGAGCACGTGCTCTTCCTGGCTGACATTTGCGCCCGATTCAAACAGTTCGGGTAATCTTTCTTGAAATTCCGCGCAATTCATTGATTTTCCACTTAACTTATTGTGCGCGTCACTCATGCAATCGACTCCTCTTTCCGCTGTCCGGTGCGGAGAAGATCGCGCAGTTTCATACGCGCTTTATGCAGTTGCGACTTGCTGTTGCCGATGGAGCAGCTCAGCATGTCTGCGATTTCATTGTGCTCATATCCCTCAACGTCATGCAGCACAAAAACCAGCCTATAGCCTGGAGGCAGATTTTCTACAGCGCGCTCCAGGGCGACACGATCGAGAGAGCCGTGAAGCATTAGATCGCGCTCACCGATGTCTTTGCGGGGACCATCTTCCTGCGAAGGCTCGAGCGCTTCTTCCAGCGACACCTGCGGGAGGCCTTTTTTGCGAAGGTGCATAAGGACCACGTTAACCGCCAGCCGGTGCAGCCATGTCGAAAATGCCGAGTCGCCGCGAAAGGTTCCGATTTTGCGATACAGCTGAAGAAATGCTTCCTGCGTCAGGTCTTCAGCCTCAGCCACATTGCCAAGCATGCGCAGGCAGAGCGAGTACACGCGCCGTTTGTGCAATGAGTAGAGCATTTCAAATGATTGAGCATCGCCGGCCTGTGCTTTGGCTATCGCTTCAGCTTCGCCTGCGATCGGGGGGTTTCTGCGCATATGTTGGATCGGTTTTTGTTCCTGCATCGGTCTTGCGTTCATCCGCAGATCACCTGTCTTGAAAATTCCACGCTTTCCTCTTCCCGTCAATTCTTTTTCGGATTTCGTCGGTATTGCCAGATTCATTCCAACGTCCAGTAATTAAGGGCTTTTGAAGGCTATGGGTAAGAAGGCGAAGGGGCGGGAATGGTTGCATCAGGAACCGATATAGCGCGCGTAAAGACTGCGAGCCAGGGTGATATCCGTGGTGCCCTGGATGAGGGCGCGTCCGTCGGCAAAAAGCGTAATGGTGTGCTCGCCCCGCTCAAACCGCAACAACAGGTTGTTAAAGCGCACATTGCCGTGCGGCTGAAGCCTTGCTTGCATCTCGGCAAAATCTACCGGTCGATGGTGCTCGTGAATCTGCACGGAGTTGCGCCCGCAAAGCGTGATATGAGGACGCCCCTCGCCGCGCAGGTGAGCAAAATTTCGCTCGCTGCAGACCTCGCAATCGGGACGAGGCCGCGCGGTGGACACTTCCGACCGCTCATTGCTCCAGAGATCGAAGGAAAGAAGGGTGCGCCGCAGTTTGTCTTTTGCTCCGGTCAACAACTTGAGCGCCTCGGCTACTTCCACAGAAGCGGCAAGATTGACTGCGGGATTGAGGATGCCGGCGGTGTCACAGGTTTCTACAGCGCCCGAGGGAGGCTTGGGAAAGATACAGGCCAGGCATGCCGTCTCTCCGGGAAGAATATTCATCGTAACGGCATAAGCGCCGATGGCGGCAGCATAGATCCACGGCTTGTTCTGCTCAACGGCGTAATCGTTCAGCAGATAGCGGGTTTCAAAATTGTCCGTCGCATCGAGAACGAGCTGAGCTTCGCTTAATAATTCATAAATATTGTCGGGGACGAGGTCCGCGATGTGCGCACGAACTTTAATTTCGCTGTTAAAAAGAGCAATTTTGCGGCGCGCCGCCTCAGCTTTCGGAAGCGCGAGCCGCGCGTCTTCTTCATCGAACAATACCTGCCGCTGTAGATTGCTTTCTTCTACATAATCGCGGTCGATAAGGGTGAGCGTTCCAATTCCGGCTCTGGCTAGCAGACTTGCCGCTGCCGCGCCTGTGGCTCCGCAGCCAACGATAGCTACATGCGCCGCGGCAAGCTTTTGCTGTCCTT
Source organism: Alloacidobacterium sp. (assembly GCA_035547425.1). Taxonomy (GTDB): domain Bacteria; phylum Acidobacteriota; class Terriglobia; order Terriglobales; family Acidobacteriaceae; genus Alloacidobacterium. Next base: position 38,729 of record DASZUU010000050.1, on the reverse strand, counting down.
CTGCGCCGATTCCCGGAAACAGAATCTGGCGCGAATATCTATCGCTAAACTGTGAGAGTGTCGTCTCGTTCATAAGGGTCACTGATTAGTATAAAAAGTGGAGAGCGCTTTATCCTGAAGCAGAGAAAACCGTCTGCCGGGAACCACAAGGCTTGCATCCTAGAATTTCGAAGCATATTTCGAGGGGACCGATTGGTTTTTTGCTGCAAATCCTGTAAAAGCGCTTGCCGCAGAGCTGTCTGCGTGGCTTTCGTCGTTTTTTTTACAGCCCTGTCGCTTGCCGCGGGACAAGCGCAACAGCCGGTTCCCGCCGCCCAGGATAAGCCGCAGGATATAACGCTGCAGAGCTGGACGGGGTTGCAGGTGGAGGCGGTGCAGTTTGAAGGCATCGATGCCGACCGGCTGGCTCCGCTGCCGCAACAGCTGGCACTGCAGCCTCATCAGCCGCTCGATCCGATGAAGGTGCGGGAAAGCCTGCGCCGTCTTTACGAAACAGGCCTTTACAAAACAATCTCGGTAGAAGGATTGCGCCACGGCGATGCGGTCACCATTATTTTTAACGGCGTGCAGAATCTTTTCATCGGGCGCATTACGGTAGAAGGGATCAAGAGCACGCGACTCTCCGGCGTGCTGGAGCGCTCCACGCGCATGAATCCCGGAACAGTTTTCAGCGATAACAAGCTGATGCAGGCGCAAAAACTGCTGCAACAGACGCTCGAAGAAAACGGCTATTACCAGGTCAAAATTTTTGCCAGCACCACGATTGACAATTCCAACTCGCAGGTCAATGTGGCCTTTCAGATTGAGCAGGGCAAACAGGCTCGCGTCGGCAATGTGACCGTGCAGGGCGATAGCGGCATGACCGTCGAGCAGTTTCGCAAAAAAGGGAAGCTGAAGGAGAATTCAAAGGTCAACCGCGACACGGTAAGCCGCGCCATCTCTCGACTGCGCAAGAATTATCAGAAGCAGGACCACCTGGAAGCGAGCCTCAAGCTGAATTCCCGCGATTACCAGCCTCCGGTGAATCACCTGGATTACGGCTTCTCGGCTCAACGAGGCCCTATCGTTCAGATCAACGTCAACGGCGCCTCCTTGAGCAAAGGAAAAATACGCAATCTTGTCCCTGTGTATGAAGAGGGCACGGTAGATGAAGATCTGTTGAATGAAGGGGACCGGCGCATTCGAGACTATTTCCAGCGCGACGGGTACTTTAATGTCAAGGTGACGCATGAAGAAAAAGTGAACGATCCGCAGCACTCGTTGATCACCTTTCATGTTGATCTGGGGATGAAGCATAAAGTCGTCGCCGTCTCGGTGCAGGGAAACAAGTATTTCGACAGCACTTTAATACGGCAGCGGCTGAGTGTGCAGGCTGCTTCTGTCGTAGATCGCCACGGGCTCTATAGTCAGGCGCTGGCGCAGGCGGACGTGAATTCCATTACGGCTCTTTATCAGAGCAACGGCTTCAGCAATGTGAAAGTTACGCCGGAGGTAAAAGACAGGGACAGCGCAGGCGGACAAAAGCTCAAGGTAGCCGAGCTCAGCGTGAATTATGTCATCGAAGAAGGCGTGCAGCAGCGTATCGGAGCCTATGTGATTAACGGCGAGAAGCAGGTACAGCTTTCCACCTTGACTCCGCTGCTGAATACGCAATCCGGCCAGCCTTATTCTTCGCTGAATGTCACGCAGGACCGCGATGCGATCCTGACCTACTATCTCAGTCATGGATTCAGCAATGCCACAGTAGACATGGTGCAGCAGCCGTCCTCGAAAGACCCTAACCTGATCGATATCACGATGAACATTTCGGAAGGGGATCAGATATTCGTGAATCGGGTTTTGATCTCCGGGCTGCACTATACCCGGCCCAGTACTGTCGAAGACCGGGTTCTGATTCATCCAGGTGATCCGCTGAACCAGACCGCGCTTTTGGAAACGCAGCGCAAGCTCTATGACCTGACGCTTTTTAACCAGGTCAATACGGCGATACAAAATCCCCAGGGCGATGAGCTGCGCAAAAATGTTCTTGTCCAATTTACGGAAGCGCGGCGCTGGGACCTCAGTTACGGCTTCGGTTTCCAGGCGCAGACGGGAAACCCGCAGAGCAACTGCCTGAATCCAACGGCGCTTATTAAGCTGGGCATTAATCCAAGCGATTACAACTGCAATCCGAACGGCAATACCGGAGTCACGCCTGCCGTGCTGTTCAACGTATCGCGCATTAACCTGCGAGGCACGGACAAATCCGTATCTCTCAACACCACTTATGGATCGCTCGAACAACGGGTGCAGCTGATCTTTTCTAATCCGCACCTCTTCGATAATCCCAAGTTCGATGCGATTGTTTCCGGCGGCTATACCAATGCGCAGGACGTGACGACTTATGCATCGTCCCGTTTGGAAGGCTCATTGCGTGTGACGCATCACGTCAACAAGCCGAATACATTGATCTATCTCTTCAGCTATCGCCGCGTTAAGGTCGACCCCAATACGGTGCAGGTGGCGCCCGATGAAATTCCGCTGGTTTCGCAGCCTGTGCGCGTCGGCGGCCCCGGCATTACGTGGATACGCGATACGCGGACGCCGACGCCGCTGGATGCGACCAGCGGCACTTATAACACCGTTCAGGAATCGTGGGCCGATTCACACTTCGGCTCCCAGGCAAATTTCAATCGTATCGACGGAACGAACGCGAGCTATTACCGGTTTGGCGAGATGAAGAACTGGGTGCTGGCTCGGAGCACGCGGATCGCATCCGAGCGCTCTTATGGCGAGGGCGATGCAAAACTGATTCCACTGCCGGAACGCCTCTATGCGGGCGGCGCGCAATCGCATCGCGGCTTCGGCATTAACGGCGCCGGGCCGCGCGATTCAGAGACGGGATTCCCTATCGGGGGCGCCGGAGCATTCATCAATAGTACGGAACTGCGCATGCCCAATCCTGTTTTGCCGTACGTTGGCAACAGTCTTGGCTTTGTCCTCTTTCACGATATGGGCAACGTTTTTGAGAATGCTTCCTCGATCTGGCCAAGCTTTATCCGGGTTCGGCAGCCGCATCGGGACACGTGCAAAGACCTGAATCCAGCCGATCAGGAGGTGCCGCATCAACGCTCGAGCACGGGCGGCGCGGGAACCTGCAGCTTCGATTATTTTTCTCATGCCGTCGGCATCGGCGCGCGTTATCACACGCCGATTGGGCCTCTGCGCCTTGACTTCAGCTACAACCTGAATCCGCCGATTTATCCGGTGATCTTCGATTATTCGAACCCGACAAATCCGACAGAGAATCCGCATGTCGGCCAGGCGGGACACTTTAACTTTTTCTTCAGCATTGGACAGGCATTCTGATGATGCTCTTCGCGCCATTTCGACGGTATCTCGCGCTGGCCGTGCTGGCATGGGCCTTGTGCGCCGGCGCCATCGCGCAGCAGGCGCCGTCCGCCGTCGATACGGGGAGCAAGCCGATCGTACTCGATCGTGTCATCGCAATTGTGAACGGCGAAGTGGTGCTCGAAAGCGATATTCGCGAGGAACTTCGTATGGCGGTGCTGCAGTCCATCAGCCTTCCCGCTGAGCGGAACAGCGATGTGCGCGCTGCGCGGCGGATCATCTCCCGCGCGCTCATCCTGCGGCAAATGAAAGATCAGCAGCAGATCAAATACCAGGTGACGGATGATGAACTCCGCAAATCTCTTGCCGACTTGCGCAAACAACTGCCTGCCTGCAAGCAGTTTCATTGCGAAACGGATGAAGGCTGGAACACATTCCTGCATACCCATGAATTAACCGAGCAGGAAGTGGAAGATCGTTGGCGCCAGCGGCTGGAGATTTTGAAATTCATCGATCTGCGTTTCGGCACCAGCATTCGCATCTCGCGGCAGGATATTCAGAAATATTACGAAGAGACCGTCGTTCCTGCCTTTCAAAAGCAAAAACAAAAGCCTCCCACGCTTGAGAGCGTGTCGCCGCGCATTCGCGAAATCCTGCTGCAGCAGCAGGTCAATGGGATGCTGCGCGATTGGTTGCAGAGCCTGCGGGAACAGGGCAGCGTGCAGATACTTGATTCCCGCTACGGCCAGAGCAGCAATTCCAATGACGACGATGAGGGAGGAGGCGCATGAGCTCGCTGTCGTTATCTCCGCCGCCCGCGGCTTCGCCTGCTCCGCAGCCGCGGAAGCGCGTCTGGCTGCGCGTGCTGGCTGTCGTCTTTGTCATTTTGCTGCTCCTGATTGGCGGAATCGCCTGGTACGCTTCAACGCCGGAGTTTGAGAACCTGGTGCGCCAAAAGCTGATCGCAACCATGGAACAGGCAACCGGCGGAAGAGTGGAGTTGCGCGCCTTCCAGTGGTCGCTCCGCCATCTTGCCTTCGAGGCCGATGGCCTGACCATTCATGGCCTCGAAGCTCCCAATGAAGTGCCTTATGCCCATGTGGATCGTATTTATGTGCGGGTCAAAATTCTTTCCTTTGTCCACCCCAGGATCGATCTGAATTACCTGGAAGCCGATCGTCCGGTGATTCACATCATTGTGTATCCCGATGGCTCAACCAACCAGCCGGTGCCGAAAACAAAGCAGACGGGCAAGCCCATCAAGGACACGATTTTCGATCTCCAGGTAGGCAGGACAGAAATCCGGGACGGCGTGGCGCTTATCAACCAACGCGCCACTCCGTTCAATCTGGCGGCGAACGATCTGGGGGTGGTCGTTACCTATGCGCCGCAGAACGATCATTACCGGGCAACGCTGCACGCAGCTGACGTGACCGCGCAGCGCGGCAGGCTGGCCCCGATCCAATCAAAGCTCGATCTATCGGTCGACATGGGCCGCAATACATTAAACCTGACGCAGATGCAGCTTCAAACGGGCGAGTCAACCCTCAAGGCCAGCGCATCGGTGCAGGACTTTTCCAATCCACAGTGGAATCTCGCCGCGCAGGGCAAGGTGGATGTTCGCGAAGTCATGGCGCTGGTGCCCATTGACGGCGTGGACAGGGGCATCGCCAGTCTTGATCTGAAAGGACAGGGAACGAAGACACTATTTTCCATTGACGGCACAGCCGGCGTTGTAGACGCCGCTTATCATGTCGGCACAGTCTTCATTCAGGGCGTCGATGTCGATACGCAACTGCAGGCCAACCAGTCAGACCTTGTGCTGTCGAAAGTACGCGCGCGCATCCGGCGCGGGGGCAGTGTCGATGCGGAGATGCGCATCGCAAACTGGCTGGGCATGAATCTTGCGCAGCCGTCGGTGGCGCTGGTCAGGCGCGGTTCCATCGATGCAAAGATCCGAGGCATCACCATGCGCACTGTCATGTCCATGGTTGCGCCGCGCCAATTTGACGAGCTAGGCTTTGACACAGTGGCATCCGGCAGCGCGAGCGTGAGCTGGACGGGCAACGCATCCGACCTGGCCGCGCGCGCCAGCGTCACGCTCACGCCAGCCATGCCCGCGCCGGCAAACGAAGTGCCGCTCTCCGGCTTTCTCGACGCAACCTATTTTCAGAAGAACGGCAGCGTGCAGATCAAGCAATTGCAGGCGCAAACACCGGCTTCGCAAATTGAAGTTTCCGGAGGGCTGGGAGTCTATCCCATCAGCCGCCCGTCTACGCTGCAGGCTGATCTGCAAACAACAAACCTCGGCGAATTCGATGAGGCCCTCGCCGCTCTCGGTGTTTCTTCCAACGGAAAGAAGGGCGTGCAGGCGCTGCCGATTCATCTTCAAGGACAGGCGCAGTTTCACGGAATTGTAAGCGGCAGCCTGCCTGATCCCGATGTGAAAGGGCATCTGGTTGCCAACAATTTCGATGTCATCCTGCCGCAATCGGCAACCTCCGCAGCGCCTGCAAGTCCGGCGGTTCATGCGCCTGCAAATCCTCCGGCTGCTCCGGCAGCGCAGACGATTCACTGGGATTCGCTGGAAGCGGATGCCGAATACTCGGCACGGCTCATCGCGGTTCAGAACGCCACTCTGACACGCGGCAAGACATCCATTCACGCCTCAGGCCAGGTGCATGCCCATGCGATTTCGGCGCGGCGCAATGCCTTCGACGATCAATCCACCATAAACGCAGACGTGCAGGTAAAAGACGCGCAACTCAGCGACGTTCTCATTATGGCGAGCCAGAATTTTCCGGTAACCGGCACCGTAAACCTGAACGCGCATGCCGGAGGCCAGCTTAACAATCTCAACGGCGGCGGACACCTTGCCGTTCAGGGCGGAGATGCCTATGGCGAGCATTACCGCAGCCTCAATGCAGACCTGAAGTTTGCCGGCGATGAGATCGGCGTGTCGAAGCTTACTCTTCTGCAGAATGGCGGGCAGGTTACCGGAGATGGAGGATACGGCATCCGCTCGAAGCAATTCCATTTTGAAGCAGAAGGCAGAGGATTTGACCTGAGCCATTTCGAGCACTTCAAGAGCGCGAAGTATCCCATCAGCGGACAGCTAGCCTTTTCTGCGAAAGGTTCCGGCACCGTCGACAATCCCAATCTGCAGGCAAACGCGCACCTGACCAAAATCATCGTCGGGCCGCAGCAAAATGGAACCTTCGATCTCGAAGCGCATACGGATCGGCAGCAATTGCTTTTTGCGGCGAATGGGCGTTTAGGTTCTGCTTCTGTACAGATCAATGGGCAGACCGCGCTCAGCGGAGACTATACAGCGACAGCGCGGGCTACGCTCGCAAATCTCGATATCGATTCATTTCTAGAAATGTTCCAGGTGCAGGGGGTCAAGGGACATTCCTCGATTGCGGGCGTCGTTACCGTCAGCGGTCCTTTGCGGACGCCGCGCCTGCTGAAAGGCGATGCACAGATCAGCCAGTTCTCCGTAGCGCTTGCCAATGTGCCGCTTAAGAGCGAAGGCCCATTGCATGCTCAATTGAGCAACGGCATTCTCTCGCTCGATCCTCTACACATCGTGGGCGACGATACCGATCTACGCGCGCAGGGACAGCTCGGAGTATTTCGCACCAATCACCGGATGGATGTAAAAACGCAGGGCTCCGTCAATCTGAAGCTTCTGCAAACGCTCAATCCCAATGTGACGTCTTCCGGCCAGATGACATTCAGCATGGATGCCGGAGGCACGTTTGAGCGCCCTGACCTTACCGGGCAGGTAAAACTGGCAAACGTTGGCGTCAGCATGGAAAACTTTCCCAACGGCCTCAGCCAATTGAACGGCACTCTTACGTTTAATCAGGACAAGCTGCAGGTAACCAGCCTTACCGGGACAACCGGCGGCGGCCGCGTGAGTGTTACCGGATACGTGACCTATCAGCAGGGCATCTATACCGATCTGACTGTAACCGGCAACGATATACGCATTCGATACCCGACCGGCATCAGTTCCATGATCAATACGAAGCTGCGCCTGCAAGGAACTCAGGACAATCTGCTGTTGGGCGGAAGTGTGCTTCTGACTCGCTTCACAATAAGTCCGAACCTCGATTTCGCCAGCTTCAGCGGCCCATCGAGCGGCGTGACGCCGCCTCCCGATCCAAACGCGTTCTCAAGCCACGTTCGGCTCGATATCCATGTGACCTCATCGCCGGAGCTCGACTTCCAGAATTCATTCGCAAAGCTGGCCGGCGATGTGGACCTGCGCGTGCGCGGAACCGTGGCGCAGCCTTCCGTTCTTGGGCACATCACTGTAACCGAGGGAAGCGCGACCTTTGCGGGGACGAAATATCAGCTCCAGCACGGGGACATCTATTTCAGTAATCCGGTCAAAATCGAGCCGACCATCGATCTAGATGCAACCGCGCGTGTGGAAGATTACGACATCACCATTGGATTGCATGGAACGCCGGATAATCTTTCCCCCACCTTCCGCTCCGAGCCGCCGCTCTCGCAGCAGGATATCTTCTCGCTGCTTGCCATGGGGCGCACGCAGGAAGAGCAGCAGATTTATTCCATGCAGGCGCAGCAAGCCGGGGTGAATACCGCGGCGGACGCCCTGCTCGGCGGCGCGCTCAATGCCACCATCAGCAGCCGCATCCAGAAGCTCTTTGGCGGCGGCAGCGTAAAGATCGACCCATCCTGGGTCGGCTCGGTGGGCAACTCGACGGCTCGCATTACGGTTGCGCAGCAGGTTTCGCAAAACGCAACCCTGACCTACGCCACCAATATCAACTCTACCGCGCAGCAATTGATCCAGGCAGAGATCAATGTCACGCCCACTGTCTCCGTTTTGGCGGTACGCGACGAGTCCGGCGTATTCAGCATGATGTTCAAAGTGCACCGTCGTTACCGCTAGGAACGCCATTCGTCGCCGGCTACACAAATTTGCAACGATCCCGCAACCAATTTTGAGTAAAATGTGTCCGAACACTACAGAGGGCTGCCTGACGACCATGTAGTTGTAAAACCCACGCAGGAGCCAGGAGAGCAAAACATGAAGCATGTAACGCGCAGTCTGGGTCCCGTTTTGGCATTAGTTTTATTGGCGATTTCGCCTTCTACGATTGCTCCTCGCTCCATGACGGCAGTAGCCCAGGATGCGGGTAAAGACAATCAAATTCTTGCGGACGTTCAGAACAAAGCGCTGAATAAATCGCAGTTTAAGAACGTAAAGGCTTCGGTTTCCAACTCAATTGTCACCCTTACCGGTACAGTTGACGTCTATGACCAGAAGGTTGACGTTGATAAGCGGGTTCACCGCATCAAGAATGTGAAGGGCGTTGAAAACGAAATCGAAGTTGCCGGTCCTGAAGTTTCGGACGCGGAGCTTCAGAACAAGCTGCTCAAAGCCATCGAGTATGATCGCGTTGGCTATGGAACCACTGCCTTCAATGCGATTTCTGTTCAGGTGCAGAATGGCGTGGTCACCCTGGGCGGTCACGCCTATGGCCCGGTAGATGCCGATTCGGCTGCTGCCGTGGCTGCCAACACCAAGGGCGTCAAGGATGTCGTCAACGACATTCAGGTCGACCCTGTTTCGCCGATGGATGATCGCATACGCATCGCTGTATTTCGCTCGGTTTATGGCTTCCCCAGCTTGAACAAATATGCTATCGATCCCGGCAAGCCGATCCGCATCTCGGTGCAGAACGGGAATGTGACGCTCTATGGCGTAGTCGATAACCAGGGAGACAAGGATGCCGCCGGCATTCGCGCAAACTCTGTCCCGGGCGTCTTCCATGTCACCAACAATCTTGTAGTAGCCAATCAGCCCGAAAAGAAATAACTTTGCGCGGCGCAATTGGCGGCCTCGTCCATCGCGGCGAGGCCGCTTTTGTTTTGCCTTAAACTATACGAGGGAGCTTTTATAAAGAATGTCATTGTTGCGCAGCGTTGGTACGACTCTTGAAATGATCAAGTGGGAGCATTCGATTTTTGCTCTGCCTTTTGCTTTGACCGGAGCTATGCTTGCCGCGCATGGCTGGCCGCACCCCATGCAGCTTGTATGGATTATCGTTTGCATGGTGACAGCCCGGTCCGCCGCCATGGCATTTAACCGCTGGGCAGATGCCGACCTGGATGCTGCGAACCCGCGCACGCAGATGCGTGCCATCCCCGCCGGTCATCTTTCGCGCGGTTTTGTCGCGGCCTTCACTATTTTCATGTCGCTGGTGTTTATCCTGGCGGCAGCGCAACTGAATCGCCTGGCTCTCTGGCTTTCACCTGTAGCGCTGGCCATCATTCTGCTGTATTCCTACACCAAGCGGTTTACCCGCTGGTCGCACCTGGTTCTCGGACTTTCCCTGGGCATCGCTCCCAGCGCTGCATGGATCGCCATCCGCGGGTCGCTGGACGCGCGGATCCTCGTGCTTACCGCCGCAGTGCTTTTCTGGGTGGCGGGGTTCGATGTGCTCTATGCCTGCCAGGACGCCCAGCATGACCGTGCGCATGGGCTGAACAGCATCCCGTCCGCTATCGGAATTCGCGGCGCTTTCTGGGCCACGCGAACGATGCACCTTATCATGCTGGGGCTGCTGCTTTGGCTGGTTCACCTGTTTTCGCTTGGCCCCGTTGCCCTAGTGGGCATTGCCATCGTCGCGGCTCTGCTGCTCTATGAGCACTCCATCGTTTCCCCAACGGACCTGCGCCGCCTCAATGCCGCATTCTTCACCATGAACGGCATCATCTCTGTCGTTTTTTTCATTTTCATGGCCGCCGCTTTGCTCGTCAGCCGATAAAAAAGCCCCGACAGGCGGGGCTTTTTTGTTTAGAAGCTAGGCAGGCCGTCGATGCTGCTCGATCTTTTCGTTTACCCGTTCTTTCATATCCTGCACCTTGTTCGAGATGCGGTCTCGGGTGTCATTTGCATGCGCTTCCGATTCTCTTCGTTCTGCCTCAGCATTGTCGTGGGCTACATCTTTTGCGTTCCCCCACGTTTCTTTCGCGGCGCCCTTTATTTGATCGGCTAATCCTTCATTTGCCAGGCGCTGGTTTCCTACGGCTCCGCCAACTTTCTCCTTCACTTTTCCGGCGGCCTGATCCAATTTTCCGCTCACTTGGTCCTTATTCATAAAAGCCTCTTTTGAAACCGGTTTCAGCTATATAGACCGAAACCGGCTTGGATGGAAGTTACACACTACGGCTTAAACTACCGGCCGCCTGCCGCTGATAAGCTGGATCAGCAATACGACCAGTGCGAGGACCAGCAGGATGTGGATATACCAGCCTATCGCATGGAAACTCACCAGACCCACCAGCCACAACACCAGAAGAATTACAAAAATTGTCCAAAGCATCCGCGTTCTCCTTATCTCGTTGCCTGCAGCCTGAATTGGCTTACGGTGTGATATGTTGCGCTTGATGGCCTTTTGGGTTGCCGTCGAACCAGAAACCTTTGGAGGAAAAGCAGCAAATGCAGGTGGCAATACAAGGGGAACCCGGCTCATTCAGCCATGAGGCAGCATCCAATCTGTTTCCGCAGGCAACCATTCTGCCGTGCTCGCTTTCCGCCGATGTTTTTTGCGCGCTCTCCAGCGGTGAAGTCGATTCTGCTGTCATCCCGATAGAAAACAGCCTCGCCGGTTCCGTCGTTGAACACTATGACCTGCTGTTGAGCCACGATGTGGCCATCGAAAGTGAAACGCTCCTTCGGATCCGGCATAACCTGATCGCTATTCCCGGTACATCCCTGGAACAAATTGAGCGTATTCATTCGCATCCCGTGGCCCTGGCGCAGTGCCGTCGTTTTTTCTTAGAGCACCCCCGGGCAGAAGCTGTTCCTTTCTATGACACTGCCGGCAGCGTCAAGCACATTATGGAGCTGGCAAAGCCCGCGTATGCGGCGATTGCCAGCGCTCGCGCCGCTGCCTATTACCGGGGAGAAATCCTCGCCGCCGGTATCGAAGACAATCCTGAGAACTACACCCGCTTCTTTCACATTCGCCGCCGCCGGGACGTCTCCGTAAACCCGGAAGCCGACAAAGTGAGCCTCGCCTTTACCGTGGAAAACCGGCCCGGGACGCTGGTGGCCGCCCTGGAAGTCTTTGCCGGGCAGGGAACCAACCTTACCAAGATCGAATCGCGCCCGGTACAAGGCCAGCCCTGGCAATATGTTTTTTACGCCGACTACCAGCTTGCTCCGCAGACCCGAGCCGATGTTCCCCTGGAATTGCTTCGCCGGCACTGTTCCATGGTGAAAGAATTAGGGCGTTACCGGGCCGCCCAGCGTCCTACACCCTAGCTTCTTCATATCAACTCTGTCGCGACGGCGCCGATGAAAAGCTGGTGAGGAACCTGTATGCCCGGGCTGCGTATCTGCATCCAAAAGAGTAAATAGGCGCAACAATTGGGCAAACAGAAAGGGTTTGATTTAAGTGCTTATTTATCAATCTTGTAAGCTGGTCTATCGGTTTTGCGACTTTCTGGCATGTATGGAATCAAATAGTTAGATTAATTGCATTCAGATCATATAATCTGATAAGAAGGCACTCATGGCTAGCGACTTTCTCAGCGTCATTCATCCGAGCGACCCAAGACAGCGCGAAGATCGCCCGGAAGGGCGGGTTCTATCCGTTCTCCCGGTGCGGGACACAGTTCTGTTCCCGCACGCCGTTCTTCCGCTCACTGTAGGCCGCGAGAGCTCTATCCAACTTATCCAGTCGCTTGGCGAGGAAAAGACCATCGTTGTCGTTGCACAGCGCGACGCGCACCTTGACACTCCCAAACCAGCCGATCTGCACGCCTATGGCACGCTCGCAACTGTGCACAAGGTCGTCAAAATGCCCAACCAGAGCCTCTTTGTCTTTACCGAGGGCACGGAGCGCGTAAAACTGGGCGAATACACACAGACCGAGCCTTTCATGCTCGCCAGCGTGGAGCCGGTACAGGAAATTGCCCCCGAAAAGGGCCCCGAGCTGGAAGCCCTGCAGCGCAACGTGCTGTCTCAGTTCCAGCAGATTGTTTCGGCGTCGCCGACGCTCTCCGACGAGCTTTCCACCATTGCTTCGCAGATGGACGATCCGGCGCGTCTCAGCGATTTTGTCGCCTCTTCGCTGCCGTTTCTGACCACGGCGGATCGTCAGGAGCTGCTCGAAACCTCGGACGTCAACACCCGCCTCGATCGCCTGAACAAGCACCTCGTCAAGGAGCTGGAAGTGCAGCAGCTGCGCAATAAAATCCAGTCCGAAGTGCAGGACCAGGTGCAGCAGTCGCAGCGCGATTACTACCTGCGCGAGCAGCTGAAGGCCATACAGAAAGAGCTCGGCGAACAAGACGAGAGCCAGAAGGACATCGAAGAGCTGCGCAAGAAAATAGAAGACGCCGGTATGCCGGAAGAGACACTGAAGGAAGCGCTGAAAGAGCTCAACCGGCTCTCGCGCATGTCTCCCATGGCCGCCGACTATTCGCTCACGCGCAACTATATCGAGTGGCTGGCAGCTTTGCCCTGGGCCAAGTCGTCCGGCACCGAGGTCGATATTTCTAGGGCCAAGGAGATTCTCGACGAGGACCACTACGACCTCAAGAAGGTAAAGGAGCGCATTCTCGATTACCTGGCGGTGCGTCGCCTCAAGCCCGACATGAAGGGTCCGATCCTTTGCTTTGTCGGACCTCCGGGCGTGGGTAAAACTTCATTAGGCCGCAGCGTAGCGCGCGCTCTGGGACGCAAGTTCCAGCGCATTTCGCTCGGCGGCATGCACGATGAAGCCGAACTGCGCGGGCATCGCCGCACGTACATCGGCGCTCTGCCCGGCCAGATCATTCAGAACCTGCGTCGCGCGGGCACAAACGATCCCGTCTTCATGCTTGACGAGATCGATAAGCTTGGGCGCGATTTCCGCGGCGACCCGGCATCGGCGCTGCTCGAAGTTCTCGACCCGGAACAGAACAACACGTTCCGCGACAACTACCTCGACCAGCCCTTCGACCTGTCCAAGGTGCTCTTTATCTGCACCGCGAACATGCTCGATACCATGCCCGCGCCGCTGCTCGACCGCATGGAGATCATCGAGCTGCAGGGCTACACCGAGGAAGAGAAACGGCACATCTCGCGTCGCTATCTCGTTCCGCGCCAGATCAAGGAAAACGGCATCACCGCGGAGAATATCGAGTTTCCCGACGACGCCATCTCCTACATCGTGCGCCATTACACGCGGGAAGCCGGCGTGCGTAAGCTTGAGCAGCTGATCGGCACTGTCTGCCGCAAGCAGGCGCGCCGCATTGCGGAAGGCAAGAACGAAAAACTGATTGTCACCAAGGAAATCATTCATGAGTTCCTCGGCGGCATCAAGGTTCGCGTCGATACGGAAATTGCCGAGCGCACGAAGCGCGCCGGCGTAGCCGTAGGCCTGGCATGGACACCGGCGGGCGGCGACGTGCTCTTCATCGAAGCCAACAGGATGAAGGGCAACGGCGGCTTCAAGATGACCGGACAGATCGGCGAAGTCATGCAGGAATCCATGCAGGCAGCGCTGACCTGGGTGCGCTCAAACGCGAAATCGATCGGCCTCGCGGAAGACTTCATGAAGGATATCGACCTGCACATTCACGTACCCGCAGGCGCGATCCCGAAGGACGGCCCTTCGGCAGGCGTGACCATGGCAACGGCGCTCATTTCGCTGCTGACCGATACGCCGGTGCATCCGCTTACCGCAATGACCGGCGAGATCACGCTCAGCGGAAATGTCCTGCCCGTCGGCGGTATCAAGGAGAAGTTCCTGGCCGCGAAGCGCGCGGGCGTCAAGCAGGTCATTCTTCCGGCAGAAAACCGCCTGAACGTGGAAGAGGACCTGATGCCGGAGCAGATCGACGGTGTGGCCATCCACTACGCCAGCCGCATTGAGGATGTCCTCAACGTGGCCCTGCCGAAATCACGGCAGGAAGAGCAGAAGGATGAGCAGGATCGCGAAGATATCCTGCAGCACGCCGACGCATAACGCATGATCCATATCCACTTGAAGGCCCGCGAAAGCGGGCCTTTTTCTGTGTGTAAGGTAGGGTGAGCACCGACAAAGGTATAGAAACAAATTCATCCGACAACATCACAAACCAACAACGTCAAATCATCATCCTGGGTCGCCGACCAGTTCCGCACGCGGGCAAGAACAAAATCCGCAGCCGCATCTGCGCTGAGCGCCACAGACTCCTGCAGCAGCGTCCGAAGCCGATCGCTCCCAAACTGCTCCTGCTGCGCATTTTCAGCCTCTACGACGCCGTCGGTATAGAGCACTATCCGGTCGCCTTTGCGCAAGGCGCGTGATGTTTCCGTGTAATGCGCTGCAGGGAAGAGCGCCAGCATGATGCCATTCTCTACAATCTCATTTATGCGGCCCTCGCGCACCAGCAACAGGGGCGGATGCCCCGCCGCAGCATAGCGCAACTCGCCCGTCAGCGCATCCAGATGCACATAGGCAGCGGTTACGAACTGGCTCTGCGTATTCCCGCAAAGAACTGTATTCATCTCGGCCAGCAATTTTGCCGGATGCGCAGCGTGCTCCCGCTGCGAGGTCGCGGCCAGCTTTACCATCGACGCGATCAGCGCCGCGGGAACTCCATGCCCGGAAACATCGGCAATCAGCAGCCCGGCTTTCCCATCCTCGGCGTGGAGAAAGTCATAGAAATCTCCGGCCACGGAGGTCATGGGCACATAGCGTGCTGCGACTTGGAAATGCGGCGACGCCGGAAATTCCCCGGGAAGAATCGATGCCTGAATGCGTTTGGCAATTTCCAGCTCCTGCTGGATCGCATTCAGTTGCTTGTCGCGTTCCAGGGCGCGTTCTGCCGCTACATATCCCAGGCATCCCAGAAAAATCGCAAACCCATACGATTCGACATTGGCATGAAAACCGAGAATCTCTGCAACATTCGTTCCGATAGCGAACGCGATAAAAATCAGCAGCCCTCCGCGAATGACGTAGAAATCCCGTCTTCCGACAGAAAGACGTTGCGAAAAAAACACCAGCACGCTTAAGGAAATGATGACGAAGATGCTGTTCAGCGTATCCACGGTATGCAGTGGAGCGCCGATAAAAATAGCCGCCACAAGCGCCGTCTGGAGCGCGGCGAAAAAATAGATGATGACTCGGCCTCTGCTCCCGATCAGGCCGCTTGCATAGACGAAGAAATACGCCGGAACAGGCACGAAACAGTTGATTGCCATGCGCAGCTTTGCCATAAAAAGCGACGGCGGCATCATCAATTGCGCAAAGTTCGATTGCAGCCAGAGCCGGTCGCCATACATGACGGCGAACCAGGCAAAGAATGACAGAAGCGCATCGAACCTGCGGCGGACAAAGGAAAAGCCGATGGCCAGCAACCCGATCGAGATAAAAGCAGCTGCTAGAAAAAGGTTGATGCTGTCATGATGGAAGGCGCGCAGCACGTCGCCCGCGGTCATCTGCATATCCCCGCATGGTACACGACAGAACCCGACGCTGGGGCTTGAGACGCATAGGCAGCCGGAAGAGATTTTTATTTGACCGTCCTCACAATTCTTCGTACAGTTACGCCACGATCAAAGGCGCGCCGCCTCCCCCCTGAAAGCTTGAAACGGGCTCCTCATCCCTGAATCGCAGGAGTTTGCCATGGATTTTGAATATGGATTGAAGCCGGAGCCCGCGCATGAGCGTACCGATCGGGAATCGTTTGCAGACGTAAGCATGAGCCGGAGCAGCGGCCTGGAATTGATTCCGAAGGGAGCGCCCTCGGCAGAAGCATTGAACATGGATATCGACCAGCTGCTGGCCGATATGCTCATGCAGCCGGGCGGCTTTGAGGATTGGCAGGTTCGCATGGTCATGTGGACCATGGCGATTCAAAATGCTTTCGAAAAAGACAATTACGCAAAAGGACTGCCCGGTTTTCGCACCGCTACGTATGGCTTTTTCGATCCGGAAACGGAGATGGATGGTTTTGGCGTCATCGCCTATGTGGCGCCATCGCTGGACGGACCGCCCCGTGGAGAATTTCACTGGGTAAATGTCGATCAGGAAAGCTTTCGTATCATGGTCCGTCCGGCAGAGTGGACCTTGCACGCTCCGCCGAACCCCACCATGGGAACAGCCACTTGCTGGGCGCAATCGCGCAAGCCGCGGCTGAAAAACAAACCGGCGATGCTCACGGCCAAGCATGTGGTAGGAAACAGGACAATTGGCAGCAACGTCCCGCTTACCAGCGGCCGGGGCACATTGCTTGATCTTGCGCCGGAAGGAATTGATGCGGCGCTCGTGCGCGTTTCGCAATCGATATGGCCCGGCAGCCCGAATCCATTGCAGTGCCAGAGGTTTATTGCGCAGTGGACAGACGTGGATGTTTACACCGCGTCCGGCAGCTTCTCAACCAAAATTACGGAAGTGAACAGCGGGCGAGGCAGCCTGGACCCGAATATTCCACTGCGGGTATTTCTGGCGAATCCCGGGCAGAGCGGCGATTCGGGCGCGCTGGTATTGGATACCTCGGGAAACGGCATCGGCCTGTATATGGGCGAGATGACCACCCAGGCCAACGTGCAGGAAGGCTTCTGCCAGCACCTGGCGCAGGTCGAAGACTCGATGGCGGTAGATTTGTTTCTTTAAAGGAGCGATACATATGGCAACAAGGAAAGCGGCAGCAAAGAAGGGCAGCGCGAGCAAGGCAGAGCTGGACGACCGGAGCATCGTCCTGTTTCAAGGCCCCAGGCCAGCAGGAAAGCCGGGAACTGTGCAGCTGCATTCGTTTGGAAGCGTGGTCGACAAGATATTTGGCCGAACCGTAAGCGACGTGCAAGCCGATTTCGACAAAGTGTCGGCGCAGCTCGATCAGATTCTGGCGAACGCATTTTCCAAGGTAACGGCTGGTATGACGCTGGATACGGTAGAAATTTCCCTGGGCTTTACCGCGGAAGGGAAGCTGGCTTTTATCGCCCAGGCGGGTGTCGAAGCCAGCGTGACGGTGACCTTCAAGAAAGCGTAAGGCATGGTTTGATACGAGCCTTGACCCGGTCAGCACTCCCGGAACTCTGATAGGGCTCCTGGCAAAATTAACAGAACATTTGCATTCTCTTTGCCATCCTTCGGTAGGCTATAAGAGAAAATATGCGTTCTGCGTGTGGACCAGGGGAACGCTCTGAAGGAAGACAGGCTTGAGTCAAACCATTTTCGTTCTTGAAGACGATACCGACATTTCCCGTCTGGTACAGCACCATCTTGAAGCCGCCGGCTTTTCCGTCCGCGTTTACGCCAACCCGGCCAATGTATTGGTCGATGCCGAGCGCCAGCCTCCCGCGCTGTTTCTTCTGGACATCATGGTTCCCGGCGGCGATGGGCTGGATGTCTGCCGCCGCCTGCGCAACCATCCGGCCCTGAGCACGATACCCATCATCTTCGTTACCGCCCGCGCTGGAGAAAATGACCGCGTGCACGGGCTGGAGCTTGGCGCGGACGACTACATCACCAAGCCCTTTGCCCCGCGCGAGCTGCTGGCCCGCGTCAAGGCGGTACTGCGCCGCTTCGAGCGCCCCTCCACTCCTTCTGTCATCAGCTTTGACGAGATCGTGATCGATGCCGGAGCCATGCAGCTCAAAGTCCGCGATGAGCTGACGACGACCACTGCCACGGAATTCCGCCTGCTGGATTATCTTGCCCGCCATCCGGGCCGCGTCTTCAGCCGCGATCATTTGCTCGATGCCGTCTGGGGCGACGCCCGCTTTGTGACGCCGCGCTCTGTCGATGTCTATGTGCGGCGCATTCGTGAGAAAATCGAAACAGATCCGGAAAGTCCGCGATACTTGAAAACGGTGCGCGGTGCTGGCTATCGTTTTGAAGTTCCGCGGCCTATTTCGTGATCCTGGTTGAGAAACAGGGCCTACTTTGACGACAGGCAGGGTCTTTACCAAGCTTCTTCTTTCGTTCGTACTTGTATTGCTGGTCGGAACAGTAATACTCGACGTATCTCTGCGTCCAATCTTTGAACACTCCTTGCGCGAGCAGCCGCAGGCGGCTCGTGATCTTATTGTCAGCTCGGTGCTGGCGCTGGCAGCGGCCATTCTTCTGGCTGCCTTTTTCGCCCGACGCGTCGCCCAGCGCTTCGATCGCATTGTGCTTTTTGCCAACCGCATTGCTGCGGGCGACCTCTCCGCGCGCCTGGTCGAAGACGATCTCGACGAGCTATCGGAGGTGGCGCACGCGCTCGACGCCACTGCCAGCCGGCTGGAGCAGAGCTTCCATGCGCTGGAGGCAAGCCGGCGAGAGCTGGCGGCGCTGCTCGACAGCATGCAGGAAGCGGTGATCGCCGTCAATCAGCAGGGGCAGGTCATCTGGTCGAACGCCGTCATGCAGCAGATCTGTTCGAGTGCCGTGCGGGAGGGCAGGCCGCTCGTGGAGCTGTTGCGCGATCCCGACGTGCTTGCCTGTGTTGCCGACGTGTCGCGGCAGCGCGAGAACTGCAATCGAAAGGCCCTGAATGTCATTCCCGGGCGCATTTTTGATGTAAATGCGGCGCCCATGCCCGGCGGCGGCGCCGTGGCCGTGCTGCGCGATATTACCGGCGTCGATCGCGCGGAAAAGATGCGCCGCGATTTTGTGGCCAACGTTTCGCACGAGCTGCGCACGCCGCTCACTTCGATCTCCGGGTATGTAGAGACGCTGCTGGACGGCAGCGAGCAGCTTTCGCCGCTTACCCGCGAATTCCTCGCCATCATTCTTAAGAATGCAACCCGCATGAACCGTCTCACCGAGGATCTGCTGGCGCTGGCCAGCGTCGAATCAGGCGACTACAAGCTGGCGCTGCAGCCTATGCGCGCCTCCGCTATTGTTGAGGACGCCATTGAATCGCTGACGGGAATGGTTCTTGATTCCGATATCGAACTGATAGCCGCCGACACGACCGATGCCCAGGTGGTGGCTGACCCCGACGCGCTCAATCAGGTCTTTGGAAACCTGATCGAGAATGCCATGAAGTACGGCAAGTCCGGCAAGCGCGTGATGGTTGGCGCGCGCCTGCTGAAAGACGAAAATATGGTGGAGTTTTTCGTTCGGGATTTTGGTCCGGGTATCGCATCCGAGCATCTGGACCGTATCTTCGAGCGCTTTTACCGGGTGGATAAGGCGCGCTCACGCGATTCCGGAGGCACCGGCCTCGGCCTGGCCATCGTCAAGCATATCGTCATGGCGCACGGAGGAGCGATTCGCGCGGAAAGCGAACTGGGCGCAGGTGTCACCTTTTTCTTCACCCTGCCCTGCGCTTCCAGAAAGGCTTCTTCCGCTGAGCTTGTCGACGTTCCTGCGGCCAATTCCGCTGCATCGCCGCAATAGCAAACTGCCTCTGTTTTTCAGCTAATTCACATAACAGTAAAGTAGCTGTAACAATCGCCCGGGAAAATCAATACAGTTTTCCGAGGGGGGATTCAGTGAAGAAAGGCACGTTTTTGGCTGCCGCACTTGTGTTGTGCACAGCCTCTGCAGGTTTTTCCCAGAAGATCAATGGAGCAGGCGCTACATTTCCGTACCCGATCTATTCCAAGTGGTTCAGTGAATACAGCGCGCAGCACTCCGGCGTTCAGATTAATTACCAGGCCATCGGCAGCGGCGGCGGCATCCGCCAGGTAACCAGCGGCACAGTCGATTTCGGCGCCAGCGATGGTCCCATGACCGACGAGCAGCTGAAGTCATCCAAGGTAAAGATTGTCCACATTCCGACCGTGCTCGGTGCTGTGGTGCCCATCTACAACCTGCCCGGCGTAAACGCTGAGTTGAAGTTCGCCCCTGATGTGCTGGCCGATATTTATCTCGGAAAAATCAGCAACTGGAGCGATCCCCGCATCGCCAAGGACAACCCGGGCGTAAAACTGCCCAATACCGATATCGTTGTGGTTCATCGTTCCGACGGCAGCGGCACGACCTACATCTTTACCGACTACCTGTCCAAGGTCAGCAATGACTGGAAGAACTCCGTCGGCAAGAACACGGCAGTGCCGTGGCCGAAAGGCATCGGCGGCAAGGGCAATGAAGCGGTGGCAGGCATGGTTCGCCAGATGCCCGGAGCCATCGGCTACGTAGAGCTGATCTATGCGATGCAGAACAAGATCGCCTTCGGCTACATCAAGAATGCGGCTGGAAACTGGGTGAAGGGAAGCATCGAGGGCGTAACCGAGGCTGCGGCCACGGTGAAGCAGATGCCCGCCGATTATCGCGTTTCCATTACGAACGCGCCCGGCAAGAATGCTTATCCGATCTCCAGCTTTACCTGGCTCCTGATTCCTGAGCCTGCTCCGAATGCGGAGAACGGCAAGGTAATCAAGGATTTCCTGAACTGGATGCTGGACCACGGCGAGGCAGAAACCAGCGCTCTCTACTATGCTCCGCTGCCCGAATCGGTGGTACAGAAGGTGCGCGCCACTGTTAGCCAGTTGAAGTAGTATCCGAGGAGAGGCCAAGGGACGGGGAACCCGCCCGCCCTTGCCTCTCTTTACCGCTTTCAGGCTACAATGGACATCCGTAAGCGTGGAATATTTCCTTATTTTTCAAGGCGTTTAACGTTCTATTAAAAAAGACAGTTTAGGGTAGTAGCTGGTGAATCTTAAACTCCAGGAAGCTCGTGTGCCCGGCCCAAATGTAGACGCAACGCCATTGCCGGAAGCCTCTCCTGCGAGAGGCGAAGGAAGCGCGCCGTCGCCGGTTCGTAAATTCCTCATGGCGCGTGGGAACTCCGCCCTCAGTGACCGCGCCTTTCGTTGGTTCATGCTCATCTGTGCGTTGACGATTTTCGGCATTGTCGCTCTCATTGCCTGGCAAATGCTGTTGCGTTCGCAACTCACAATTTCCAAATTCGGCCTCCAGTTCTTTTTCAAGAAGGCATGGGATCCGGTGAGCGGCGATTTTGGCGCTCTGTCGTTCATATACGGCACGCTGGTTTCTTCCGCCGTAGCGCTGGTGATCGCTGTGCCTCTGGCGATCGGCGTGGCCGTATTCCTGACCGAGATGTGCCCGAAGGTTTTGCGTGGGCCGCTTGCTTTCCTTACCGAGCTTCTGGCCGCGATTCCCAGCGTTGTCTACGGGCTTTGGGCAGTCTTCGTCCTGGTTCCTTTGCTCCGCGAGCACGTGAATCCGGTATTAATCAAGGCGTTTGGCTGGACAGGTCTTTTCACCGGCCCGAATTACGGCATAGGCCTGCTGGCAGCCGGCGTTATTCTGGCCATTATGATCCTGCCGATCATCTCCTCGCTGACGCGAGAAGTGATGACCGCAGTTCCGCACACGCAGCGCGAAGCTGTGCTGGCGCTCGGCGCCACGCGGTGGGAGATGATCCGCATGGGCGTGCTGCGCAATGCGCGCATCGGCATCGTAGGCTCTATCATTCTCGGACTGGGCCGCGCTCTCGGCGAAACCATGGCCGTCACCATGGTCATCGGCAATCGTCCCGATATTGTGAAATCGCTGCTGGGGCTCGGTTACAGCATGTCGAGCGTCATCGCCAACGAGTTCAGCGAAGCCTCGGATGACCTGTACCTGAGCGCGCTCATCGAAATCGGCCTGGCCCTCTTCATTGTCACGATCATCGTTAACGCCATCGCTCGCCTGCTGGTGTGGGCGGTTACGCGCGGCGCTCCTCCGAGGGTGGCTTAATGGCTTCCAATCTGAAATCCGGCAAAGCGCATAGCGCATGGCGCATGTTCACGAATCATGCTGCAACGACGCTGGCTGTGGTCAGCACCATTCTTGTGGTTGCGCCGCTCGTTGCCATCTTCATTTACCTGCTTTACAAGGGCGCAAGCTCGCTGAATCTGGCCTTCTTCACGCAGATTCCCAAGCCGGTGGGCGAGGTGGGCGGCGGCATGGCGAACGCCATTGTTGGCTCCGGAATTCTGCTGGCGCTTGGCAGCCTGCTCGGTGTTCCCGTGGGTATCGGCGCAGGCATTTACCTCGCTGAATTTGGCCGCGGCAGCAAGCTGGCAAACTTTGTCCGCTTCACCGCCGATGTTCTGAACGGTGTGCCCTCGATCGTCATGGGCATTTCGATCTACGCGCTCATCGTGCTTCCGCAGAAGCATTTCTCGGCGCTGTCCGGCGGCGTGGCGCTGGGGATCATGATGATTCCGACCATTACGCGCACCACCGAAGAGATGCTGCTGATGGTGCCGAACGCGATTCGCGAAGCCGCTCTCGGGCTCGGTGTTCCCAACTGGCGCTCCGTTTTATCCATTACGCTGAAGACCGCTTCGCCCGGCGTGATCACCGGCTGCATGCTGGCCTTCGCGCGCGTCGCCGGAGAAACCGCTCCGCTGTTGTTCACCGCCTTCGGCAACCAGTTCTGGAGCGCGAACGTGAACCAGCCCATCGCCGCCTTGCCGTTGCAGATTTACGTGTATGCCATCTCTCCATACGATGAATGGCATCGCCTGGCCTGGGCGGGGGCTCTGGTCTTGATTCTGTTGATTGTCGTTTCCGTGTCGCTGGTGCGTTACGTCACCACGCGCGGGGTTTTGAAGGGAGCAAATTAAGTGGGTGTCGGAATCGAAGTCTCAAACTTGAATGCCTGGTATGGCACAAACCATACGCTGCAGGATATCAACCTGCACATCCCGGCAAATCAGGCGACGGCGCTCATCGGCCCTTCCGGCTGCGGCAAGTCTACCTTCGTGCGCTGCCTCAATCGCATGCACGAGACAAACCCCATCGCCAAAGTCACCGGCTCCGTGCATATCGGCGACATCGACATCTACAATGATGCTTCGCCGGTGGAAATCCGCCGCCGCATCGGGATGGTCTTTCAGCGACCTAACCCGTTTCCCACCATGTCGATCTACGACAACGTAGCCTCGGGCCTGCGCCTCAACGGATTCCGCAATCGCCGCGCCCTCGATGAAATCGTCGAGCGCTCCCTCAAGCATGCCGCGCTCTTTGACGAAGTAAAAGACGACCTGAAAAAGAAATCCGGCGCCAGCCTTTCCGGCGGACAGCAGCAGCGTCTCTGCATTGCCCGCGCGCTGGCCGTAGACCCTGAAGTCCTGCTCATGGACGAGCCTGCTTCGGCGCTCGATCCGGTATCGACGGCAAAGATTGAAGATCTGATCTTCCAGCTCAAGTCGCAGTACACCATCGTGATCGTGACGCACAACATGCAGCAGGCGGCGCGCGTAGCCGAACGGACCGGCTTCTTCCTGAACGGCAAACTTGTAGAGTTTGATTCCACTCACAAGATTTTCACAAACCCCGGCGACAAGAGGACCGAAGATTACATCACAGGCAGGTTCGGATGATGCGCCTTCGCTTCCATAAAAGTCTCGATGATCTGAAAGAAAAACTGTTGGTCGTCGCCGGAATGGCCGAGCAGTCGATTCAGCGCGCCGTTGAAGCTTATCGCACCCGCGACCTTTCCATCTGCGACCTGGTCGACCGCAGTGAGTTGGCGATCAACCGCATGGAGCGCGAAATCGACCAGATGGCGCTCGACCTGCTGGCGATGGAGCAGCCCATGGCCATCGATCTGCGTTTTATCCTCGCCGTCATCAAGATCAACGCCGATGTAGAGCGCGTCGGAGATTCCGCCGTCAACATCACCGAGCGCGTGCGCGATTTGCAGGCTTATCCGGTTGCCGACCTGCCCGTCGATATTCCGCGCATGGCCAACCTCGCGGCGGAAATGGTGCGCAAGGCGCTGCAATCTTTCATTGAAGCCGACGCGAAGATGGCCGAATCCGTGCTTTCCATGGATGACAGCGTCGACAAGCTCAATGAGACGATGCACTATGCGCTGCTGAATGTCATGCGCGAGCAGCCGCAGTACACTCCCCAGGCCCTCAATGCTCTGGTCATCGCCCGCAGCCTGGAGCGCGTAGCGGATCATGCCACAAATATTGCCGAGGATGTGATCTTCTGGGTGCAGGGCTTCGATGTGCGCCATCACATGAGCGTAAGCGACGGCACCAACGGCTAGAGCCATCGGCGAGTAAAGCGCGTTAATCGCGCATCTTCACTTCTTCTCGGTAGGCATTTGTCGCCACATTCAAATGCAGCTCTTTGTATTTCACAACTTCCACGATTAGATTCTGGCTGTGCGGCCCTCGATATGCCTGAAGCACCAGCTCCGCCAACTCAACTACATCATAAAAATTTGTCGAGATCAGATAGGGCGGCTTGAAGACTATCTTGACCGTCACGCAATGAACTTTGCTGATGCTGCCCGGCTGCCCAAATGCCGGCGGCGTGACTGCAACCAGTCGCGTGCTTCTCGGGTTTACTTGTTGCTGCTGCTGCGGATTGATGTACGCGCCGATTTTGCCGAGACGGCTTAATTGCTGTCCCGGCTGATAGGTTTGTTCTTTAAGCCACTGCGTAAGAGGCAGCGCCTTCTGTAATTGAGCGGTCACTTCTTTCACTGCAAAGTCGCAGAGTGTTGGAATCGGCACCGGCTCGCGATAGCGCGTATAAGCGCCGCCCGGCGCGGGCCACGGATTGTCCCGCGAATTGATATGCACTTCTACCACTCGCACATCGCCGTCGCGAGGCGTATGTCCCGTTTCGCCGCCCAACTGCCGAAACGCCTTTTCAAGCTGCGTATTGACATCGGTCTTCGTGGCAGCCGTGACACTCTTGCACTCGATGGATTTCGCAAACATCGCGTCGGACTCGCCCACGGTCACATCCGCATGCAGCTGCGTCAGAACCGAGCGGCCCTTCTTCTCTGCGTCAATGACCGAAAGGTACTCCACCAGAAATGCTTCTGCCTGTCCGTACGCTTTATTGATTCCTGTCGACAGCTCGCGCTTTTTTTCTGAGCTCAACGCATTGTAGATATCCGGATGCTTGATGACCTGCGAGAAAATCTCGTACATCAGCCGGACACGATCCAATAATTCACCAGGCGGAAGAATAGCTGCCGTTGACATGCAACCTGCCTTTCTCAGTAAGAGATAGTTAGGCGGGGAAGCTGATCGTTGCAAGCAAAAAATAAAGCGCCATGGAATTTTCTCCCATGGCGCTCCTGTTGTCTGGAACGCAATGCAGGCATTAACCCAACGCGCGCCCATCCTGCGTGCAGCGAAGGGTGGGGATATCAGGGCAGCGGCAAACCATCCGCAGTCAGCTGCTTCAGCTGCTGTTCGTCATACTGCTTCACGCCGTCCGGCAGCGGAGCATAATTCATCGAGCCCGCCGTCGCCTGCCCTTCGTTGATCACGTACTCTACAAAGCTTTTCAGCGCAGACCGCTTCGCCTTCCCGGCGCCGTCCTTCGGAATAATCAGGAAGGTCAGGCCAGCGATAGGATAGGCATCCTTCGCCGTCGCCGGCGCATTCACGATCGGTGTGCGCGGATCCTGCGCCAGCCGGCTGCTGAAAGCATTGATCGCTGCCGTCGTGGCTGCCGCCGTTGCCGAAACATACTGGCCAGCCTGATTCTTGATTTTCGCTACCGGCAGATGATTCTGCTGGGCATACGTCAGTTCCACATAACCGATGGCGCCCGGTGATTGCCGAATATTTCCGGTAACGCCTTCGCTGCCCTTGCCGCCAATGCCCGTTGGCCAGCTTACTGAATTGCCTTTACCCGCTTTCGACTGCCACTCCGTGCTTACAGCCGACAGGTATGTGGTGAAAATATTGGTCGTGCCGCTGCCTTCCGCGCGATGCACCACCACCACCGGCTCCTTGGGCAGTTGTACGCCCGGATTGTCCTTTGCAATCGCCGGGTCCTGCCAGGTCTTAATGGTGCCCAGAAAGATCGCGGCCAGCGATTCAGGCGAAAGTTGCAGCGGTTGTTTCAATTCCGGCAGATTATATGTCACGCATACCGGCCCGGCGGATTCCGGGATCTGGATCACCGGCTTCATCTCCGCCAGCTGCTGATCGGTAAGCGCCGTATCGGAGGCGCCGAAATCGACTGTGCCTTCTTTCACCTGCTGGATGCCGCCACCCGAGCCAATCGATTGGTAATTGATCTGCACATTGGAGTGAGCCTGCGCATAGCCTTCGATCCAGCGCGTCATCACCGGATAGACAAATGTGCTCCCCGCGCCGGAAATCGAAACCGTTCCCGTGCCGCTATTCGATTTGCAGCCGACTGCTCCGGCGAGTGTGGCGAGAACGGCTGTTGCCGCCAGCTTCTGTATCCCAATAAGATTTTGCACCCAATCCCTCCTGCATCCAGTAGATGCCTATCCTCAATAATATTTCGTGAAAACCGCCGTATTTATTTTGCACCCGAACCTGTTGGCAACACTTCGCTTGGCTTCGACTTCCTATGAAATAGAGCACGTAACTTCCTATGCAATGCCGCAGAAGTGGAGGTAGTTGGCATGCAACAAACCCTGAAAGGTAAGAGAGTCGCAATTCTGGCCACCGATGGCTTTGAACAGGTGGAACTTACCGAACCCAAAAAGGCGCTCGAAGAGGCTGGCGCGACAACGGAAGTGATTGCCCCGAAATCGGGAGAAATTCGCGGCTGGAAGTTCACCGATTGGGGCGACAGCGTGAAGGTCGATAAAACGCTCAGTAACGCAAAGCCCAATGATTATGACCTGCTGGTGCTTCCCGGCGGAGTTGCCAATCCCGATCACCTGCGCATGGATGAAAAGGCAGTGTCGTTCGTGAAGCAATTCGCGCAGTCGGGCAAGCCCGTAGCCGCTATCTGTCACGGCCCGTGGACCTTGATCGAAGCCGGCGTCGTCAAAGGCCACACGATGACCTCCTGGCCTTCACTCAAAACCGACCTCAAAAATGCCGGAGCCAATTGGGTCGATAAGGAAGTTGTGAAGGACGGCAACTTCATCACCAGCCGGAAGCCGGACGACTTGCCCGCTTTCAATAAAAAGGTGATCGAGGAAATAGCGGATGGGAAACACCTCAAGGCCGCCTCTTAGAGAAAATGCACTACCTCAAACAGAAAAGCGCGCGTTTTGCGCGCTTTTCTGTTTGATTTGGCTTAATTTTGGATTATTCGCGTGATATGGGTGCCCCATCCTGAACGGAGTGAGGGATGGCATGAGAACGAATGCTTTTTACTTCGCGTAACTCCTCACCCACTCCACAATGCTGCGAACCCCCACTCCGGTTGGCCCTTTGGCAGTCCACGGCTTCGTGTCATCCAGCCACGCCATGCTGGCAATATCCAGGTGAATCCACGGCGTATCTTCCGCAAACTCTTTTAGAAACATGGCAGCCGTAATCGCTCCGCCATATCTCCCGCCGGTATTCTTGATATCCGCAATATCGGAGCGGATCTGGTCGCGGTATTCCTCGTCGAGCGGCAACCGCCAGAAACGCTCTCCGGAAATCTTCAAGCCTTCATTAAAGTGTTGGTAGGTATCTTCATCATTAGAAAAGGCTCCGGCATTGATCTGCCCCAGGGCCACAGCCACCGCCCCGGTTAGCGTGGCGGCATCGATCAGATGCGTTGCGCCAAGCTGCCGGGCATACGCCAGCCCATCGGCCAGAACAAGGCGCCCTTCCGCGTCGGTATTGATAATTTCAATGCTTTTGCCGGACATGGCAATCTGCACATCGCCCGGTTTCTGCGCCTTGCCGGAAGGCATATTTTCGGCGGCGGTCACGATGGCGATGACCTTGACCGCAGGCTTCAGCTGGGCAATGGCGCGCATGGCGCCGATCATGGCCGCGCCTCCGGCCATGTCGTATTTCATCTTTTCCATGTTGTCGGAAGGCTTGATGGAAATGCCGCCCGTGTCGAAGGTGATGCCTTTGCCTACCAGCCCCAGCACCGGCCCATCCGCAGGCGCATTCTCCGGCTTGTACTCGATCACGATCAGCGCCGGAGGCTCCTCGGAGCCCTGGGTTACGCTCCAGAAGGCGCCCATCTTCAATTCGTGGAGCTTTTCCGCGCCGAAAACCTCGCATTTCAGGCCGAATTCCTGCGACATTTCCGCTGCTTTTTGCCCCAAAATGGTCGGCGTCATGCGGTTTCCAGGCTCATTGACCAGTGTGCGGGTAAAGTTCTGCGATTCCGCGATGATGCGCCCTTCGTTGAATCCGCTTTCCGCTGCTTTCTGGTCTGCCGCGATTACGGCCAGCGACTGGATGCTCTGATCTTTTCGGTCAGAGCGATAGGTGTCGGGGTCAAAGTCGGCGAGGATCGCTCCTTCCACCGCGGCGCGAGCGGCAGCCGTCGCGTCGAAGCCGGTGGGCAGCAGGAGAGTCAGTGCGCGCAGCTTGCGCGGCTTGGCGAAACGGACGGCGACTCCAGCCGCCTTGCGAAGATCGTGCGGCGTGGCCTTCGCCGCTTTGCCCAGCCCGACTATGAGCAGGCGCTGCGCCTTCAGCCCGGCAGGGGCATGCAGCAGGAGCGTTTCATTGCTGCCGCCGGCGAATTCGCCCGAAGTCAGCACGACGGCAGCGGCCTTCTGCAAT
The DNA here is from genome assembly GCA_035547425.1 of Alloacidobacterium sp. Classification (GTDB taxonomy): domain Bacteria; phylum Acidobacteriota; class Terriglobia; order Terriglobales; family Acidobacteriaceae; genus Alloacidobacterium. The sequence goes on along the minus strand of DASZUU010000050.1, from coordinate 9,997 downwards.
GCTTCTTCGTCGGTCAGGAGCGAGATTTCAGGCTTGGCATCCTTGCCGGTGGCTTTATCGGTTGCAAAGACCACGAGGAGTTCGGTTTCAATAGCTGCGGCGTTGCCGGTCTGGAGGCTTGTCTTCATGCCTCCAGTGTAATGTCTTCCGGCATTCCTCAATCAAGCCGTCAGCATGTCAGGCCAAAATTCTTGTAAGCTATAGAAAACAGGAAGCATAATCCGGAAGGGAATTATGGCTGAATTTTTATAAAGTAGAAATAGAGACATCGGATTTCTGACGGAGATTAGGATTGTTTCGGCAACTCGTTGAAAACAAAGAATCTCCCTACAGAATGAATGTTGCAAGTTGTTGAAATAAAACGATCCCCGTACAGAATACCGGGGAAGGGTCAGACTATTTGGTAGTCGGCTCCTGCGGGATGGCTTCGCCATCGGAGCGAGGATCGGCTCCCGCGAAATTGACGTTGCGTGTCGTATCGCGCATCACAGCTTCTCCTTGCCCTACGGTGAAGGAAAACGGCTCCAGTAATTGAATCTGGTGGCCGCGTTTGGTCAGCTCTTCGCGTACATCGGCGGGAATCGTGCTTTCCATCTGGACATCGCAGCCTTCAAAGGTTCCCTTGGTGAAGCGCGGCTGCTCGAGGGCCGCCTGCACGTTCATGCCGTAGTCCACAATATTGGCGACAAACTGGGCGTGGGCCTGCGCCTGGTTCCAGCCGCCCATGATGCCGAAGCCGATATGGATGTCACCCTTTTCCATGAAGGCGGGGATGATGGTATGCAGCGGTCGCTTATGCCCGGCAAGCGAATTCGGGAGCCCGGGAGTGAGCTGGAAGCCCGCGCCACGATCCTGAAAGGAAAACCCAAGGCCGGGCGCAACCATCCCGGTGCCGTACCCGGCAAAATTGCTCTGGATAAGCGAGACAATGTTGCCGTCTTTATCGATGGTGGAGAGATAGATGGTGGTTTTGCCGTGGGCATCGAGCTGCTGCTCGATATCAGAAGGAACCACCTGGCAGGATGCCTTGCTCATATCGATCAGTTTGGCCCGCTTATCGGCCAGCTCCTTCGAGATCATCTCTTTGACTGGAACCGGCGTAAAGCGCGGATCGCCGACGTATTTATACATGTCGGCGTAGGCCAGCTTTTTCGCTTCGATCATGACGTGGAGCGCGTCGGCGGAGTTGTGGCCGTACTGGCTCATAGGGAAATGCTCCATGATGTTCAGCATGGAGAGAGCGGCCACGCCCTGGCCGTTGGGCGGCAGTTCATAGACGGTCCAGCCACGATAGGTAGTGGAGATCGGCTCGACCCACTCCGGCTGAAAGTCGCGGAAGTCTTCAAGCGTATGCGTGCCGCCGTGCGCATCGAGAAACTTGACCATGGTTTCGGTCATGGGTCCGTTGTAGAAGGCGTCGCGGCCATGCGCGGCCACTTGCCGGAGCGAGTTTGCGAGCGCCGGATTACGGAACTCGTCGCCGACCTTGGGAGCGACGCCGTTGGGCAGATAGGTTTCCTTGTATCCGGGCTGCTGCATCAGGCTTTTGGCCACCCAGTAGCGGGCATTGCGCTCGGCAAGAGGGAATCCATTGTCGGCGTAATAAATGGCAGGAGCCAGCAGTTTGCTGAAGGGCAGGGTGCCGAAACGAGAACGCAGAGCGTCCCATCCCGCCACAGCCCCGGGCACGTCGATCGTTTCCACGCCGATGGGATTGATTTTCGTAACGCCGTGGGCCTTTAGATAGTCGATGGTGAGGGCTTTCGGCGTCCAGCCACTGGCATTCAGGCCGTAGAGCTTGCCGGTTTTCGCTATATAGACCAGCGCGAAGAGGTCGCCACCCATTCCGTTGACGTAAGGTTGCACCACCCCCATGACGGCATTGGCGGCAATGGCAGCGTCGATGGCGTTCCCGCCCTCTTCCAGAATGTGAGCGCCCGCCTGCGCTGCGAGAAACTGCGGCGCGGCCACGATGCCGAGCTTCGTTACTACCATGGAGCGGCCCTGTCCGGGGACGGAAGCAAATTGCTGCGCCGGGGCAGCCAGCGAAAAAAGCAGAATCGATGCGAAAGCGAGGAGCTTCATAGATTATCCTTTTGCGAACCATCATTGCATAGTTGGCGGCGGGTGAAGCTGACTTTCGCGGAAGTCTGGACGACTTGCCATTGCGCCTGCTTTCGTTCCTGAGATTGCGACATCGATCGTCGTTGTTTGACCTTTCGTTGAGAAAAGCAAATATGGATACAGGAATGCGCATCTCAGAAAGCGGGATTCCGCTACCGTAATGTCCGATTCTCAATTGTTTTCCATTCTCCTGATGCTGCTTCTGCTGGTTGGATTTGCGCAGCTGCCGAGCTATCTGTTCACGAAAATGCGTCAGCCGAAGGTGGTTGGCGAGATTCTGGCCGGGGTTTTATTGGGAAATGCCCTGCTCGGACGGCTGCCGTTTGCTGCGCATTTTATTAGCCGGGCGAGGCAGCAAGGCCAGATTCTGGATTTTGTTTACTGGATGGGCCTGCTATTGCTGATGTTTCTTGCCGGAGCAGAGACGCAGAGGCTGTTTACGCGGGAAGAGCGCAGAGAAGTGGGGTGGCTGGTGATTGTCGGCACCGGCTTGCCATTTATTCTCGGCCTGCTGTTTGCTCCCTGGCTCATACATCCGGCACTGGAAGGCCCCAGAGGAAACCGCCTTTCATTGACGATTGTTCTGGCAATTGGAGTGGCTGTAACTTCAGTTCCGGTCGTTTCCAAGATATTTGCCGATCTGAAAATTCTTCATACGCGATTTGCCCGGCTGATTCTGGGAGTGGCTGTGCTGGAGGATATTGCCTTATGGCTTGCGCTGGCCATCGCCACGGCGGCTGCCGGAGCGGGGGCTCTCCATCCGCGGCAAATGTCGTTCCATCTTTTGATCACGGTGGCATTTTTCTGATGGGAATGACGCTGTTTCCGCGGGTGATTAAAAAGCTGAATAAGGCGAGCTTCAATGTGCTGGCTACATATTCGCCGACAGGATACGTGCTGGCCATTTTGTTGTTTTATTGCGTGATCGCGGGGGCGCTGGGCGTCAGCCTTGTTTTTGCCGCCTTTCTTGCCGGCTTTGCGGTGGCTCATAGAAAGAAAAGACTTTTTGCCGATGCTCTGGATGCCATTGGAAAAGTCTCGTTCGCCTTCTTTATCCCGGTGTATTTTGCAGTCGTCGGCTTGAAGCTGGATCTGATTCGTGGTGTTTCATTGTGGATGATGGCGGCATTCATCGGCGGAAGCTGCATGGTCAAGGTTTTGAGCGTGTCGCTGGCGGGGAGATTCGCAGGTTTTCGGGGGCTGGATCTCTGTTGAATCTGGCAATTACCACGAATGCACGCGGAGGCCCGGGCATCGTGCTGGCCAGTGTAGCCTTCGATGCGGGCATCATCAGCTCGAAGTTTTACACAACGCTGGTGATTGCCGCAGTCCTGACCTCGCAAATTGCCGGAGCATGGCTGGAATATGTTCTGCGTAAAGGATGGCCGCTGCTAACGCCAACGACAAGCGTGGCTTCGCTGGAGCCCGCGCCGGAGCGTTCTTCGGCGGCCTGAAATTACGCGCGCCGGCTGCGGGCAACGGCGGCTCGGGCTTCCTTATCGGCTTCGCGGCGGCGCTCGGTTTCGCGTTTATCCCAGTCCTGTTTTCCCTTGGCGACGGCCAGTTCGCATTTGACACGGCCATTGCGGAAATAAAGGCGGGTGGGGATGAGCGTAAATCCCTTTTGCTGCGTCTTGATAGATAGTTTGCGAATTTCTTCCTGGTGCAGCAACAGTTTGCGCGTCCGCAGCGACTCGTGATTGGTGTAGCTGCCGTGGGAATACGGACCGATATGTGCGTTCAACAAAAAGGCCTCGCCGTCCTTAATGAGGCCGTAGGCGTCCTTAAGATTGGCGCTGCCCTCGCGGATGGATTTGACCTCCGTGCCGCGCAGGGCTACGCCTGCCTCGAATTTGTCGAGCAGAAAGTAGTTATGGCCGGCAGCGCGGTTCACAGCGGCATCGCGCGCGCCTGCGGCGACCGGGTCGCGGGGCTTGGACTGGGCCTTGGCTTTTTGAGGGGTGGGCGGGGCCACCTGATGGCTGGTTTGGCGTGCCATGGGTATAAATTCTAATGCTAGCATGCAGGGAGACAATGGCTGGACGCGCGCGTGCCACTGCTATAATCGGTCAGCGCCCGGGGATGAAAAGAAATAAGTTACTGGCCAGGCTTTCTCTCTTTAAGCGTGCCCTGCGCGTCGCTCCCGAAGCTTTTTCCCCGGCGATATTTACCTGGAGTTGCATGAATCGTAAAACCGCACAACCGGCTCTCTTTTTTGTTGGCCTGCTGGCTCTTTTTGGCTCTTCCGTCACAGCGCACGCTCAGTCGGCGAAGCACCTGTATAAGCAGGCGCAGGATGCTGAAGCCCGCGACGATGTAGAAACGGCTTACGAGGATTACTACAAAGCTTTCCAGAAAAACCCTAAAGACCTGCGCTATAAAACGTCGTACGAGCGGCTGCGGTTTTCTGCGGCAGCAGCACATGTGAAGCAGGGCGAAAAGCTGCGCGACCAGGGCGACAGTACGGGCGCATTGACAGAATTCCTGCACGCCCTGGAGATCGATCCCAGCAATGAACTGGCGCAGCAGGAAATCAACGCGACGCGGGAGAAGATAAACGCGCCGCCGAATCAGGAATCGTCTATCAACCCCAACGCCAATCCTGTTTTCAGCGAGATCGGGGGGCCGCCGCAGCTCAAGCCCATTTCGCAGGAACCTTTGACGATTCACTCCGTCGAAGACAGCAAAATTGTGTATCAGACGGTAGGAAAGCTGGCAGGCATCAACGTGCTTTTCGATCCCGATTACACGTCGAAGCGGATTACGGTGGACCTGACGAACGTCGATCTTTACGATGCTTTGCGGATTATCGGCACAATCTCCGGCACATTCTGGCGCCCGATTACGAATAATACGATCTTTGTCGCGCAGAATAATCGCGGCAAGCGCGCCGAACTGGATGAGCAGGCGGTCCAGACCTTTTATCTGACAAATGTCTCGCAACAGCAGGACCTGAACGATGTGCAGACGGCCCTGCGCAACGTCTTCACGACGGCAAAGCTATACGCGGTTCCGAGCCAGAATGCGATTATCATGCGCGGCACACCGGATGAGCTGCTGCTGGCGCAAAAGCTGATCAACGATCTGGATAAGGCTCGGCCCGAGGTGGTAATCGACGTCGCAGTGATGGAAGTGAACCGCGATAAAACCCGGCAGCTCGGTATCCAGCTTCCGCAAACCGGAACGATTAACTTCCAGGCCTCCAATGCGAATGAGAACTCTTCGTCTTCCAGCAGTAGTTCCAGCAGCTCCAGCTCGTCTTCAAGCAGCACAACGGGCAGCCTGACGCTGAACGATCTGGCTCACCTGAACGCCACAAACTTCGCTGTGACTGTTGGACAGGCGCAGGTCAATCTTCTGCTGAACGATTCGGATACGAAGGTGCTGCAGAATCCGCGCGTGCGCGCTTCGGATGGGCAGCAGGCCACATTGAAGATAGGCGAGCGCGTGCCGGTGGCGACAGGTTCGTACCAGACGGGAGCGGCGACTGCCATCGTCAGCTCGCTGGTGAACACACAGTTCCAGTACCTGGACGTGGGCGTAAATATCGACATGAAGCCGACGGTGCATTATGACCGCGACGTGACACTCAAGATGAAGATCGAAGTGTCGAATACGAACGGCAACGTAAACCTTGGCGGCATCAATGAGCCGATCATTACGCAGCGCACCTCCGACCAGACAATCCGGCTGAGGGAAGGCGAGGCGAGCATCCTGGGCGGCATTCTCACGCGGCAGAACAATCGGTCGCTATCAGGTACGCCGTTTCTTGCAGAGCTGCCGATTCTGCGCTACATCTTCGGTTCGGAGACGCGCGAGGATCAGGATGACGAAATTGTCTTCCTGGTAATTCCGCACGTGATCCGCGCAGAGCAGCTCAGCCCGCTGAATACGCGGCAGATCGATACCGGCACTACGAATTCGATCGAACTGCGGAGAATTCAGGCGCAGGCGCAACCGCCACAGGCGACCCCCGCGGTGGCGCAGACGCAGCGACCTGCAAGTGTGCCGGGGCAAACAGCATCGGCAGCGGCCTCGGCGGCATTGGGGCAGATGCAGCAGGAGGCCAACGCAGGCGCTCCGATCAGCCTGCAGTTGACGGCTCCTCCGACGCCGCAGAAGGTCGGATCGACCTTCCAGATTCCGGTGAATCTTGCCGGCGGGAAGGATGTCTTCGCCGTCCCCTTGCAGATGCAATACGACAGCTCGAAGCTGAGCCTGATCAATGTGGACCTTGGGAATTTGCTGGGCAGGGATGGCCAGGCGGTTGCGCTGGTGCACAGGGATGACGGCAGCGGCGGGGTCACGATCTCAGCGTCGCGGCCTCCGGGTTCGAGTGGGATTAACGGATCCGGGTCCGTGGTGGTGCTGACCTTCCAGGCCAAGGCTCCGGGAGATGCATCGGTGGCGATCTCGCGGCCTGTGGTGCGAAACAGCTCACAGCAGGCGTTGAATGCAGTAGGCTCGCAAGCTGTGGTGCATGTCCAGTGATGAGGGTGTTCTTCGGAGGCGCAAAGGAGACAAGCATATCCTTTGCTCCGCGCAGGATGACAACTCTATGGAGAAGATGCCGTCGCGGGGAAGCAGGGCTGACGCTGGTAGAGCTGATCGTAACCGTGGCGATCCTGGCGATTCTGGCGTCGGCTGCGATTCCGCTGACGCGTCTCACGGTGAAACGCGAGAAGGAGCGAGAGCTTCGCTACGATTTGTGGCAGATGCGGGACGCGATCGATCACTACAAGGATGCAGCGGAACGCGGCGCCTTCCAGACCAAAGTGGATAGCTTCAACTATCCGCCGGACCTGCAGACGCTGGTGGATGGCGTGGATGTGCAAGGGAAAAAAGTGCGCTTTCTGCGAAGGATTCCGGTCGATCCGATGACGGGGAAAGATGACTGGGGGCTGCGCTCCATGCAGGACGACCCCAACAGCGATTCATGGGGCGGCCAGAATGTCTTCGATGTGTATTCCAAATCGGATGGCACGGCGCTGGACGGAACGAAATACAACACCTGGTGATGATGCGGATTACGAGAACAAAGCGCAGGCAGGATGGTTTCACGCTGGTGGAGCTGATGGTGGTGATGCTCATCATCGGCGTACTGGCGGCCATTGCCATTCCGGCTTACATTTCGTCACTGAAGTCAGCGCGTGAAGCCGTGCTGAAAGAGGACCTGCACGTCATGCGGCAGGCAATCGACTCCTACACGATGGATAAGCAGAAAGGCCCGCAATCGCTGGACGATCTGGTGCAGGCCGGATATATCAAAGAGGTTCCTACCGACCCTATGACGCATAGCGCCAGCACCTGGGTAACGGCAACGAGCGATACGCTCGAGAGCGTGGATCAATCCGACCCGGGAATCAATGATGTGCACAGCGGATCGGATGAAATGGGAAGCAACGGACAGCCCTACTCCAGCTGGTAGGCGCATAGATACGTATGGCAGACCAGATGCTTCCTGATGTCGCCGAAATCTTCCATTCCTATTCTTCTCTCCTATCGACGACTCCGAACCCGGGCGGTTTATTGGTTTTCTATGGCGGGTTAGATCGCAAGAGCATAGCGGCGATGGTTGCCGCAAACGTTGCCGGCGCTGCCTCCCTGGTTGTCGATGCGGAGGGCAGCCGCGCGAAGCAGGCTTTACGGCAAGGCGTCTGCGATTTTGTCGTAAACACTTTGGATGAAGCGCTGCGCATCTTGAAAAACGAGATTCGCAAGCAGCAGCCGGTTTCCGTGAGCCTGGTTGGCGATCCCGTTGAAGTTGCGGCTGAGATGCTGGAACGAGGTGTGCAGCCTGATCTGGTGATCCAGAAGGATAGTTACTCAGAGGAATTTTTGAAGCGCGGCGCGCAGGTGCTTCCGCAATCCGAGATCGAAGAAGACTCACATGCCATCACCTGGAGCGTTTCGCAGAACGCAGCAAAATGGTTGCCGCTCGTGGACGCGATCGCTATGGAGATACTGAAAGACAATACGCGGGTGAAATGGCTGCAGCTGGCTCCGCGATATTTGCCGAAGCAATTATCGCGCGAACGCTATGTCCGCATGACTGCGGATGAACACGCAAAATTTGTTGCATTGCTTCGTCAGCATGTGCAATCGGGCGAGATTGCGGCCAGCGTCGACGTGCTATGCGATGGCCAGCCGACACATTAGACTTCGTCTTCAGCCGCGGTATAGATAGCCGACCAAACTTCTTTCAATCCTGCACCAGTCTTTGAAGAGCAAAGCAACAGATCTTCCACTTCCAGGCCCTTCCGCAGCTCAGCCTGCGCTTTTACCCGAGCATTTCCGGAGAGGCGGTCTGCCTTTGTTCCTACTACAAGAATGCGGCGGCCATAAGACTTGAGAAAATGAATGAGCTGCGTATCGCTTTTCTGCGGTGGGATATTGCTGTCTACGAGGCAAAGACACAGCGCCAGCGTGGGACGTTCCGCGAGATAGGGCTCGATAAATTTGGGCCATTCCGAAGAAATGGATTTGGAAAGCTTCGCATAGCCATAGCCCGGCAGGTCGGCAAAATACATCTGCGGCTGCTGGCGATGCGGCGAATCGGTAATGGAGAAGAAATTGATAGAACGCGTGCGCCCTGGAGTAGAAGACACATGCGCCTGCCTGGATCCAAGAAGCGCATTCAGCAGACTCGACTTGCCTACATTGGAGCGTCCGAGAAATGCGATCTCAGGGATGGAAGGCGCGGGAAAGTGATCTTGCGATACGGCGGACAAAAGAAATTTTGAATAAATGCGTTGCATCCTGAAAGGCAAGTATAGAGGATGTTGTCGCTCGTGGTGTGTTCAGCATGGTTGGGGAAACGCCATACCTGATATATCTATGAGGGATGGATTTCATGCAACGAATGCGCGCGCTGCGCAGGCAAATGAAAAAAGCCGGCCTGGATGCGCTGCTGGTGACGCATCTACCGGATGTACGCTACTTGTGCGGCTTCACCGGATCCAATGCGGCTTTGGCAATCACTGCAAAGAGCGCCGCGATGTTTACCGACGGCCGCTATATTGCCCAAGCCAAGGAAGAAACCCAAGGCGCGCGGGTAGTGATCGCTCAAAAATCGGCGCTACGCGAAGCCTGTGCATGGCTGGAAGAAAGTGGCGCAACGCGGGCTTATTTTGATCCGGAGCACACGACCGTATCCACGTTGGAGATGATGCGCGGCGCCATCGGTAAAGTGAAAAGGCGCGGATTTTTTCAGCCTCTGGAGCAGCCGGTTATCTCCGAATTACGGATGGTGAAGGATGCCGAGGAATTGTTGCTGATGGAAGATGCCGCCCTCCTGGGCTGCAACTTATTTTCTTCCATCCTGCCGCATATCGAAGCAGGAGTGCGGGAATCGGATATCGCAGCCGCGCTTGAGTTTTTTGCGCGAAGTTTAGGGGCAGAGGGCATGTCTTTTGAGACGATCGTAGCGTCGGGGATTCGCTCCGCATTGCCGCACGGAAAAGCATCGACGGCAAAGCTGCCTCGCAAGGGCTTCGTAACATTGGACTTCGGTGTTATCCTCAAAGGTTATTGCTCCGATATGACACGCACAGTTCATATGGGCAAACCGGGCAGGGAAGAGCAATTCGCGTACGACGCGGTGCTGGAGGCTCAGGAAGCGGCGGTGGCTGCAGTGGGGCCGGGCGTAAGCTGCGGTGAGGTCGATAAGGCAGCGAGGTCGGTGCTGGAGAAAGCGGGTCTGGCGCAGCATTTTACGCACTCCACGGGTCACGGCGTGGGAATTGAAATTCACGAATCGCCGCGTGTCGCGGCAGAGCAGAAGCAGGTGTTGAAGCCGGGCTTGGTCATTACGATTGAGCCCGGCATTTACATCGAAGGGAAGTTTGGTATTCGCATTGAAGACATGGTTGCC
>DASZUU010000049.1:0-249239 GCA_035547425.1 Alloacidobacterium sp. | reverse complement strand
GTCGTTCTTTTCGCATATTTTTGCAGAAGGCCTGCGGATCACTCACCTGCCGCTTGAAACCGGCTTACTGATTGCGTACATCCTGTCGATCTATACGTACCTGCTCGGATGCTTGTCATTGTCGCGGCGCATCTTTGATGACAGCTATCGCCAGTGGACGGCTACTCTGCTGGGCGCGGTATTGTTTACTCTGCCGGTTGCGGCTACCGCGCTCTCCATTATGGATCCTTATGTTACGGCGCGATCGTTTTCGACGCCACTCTCGCTGCTTGCGCTCTCTGCTTGCCTGGGACGCGAATGGAAGCGCGTGGCTTTGTGGCTCCTGGCGGTTGCGTTGATGCATCCGTTGATGGCGGCTTATCTTGCCGCTTTTCTGACAATCTGCATTCTGACGGCGAGCAAGCACTGGAAGATGACAATATCAGCCTGCCTTCTGGCCTTTGCCGGAAGCGGGATGATCTACGTTATGGCGCGTCACACGGTATTGCCCTATGGCTACCAGGAAGCTGTGCAATCACGGTATTACTTCTTCCTTGCGAATTGGCGCTGGTACGAATGGATAGGACTGATCGCTCCGGCGGCGTTGATGTTGGTTGCGGTTATTCGAGGGGCAGGATTGGCGGCGCGCACGCTTTGTTTAGCCTGCGTGTTCACCGGCGCAACAGCAATTCTTATCTCTATCTGCTTTATTCATGCGAATGGAAATTTTCTGCTTGCACGGCTCCAGCCGTTACGCAGTTTTCAGATGATCTATGCAGTGGGCGTTATTTTGCTGGGTGGATACATAGGAAAGCATTTACGAGGCCGATTGGTTCTATGCAATGCGGCGCTGCTCATTTTGACAGCGGCAGGGATGCTGTACGTACAGAAGCAGGTTTATGCGACGTCCGCCCATGTTGAATGGCCGGGGTCTGCTCCGCGTAATTTGTGGCAGCAGGCTTTTCTCTGGATACGGAACAATACGCCCGCGAATGCGGTTTTCGCGGTCGATCCTGATGTTCACGACCTGGATGCAGCCGATGCGCAGGGCTTTCGAGCGATGACTTCGCGCAGCGAACTGACGGACGAGTTGAAGGACGGCGGCGTGGTGGCAATTTTCCCGCAGTTGGCTCCGCAATGGAAAACGCTGGAAGATAGGCAAAGAGGGCTGGAATCCATGACAGATGCAGAGCGCATATCAAAACTGCGCCCAACCGGCGCCGATTGGCTGCTGCTGGGAGCAGATGCGAGCACGCAACTCCATTGCCCATATCGCAATGCGGCTGTAAAAGTGTGCAGGATGCTGTAGAGCAAAGGGGAAAATATTGCAGAACAGCCTTGCATCGTAAGAGCGCTACCACTAGTCTCGGTAGCAGGTAATCTCTGATTGCATGCTGAGCCTTTATCAAAGACTCATTCTTGGATTTCTATTGTTGATCGCACTGGTTGGCGGACTGGGAATGCTGGTTCGTCATTCATTTGTGCATCTCTCAGCGCTGGATGCGCAACAGCAGACTGCCGACGCTGAGGTCAGCGCCTTGTCGCAGGTGCAGGCTTCCATTGCCCGGGAACAGGTGCTGGTGGGGCGGCTTGCTTTGCAGACAGATCAGGCAGATGCGTTGAAAATGCACCTGCTGGCCCAGGGGCGCGTGACAGACCAGCGCATGATTGCGGCTGTGCGACTATCTCCTTCCCTGCAGAATGCACAACGAAAGCATGCACAACTGATGGCGCGTCTGCAAACCGCTTCCACAGAAAGTTTGCCTCGCCTGGAAGAAGAGTCGCTTCGTCCGCAGATTAACGAAATTGACCAGAACATTTCCGATGCGCTGGGAACGCTCTTTACCAACCGCGCCAACCTGATGACGACGCTTGATCACGAGCGCTCCATGTTGCGAGCGCGGCTGATTACAGCCTCGGGATTGAGCCTTTTGATTGCGATTGGCGTCGGCATCATTTCTTTGCTGTTTGTGATCTGGCCGCTGCGGAGAACAGCCAAAACCGCTCAATTGATCGGACAGGGAGAGCTGAACCAGCGCATCGAAGTAAGCGGCAGCGATGACTTGGGCATCATCGCTACAGAGATCAATCGCCTTGCGATTCGCCTGCGCGATTTGCGGGAGACGGAATCAGGACGGCGGCAGATGGAACAGCATCTAAGCGATGCTGTCGTGCAATCGATTTTTGAACCGGTGATTGTGACCGATGCCCGCGGGCGCGTGCTTAAGCTGAACCAGGCTTCCACGGAGCTGCTGGGAAAATCGGCTACCGACAAGATGGCCCTGACGAATACGCCGGGCGGCGAAAAAATATTGAACGCTGTGCGCAATGCAGTCTCCATGCAGCGGGCTGTGACCGGCGAAAGCGGCAGCGAAGGAGAAGCAGCACTGCTGCCCATGCGTATCGGCAGCGCCCATCGCAGCTATCGGCTTCGCACTTCGCCTATGAGAGATTCTGACGGCAAGCTTCTGGGCGCGGTCACCGTTCTGGAAGACGTTACAGAGCTGCAGGATATCGATCGCTTCAAAACGCGCTTTCTTGCAGTAGCTTCGGAAAAGCTGCGCGATCCGCTGCAGCGATTGCGGCTTGCGCTCTACGCGCTCACGCGCGGCCATGCCGGGGAATTGCGCCCGCTGCAAGCGGATATTCTTGAGGGCGCGACGAACGAAGCTGAGAAACTCGATGACCTGATGGCGGATCTGATCGAAGTGGCAGAGCTCGATACGGGCCGGCGCGAGATGAAGATTGAGCGACTGCGCCCTATTGATATTCTCGAGGACGCGCACCACCGCTTCCGAGAACAGGCGCAGCAAAAGAAGATTGAAATATTGGTGAACGCATTCTCCGATTTGCCGTATGTACAGGCCGATCGCCGCGCGCTCCGCAGCATTCTGGATAACCTGCTGACGAATGCAATTCGCTACACGCCTGAAGACGGCTCGATCCGGATGGAGGCTACCGAGCTGAAGAACGGTATTCAGTTTGCCATCCGGGATAGCGGACGAGGCATCGAAGCCGAGCGCTTGCCAACCATCTTTGGGCGGTTCTCAGAAAGCTCCAGCAAAGGCACCGGACTTGGCCTGGCGCTGGTGCGCCGACTGGTTGAGACACTTGGCGGCCAGGTGGCGGTCGAGAGCCGCCTGGGCCAAGGCACAACTTTCAGCTTTATTCTGCCGGTTGCGACAGTTTCTGCTTCACGACATCAAGTGGAGGTGGGCTGATGCCTGAGCTCTTAGACGAATTGTCGATTCCGGCTGAGCCCGCGAAGCTGCGCGTCTATTTAGGCGCAGCGCCCGGTGTCGGCAAGACTTACAGAATGCTGGAAGAAGCGCATCTGTTGAAGCAGCAGGGCGTGGATGTTGTGATTGGACTGATCGAAACGCATGGGCGGGCAGATACGGAGGCGCTCATCGGCGATCTCGAGATTATCCCACAAAAAGAAGTTACGTACCGCTCCGTCACGATGCGCGAAATGGATATCGATGCGCTCTTAAAGCGTCATCCACATACCTGCATTGTGGATGAGCTTGCTCATACGAATGTTCCGGGATCGCGCAACCGCAAGCGATACGAAGACGTATTGGAGCTGCTGGATGCGGGCATTAATGTCATGACCGCAATCAATATCCAGCACCTTGAGACATTGAACGATGCTGTTTCCCGCTCGGCGGGCACGCAGATACGGGAGACGGTTCCAGACAGCTTTTTGAAGCGGGCGAATGAAGTTGTCACGGTGGATGTGACTATCGATGAGCTGCGGACGCGGCTGCGGGAAGGAAAGATTTATAAGCCGGAGAAGGTTGAGCAGGCGCTGTCGAATTTTTTCCGCAAAGGCAACTTGAATATGCTGCGCGAATTGGCCCTGCGCACAACTGCAGAGCAGGTTGGCTCGGCTGCTTCAGAATATCGGCGCACGCAGGGGCTGGAACAGGCTCCGATGCCGGAAAAGGTGATGGTGTGCATTTCTGCGCACGCGGGGACAGAGCGCATCATTCGCGCCGGGGCGCGCATTGCCGGAAGGCTGGCAACGAACTGGTATGCAGTTTATGTCGAGGTGCCGGGCAAAGATCTTCGCATGAATGACCCCGAGGGGTTCCGGCGGCTGGAAGAATATGAGCGCATGGCGCGAGACCTGGGAGCAAAGGTAGTTGTGCTGAAAGAGAAAAATGTATCTGACGCGCTGATCGCATTTACGAAACGCGAAAACATTTCGCATGTAGTTTTTGGACAGTCGGCACGGTCGCGTTTCGATATCCTGCTGCGCGGATCGGTGATCAATAAGTTTCTTGCAGAGGTGCGCGATGCTACCGTGCAGGTAGTACCGATGAGCAAGCAGAAGCGCTGAGTTTATGTTTCATCGATATCCTGCAGGAACTGAGGCAGGAGAAATGAGTAAAATTTTGAAGCTTCAAAACAGATATCTTCCACTGCAGCGGCCTTGGGAAATCGGCAAACTATGATAACTTTGAAGTAGCGGGATTTCCCGTGAGCTCGTAGCTCAGCTGGTAGAGCAACGCCCTTTTAAGGCGTGGGTCCTGGGTTCGAATCCCAGCGAGCTCACCATCACAAAGCAGATTGCCAGCTCTCTGCTAAAGCATTGCTCTTCCGTTCCTTTCAGGCTGCTGTTCCAGCTATTTATTTCTTCGACATATCGCGAATATAGATGATGAGGTTCCAGATGTCGTCCGGTTTGGCGCGTCCTTCTTCGCCGGGCATTTGGCCTTTGCCGTTCTTGATGATGTCGAACATCTGGCCGTCAGTCAGGTCTTTCAGTGAATCGGGCTTGGTGTAATCCCTCATTGTGAGCTTCATGGAATCGGCAACATCGCCTTTACCATCGCCCTTCTCGCCGTGGCACATGGAGCAGTCATAGCTCCATATTTTTTTGGCATGCGCTTGCGATTCCGGCGTTGGTTTTACAGGATTCGCCTGCGTCGTAGCCGGGGCGGTTGGGGCGGGAGCGGCTGCCGGAGCCTGTTCCTGCGCAGGGTGAAGAAAAGCAGCAAATAATACGGGAACGGAAAGCAGACCAAGCACGAACATGACCTATCCTCCAGGCAGAAGCAGATACAGCTTTCTATGTGAATGCGCCAAGCATCCTACTCCCCAAATAAGTCTCTGAAAAGAGATTTTTCCGGAGCCGTGCTTGACATGGAAAAAACGGCCACTGTCTACTGGCGGTACTGCGATTCACACTGATACTGCCTGATGAAAAAATTTGTATTTGCAACTTTCCTTGCGGGAAGCGTCCTGCTTGCCAACGGCCAGAATGCTCAACAACCGGAATGGCCCGTTTATGGGGGCCAGGCGGCGCAGGACCACTACTCCCCTCTTACGCAGATCAACAGGAAAAACGTAAAGAAGCTGCAGGTAGCCTGGACCTTCGACACAGGCGAAAAGGGAGGATTTCAATCCAGCCCCATTGTGGTTGGCGGGACACTTTACTCCTACACGCCTTCACAAAAGGTGATTGCGCTCGACGCATCTACAGGAAAGCTGCTCTGGAAGTTCGATAGCGGGGTGCAGGGCACACAGCCGGCGCGCGGGCTGGCTTACTGGTCCGATGGAAAAGAGGGCCGCATTCTCGCTGGAGTCATGAATTTCCTCTATGCGCTGGATGCGAAGACAGGCAAGCCGATCCCAACATTTGGAGAAGATGGACGGATCGATCTTCGCAATGGCCTGGGACGCGATCCGGCGGCGGCTTCGATTGTGATGACCAGCCCGGGAGCTGTTTACAAAGACCTGATTATTGTTGGCGGACGCGAACCTGAGGATTTGCCGGCTCCTCCGGGCGATATTCGCGCCTACGATGTGCGCAGCGGCAAACTGAGGTGGTCGTTTCATACGATTCCTCATCCGGGAGAGTTTGGCTACGACACGTGGCCTAAAGACGCGTGGCAGCACAGCGGAGCTGCCAATAACTGGGCGGGCATGGCCATCGATGTTAAACGCGGCATCGTGTATGTGCCTACCGGGTCTGCGGCTTTCGATTTTTATGGGGCGGACCGCATCGGCGACGATCTTTTTGCAAATTCCCTGCTGGCGCTCGACGCAGAAACAGGCAAGCGGCTCTGGCATTTCCAGGCTGTAAAGCATGATTTGTGGGACAGAGATTTTCCCTCGCCCCCAGCGCTTGTCACGGTGGAGCAGCATGGACGGAAAATCGATGCTGTGGCTCAGACTTCGAAACAGGGATGGGTGTATCTGTTCGATCGCGTGAGTGGAAAGCCGCTCTTTCCTATGGAGTCGAAGAAATATCCGGCCAGCACGATTCCCGGCGAAGTAACGTCGGAGACGCAGACGCTGCCAACCGTGCCTGCTCCTTATGCGCGGCAGATGCTGACGGAAGACATGCTGACCAACCGCACGCCGGAAGCGCATGCGTGGGCGGTGAACGAATTCCGCAAGGTGCGCAGCGAGGGGCAATTTATACCTGCGGGACTGGATAAAGACACGATTGTCTTTCCCGGCTATGACGGAGGCGCGGAGTGGGGCGGTCCGGCGGTCGATCCGGAAACGGGCATCCTTTACGTGAACGCGAATGAGATGGCGTGGCTCAGCCGCATGGCCGCGAACAAGCCCACGCAGAGCGCGGGCGAAGCAATTTACCAGCAGCACTGCAGCGTTTGCCACGGCACCAATCGCGCAGGCTCTCCACCGTCGTTTCCCTCTCTGATCGATATCGGCAAAACGCACACTGCGGAACAGATCAAGAATGTTGTCGAGCATGGACAAGGCAGAATGCCGAGCTTCCCTGCCGTCTCCGATGAACAGCTGAATGCGCTGGTGGATTTTTTATTGCATGGCAACAGGAGCGGGAACGATCGTAAAGAGCTTGCAAATGTAACTACTGCGGATACAGAAAAGTATCAATTCACCGGCTACAGAAAATTTCTCGATCCGGATGGATATCCGGCGGTCGCTCCACCGTGGGGAACTCTCAGCGCCATCAATCTGAACACGGGAAAATATGCATGGAAGATTCCGTTGGGAGAGTATCCGGAGCTGGCTGCGAAAGGGCTGACCAATACCGGCTCGGAAAATTATGGCGGCCCGGTGGTAACAGCCGGTGGACTGCTTTTTATTGCGGCCACCAGCTATGACAAAAAGATTCGCGCTTTCGATAAGGCTACCGGCGAGCTTTTATGGCAGGCCACATTGCCTTTTTCTGGAAATGCGACGCCCGCTACGTATGAAATTAATGGCAAGCAATATGTCGTGATAGCGGCAGGCGGAGGCAAAGACCTCAAGTCGCCTTCTGGCGGCGTCTATGTGGCCTTTGCGCTGCCTTAGTTCACAGCTATGCGGTGCCGGCTTTGCGCTCCGGCACTTGCGCCTGTAGCTGCTCCATGCGCGTCCAGAGTTGCTGCTGCAAGGCGTGGTGCTGCGGCTGGCCGTAGAGGTTTTGCGTTTCGCCGGGATCGTTGACAAGGTCGTATAGCTCGAACTCCTGCGGCTCCATGACGTAGTGGATCAGCTTATATCGCTCGGTGCGGATGCCGCGATGCGGACGCACAGCTTCCGGGTTCGGCCACTCAAAATATTCGTAATACCACTCCTTGCGGAACTCCGGATCGGGAGCTTTGGCCAGCGGGAGCACGCTCTTCCCTTGCATATGCGCGGGGGTGGAAACTCCTGCAAGATCAAGAAATGTGGGCGCAAGATCGATGTCGAGCACCATTTCATCGCGCACGGTTCCGGCAGGTATGCGCTTTGGATAGCGCACCATGAGCGGAACGCGAATGGACGGCTCGTGCATCAAGCGTTTGTCGAAGAGGCGCCATTCGCCGAGGAAAAATCCGTGATCGGAGCTCTGCACGATGGCCGTATCGTCGAGGATATTTTTCTTTTCGAGGTAGCTGAGGATACGTCCGATGTTTTCATCGACAGCCACCAGGCCGGCGTAATAATCCTTGACCAAGCCTTCGAGCGAGCCGCAGGCCTCGTGCGTTGGCGTGGTGCCCAGCTTGTTTTCGGCTGCGACGAAGCTTTTCGGCTTGCCGGGATAGCCTTTCAGGTCATCATCGAAGGTTGCAGGCTTGGGAATGACGGTTTCTCGATAGAGATCGAAATGGCGCCGCGCGCGGAAGAACGGTTCGTGCGGCGCGACAAACCATACGAGCAGACAGAAAGGCTTGTCTCCGCGATCTTCTTCGAGCCATGCGAGAGCGCGGTCTACCGTGAGATCGTCGGGATAAACATTTTGGAATTGTTTCTCCGGGCCGATCCTGCCTTTGCGGCCTTCTTTGAAGAAGGGATTTGCGTAGTTGTTGCCGGGGTTGTTGTGCCCAAAATAGTAATCCCAGTAACGCTCCTCGACACCATTGCGAACGTGCACCTTGCCGAGAATTGCGACCTCATACCCCGCCTGATGAAGAATGTCGGTGAAGAGTGGGATATCCGACGGCAAAGGCACGTTTTCGTGTTCGTTTGAGAGAGCTGTGTTCGAACGGGAATACAGGCCGGTGAGAGCGGTGGCTCGCGCAGGAGCGCAAAGAGCATTGGTGCAGAAAGCATTGCGGAAGCGAATACCTTCAGCTCCGATGCGATCGTGATTCGGCGTTTTCAGAATTGGATGTCCCGCAATCGAAAGCGCATCGGCACGCTGGCCTTCACCGAAAAAGAAAACCAGATTCGGCTGCTTTTGTTTCGCTTCCGCCTGCGCCTGTGGCGCCAACAATGTTCCGGCGACAGCTAGTGAGCCTTGCAGGAATTCGCGCCGTGTTGCTGCTCTTATAAATGGCTGATTGTCTTGTGACATTCCGTGCCTCTCAATGCATTCCAAGATAGTTTCCATTGCAGATACACGCAAAGCTGGAAGCTATCGTGTGTGGCTTGCTTTCTAAAATTTAGATATAGAGAACTGGAGTATTTCCCGAAGGCCGGGCCCCCGCAAATGGGGTCAACAGCCGAAACAAGAACAGAGCAAAGCGGGATGGCGCCGAAGAAGCATGAAGTATAGGAAAGTTATATCACGTCGACAAAATAAGAAAGCAGGGCCGGTTAGCCCTGCTTCAGGTTGTCGATCAGCGGCATCAGTCGCCGTAAGCGGGAGCGGGATGGATAGAGAGCCCTTGCACTGGAGCACTTTTGCGCATCCCAATTCTGCTTTCTTCAAGCTTGAAATTGGCGATGTGCTCCTGCAGCCGTCTTGCGCCGGTCTGCACCGAGTTCACGATGGCATTGCTTTCGGGAATCTGCGCTGCATTCTCTTCCCCAAGCCGGTTAATGATATCCACGTTTGCGCTTGACTGGCGCGCAGCCTCCGATTGCTGCATGGCAGCGGCGGCAATCTGCGCAATCATGCTGTCGACCTGATCGGCCATGTGAATGATGCGTTGCAGAGCTTCTCCGGCGCGAGTGGTGGTTTCCACGCCTTCATTCACGATGCCGGTGCCTGTTTCCATTGCTTCCACAGCGGAGCGGGTGTGCACCTGGATACCTTCGATCATCTGCGCAATCTCGCTGGTAGCATTGCGCGTGCTTTCCGCAAGGCGGCGCACCTCACCAGCAACGACGGCAAAGCCGCGTCCCTGTTCTCCGGCGCGGGCCGCTTCGATAGCGGCATTCAGCGCAAGGAGATTGGTCTTCTGCGCGATCTCTTCGATCACGTTGACGATGCGAATGATCTGTTCGGATTCTTTGCCGAGACGCTGCACGGTAGAAGCGGTATTGCGTACCGAGTCAGCAATGGACTGCATGCTGACAAGCATCTGTTCCACCGTGGAGCCGCCGGTGCGCGCGGTCTTTGACGCTTCTTTCGCATTTTCCGCGGCATTCTGGGCGTGGCGGGAAACTTCCGAGATGCTGATGGACATCTCCTGCATGGCCGTCGCCGCCTGCTGTGTTTGCAGGCTCTGTTCTTTCATGCGGCGGAAGGATTCTGCCGCGGAATGCGCCAGCTTCTCCGCGTCGCCGTTGACAGTGTTGGAGATTTCCCTCATGGTGCCGATCATTTCGCGCAGATTTTCCTGCATGCGGTTGACGGAGCTGGCCAGGCTGCCCACTTCATCATTCGAGTCCATGTGCAGGGCTTCGCCTGTCAGATTGCCCTCGGCGATCTGCTGCGCGAGATTGGCAACGAGCACCACAGACCGGACAACGCGACGGATGGTGAACTCAGCCAGCAATGTGCCGACGATGCCGCCGAAGATGATGGAAATCCACAGGTAGATCGCTTCCACGCGAATTACATGCACGGTTTCACTGAGGTTGTGATTCGTGGCCACCATCGTCGCATTGATGACTGACGACGCGGCCTTCTTGAAGTTGAGCTCGTGATCTGAAACCTCGCCCTGCAGAAGATCATAAGCCTTGCTGGTGGCATCGCTTCCCTGCCCGATGGCCATCACGGCCACGCGTTCCTGACCCTGCTCAAAGGCACGATACTCGTTCAACATCGTATCCACCTGAGCGGAGCCTGCCAGGCTGTCGAGCACATGACGATTATTCTGAATTTCAGTAACAGCCTGTGCAGATTCGGTTTTGCTTTTATCGAGGACGGCGCGGTAGCGGCTGGCCATATTCGGATCGATGCCGAAGAGCATGTACGCTTTCAGGGCATTCGAGGAATCGAGCACGGCAACACGCAGATTGCGCACCGATGTTAATGCCGGTATCTGCTCACTGGCTACACTGGCGGATAGCTCGCTGGCCTGCCGCATCTTGAGATATGCGGCAGAAGAGCCGAGCAGGATGCTCAGCACCAGCACGCCGGTGCTGAGACGAAGTTTATTGGTCAGACGCGACTGCGTAAATGACATGATCGTTTTCCTTGGGGGATTCCGGAATCGTTAATTCACTTCAAAGTTGATATCGATGCCTACGGTCGACTGGCTGTCGCCGGGTACGAATTTCCAATGCTTCACCGCATCTTCTGCCGCCGGGCTCAACATCTTATTGCCGGTCGTAGCCTTGACCGCGGTCACGCTGCCATCGGCAGCCACGGTTGCCTCAACGTGCACAACTCCCGAGATGCGCATGCGCTTTGCAATCTCCGGATACACCGGCGCTACACGCTTCTCAACGTGGCGATCTTCGGCATGTCCAGGCATAGCGAAAAGAAGACAGGCAATAGCTGCAAGAAGCAGCATAGCGGTGTGTTGGAAACCGGCGGCAAAGGCAGATTTACGAAATTGCAACAAATGCATAAAAGACCTCTCATGTGAGCGGAAAACCGCTGTTTGAGAGGTTTATCGGCAAACTTTGCGGAGAGTTGAGGGAAATTCCGGAGCTGCGAGCGCGTAGGCCTAACCGCGAATAGCGGCAAAGGTCAGATCGGTTGCCGAGCTGCCGGTAGCGGCACGCCATTCATCGAAAAGGCGCCCGTAACTCAGGGTAATCAGCTCACCGGCATGCAGGCCAAGCTGTTGACTTACGGCATCAATCCACGCTTCCGGGCCTTCCAACTCGGCGAACAGGCCGATGGGAGTCTCATCGATGACGCAATGTCCTGTTTTATCGGCATATTCGGTGCGCCACTTCTCATAGGTGAATGCGGGCGCATAGCCCAGGTGCGTGAAAATCACGGACATCGCCTCGCCATCGTCCACTACTGTTTCGGTTTCTACGCGATGCTTATGACGCGCCGCAGGGTCGTTGTCCTTGGGCAGGCATTTGTGGGTTACAACCCAGCGATCCCCGTACCGGCGAACGCGAAGAATAGACTGCTGCGCGCGCAGGGCGCGCTCCGGCGTATCGAAGAGCACATTCTTTTCAAAGGTGCGCGGCGTAACCTGGCGGAAACCAAGCGCGGCCAGTTTCTGCTCCAGCGCTGGACCATCGGCAACACGGAATTTCACTTCGATTTCAACACCGCTCATTCATAAAGTATATGCAGCGAACAGGCAGACAAACAATGCGCAGTAAGCCCCTAGAATAGTTTTATGCACACCTTGCGGCTTGCCGTCGATCCGCTCGATCTCACTTCGCCCGCTTCCGCCGCATCTTTGCGGCAGGCCGCGGAGATACTGCGCAACGGCGGCACGGTTGCTCTTCCTACAGAAACCGTTTACGGACTGGGCGCCAACGCGCTGAACCCCAATGCGGTTGCCAAAATTTTTGCAGCAAAGCAGCGCCCGTCCTGGGATCCGCTGATTGTCCATATTTCGGACATATCGATGCTGCGGCTGGTTGTCTCTGCAATTCCGCCCGCGGCGGAAAAGTTGATGTCGGCATTCTGGCCTGGACCGCTGACCCTGCTGCTGCCTAAATGCGACACGGTTCCCGATGCCGTGACTGCAGGCAGAGCGCGCGTGGGCGTGCGTATGCCGCAACATCCGGTAGCCAGCGCACTGATTCGCGAAGCAGGCATCCCGATTGCTGCGCCCAGCGCGAATCGTTTTGGGCGCACGAGCCCTACTACGGCTGAACATGTTCTGGAAGACCTGGATGGAAGTATCGATGCCGTTCTCGATTCCGGCGAAACGACCCATGGGCTTGAATCGACGGTGGTCGACGCGTGCGAGAATCCGTGTGTTGTCTATCGGCCTGGAGTCGTCACGGTAGAGCAGATGCGGGGGATCGGAGTGGAGGTTGCGATGTTCCGCGAGACAGCACAGACGACAAACGCAGCGCCGGAATCGCTGCCATCCCCCGGTGTAGGGCTCCGGCATTATGCTCCGAAAGCAAAACTTATTTTGATTGAAGGCGAAGGAGAAACGCAGCGCGCGGCATTTCTGAGGGTTGGCGGCGAAAATCTGGAACGCGGCGAAAAGGTTGGATGGATGCAGCCGGAAGATTTTCCCGAACACGCGGAAAAGCAAAGAGCCGTTTTTTATCGATGGGGAAGGTGGAACAATGCTGAGGAACTGGCGCAGAGATTGTTTGCCGGATTGCGATTTCTGGATAAGGCAGGAGCAACTGTAATTGTGTGTCCTTTGCCATCAGCCACCGGGATAGGCGCGGCCATGCGCGACCGGTTGTTGAAAGCTGCTCGCAGGAACTAATGTCGCATTAACTATGCGAAGGGTATTCGTTGGCTTTGTGTAAATATTTAATGCTGGATTTGTAGATCAAGGTGCGGTGGTGATTCTTGACCTTGATAACGTTACGGTCATACCACTCGATGATTCCTTCGATGCGCTCGCCGTCTTCCAGGATAAAAACCATAGGCGTTTGAGATTGTGCCTGCTTTTGGAAATAAAAAGCCTCGGCATGCGTGCTCTCATTCCCATAATTATTTCCATTCATGGCTTCATGATGCGCAAAAGCAGGAGAGGTGTTCCGCCTGGAAAAAGATCGGCTCCCTGCTGCCCGCGCCGGCAACACGGGACGCACCAGCTTGCGCGGCCCATCGGGCGAAACACTGGGAACGGAGGAAGGCTTCTCCTGCATCTCTGAGTTTTGATTCGCAGAGGAAGCGGACTTCGATCGAATGCCTGTATCGGAACGAGAAATTGGGGACAGGTTCGCCATAATGTTTTGAAGGCAATGCTGAAAAGATGGGATGCTTCTTTACGCGCTTGGGATGACTTCTTTTAAGCCCAGCGCAGTGCTGCCATCTTTAAAAATGCAATTTCGTGGTGATGTATGCGTATCGTAACTTAGAAACAGCGAATCGGGTATTGTTTTTGCATTTCTGCACTGGATTTTTACGAACGAGCAGAAATTTCTCCGGCAAAAGCATCTAATGCCAATGAGCGGAGAAGATTGCGCCGCATGCCTGATTGCACCTGCTGAATGCTGCGTGCGGTGTTCTCAATCCAATCGAAGGAAATACCTGTCGCAATCGTATTGAGCTCGGCTTGAAGATCAATATTCCGGATGAGCGATGCCTGCCCACTTTGGATGAGGAGCAGGTCTTCAAGAAGACTTGTCATTGCGCGAAGCATTCCCTGCGTCTTCTCCTGACCTTCGGCGCCCGCACGATACGTCTCTGTCATGCGAAAGAGAACCGAGTGATCGGCTTCGCGCGTGGCATGCCGCAGCATGATGAGGGCATCCTGCCGATAGGCAAGATACTTGTCGAGATTAAAGCCCAGCGCCGCGCCCACTGCTCCTTGCGCTAGCCGCGCTACCAGTGAACGCTGGGCAGGGCGTAGTTCCGGCCTACGCTGCGAGATCAGCTGCTCGAGCTGCCCGGATGGAATTGCGCCCAGCCGCAAGATGCCCGCACGCGAACGGATTGTCGGCAGCAGTTCGCCTGTATTTTCGGCAAGAAGGAAGATGCTTGCATGTTGCGGTGGTTCCTCCAGCACCTTCAGCAGTGAATTCGCTGCTTCTTTCATAAAGGCTGCACTGGTAAAGATGTAGATCGCCCGTTTTGCATCCGCAGGTATGCGGTAAATCTCGCGGATCACCGTGCGCACCTGCCCCACTTTGATGAGCAGTTGCGGAGGATCGGGAGGAATCACCAGCACATCGGGGTGCGTCTGGATGAGGATGCGGGTTTCTTTCCTGTCGACTTCGCGCAGCTCTTCGCGGGCGGCAACGGCTTCTTCTATACGCGTTTCGAGCGGCATGGACTCGGCGATGCGAGCGCAGTTGCGGCACACGCCGCAGAAGTCGGGCAGGCCGTCTGTTTCGGTCGGGTTGAGGCAATTGACTGCCTGCGCCAGCATCAGCGCCAGCGTGTATTTGCCCGATCCGCGCGGTCCGGCAAGAATCAGCGTATGCGGCAGCCTCTGCTGTGCGATGCTATCGCGCAGATGCCGCACGGTCGATTCGTTGCCGAGGAAGTCACTGAAGCCCACGTTTTGAGGGTACCGAGTCAACGGGCTTGCGGCAAGCCCAGGCGTTTTTCTACGGCTTCAACAATGCGCTGATGGATGGCCTCGATGGGAGCATCTCCTTCGATGGCTACCACGCGTGAGGCGTCGCGGGCGGCGATTTCGCGGTATTTATCGTAAACGCGGCGGTAAAATTCCTCGTTTTCGCGCTCGAAACGGTTTTCGTCGGTACCAGCTTTCTGCATGCGGTCGTTGCGGCGACGGGCACGCTTCAGAGATGCATCGAGATCCGGTAAGAGCAGGATGGTGAGGTCGGGCTGCAGGCCGCCGCACATTACTTCGTTGAGCTTGAGGACGACTTCGCTGCCGAGCTGCCTGCCGCCGCCCTGATAGGCCTCGGTGGAATCGGTATAGCGATCACAAAGCACGACGTGGCCTGCTTGGAGCGCCGGGGAGATGACTTCGGCGATGGCCTGGGCACGGTCGGAGAACATCAGTCCCAGCTCGGCGCGGGTGGCCAGGTTCTCGGTGCTCGAATCGAGGAGAAGCTGGCGGATGCGGTCGCCGATGCGCGTGCCTCCGGGCTGGCGAGTGACGGTGAGGGGATATCCCTTCGCTTCCAGCCATGCGGCCAGCCTGCGCAATTGCGTTGTCTTGCCGGAACCATCGAGCCCTTCGAACGTGAGAAAAAAACCGCGACCCATGGCGCGAGTGTAGCAGGTGAGCGCTTTCTCCCGTTCCCTTCTCCGCCGCTATACTGGAGATACTGACTACTGAAAGGACAATCCATTGACTGCATTTCCGCCGGTTCCTCTTACCGTTGAAGGCTCGTATGTGCTGCACCAGGTGTTTGCGTTCGACTGGGCGGCTTGGAACAACACTTCGATGGAGGATCGGAAGCGCATCGGCGATGAAGCCGCGCGCGCCCTTCAGGAGCTGGAGCCGCAGCAGTCGGCGTTGTATTCCACGCTTGGGCATAAGGGCGATCTGTTGCTGGTGCACTTCCGCGATTCGATTGCGGCCCTGAATGCGATTGAATTGAAGCTGGCGCAGATTGGGTTGTCGCGCTTTTTGAAGGCTACGTATTCGTACCTTTCTGTGGTGGAGCTGAGCTTGTACGAGTCTTCGCGGAAGACGTACGCGATGCTGGCTGAGAACGGGTTGGAACAGTTTTCTCCGGCGTGGAATGCGGGAATCCGCGAAGTTCTCGAGCGGCAGAAAGAGGCGATGGCACAGAGGCTCATCCCGACCATTCCGCCGGCCCGGCATCTTTGCTTTTACCCGATGAACCGCAAGCGCGGCGAAGAGCGGAACTGGTACGCGCTTCCGCTGGATGAGCGCCAGCGCCTGATGCACGATCACGGCATGATCGGTCGGCGGTATGCGGACCGCGTGCGCCAGATCATCAGCGCATCGATCGGCTTTGACGACTGGGAGTGGTCCGTCGATCTCTTTGCTGACGATCCGCTGGTGTTCAAGCACCTGATCTACGAGATGCGCTTTGATGAAGCCAGTTCGCTCTACGCCGAGTTTGGGCCGTTTTATGTGGGCATCAGGATGGCTGCGGATGGATTGGATAGCTGGCTGCGCGGGGATTCAGCTTAAGCACAGCGCCCGAGCTATCCGCCTTCCCTAGTGCGTTTTTTCAATGGTTTAGCGATTCAGCTTGCGATTTGTGACTTTTTTCCATTACTCGCTTTGCTCAAGATGACATTTGTGTGTAAAAAAGGCGCTCCGACAGGAGCGCCTTTTTGCTGGTGAGGTCTGTACTTATTGAACAGCTTACTTGCTGGTTCTTTCTTGGAGGCCGGAGCTGGAGCTTAGGGCTAGTTCGATGAGGGTTTTTTGCTCCATCTCGTGGGCCTTCGCTGAACCGGTGGCTGGGCTGGCGGCGGCGGAGCGCTTAATGCTCAGCACCTGGCGGTCGCGGGCCAGTCGCCTTAAGCGCGGCATGACGAAGGACAGCGCGCCCATGTTTTCCGGCTCTTCCTGCACCCAGATGACTTCGTGCGCTTCCGGGTGTGCCTTGATGGCGGCTTCGAGCTCGGCTTCGGGCCAGGGGTAGAGCTGCTCGATGAAGATGATGCCGGTGGTATCGTCTCCGCGCTTCTGGCGCTCGACGCGCAGCTCGTGGCCGATCTTTCCGGTGCAGACAAGCAGGCGCTTGGCGCCGGCGATGCCGGTTTCCGGCAGCACGTTGAGGAAGTGCGGGCGGGCAAAGTCTTCGATGGGCGAGACGGCGTCGGGGTGACGCAGCATGCTCTTGGGAGTGAAGACGATGAGCGGCTTGCGCCATTTGCGCATGGACTGGCGGCGCAGCAGATGGAAGTACTGCGCGGCGGTCGAGGGCTGGCAGATCTGCATGTTGTCGTGCGCGGCGAGCTGCAGGTAGCGCTCGACGCGGGCGCTGGAGTGCTCGGGGCCCTGGCCTTCGTAGCCGTGCGGCAGCAGGACGACGACGCTGCCGAGCAGTCCCCACTTGTCTTCGCCGGAGGAGATGAACTGGTCGATGATGATTTGCGCACCATTGGCGAAGTCGCCGAACTGCGCTTCCCACAGGATGAGCTTTTCGGGATAGTCGCGGCTGTAGCCGTACTCGAAGCCGAGAACACCGGCTTCAGAAAGCATGGAATTGTAGACTTCGAATTCGGCCTGACCTTCGGCGAGATGGTTGAGCGGGATGAAGGTCTCTTCGTTCTCGATGTCGATGAGGACGCTGTGGCGCTGGTTGAAGGTGCCGCGCTGCGAATCCTGCCCGGTGAGGCGGACGGGCGTGCCCTGCTTGAGCAGTGAGCCGATGGCCACGGCTTCGGCCATGCCGTAGTCGAAGGGCTTTTTGCCCTCGCCCATTTCGGCGCGCTGCTCGAGGAGCTTTTTAATCTTGGGATGGATGTGGAAGCTGGCGGGGTACTTCGTGAGCCCGGCTGAGATTGCGCCGATTTCTTCGACACTGAGGCCGGTTTCGACTTCGTATTCCGGCTTGTATTTGCCGCCGGTGTAGTTCGACCAGTAATCGGGCAACGTGGCGAGGGTCGGCATCTTCTTCATCGACTTGGCGGCACGCTGCGCTTCGGCAAAGCCGGTCTGCATCTCCTTGACGCGATCGGTGATGTCGGCGCCGAGCTTCCTGGCGTAGATTTCGTAGAGCGGCGGGTGGTCCTTGATTTTCGCGTAGCGCAGAGGCTGCGTGATGGTGGGATCGTCCACTTCGCTGTGGCCGTGGCGGCGGTAACCGATGAGATCAACGATGACGTCGGTCTTGAAGGTGTAACGGTATTCGACGGCCAGGGCGGCGATACGCACGACGGCATTGGGGTCTTCCGCGTTGACGTGGAAGATGGGGATGGGCATGCGCTTGGCGAGATCGGAGGCGAAGCGCGAGGAGTTCGACTCGTTGGGCTCGGCGGTGAAGCCGATGAGGTTGTTGGCGATGACGTGGATGCCGCCGCCTACGGTGAATCCGTCGATGGAGCCGAGGTTCAGGGTTTCGGCCCAGATGCCCTGGCCGGCGAAGGCTGCGTCGCCGTGAATGACGATGGGCAGAACGCGGTCGGTTCCCTCCGCTCCGTAGCGGGCCTGCTTGGCACGTGTGCGGCCCATGGCGACGGGGTCGACGGCCTCGAGGTGGCTGGGGTTGGAGACGAGGTGGAGGGCGACGGATTTGCTGTTGCGTGTCGGGTAGTCGCCGGTTGCGCCTACATGGTACTTTACGTCGCCTCCGCCGAGGATGCTGCGGGGGTCGACGTCTTCAAACTTGGAGAAGATGTCGGCGGGCGACTTGCCGAAGGTGTTGACCATGACGCTGAGGCGCCCGCGATGACTCATGCCGATGACGGCTTTTTCTGCGCCGAGTTCGCTGGAGCGATTCAGTAATTCATCGAGGAATGGGATGAGGGCAGTGACGCCTTCGAGGGAAAAGCGCTTGGTGCCGAGGTAGCGCGATTGGATGACCTGCTCGAAGATATCGGCTTTGATGAGGAGGTCGAGGATTTTCTTCTGGTCGACGTCGGGTGCCGGGGCTTCGAGGCGTTCGGCGATCCAGTTGCGGCGCTCGCGGCTGGGGATGTGCATGAACTCGGCGGCGATGGTTCCGCAATAGTAGCTGCGGGCTTCTTCGGCGTCTTCGCCTTCCAGGTCGAGTTCGGGGATGGTTTCTGGGGGTAGGTATTGGCCTAGAGGATCAAGTTGGGCCTGAAGATAGCCCCAGCGGCGAAAGGCGTCGAAAACTTGTTCCCTGTTTTGCGTCTGCTCCTGCAGGCCGCTTGGTGTCGGTTCCAGCTTAGCTGTGCTCATAACTTGTTGATTTCGATGGGGTACGGCGGTCCTGCGGCTCGCGTTTTCGCGGCGGATACGGCATTCGGGGATAACCAGCCGATTTCATCGTAACTTTTCATTCTACTGGTTCCGGAGAAATTGCGCAGAGAAGTGGAAAACCCCACATCCGATTGCGATGTGGGGTTTCCCGATTCCGGTTGTCGGTGTACATCCCCCACCCTTCTCTTCGTTCAGGATGGGGCACCCGGTTTTGTTTCCTAGCACTCGAGCTGATTGCGGGTCAGCTTTACGCCGTCGAGGCGTCCGAGCAGGGTGACGGCTACCAGCTCCGGCTGGAAGAGGTGGTTGGCCATGGCGAGTACCTCGTCTTCGGTAATGGCTTCGACCTTGTCGAGAATTTCCTGCATGCCAAAGAAGTAGTTGAAGTGCATCTGCTGGCGGGCGAGGTTCGACATGCGCGACATGGAGCTTTCGAGCGAAAGCAGCAGGTTGCCCTTGAGCTGGTCCTTGGCGCGGCGCAGCTCGTCGGCGGGCAGCGGCTCGCTCTTGAGGCGGCGGAACTGCTCCATGACAAGCTGGACGACCTGGATGGCGCGATCGGATGAAGTTCCGGCGTAGACGCAGAGGGAGCCGGTATCGCTGTAGGGGTTGAGGTCGCTGTAGATGGAGTAGGCCAGGCCGCGCTCTTCGCGGACGGTCTGGAAGAGGCGCGAGGACATGCCGCCGCCGAGGATCGTATTCAGGACGAGGACGGTGTAGCGCGACTCGTCGGAAATGGCTGGGGCAGGCACGCCGAGGCAGAGCTGGACCTGTTCGAGCGACTTCTTGTTCTTGAGGATAATGCGGGCCGCGGTCTTGGGCGGCACGGCTACAGTCAGGGATTCGCCTGCAGGCAGCGACTCAAAGCGGCGCGTGACCTGCTCGACGAAGCTGTCGTGGTCGATATTGCCGGCGGCGGAGAAGATCATGTTGCTGCCGTGGAACTTTTGGCCGTAGTAGCTACAGAGCGTGTCGCGCTCAAAGCGCCTGACTGTTTCCTTGGTGCCGAGAATGGGCTTGCCCAGCGGATGATCCTTCCAGAAGGCCTGGGTAAAGATTTCGTGGACCAGATAGTCGGGGTTGTCCTCGTCCATCTTGATCTCTTCGAGGATGACGCCGCGCTCGCGGGTGATTTCGTCGCTGGCAAAGACGGGGTTGAGGACGAGGTCGGAGAGGACATCGAGGGCTACGGGCACGTGCTCGTCGAGAACCTTGATGTTGAAGCAGACTGTTTCCTTGCCGGTGAAGGCGTCGAGGTTGCCGCCAATGGCGTCGACTTCGCGGGCGATGTGCTGCGCGGAGCGCGATTTAGTGCCCTTGAAAACCATGTGCTCGACGAAGTGAGAGATGCCGTTGATTTCGGGCAGCTCGTGGCGTGAACCGGCGCGAATCCAGACGCCCATGGCGACGGAACGGATGTGGTCCATCTTCTCGGTGAGAATGGTAAGCCCATTGGGCAGGACGGTGCGGCGTATATTGCGTTCGTTATCCATTGAATAAGTCCTGGTTGGTTACTGCCCGGCGGTCTATGGATGGCTCTACGGCAGGGAGAATGAGCTATGCTGTCTCAAACGGAGCTGTTGCTATGATGCCGCCGGGCAGGAAAAAACCTATCTCTATTTTAGACTCTCCGGGGGCGGCTACGACTCATCCTCTTTTCGGCCTTAATAATCAACAACTTAAAGACTTAATCACAGGATTTGGCCAGCCGGAGTACCGGGGGAAACAGCTTTCCGGGGCGCTTTACCGGGAGTGGGTCGAAGAGCTGGCCGAGGTATCGACTCTGCCGAAAGAGCTGCGCTCGGCGTTGATGGAGAGTGAGTATCACGTCGGCTTGCCGAAGATTGTCGAAGTGTTCAGTTCGATGGATGGCACGGAGCGGTTTCTGATTGCCGGGAACGATGGGCAGACAGTCGAGACGGTGTGGATGCCGGATGGCGATGGCGGCGAAGCTGGTGATGGTTCTGAAGCCGGAACGGATTTGCGACGCGCAACGATCTGCGTGTCGAGCCAGATCGGCTGCGCGGTGAACTGCCAATTTTGTTTGACGGCAAAGCTGGGAATTATTCGCAACCTGACAGCGGGAGAGATTGCCGGACAGGTTGTCGCAGTACTGAAGCGGCACAAGGTGAGGATCGGGAAGGACCGCATCAACCTGG
Organism: Alloacidobacterium sp.; assembly: GCA_035547425.1. Lineage (GTDB taxonomy): Bacteria > Acidobacteriota > Terriglobia > Terriglobales > Acidobacteriaceae > Alloacidobacterium. The sequence goes on along the minus strand of DASZUU010000049.1, from coordinate 228,115 downwards.
TCTTTATGGGGATGGGTGAGCCGTTCCTGAACTATGACGAATGGATTGCGGCGGTGCGGCTGCTGGTCGAAGAAGTCGGGATTCCGGAATCGCGGATGACGGTTTCAACTTCGGGAATTGTGCCTGGCATCTTGCGTTTTGCCGAAGAGCCAGTACGGCCCAAGCTGGCGATTTCGCTGAATGCTCCGAATGATACGGTGCGCTCGGGAATCATGCCGATTACGCGCAAGTGGGATATTGCGGATGTGATGGCTGCGGTGCGGCGGGTTCCGTTGCGAGCTAAGGAAAAAGTCACCTTTGAGTATGTGTTGCTGGGTGGGCTGAATGATCGCTTGGCTGACGCAGATGAAGTGGGACGGCTGTTGCGGCGGGCGAATCTGCCCATGAAGGTGAATCTGATTGTGTGGAATCCGGGGCCGGGAATGCCGTACCGGATGTCTGATCCGCATACGGTGGCGCAGTTTCAGTATCGATTGAAGTTCAATGGTGTTCCTGCGTTTGTGCGGCGACCGCGCGGGCGGGATATTTACGCGGCTTGCGGCCAGTTGAAACGGACTACGGAGTTGGTTCAGGTTTCTTCATGAGTTTTGGTTTACTTTTATCTCAATCATCAAGCTCTTAAATTAAGCCCTGATAGAAAGCAGGTCCTTCGCTCCGCTCAGGATGACAACATATTTTCAAGATCGACTGGCTTGCTTGTTTTCGATCGCCAGTTCCAGAACCTGGGTGGCTACGCGGTCGGCGGCGTGGCGCAGGACGTTGCCCTCTTCGGCAAAGTTGCCGGGGATGCAGCGGATGCCCAAGGCTTCGATGCGGTCGATATCCGGCTGAATGGGTTCCGCACCTTCGGCGGCATAGCGGAGCCGGGTTTCTTCGGAAATGGGCGCGGTGTTGATGAGGGCATAGTCGAAGACAGGGCCGCGGGCATGCTCGTAGATGCGTTCGATATGCTGCGAAGCAGTGAGGTGCAGGCTCTCGTTGGCCTGTGTCATCAGGTTGCAGACATAAACACGCAGGCCGTGGGCGCGGGTGAGAGCCTCCGGGATTCCTTTGACCAGCAGATTGGTGATGATGCTGGTGAAAAGCGAGCCGGGACCGATGGTGATGAGGTCGGCCTGCTCGATGGCTTCGAGCGTTTCGGGCATAGGTGCGGCGTCGGGCGGCTCCATGCTCAGCTCAACGATGTGCTTTTTGCTGGCGGTGATGCTGGTTTCGCCTTCGACGATTTCGCCATCATCCATACGGGCGGCAAGACTGACATTGGCGGTGGTTGCCGGATAGATGTGACCGCGAGTCGCAAGAATTTCAGCGGCAAGACGGATGGCCTGCGCGAAGTCGCCGGTCATTTCTGAGAGTGCGGCGACGAAGAGATTACCGAAGCTGTGGCCTTCGAGCCCGGCACCGGAGCGGAAGCGATGACTGAAGAGGCGCGAGAGCAGGTGCTCATCTTCAGAGAGCGCGACCATGCAGTTGCGCAAGTCACCGGGCGGCAGCATGTTGAAGTCTTTGCGGAGGCGGCCGCTGGAACCACCATCATCCGTGACGGTGACGATGGCAGCAAGGTGGCTGATGAGGCAGGGCACGGCATCACACTCGGACGGCGTGGAAAGCGGCGACGGGACATAGTGCTTCAGGCCGCGCAGGAGAGTGGAAAGGCCGGTGCCTCCACCCATAGCTACGACTCGCAAGCTGGCCTTTTCTGTGCCCGAAGGCTGCGCCGAAGTGGAGACAAGAGTCGCTGGTTTCATGAGCTACCCAACAAGAGTGTATCGGAAGTGTGTTTCCCGATGGCTATTTGTCTGCTGCCTGAAAATGGAGCTGCTGGTCTGCGGGAATCATATCTTTTGTGCCTAAAATCAGATGCGTACCGGTGAGCAGGCTGACGGTTCGCTTATCGGAGCGCAGGATTTCTGCAAATTGCGGCCCGGCGGCGATTTCAAGTTGCATGGGCATCATTCCCACAATCGCGCCTACGCGGATAGAGGAAGATTCTTTGTCTGGTTTCGTGTTGTCGTCATGTGCAATGACTCCTGATGCGGCTGACATACCTCCACTTCCCACGGGAAGAACCGTATGCAGAGGCACCGATGCAGAATCAGGCCCTATGATTTCGAGGATGTGAAGAGAAAGCGGAGCATGTGGGTGATCCTGGCAATCGGCATTTTCTATCAGGAGCCCTAAGGTCGATTCTGGTGAAGATTTTGTGTGCCGGACGGACGAAACAACCTTGCCATAGATTCTTGCACCTTGAGGCAGAATGCAATCCGGAATACTCCACCATGAAAGGGCGGTAGCCTGAAACGCTTCGCCAACCTTTGTGTGTCCGGCTTCCACTCCTGTTCGCAGGCTGGCTTCAAGATAGCCGGAGGCGGGAGGATCTATGCTCTGCGCGAAAGGTGCCAAAGTTGAACAGAAGCAAAGGACTCCCAAAGTGCTTAGACATCGGAGTATTCGGAGATCCGGAGCTATCAAGAAGGCCCCTTCGACGTGTGCTTTCCTATGGAGTTTCCGGGTAGAGCAGCTCGGTGAAACGAGGATCGTCTGCCATGTCCTGAAAATCGGAGTCGGTGCGCGCCTGGATGCGGTTCTGCGGGTTGAGCCGGATGGCCGCTGTCAGGTGCTCGAGGCATTCCTCAGCCTGACCGGTCATGCTGTCGAGGATGGCGAGCCCATAGTGGGCGTAGTCGGCTGATGAATTTTTCTTGAGGATGCTCTCAAGCTGGTCGCGGGCATCTTCGTAATCGCCGGTATTCAGCAGAGAGATAGCGTAGTCGTATTGCTCGCCGGGAGTGTTGAAGGCGAGGGCTGCCTGCTTGGCGTGACGCTCGCAGGCCGCAAGATAAACGCGGCAGCGATCGACCAGAGCAAGGGGCGCGGTAGAAATAAGCTTCTCAAAGGCGGTTCGGGCCTTTTCGTATTTGCCCTCCTGCATAAGCTGGACGGCGCTCTGGAAATGCTCAACGGCTTGTGCCTGCGCCTTGTCAGCCGCTTTATCGGTGATAGGAACCTTTTTTTCCGAGATCGAGCGAGTGTTGCGGCGGGCTCCTGCTGCCTGACGTGTTTCTTGCATACCGGTAGTTATCCTTGATTTTCCTGATACATACGGCACACAGGTGCGCGTATGCAGAAATTTCCCGCTGAATTCGTTTTTATACGCAGAAGTGGGCCGCGAGTCAACCGGAGGGGCGGCCAAGGCCCACATCTTTATGGGATGCAGGGCACCCATGTTTACCTATGCGCGGGATTTATAAACAGAAGGATTGAGCGCCGGGTCGTTGTACATTTTGAGCTGGCGGTAGAGCTTGAAACGGCGCTCTCCGGCGAGGGTTTGCCGCCAGAGACGATCGAGGCAGCCGGCGAGATCGCCGCGTTGTGCTTGCAGAATTTTGAGGCGCTCATGGTTGCGCTCTGCATGGCCTGCGGGCGCGTTGGGGCGAGCGATTTCTTCCTGCGTATGAAAAAGCTTGAGGGCAAGGATCGAGAGCCGGTCGATGATAAGGCCGGGACTTTCGGAATTCAGCTCGGCTTCGGGATTGGGCAGGTCGCGGGCGCAGAGATGGTCGAGCAGGAGCAGGTCGCAGCGCTCGGCGAGATCGTTGCGCCGCTGGTTAATGCGATCAATGGCGCGCTTGACTTCGGCGATTTCGTGATCGGCGGCATGAGGAGCACGCGCGCGGTCTTCGGTATGCCAGAGCTCGAAATTCGCCAGATGCTGGGCGATCACGGTGTCCATGAATTCGCCATGCGCCTCCGGGGGAACGGCGGGGGGCTGCGTATGCCAGAGCGCCGTCAGGCGGTCGTGCTGCCGGGTGATTTCTTCCGCAGAGAGCATCGTGGACTCGGATAAGTGCATAGTAGAAGCAGGGCGTGTGCCAGCCCTTATGGTAGAGCCAACTGAACCTGGGAAGCGAGGTGTGGATGAAATTTGCTCGAATCGTATTCTGGTTTGCCGGAGTGTGGGGATTTCTGGTGCTTACCCCGCTCTATTTTCTTTATGACACGATCGGACGACAGACTCCGCCGGCGCTGACGCATCCGGGCTATTATTTCGGCTTTCTCGGGCTGGGGCTGTCGTGGCAGCTGGCGTTTTTTGTGATCGGCTCCGATCCGGCGCGGTATCGTCCGCTGATGATTCCGGCGGTTGCCGAGAAGTTTCTTTATGGCGTAACACTGATCGTGCTTTACTTGCAGGGACGCATCGGGCCGAAGGAAATGTTCGGGCTGTCTGACATCGTTCTTGGCCTGCTGTTCGTGATTGCATTCTGGAAGACGCCTGTGCGGGCGCGGAGCGCTTCCTGAACGGATGGGTATGAACGAGCGGATTCTCTGCATCTCCACGTATGAAAAGGGCCAGGCATTTATGCGGCAATGCGCGGGGATGGGCTGCCGCGTGGCGCTGCTGACGGTGGACAAGCTGCGGGACGCGGACTGGCCGCGGGACATTCTGGAAAATATTTCGACGATGCCTCCCAATCTGTCCATCGAGCAGGTGATTCACACCGTCACCTATATGTCGCGAGGATGGAAGATTGATCGCATTGTGGCGCTGGACGAGTTCGATATGGAAGTGGCGGCAGCACTGCGCGAGCATATGCGAATTCCGGGGATGGGGCGGACGACGACGGCGCATTTTCGCGACAAGCTGGCGATGCGATTCGAGGCGCAGCGGGCAGGAATACTGGTTCCCGAGTTCACGCCGATTCTGAATTACGACGATTTGCGCGCTTACATGGCCCATGTGCCTGCGCCATGGGTGTTGAAGCCGAGGGCTGAGGCTTCGGCTATCGGGATCCGCAAGATTGACGATCCAGAGAAGCTGTGGCGCACGCTGGACGAGCTGGGCGACAGACAGAGTTATTACCTGCTGGAACGCTTTGTGCCCGGCAATATTTATCACGTCGATTCGGTAGCCAGCGAGCGACGCGTGGTGTTTGCGGAGGTGAGCCGCTATGGGAAGCCTCCGATGCAAGTGATGCATGAGGGCGGTGTTTTTTCGACGCGTATTGTGGAACGCAATGGAGAAGATTCGACATACCTGGCAGCGCTGAATGAGCGATTGGTTCCGGCGCTTGGGATGGTGCGCGGGGTGACACATGCGGAGTATATCCACGCCAGAGATGGACGCTTTTATTTCCTGGAAGTGGCGGCTCGTGTGGGCGGAGCGTTCATTGCCGATGTGGTGGACTTTGCCAGCGGCGTGAATTTGTGGAGAGAGTGGGCGCGGATTGAAGTCTGCGCGCTTCGTGGAGAAGCTTATACGGCTCCTATGCCGCGTAAAGACTATGCAGGAAGCGTGCTGTGCCTGGCGCGTACGGCTGATCCGGATACGTCGGTTTTTGATGCTCCGGAAATTGTGTGCCGCATGAAGAAGCATCACCATGCCGGGCTGATTGTGAAGTCCGGAGATCCGGAACGCGTGCGAGCCTTGCTTGAGGATTACAGCATGCGCTTTGCCGAGAAGTATCTGGCAGTGCAGCCGGTTCCGGATAAGCCTACGGCTTAGAGGCAGTGGAGTCCCTCTTCCCTTCGGCTTCGCTCAGGTCAGGATGAGCACCGGGAGTTTTCGGATTTCCGGTCTAATGCCCGGGAAAGGTAAACGACAGCTTCCATTCTGATTCATGGCTGGTACTGCTTACAATAGAGGCAGGAACTTCGCATTGAAAGGACAGTCTCTGTGAGCGATCGTGCTTACCAGTTTCCCCATCGCCGCTATAACCCGCTGCGCCGCCAGTGGGTGTTGATTTCTCCGCATCGTACGCAGCGGCCATGGCAGGGAGAAGTGAACCAGTCTTCCGGCTTTTCGGATGTACATTACGATCCGACCTGCTACCTGTGCCCAGGCAACGAGCGCGCAGGCGGGCATCTTAATCCCAATTATGAAAACGTATTCATTTTCGATAATGACTACGCTGCCCTGCTGCCGGATTCGCCTGCTCCGAATACTACAGGCATGCCGGAACTGCTTCGCGCAGAGCAGGAGCGGGGACGCTGCCGCGTTCTTTGCTTCCATCCGGATCACAGCCTGACGGTGGCGCTGATGGAAGAGGCGGATATTGCGCGCGTGGTGGATACGTGGGTAGAGCAGTACAAAGATCTGGCGGCGAACCCTGAAATACGGCATGTGCAGATCTTCGAGAACCGCGGCGCGATGATGGGAGCGAGCAATCCGCACCCGCATTGCCAGATATGGGCGACAGAGCACGTGCCGGATGAGCCTGCGATCGAGACGGAAGCGCAGAAGGCATACAAAGCGGAACATGGTTCCTGCCTGCTGTGCGATTACCTGAGGACAGAGACGGATGCGAAGACGCGCATTGTTTGCGAGAACGATGAGTTTCTGGTGGTAGTTCCGTGGTGGGCGGTATGGCCTTTTGAGACGCTGGTGCTGTCGAAGAAACATGTTGGATCGATGGCGGAATTTTCCACGGCGCAGCGCGCCGGGCTGGCCAATATTCTGAAGCAGACGACAACGCGCTACGACAATCTGTTTGAGACGAGCTTCCCTTACACGATGGGCTTCCATCAGACGCCGTGCGACGGCGAGGAGCATGGTGAGTGGCACTTCCATGCGCATTACTATCCGCCGCTGCTGCGTTCGGCTACGGTGCGGAAGTTTATGGTGGGCTTTGAGATGCTCGGCATGCCGCAGCGCGACATTACGGCGGAAGGCGCAGCTGAGAGATTGCGCGCGGTTTCCGACGTTCACTTCACTAAGAAGTAGTTGGTTCTTTACGGCTCGATCAGGAATCGGCCTTCGCGCATGATCTGTTCATCATCGATCCAGATGTTGAAGCGGAGGCCGACCACATCGATGTGTGTGGTTGAGGTCCAGGGCGCGCCGGTGTGCTCGCCGTAAGGATTGCCGAAGGCGATGTGTATGCCGGGAAATTTTTCATCCTGCAGAATGTTGCCGATCACATGAGTGACGCCAAGGTTTGTACCGATGGCAAACTCTCCTACGCGGTCGGAATTCTTATCGGTGTGGGTGTATGCCCAGAAGTCATCGCGCAATTGCTGATTTTTTGATTCGCAGCTTACGATGCGGTTGCCTTTGATTTCGATGGTGAGCGGCGTGGATTCAAGCAAGCCATAGCGAAAACAGAGATAGTCGCCGACAACGCCATCGACGACGAAGACGCCGTTGACTTCTCCGGGAGTGGTGAAGATTTCGCCGCCGGGAAGATTGCCCCATTTCTCGGGCGAGATGATGCCGGAGGTCTTCAGCCATTTGTAATCAGGATTGAGCTCGGCGTGGATGTCGGTTCCGACAGCAGTGGTGGCATGGATACAGCCGGCATGGCGAACCTTTTCAACGATCTTCCGGCTGAGGCGGTCGACGAGCTGAAAGTCGGCGCGCATGCCTTCACGCATAATCTGCGGCGTGATGTTGACCATGTGCGCGTGGCGCATGCGGCGGCGGTTCACGACATTCGTCATCTGCATGCGCGAGCGCAGCTCGTTCTGCTGCACCTTCACGGCAAAGATGCTGACGTTGGAGGTTTCCATATCCGCAAGAACTTCGCTGGGCATGTCCTTGAGCGGACGGGGCGCAAGGTCTTCGAGGACGAAGGCGTTCCAATTGCAGCCATTCTGCACAAGCTGTGCTGCGATGGCGGCGGCAATAGGCTGCGTCTCGCGATCGGTGATGAGCGTGACCTTTTCTGCCCGCTCAATGCGCAGGCAGGTGAAGACAGCGGCGTGAGCGCCGGAAATAAAATCTTCGGGATATGGCGTATCGAGAAGCGCCTGTGAATTTTCAGTAAGGTTCGACATTTTTAACAAGTGTTCTTTTTCAGGGTATCGGAGTTTGCATAGAAGAGCACTCGAAAGATTGCAGCTTTTCCGTCCGAGAAAACGATCTATTGAAAATAACGGACTTGCAACACAACAGCTTAAATACTGGCGTTTCTCAATCATGAGATCGAGAACAGAGGACAACCGGGGAGAGAAATCAGGGCATCCCTTCTAAAGTCAGGAGAGAGCATGGATCCCAAAGCTGTAATCATTATCGCCATTGCGATTGTGGCCCTGTTGATTGTTATATGGGCAGTGATGCGCAAGCGGCGTGTCTCAACACTACGTGAAAGATTTGGGCCTGAATATGACAGGCTGGCAAAAGAGCGAGGAGCTTCCCGCGCGGAAACAGTGTTGGAAGCGCGGCAAAAGCGAGTGGAGAAGTTTCCCCTGCGCTTGCTGGCTGTGGATGAGCGCGAGCGCTTCATTAGTCAGTGGCGCGCGGTGCAGGCGCGCTTTGTAGATGATCCTGTGAATGCCGTTCATGAAGCTGATGGATTGGTGATGCAATTGATGGAGAAACGCGGATATCCGATGGCCGAGTTTGAGCAACGCGCCGCCGATATCTCGGTTCACTATCCCCGCGTTGTAGATAACTACCGTGCAGCGCATGAAATTGCTTTACGCCATAAGCGAGGCGAAGCCACAACGGAAGATCTTCGCAATTCGATGATTTACTACCGCACGCTCTTTGAAGAGCTGCTCGAAACCAATTCCAACACAGTGAAACGCGAGGTGGCATAATGGCCGAATTACGCCGAAATGATGACCTGTATGCGGATCGAACTGATTTTCCGACAGGACGGCAAGCTGAAACCTATGACGGGACGCCGGAGCTGCTCAATGATCCGGACAATATGAATGCCAGCGCAACACCGCGCACCCAATTTACGAATGCTGAATTGCGCTCACAACCAGGCAACGTGACCTCGATCGACAACAATTCTTCCACCACGCTATTTTCTCCGAACGATGTAGACGATCTTCGCGCGAGATGGAATCGTGTGCAGACCGGGTTTGTGGATGAGCCGCGCCGCGCGGTGAAAGAAGCCGATGAGCTAGTGGGCATGGTGTTCGATCGACTCACCTCCGGCTTTGCAGAAGAGCGTGCAAACCTGGAAAAGCGTTGGGATGGCGGCACAGACGTCTCGACGGAAGAATTGAGGCTTGCGCTGCAAAAATATCGCACGTTTTTCAGCCGCTTGCTGGCAGCATAATTCTTCAGGCAGTTCCCATCTGTTTTTCGATCAAATTTAGTGCTCTGTTTTCGCGCTGCATTCAAAGGATGCAGCGCTTTTTGTGTTCCCGGCGCCCTTGTATTTTGCTTCCTGGGGATAAGTACAGAGTGGACGCGTCATTTCCACGACTGGATGCGCGATGGAACCGGATCTGCTCTCCGCATATTTTGTTGCAATCAGGGTGGATGGCGCGGCGCCGTTTTCCACCCAGCCCACGAGCGCAGAAAAAATATCGTGCTGCGCGTCGCTTCGAGGAGATGCTTCATCCTGCCCGAAGACTGTGGCGCCGGGACCTCCGCCGCAGTGCTGCATGCCGGGAATCATGTAGAGACGCAGTGACTGCCGGGCGCTCTGACTGCTTACCGTATCCAACACTTTGCCGTAGTAGTTGACCGTGTTGAGAGGCGAGATGCCGGGATCATTCCAGCCATGATAAAGAATGAGCTTGCCGTGAGCGAGGAATGGCCGGATGTCGGGATTTATGGAGTTGAGCGCGTCGCCTGTTTTTTCATAGGCGAGCTTGAATGCGTCATCGATTTTTATGTTTCGGAAATTCAAGTTGGCATCGCTGTAAACCATGTTGGCGAAATAGCCGGTGACGAAGAAAGTGCCGGAGCTCTTCCCTTCTTCTGAGCCAGTGATCCATGTAGCCCAACCGCCGCGGCCCTCTTCTGCTCCGGGCAGTGCGCCGGGGAATATCTGCTGACCGGAAGCATCATGCGCACCGGAGTAGATGGCCTTGAGTGAATTGACCTGCGGAGCAGTAAGGCAGGCGTCCGATTCTTTTCCTTTGCAGAGGAGTGTGGATGGATCGAAATGGCACTGCCTGGGATCGTTGAGAACGCCGTCGACGACGCCATCCTGTTTATCGCAGACGGCGAGCACTGCTTTGCTGATGGCAGGAATTTTTGATGGAGGCAGATAGCCGGGACCATCGAGCGTCTGCAGCAGCTCCAGGCCGCCGGTGAGCATGGGAACCCAGTTATTCGCAGGGGCTCCGGCGATGATGCCGTCGTAATCGTCGGGATAGCGCTGGGCTTCCATGAGTGCCTGGCGACCGCCGTTCGAGCAGGAAGCAAAGTAAGAGCGTTTGGGCGCGTCTCCGTAATATGCTTTAACGATCGCCTTAGCATCCGCGGTCATTTCATGGACCGCGCGGTAACCGTAATCGATGATCTTCTCAGGGTGTCCGAGCGCCCAGGCTGCGCCTTGCATGGAGTGGCCGGTATCTGTACTGGCTGCGGCATAGCCTTGCGTGACCCCGGCGGCCAGGCCGGCGTATGCGATGTATCCGGCGAAGCCTCCGTTGCCGAGGCCGCGGAATCTACCATTCCATCCTTTTTCCGGAAGCCAGACTTCGACCTTGATGTCAGAGTCTGACGTCGGCGTTAGAGTAGCGCGCACGCGACAGAAAGCCGGGACGGTTCGGTAAAGGCGAGGAACTTTTTCGTCCGGTTTGATATCCGGCGGAGTGAATGCGCCCGCAGCTACAATTTCTGCTGACGTCACTTTTGCATTCGGCAAAGAAAGCTGGAGAAGACCCGCACAATTTTGCGCGGAGGCCGCAAGGAAAGAACCAGGCAGAAAGGCAAGAAGCAGCGAAAGATAACGGGTGCGCATCGCCGTTAAGATTCTCAGATGGAGCGCTGGATGACAAGTAAAATTGCGAGGAATCCATCCTCGTGCGAGCACCTGGCATCTCTTTAAAGCGCGGGATACGGGATGAATTTCGTGTCCTGGAAAAAGGCTGGCAGGAGGCGCGGGTTTTCGCGATTTCCTCCGCTTGCCGCCGGCGAAGGAGAATCGCGACAGCCGGCGGACCCTCCCAGCCTTAATTCCCGAAGAGGCCGACCTGGGTTTCTTCGGCCATGTAATCGACTACGGCTTTGAGGTCGTTCGTCTCTTCAAACTTGCGGAGTTGACGGTCGGCTCCGGTGCCCATCTCTAAAATTTTGCGGATGTAGGCGATCTCCTGGTGACTATCGAGTTCGTCAACTACTTCACTGATGAAATCGAGGTATTCCAGGATCAGGGCGCGCTCGTCCACTTCTTGCTCCTTGCCGAAGTCAATGAGCTTGCCGTCGAGCCCGTAGCGGACGGCGCGCCATTTGTTCTCCATGACGAGAGCGCGAGAATACTGGCGGTAATCCTGATTGTGGGAATGAAGTCGATAAAGCTTGGCGACCGTGGCCTGAATGAGAGCGGCGATGGCCAACGTCTCTTCGGCACGCATGGGAAGGTCGCAGATGCGGACTTCGATGGTGTTAAAGAAGGGGTGAGGTCGAATATCCCACCAGATTTTTTTGGCATTATCTAAACAGTTTGTCTTGATAAGGAGATTGACGTAGCCCTCGAATTCCGCATAGCTGGAGAAGGTGTCGGGAATGTTCGTGCGCGGAAACTTGTCGAAGACCTTGGCGCGATAGCTTTTGAGGCCGGTGTTCATGCCACGCCAAAAGGGCGAATTGGTGGATAGCGCGAGAATGTGCGGCAAAAAATACCGCATGGAGTTCATGAGACGAATCGCGGCTTCGCGGTCTTCTACGCCGATGTGCACATGCAGGCCGAAGATGAGGTTGGCGCGCGCAACATACTGCAGGTCTTCGACGACGCGCTTATAGCGATCGTCCGGGTAGATTTCCTGCGCGCGCCAATCGGCAAAGGGATGCGTTGCGCCGGCGACGAGCAACAAATTGTGCTCCCTGGCGAGCGCAATCATCTGGCGGCGGAGGTCGAAGAGGTCGTCGCGCGCTTCCTTTACGGTCTTGCAGATCATGGTGCCGACTTCAACGACAGACTGGTGCATCTCGGCCTTGACACGCTCGGCGAGGCGGCGCTTGCCCTTGGCCAGCATTTCGGTGGCAATATGCGAGCGCAGGTCACGCGTGACCGGATCGACGGTCTGGTATTCCTCTTCAATGCCGATAGTGAATGACGGCTTCATCTTTGGTGGAAGTGTAGACCCTTTTTATGAAATTTCGTCATCCTTCTTTTCTTTTGCCGGTTTCTTCCTGGTTGTTTTCTTTTTGGATGGCCTTTTCGATGCGGTTTTTGCGGCTGCTCCGAGAAGGGCTGCCCAATGGAACTCCGGAGCTTTTGGCGCTGCTTTGGCCTTCTTCACGGCAAGATCGGCGACTGCCTGAACGATCCAATCGAAGTTTTCCCTGCCTACAGAGTGCAGGTCTGCATCGGGAGCCGGATTCATGAAGTCGATGGCATAGGGGATACCGTCTTCGACGGCAAATTCTACTGTATTGAGATCGTATCCAAGAGCTTTGCAGAGCGCCAGAGCATCCTTTTCCACGCGTTTCAGAAGCTTTTTGTCATATGGCGGGGGATCCAGCAGATACCGTTCATGGTGTGGGCGGCGCGGATCGTAAGGCATGATATGCACCTTTTCCTGGCCGACGACGTAGCAGCGGAAATACTCGTTAAATTTGACTGCGCGCTGCAGCGTCATGCAGAGGTCGCGGCTCTGATCGTAGGCGCAGAAAAATTCTTCGCGATTGTGTACGTGGTGAACATCGCGCCATCCGCCTCCGTCTACCGGCTTGAGGAACGAAGGAAAGCCGACGTAGTCGAAGATTTCATCCCAGTTCAGAGGGTATTCCAGATTGCGCATGGAGCGCTCGGTGGTTCCCGGCGGATAATGCTTGTGCGGCAAAACTACCGTTGGAGGAACAGCCACGCCCAGTTTCGCCGCAAGCGAATAGTTGAAGAATTTATCGTCTGCCGACCACCAGAAAGGATTATTAATGACAACAGTTCCATTGAGCACTGCATGCTTGAGGCAGGCGCGATAGAACGGGATATCGTGCGAAATACGGTCTACGATCACCGCATATTGAGGCGGTCTGTCGAGACGTATGCCGCCAAGCTCCACGAACTCAGCGGAAATGCCTTCCACATTCATGGAATTAATGCGCTCCACAAGAGCGCCGGGGAAAGTGTTTTCCATGCCAAAGAGAATGCCGATCTTTTTCATATCTGCGGCCTCACATCGTCACCTTAGCTGGGTAATGGCGGGAATGCAAAGAAAAGATTCGTAAAAGAAGCGGGTTGGTTTACCCGCTTCTTCTTTTTAGTGGTACGTTGATGTAATTTCCATCAGGCGGATGTACTCAATGACCGCCTCGCTCCAGCCATCGATATGGGTCCACGCGCCATAGCCTACTCCGTTGCGGTAGTTGGCGATGTTGATCACATATCCGCGCCCTTGCTTCGGCGCGGTCGCCCGGTCATGGGACTGCTCGTCGGTAATGACGAGGATGCGATCACCACGCTCATTCAGTTCGTTGAGCGCACGGCCCATCTGCGTACTTCCGTGCGGCTGGCTTTGCACAACGGCATCGCGCAAAGCGAATCCGCGACGCGAAGGCACTGCCCTGAGAGTGTCGGAGAAAGTATAGATGCTTACTTCTTCGGCAATCTCGCGGAGCAGCACTGCCAGTCCTGCGGCGGCATCCATGCGCAGCATCTCCGAGCGAGCGGAGAGCTTCGCATCCATACTGCCGGAGACATCGACCAGCAAAATGGTTTTGCCGGCGAGCCGTAGCTGGCCGTTCAGGCTTGCAAACATTGCCTGCTCAATCCACGGCTCCCACTGCGGAGCGTACCGGGCCGCCGCAATGAACCGGAACGGCAACACGCGATCGACTCGAATGACCCCGAGCGCGTAGCGCACCAACTCCGGATCGACACCGGCGGCCTGCATGTTTCGCAGGTTGCGCAACAGCGCGAGAGCACCGAGACGATTCTCGATCAGCAGCGACTCCCACACTTCGCGCTTCTGCTCGCCACGAGAGAGGCGCACTTCCCACGTCTCCGGCGAAGGCAGCGTGCCCTCGACCAGTTGACGCCAGGTGAAAGCCTGTTCAGCCGTCAGCGGCTTGGCGTGCGTGAGAAAGAGCACGTCGCGCAGCTTCACTGCTCCGGCGCGGTCATACTTGGCCAGCGCGTATGCGTCGAAGCGGGTAAGGGCTGCGGCCAGGCCCTTTTTCACCTGCGCAGACAGCGGCTGACGGCCATCCTTCCAGTAAATAGCGAGGAATTCGGACAGTTCGTCGGCGCGTTGAATGACGCGAGCCAGTGTTTCCGCCACGAGAGTACGATGCGTCGCATGGCGCGCCATTTCGCGCACCAGCAGCAAGGGCGCGTGACGCAGCTTCATCTTTTCGCGCGCCTCGATGGCGAGCGCTGCCACCTTTGTAGCTTCTACCTGCGGCACAAGCGCAGCGATGCGCTCGGCAATGGTTACGCCGTCCTCGTAGAACTGGTCCTCCCACAACATGCAGGCCAGCACGGAGCGGCGCAGCTGCTCTTCTGCGCTGAGAATGACAGCGGGCGCGCCCTCATGCGTACGCAAAGGCGCGCCGCTGAATCCGAGATGGCTAAGTTTCAAAATATTCAGGCGCATGGTGGCGCCTCCCTTTGATCATGCAATTAACTGCAGGTGGATAGAGCGACTTCTATCCGTTGGCTGTGTCATTGCACATTGTCTATTGCGGATGCTGTTGTGCACGCCAGGGAAAATCGTATGCGGGCCATGCGGAGTCGAACCGCACCCTTTATGGGGCTGCCGTCAGAAGCATCCGCACACTACGCCACTGGCGTATATCTGCAATGCGAGGGAACGGTCGCTGTTGCGGAGTGGGATCGTTTCACAGACGAAGTATCCGCGTGCTACACCACTCGCGATTGCAGGTAACTGTTTTGAATTGAGATCGGTAGTCCGGACTCAGCAGAGGAACAACGCGCTACGCCGAAACAGCGATTGCGAGCAGAGGCCAGGAGCCGACGACGCGATCTCGCGTTGGCTGCATCTGGTATCCGAATTGGAAGATGTTCTTCATTAGCTTCCTCTGCTTGAAATACATTGCCACAGGTTGCTGCGCGATTTCAAGAGAAAATATAAGAATTTTATTTGTAACTTTATCAGTTACGAATTTGAAATCAGAGATAAACGTTCATCATGCGCGCCCAGGTGGGCCAGTCATGGCTGTTCCATGAGTCCCAGATGTAGAGATTATGCGGAATTCCTTTCTCGCCGAGCAGCCGCGCAAGGTACTGATTCTGGCCAAGGCACTGGTCATCCCATCCGGTAGCTAATACATAAGTATTGCGCCGGTAGCGATCGAGATACCAGGAGTCGGCGAGATTAGGAACGTAATGCGTAGGAGTATGGAAGTACACATCGTTGTCATAGTATCCGCGGAGAAAGCCGGTTTGATCGAAAGCGCCGCTCATGGAGAGAAATCCGCTGAACCTGTCAGGATGCCGTAGCGCAATGTTAACAGCGTGATATCCGCCAAAGCTGCAGCCCAGGCTGATGAGATGCGGATCGTGATTTTTGAGGCGGACCAGCGGCAGCACTTCTTCTATCACGTAGCTCTCATACTGTGCGTGGCGCGCAATGCGCCAGCGCGGAGGAACATTGCGGTTATACCAACTCTCGGAATCGACGCTATCCAGGCAGTAAAGCTGCAGCTCGCCGTTCTCGATCTTGTGGGCAATCGCGCCAACCATGCCGCGGTCTTCAAACTCATAGAAGCGGCCTTGCGATGTAGGAAATACCACGACGGGCACGCCGGAGTGGCCGAAGACAAGCAGCTCCATATCGCGTTCGAGGCGCGGCGACCGCCATTTATGGTATTCGCGATTCATGGTTTCCTCACGTTCCTGATACTGTAACAGGTAGGACTGCACGCGTCAGATGAGCGTTGCTCCATGAAGAACCGCATAGGAAAAAGCAGCAACTTGGCAACAGAAACCTCAGATAATTCAATCAACGATCAGTCGTCCGTTCCATCGGCGTTACCTGCGCGCGTCACTTTGCACCCTCAATTTCACAGCCGTTTTCTCGCGGACGATCGCGATATTACGGTCTATCTTCCACCGCAGTATGAAGAGGATGCAGAGAGGCGTTTTCCTGTTCTATATATGCACGATGGGCAGAACCTTTTCGATCCGGCCACATCGTTTGTTCCGGGAAGGACATGGCGCGTTGCCGAGAATGCCGACCAGGTGATTGGCGCCGGTGAAGCTGAGCCGCTGATGATTGTGGGCATTGCGAACACGGGCGAACATCGACTGGCCGAATATACACAATCTGCGGATCGCAAGATGGGCGGAGGCGAAGCAGACAAATACGGCAGGCTGATTACAGAAGAGCTGATGCCTTTTATCGATGCGCGATATCGGACGCTTCAGGGGCGCGAACATACGGGCATGGCAGGGTCATCGCTCGGCGGATTAGTCACGCTTTATCTTGGGCTGCAATATGCGAATCTTTTTGGAAAACTCGGCGTTCTCTCTCCATCTGTCTGGTGGAATCATAAGAGTATTATTGGCTACGTAAATGAAGTGCGGCTTCAGCATCGGCCCCGCATCTGGCTGGATGTTGGCGATGCGGAAGGGCGGAAGACGCTTGCAGACGCCGATCTGCTGGAACGCAGATTGCGGGCAAATGGCTGGATTCCGGAGATCGACTTGCATTATGAACGTGTGGCCGGAGGAACGCACGATGAAGCAGCCTGGGCGGAACGCGTGAGCCCCATGTTGCGCTTTTTGTTTCCCTCTTCCTAAAAGATGCTTCTTCTTCTTGCGATTCGTGCAGGGGTTACAGCAAAATGAGAACGAGTTTTCTGACCTCAATGGCCCATTGCTCCCTGCGAATAGCGATATTGCTGGTGACATGCTGCAGCGCGTTCTCGTTGTCAGGGCAAAATGCGCCGGCTTCTCCGGATAAGCCTTGGCACGGACGAGAAGAAACAGAGCTAACGAAGCAGCTTTCGTCTGTTCCTGAATCGAAATATCAAATCGACACGACGAAGACATACACACTTCCGGAACTGATCGATTTGGCGGAGCAGCATAATCCCGAAACACGCCTGGCATGGCAGCAGGCAAAGGCCCGCGCAGCAGCGGTGGGAATTGCGCGCAGCGAGCTTTATCCGACGGTAGCCGCGCTTGCGGTGGCGAATACATCTCGCGTGCGCGTGCTGCTGAACTCTGACTTCTACCGGCAGACGTATGGCTCATTTTCTCCGGAAATTCATCTGGAATACCTGATCTTCGACTTTGGCGGACGGAGCGGCGCGATTGATGCAGCCAAGGCGAGGCTGCTTTCTGCCAATATGACTTTCAACAACACGCATCTGACAATCATTTTCCAAGTGAGCTCGGCGTATTATCGCCTGTTGAACGCCGTAGGGTTGCGAGCAGCGGCAGAGATCAGCCTGAAGAACGCACAAGCTGTCGAGGAAGATGCGCAGGCCCGGTTAACACATGGATTAGCCACAAAGCCCGATGTGCTGGAAGCAACGGCAGCCAGGGCGCAGGCGCAGTATGATGTTCAATCAGCAATTGGCGCTGAGGAGATTGCGCGCGGGGAATTGGCAACTGTTCTTGGCCTGCCACCGGATACCGTGCTGAATATTCAGAAGATCGATGCATTGAAGATGCCGGGAGAATTAACCGAGTCTGTCGATGCAGCCATCGATCGCGCTATGGAGCAGCGCCCCGATTTGAAAGCGCGACTGGCGCAACTGCGTTCTGCCGATGCGGTCATCAGGCAAGCGCGCTCGGCTTATTTCCCAACCCTCAGCATCAGCGGCGATGGAGGTTTAAGCCGCCAATATGGGCAGCAAGGACAAGAAGCGCTGCTACCGCCGGCTTATGCGACTGGAGAAGTCTGGAACGTCAACCTCGGGCTGAAATGGACGCTCTTCGACGGCGCGCGGCGCGAGCACGATGTTGCGCAGGCCAGGGCTGAAAAAGCAGCTACATTAGCCGAGATCGATGCTTTGCGCGACGAAATTGCCAACCAGGTATGGGCAGCCTACTCCAATGTAAAAACAGCGGAGCGGCAGCAGGAAGCAGCTGCGGCGCTGATGGCTTCGGCTGACCAATCCTATGCCGCGGCGCGGGAATCCTACGGTTATGGCGTTCGCAATCTGCTGGATGTGGTTGCGGCGCAGAAAGCTTTAGCGCAGGCGAGCGCCGAGAATGTAACGGCTCGCACGCAATTGCTGTTGCAAGTGGCGAACCTTGCATTTCGCACAGCCGATCTGCTGGCAGTGCAGCCGGCAAAGACGGGGCCATGATGGGCAGGAAAGGAAGGCGGCAGGTGCTTGCTTTGCAGAAACAATTGATCGGCACGGTTGCTGTAATGAGCCTTATATTTTTATCGGGATGCGGCCGGGCGCCATCCTTCAATATTCTCGGCTCTTTTTTCCCTGCATGGTTGGCCTGCATTGCAGTGGGCATTGCTTTGGCAGCCGTGGCTTACTGGCTTTTTGCACGGCTGCATATCGATAAGTACATTACGCCGACAATTCTTGTATATCCCTGCATTGCAGCTTTTTTTGCATTTACGATCTGGCTGATTTTTTTCAGCTGAACTGAGGACATATGGCGCTCATCGAAACGGAAGAACAACGACGCCGGGTTGGACGCTTTATCAGCATCGCGTCCGTCGTATGCGCTATCGTCACCGGAGCGCTGGTACTGCGCGCCACTACGGAAAATCCGCGCACGGACGATGCGGAGCTTTTCGCAAATTTTATTGGCGTGGCGCCGATCGTGAATGGCCCGATTGTAAAGCTGAACGTTGCCGACAACCAGCTGGTGAAGCAAGGCGATCTTCTTTTTGACATTGACGAGAGACCCTATGCATACGCTTTGGAACAGGCAAAGTCGGAGCAATCGGCTCTTGAAGGACAGATTGTGGACGAGAGCCGTACGATTGCATCGCAAAGCAGCGCTGTCGATGTGGCCAAAGCAAATACCCGCAGCGCCGAAGCGAATGTGGCCCGGTCGGCTGCGGCGGTCGATGAGGCGAAGGCGGACGTTGCCAATGCCAAGGCCGCGGTGGACCGCGCAGATGCCGAACTGGCATATGCAACGAACAACCTGCATCGCATTGAGCCTTTGCTGGCAAAACAATTTGTCACGGTCGATCAGATCGATCAGGCCCGCACTTTGCAGACGACGCGGCAACAGGCTTCGCAACAAGCTCGTTCCCAGCTTGCGCTCGCACAGGCAAGGCTGCAATCAGCGAACGCGCAGTATCAGCAGGCAGAAGCCATGCTTGAACAAAGCCACCAGCAGGTACAGCAGGCAACCCACGCCGTTACTACGCTGGAGCCGTTGACCGCTCAGCGTCCGGCGCGCAATTCTGCTATCGATCTGGCGCAATACAATCTCGATAATTGCCGCTACATTGCGCCGTTTGACGGACGCGTGACGAATCTCACCATTTCAGAAGGAGCCTATGCGCACGCTGGCCAGCAGGTTTTCACGCTAATCGATACGCGCACATGGTGGGCCGTTGCAAACTTCCGCGAGACGCAACTTCATCACATACATCCCGGTATGAAGGCCGATGTATATGTGCTCTCGCGACCGAATATCCGTTTCCACGGCGTGGTAGACAGTATTGGATTTGGTGTTACGCCGGACGCAGATATCGTCGGCAGAATTTCTCAGGGATTGCCCGATGTACAGCGCACGCTGAACTGGGTTCATCTTGCGTCGCGTTTTCCTGTGCGTATTCGCATAGATTCCGGTCCGAATGATATTTTTCGCTTGAGCGAATCAGCCGTGGTCGTCATTCGCGGCGAATCTTCTTCCGCACAGAAATAGCATGGCGACTGCAACGACAGCCACGCGGACGGATACACGCAGCTTCGCTGCATGGTTTGTTGATTTTCTCCGCAATGAGTTGGCGCCGTATCCGGGGCGAGGGCTGATGGTTGCCCGCATGGTGATTGCAGCAACCATCACCATGATCCTCATCATGACCTTTCGCATCCCGGGTGGCGCAACCGGCCCCTTGTATGCGTTTTTAATCTCGCGCGAAAACCTTGTTTCTACTGCGAGGTCAGCAGTGAATCTGCTGATCGCGATTGCGTTGGCCACCCTCTTTGTTCCGGTGGGAGCCAGGATGTTCGCATCGATTCCGCTTACGCATTTTTTATGGGAGGCGTTCAGCCTCTTCCTTATCTTTTTTCTGATTCGCACGCTGACGAATTACAGCATTGCCAGCGCCATTGGACTGATGGGAACCACGGCGATTGCCACGTGGTATCTGCCGGGGCCAGCCGAGCTTAATCTGGAAAGAACGCTTTGGCAGGTATTAGCGCCGGCTATCGGCGCCGCAGTAACCCTCGCGGTCGAGGCCGTTTTTCATGCCTTCCGCAAAGAAGATGAACTGATTATCGGATTGAAAATTCGACTGGAAGCGCTGCAACAATTGCTCGATTGTTATGCAAAGCATGCTTCTGTTTCTGCAGAGAACGAGCGCAAACTCACGCAGTACGCCATGGTGGGTGTAGGCGGATTGCGCAGGCAACTGGTCCGATCGAATTACGAGTCTCTGTATCGCGCCAAGATGCAGGCCGTTGTATCTCTGGTTGGGCGCTCGATTGATTTTACGGCTGCTTTGATGCATGCGCACCCGCAGATTTCTGACACAGACAGACAATTGTCAGGCTTACTCGCACGACAGCTTGCAGAGATTCAACAATGCCTGCCGAGTGGTGCGACGCCTCCAAACCTGGAGGCAGCCGCAATCCCTGCCACAACATCGCTGCTTCGCGAGTTGGAGGAGATGATTGCGCTTATCCCTCGTGTAATTGCAGGCACGGCATCGATCGAGTCATTCCGCTTGCTTGCGCATGAACCTGTCAATGAAGGCGGGGCTCTTGTGCGGGATGCATTTACGAATCCTGAGCATTTGTACTTTGCATTGAGCGGCAGCCTGGCAGGAATGCTGTGCTACATCCTCTATGTTTCGCTTGCATGGCCGGGCTTATCCACATCGGTCACCACATGCGTATTAACGGCGCTGTCCACGGTAGGCTCATCGCGGCAGAAGCAGGTTTTGCGTATTGCGGGAGCTGTTCTGGGTGGATTCGTCTTTGGCTTGGGGGCACAGATATTCGTTCTTCCATATATCGATTCCATCGTTGGATTCACACTTCTATTTGTTGGCGTTTCTTTTATTGCCGGATGGATTGGAACCGCCAGCTCCCGCCTTTCTTACTGCGGCCTGCAAATTGCGCTCGCTTTTTATCTCATTCACGTGAACGACTTCACGATTCAACTGTCCCTCGCGATTGCGCGCGATCGTGCGCTCGGCGTTCTGCTGGGCATTGTGATGATGTGGCTGGTATTCGATCGGCTGCAGCCCACAAGTGCAACGGCGCAAATGGTGAGCGTCTTCTGCAGGAATCTCAATCTGCTGGCTGATTTGACACTGCTGAATGCTCGAAGGCCGGATGTCGCATTGATTACGAATGCTCGTCGCCTGAGAGACATAATTTACGGCAACTTTTCCATCGTGAATGCCCAAGCCGACGCAGTGCCGTTTGAACTGGGAGCGAAACGGAACCAGCACATGGCAGCACGCGATCGAATTCGACGCTGGCAGGCCATGCTTAGAACCTTTTATCTTCTGGAGCTGGCATTGTTGCAGTATCGGGCCTTTGGCACGGCAGAAAAACCCTCAGCGGAATTGCTGGCGGCGCTTGAAGATTTCGATCAATCCTGCAAGCGCACGCTGAAAGATATGGCGCATTATCTGGAAATACAACAGAAGCCGGGAGAGCAACGTGAAGCAGAAATCGAGCGCCCGCAGCAGCTTGCCATTTCCGCGGAAGAGGCAAATAACAGCAGCCTGTCGATTGCGAATCAGCTATCGGGGATTCTGATTCGACTCAGAGAGGAAATGCTGGCCGCGCCTCTATTTGCAGTAGAGTAGGCCGGCAGTTCTATTTATTTGCGTCTTCGTATTCTTCATGCCAAGCCATCTGAATGGCTTCCAGCTTTGATTCATTTGATTTTGTTGGGTCATCGGCAAAGCCTTCCAATTCGGTGACGTATTTGTGCAGATCGGTGAAACGCACCGTCAATGGATCGGTATCAGGAAATTTCTCCTGCAGCTGAATTCCAATCTCTTCCGCATCGGACCAATAAATTTCGCGAGCCATTATTTCTCCTCCGCCAAAGCGAGCGGTTTGCCTTCGGAAACATAATTCCGGTTCCACTTGGGAATTTCGACAATATAGGCGCCGGGCCTGGTGATCACGGCCTGGCATCCGAGGCGCGAATTCAACTGCAGGTCGGCAGCCATATCCAGGCGGTCGAGCTCGTCGTCATCCGCTTCACTTAAGCCCTGAGCGCCTTCCTTGATCCATAGATGGCAGGTAGTGCAGGCACATGATCCGCCGCAGGCATGGTCAAGAAAGATACCGTAATTCTCTGCCACATCGAGAAACGACATAGGCTTGCCATGATGATCATAGGGCATAGTGCCAAATTCAAATTCGACCGTCTTGCCCTCGGGCAAAAATGTTACACGCACCATGTTTGGCGCCGGCGGTTTCGTCAAATCAATTTCCTGCTCAGTCTTCACGTCACTCATAGGTCTTTTAATCCTTGCTGATTTCTGCGGGAGCAAAGGGATGCGGCGCAGTCGGTCCTTCACCCAGCTTATCGCCGGCTGAGCTCATCGTCTCGCCCTTGATCGCAGTTGAGACTGCAGCATCCATCATCAACTCAGCAAAACGGCGAGTGGCTTTGTCCAACGCTTCTGTTCCGGCCCGCAAGGCTTTTAAATCATCGCCCTGCTTCAATAACTGCAACTTGTCTTTGAGAGAAGCAATCTGTTCGCGCTCTTCGTCCGTCAACTGCTGCCATGCGGCATTCTGAGGAGCTTTTTCAACCGCAGAAAGAATCGTATCGGCTTCGTTGCGCGCTTCCACGAGCTGCCGCTCGGCAAAATCTGCTTCGGCATGATCGAACGAATCGAGAATCATCGTCTCAACCTGTTCGTCGGTCAGGCCATATGTCGGCTTTACTTCGATTTCCGCTTCTTTACCGGAACGCTGCTCGCGCGCCGATACATGCAAGATGCCATTAGCATCGATGAGAAACTTTACTTCGATGCGCGGTAGTCCCGCGCTCATTGGTGGAATGCCTTTCAGATCGAAGCGCGCCAGCGAGCGGCAATCCTTTGCCATTTCACGCTCACCCTGCACAACATGGATGGCGACATTTGTCTGGCCATCGACTCCGGTTGTGAAGTGCTCGGTGGCCGACGCGGGAATGGTCGAGTTGCGCTGAATGATCTTTGCAACAACACCGCCCAGAGCTTCGATGCCCAAAGAGAGCGGGGTTACGTCGAGCAACAGCATGTCTGCCGTAGCTTTTGAGCCACCACCAAGAATATTGGCCTGGACAGCTGCACCGAGCGCGACCACTTCATCAGGATTCAGCTCGGTATGCGGCTTCTTGCCTCGCGCGCTTAGATGGAAAACTTCGTCCGTCAGCCTGCGTACTGCCGGGATTCGCGTAGAGCCGCCGACGAGCACAACTTCATCGATCTGCTCAGGAGCCACACCTGCGTCCTTGAGAGCCTGCTTGCATGGCTCAATCGTGCGCTCGATGACAGGCTGAATAATCTGCTCGAAGGCCCCGCGCGGCAGCTCCCGCTGATATTTTTTCCCATCGGGCAGATCAACACTGATGCGAGCTATGGCGTCGGATGAGAGCGCAATCTTTGCAGCAATCACTTCTTTGCGAATGGCCTGGATTGTTTCCGGGCTGGTGCGCACATCAATGCCCAATTCACCCTGAATATCGTCGATGGCGATGGCAATGAGCAGGTTGTCGATGTCGTCGCCGCCAAGGTGGGTATCGCCGTTTGTGGCGATGACCTCGAAGATGCCTTCATGCAGCTTGAGGATAGAAATGTCGAAGGTGCCGCCGCCGAGATCGTATACCGCGACGATGCCTTCCTTGTTGCGATCAAGCCCATAGGCCAAAGCCGCTGCGGTCGGTTCATTGACCAGACGCAGAACCTCCAGCCCGGCCATGCGACCGGCATCTTTTGTGGCCTGACGCTGCGCATCGTTGAAGTACGCCGGAACGGTGATCACGGCCTTGGTTACCGGCGCGCCAAAATACCGTTCGGCATTCTTTTTCAGCTGTCGCAACACATAGGCTGAAATCTCCGGCGGCGTGAACTCTTCGTTGCCCAGCTTGATGCGCAATACTTCACCGGCTTGCAGATCCTCAGCCAGATGAAAGGGAAAGAGCTTTAGCTCTTCGCGCACATCTTCTACCCCGCGGCCCATAAGGCGCTTGGCGGAATAGATCACTCTGTCAGGCGTCTGAATCAGGTATTGACGCGCGCCATTCCCAACGATGAATTTGCGTTGCTCATCGCCCGCGAGGGCTACGACCGAAGGCACAAGGTTTGAGCCATCCTCACCGGGAATGACCACGGGCTGCTCGCCTTGCATGAAGGCTACGAGCGAGTTTGTTGTGCCCAGATCGATGCCAACGATGCGTTCCTGTGAATTCTCGCTCACGATGCTGCTCCAACCTTCTGCGCCTGCGCAGGAGGATTGAGAATGTATTGCGCCTCGCCTTTGCCGAAGGACCAATCGGCGAGATCGTTTTCGGAAAGCACGATCATGACGTCATCGGCAGCAATGCCGGCGCGCTCTCCAAACAAACGCGTGACCTCTCGATAAAACGCCTGCTTCACTTCGTTCGTGCGGCCGCGGCGCAAAGTGACATGCACCAGCACAAAATCATCCGTCCGGTGCACTCCCATAAAGTGCGGATCAACCACCAGCTCGCCTTCCGCATGCGGCGTGAGCACCACAAACAGATCGTTCTCAGGAATCGAAATGGCTGCGCGCATCGCATCATAGGCAGCCTGCGGCAGCTTTTTGCGCTTCTCCGGCGACATCTTATCGGAAACTGAAATTCTTACCAGGGGCATCTTTTCCCTTTCATCCCAATGCTTCGTTTACGTCGCGCACAAGATTGCGAACGTAGCGGCGTCGATCAAGCAGGGCCACCATCTTGTTCTTCGTTTCGGTTTGCGCAGCTTCGTTATTGGCGTCGATCGCCGCATCCCAATTCGACCAGAGAGCCTGCAGTTGCGAATCGCTTTCCGCCATCTGGCCTTCAAACTGAGCCTTGGCTTTTTCCAGATCGCCGCGCAGTTGCGGATCATCTTCGCCCATCTTCCGATTCATCCGCATTTCTTCAAGCTGCATGTTCAGTTCGAAGACCTCTTCCAGCAGATCGGCAGGGACGCGCGACTCTTTTTTCGCGCCGTTTTCAGAAGAGCGGTCCTGCTCGATTTCTACACCTTCGAGGCGCAGCAAATATTCCGTGCGCGTAATCGGATTCTTCAGCGTGCGGTAAGCATCGTTGAGCAGCGAAGTTTGTTCGAGGCTCCATTGCTGCTCCTGCTCCGTGGCCCGCGCATACACATCTGGATGCAGCTTGCGGCTCAACCTGTAGAACGATTTTTCCAGCACAGTTGCGTCGAGTGCCAGCTTACGCGGCAATCCGAATACTTCAAAATAGGAGACATCTGCCACCGGAGCCTGCACCTTGCCGCAGGCATCGCAAAAGGGCGCGCCGGCAGCCAGCGCAGCGCCGCACGACCAGCAGGCCGCGCTTACGGATTGTTCAGAAATTGGCATCGTAAAATTTTTAAGCCGCTCACGCGAGCGGCTTGTATCAGGCGGAAAACGACGATCCACAGCCGCAGGACTTGCTCGAATTGGGATTGACGAAGTTGAAGCCCTGACGCATCAGAGTTTCTTCGTAATCCAGAATCATTCCATGCAGATAGATGAATGATTTGGGATCAACAAAGACGCGCACATCGTCGAACTGGTATACGCGATCGCGCTCACGCGGCTGCGTGTCGAAACGAATGTTGTATGACAAGCCGGAGCAGCCGCCGCCCAGCACACCCAGACGCAATCCGCCCTCGGCAGGCGAAATACCTTCTTTCGCCATGGCCGCGCGAATGCGCTTGATCGCGCGCTCTGTAACCTGAATTCCCTTTTGATTCGGAGTCAGGTTTTCGGCATTTAAAACATTCAGCTCAACACTCATCGATCCACTTCCACACTCATGCCCATCCTTTCAGAACAAAATGAAAGGATGGGACAGCAAAATGCGTTGTCTTACTTGGCAGCAACCGCTGCTTCGCTCGTCTCGGCAACGCCGTTTTTCTTCTTCCAGTCACCAATGGCGGCGCGGATCGCGTCTTCTGCCAGCACCGAGCAGTGAATTTTTACTGGAGGAAGCGAGAGCTCTTTCACGATATCGGTGTTCTTAATCTCCAGAGCTTCGGAAACCGTCTTGCCTTTCACCCATTCGGTCGCCAATGAAGAGGACGCGATGGCAGAGCCGCAGCCGAAGGTCTTGAACTTGGCTTCCTCAATCACCTGCGTTTCCGGATTCACTTTGATCTGGAGTCGCATGACATCGCCGCACTCAGGGGCGCCAACCAGGCCGGTGCCCACTTCCTGGCTCGCTTTATCGAGCTGTCCCACGTTACGCGGATTGTTGTAGTGGTCAATTACCTTGTCGCTGTAAGCCATGTATTTTCTCCTCTAATTCCTATCCAAACTCTATGCCGTATGTGAGCAGCATGCAATTAGTGGGCAGTCCACTCAATCTTCGTAAGGTCGATTCCTTCTTTTACCATTTCGTAAAGCGGCGACAACTCGCGCAGTTTCTGTACGATATCGATTACCTTGTCGGCCACATAATCCACTTCGGCTTCGGTGTTGAAGCGGCCCAGTCCAAAGCGGATCGAGCTATGCGCCACATCATCACCCAGGCCCAAAGCCTTCAATACATAAGATGGTTCAAGCGTCGCAGAGGTGCAGGCGGAACCGCTGGAAACTGCAACATCGTTAATACCCATGAGCAGCGACTCGCCTTCCACATACACAAAGCTCATGTTCAGGTTGCCCGGCAGGCGATGCTCCATCGAGCCGTTGACATGAATGTAGTCGAGGCTCGATTCCAGCTTATTCTTCAGCTTATCGCGCAAAGCGGTAAGACGCTTTGTCTCGGCTCCCATCTCTTCGCCGGCCAGTTCGCAGGCTTTCCCCAGGCCAACAATTCCCGGAACGTTCAGCGTGCCGGAGCGCATGCCGCGCTCGTGGCCGCCGCCGTTGATCTGCTCGGAAATCTGCACACGCGGATTCCGGCGACGCACATACAAAGCGCCTACACCCTTGGGCCCGTAAATCTTGTGGCCGGAAAGGGAGAGAACGTCGATGTTCAACGCGTTTATGTCTACGGGAATCTTTCCTACCGCCTGCACGGCGTCGGTATGGAAGATGACGCCCTTTTCGCGGCAGATTTTGCCGATTTCGGCTATCGGCTGAATAACGCCGATTTCGTTGTTTGCGAACATGATCGAGACAAGAATGGTCTTGTCATCGATGGCGCGCTTCAGGTCTTCGATATCGATCAGGCCGTCTGCCTTTACCGGCAGATAGGTGACGCGGAAACCGGCCTTTTCCATGCGCTTACAAGTATCGAGAACAGCCTTGTGCTCGGTCACCTGAGTAATGATGTGGTTGCCGCGCTCGCGGTACATCTCGCCGATGCCCTTGATGGCGAGGTTGTTCGATTCGGTCGCGCCGGAAGTAAAGATGATTTCTTTTGCAGTTGCGCCAATGAGCTTGGCTACCTGCTCGCGCGCTTGCTCGACAGCTTTTTCGGCTTCCCATCCGAAAGAGTGATTGCGGCTCGCCGCATTGCCATAAATTGAAGTCAGATACGGCATCATCGCTTCCAGTACGCGCGGATCAAGCGGCGTGGTTGCGTGATTGTCCATGTAAATCGGCAACTTTACGCCTGCCGGCACGCTGATGCTGCTCTCTACTGCGCTGCTCATTTTTCTCTTCTCCTGCAAATATCCTGCGTTATGTCGCCTGCAAAATCTTGTCGCCCGATGAGGTGCGAATGGTCACCAACTCGCGCACAGAGCGGCTCCGCCCTTCTTCTACCAGGTCGGAAATATGAATATTTTTAAGCACGCTCGAAATCGTCTCATTTACACGCGCTAAGGGTTCTTTGATGGTGCAACTGTTCGTCAGGTCGCAGTTTCCTTCCTGCGTAAAGCAGGAAGTGATAAAAAGCGGCCCATCGATAGCAAAAATTACCTCAAAAGCTGAAATTTTATGAGGATCTTTCAGCAGTGAATACCCGCCATTCATGCCGGCGTGCGACTTGACGATGCCCACTTTCGCCAATCTTTGCAATATCTTAGCTAGAAGCTGCGAAGGAATGTGATATGCCTCGGCAATATCTTTTGCGCTCAAAGCAGGCACTTCCGGATGCTCCGCAATATATTTCAGAGCCATCAGACCGTAATCCGCTTTTTTGGTAAGCCTCAGCATCGATGCGCATTCAGGGCGCTCCTCCGCCCACATTACATACTGTCAAGTATACGACCGCTCGAGTCGGGATTCAATCTTATTGCCGAGGTCAAGATTTTTGGAACTGATGAAATTTGCCGATCGTATGTTTTCCTGCACGATTTCACTGATTCATATTTGACATCAACCGCCGGCTGGATACAATCTTGCCGATATCACCTGATTTTCACGGCACAAATACACCCCATGAATACGCCCTGCAAACACCCTAAAGTTCGCGTCGTAGCGCGCGAAGAGGACGTTGAGTATGTCGAATGCCTGGACTGTGGCGAAGTATTCGACTCAAACGAATTCCAGGATATGGCCATCGAAGAGAGCGTGGCTGAAGAGGATGATGAGTAGCTTTCAGAATCCAACTCTCACCATTTAGGCAAATTTTAAAGATTTACGCGGTCGTAGCCGAAACGCTCAGGCGACGAGCGACTTGCCATGCGTAATGAAAGCCGGAGATCACGGTCAGCGCCACGGTTGCGTTCAGCGACCAGTGCTTGATCCACAGCACCCACTCGGGCGCGTAAAAACGACTGAGCAGGACCGTGACCAGGGCGATAATCTGCGCCAGGGTATTTCCTTTGCCAAAAATGCTCGGGCGAAAATCGCGCATGCCCAGGGCTGCATAAAGAATCGCGGCTACAACCAGAATGCCGAGATCGCGCCCGAAAACCAGAACCGTAACTCGACGCGAAATATAGCCGCCGTGATGAAGCACGAGAAAAAGCGTGCTGAGCAGGAGCTTATCGGCAACCGGGTCGAGATACTGACCCAGGCGCGTCCGCTGATGCAGAATACGCGCCAGAAGGCCATCAAGGCCGTCGGTAATGCCGGCGATAACAAAAAGCGCGAAGGCTACCTGGAAATGACCATCCAGCACTGCCAGCACCAAAAAAGGAATGATGCACAGCCTGAGAAACGTCAACTGGTTCGGAGTGGCACGAAAAGCGTTCATCGATACGCGGAATCTTGATGTTACAGGAGTGCGAATCTGATGACCAGATGCAGGGGGAATGCAGGGGTTGAGGAAGAAGGCACGCGGTAATGGGCCGCGTGCCCTTTTCTATTGCTGTTCGGCAGCCTTCTGGAAGCGGGCCGAGGGCTGATCGGAAAATATTTTGCCGTCGCGAATATGCACGACACGATGCGCGTACTCGGCAATATCGGGCTCGTGCGTTACCAGGACAATGGTGTTCCCACGGGCCTGCAACTCGTCAAAAAGAGCCATGATCTCGTCGCCGGTCTTGGAGTCGAGATTGCCCGTCGGCTCGTCGGCCAGGATGATGGAAGGTCGGTTAATCAGAGCACGCGCAATGGCGACACGCTGCCGCTGACCGCCGGACAGCTCATTCGGCTTATGATGCATGCGTTCGCCCAGATTCACGGCGCGCAGGGCGGCTTCTGCCCGCTCAAGGCGTTCCGCAGCCGGGGTGCCGTTGTAAATCAACGGCAACTCGACGTTATGGAGCGCCGTGGCGCGGGCCAGCAGGTTAAAAGTCTGGAAGACGAAACCGATCTCCTTATTGCGAATGCGAGCCAGCTCGTCGTCATTCAAATCGCTGACCAGGTGGCCATTCAGCCAGTATTCTCCCTTGCTGGGCGTGTCGAGGCAGCCGATCAGGTTCATCAGCGTCGACTTACCGGAGCCTGACGGGCCCATGATGGCTACATATTCGTTCTGCTTGATGCGCAATGAGACGCCTTGCAGGGCGTGAACCTGCTGCTCGGAGCCCATGTCATAGGTCTTCCAGAGGTCGTGCACTACGATGATGTCGCCGGGAGTGGGCCCGTTCGGGTTCGAGCCACCCGCCATGATTCCTGCTTCGGCTTCGCTGGTTGTCTGGGTCGTTATCATATCTGCTCCTGATTCTCCCCATTACGAAGAAGAATCGTTGTCTTCCTTGGCTGGGGTTGCGGGAGTTGTATCTTTCTTTACCAGCGCATTGTCTTTCAAGGTGCGCAGGATGCGATATGTTCCGGTGACAATTTCGTCGCCTTCCTTCAGGCCGCCAGTTACTTCAATATCCGTTGCGCCGGTAATGCCGGTGGTAACGGGAACAAAGTGCGCCCGCATTTTGCCGTTCTTATCGGGACGGATCACAAAGACCCCCTGCGTCTTCTGGGCATCAGCAGACGCGGGCGAGTTTGCAGAAGCAGAAGCATTCTGCAGATGCGGCTTGCCTTCTTTCAGATCCTGCGGGGCGCGCATGGTAAGCGCCTGAATGGGGATGGAAAGCGTGTTGGCGCGTGTTGCCGTCGTGATCTTGGCTGTAGCCGAAAGGCCGGGCTTCAGGAGATCTGTTGCCTGATCGATGGTTACGACCACTTTGAAGTCCTTCGCTTCTTCCGTGCCGCTGGTCGATTGGCTGGTGGCAACACCCGTAGAGCGCAGAAGGGCCTGATCGCCGACTTCGGTGACATGGCCCTTGAAAACTTTTCCCGGCAACGCATCGACGGTTACATCGGCTTCCTGACCGAGCGCCACGTTTACGATGTCTGTTTCATCGACCTTCACCTCGGCAGTGATAATCGACATATCTGCCAGTGTCATCAGCGTAGAGCCTTCAGCATTCTGGATGCCGACGACCACTGTCTCGCCTTCGCGGACGGGCAGGTTCGTCACCAGGCCATCAAACGGAGCAATGCTGACGGTTTTGTTGAGAGCATCTTCGTTGTACCGCAAGGTGGCGACCTGGGTGCCGAGATGGCCGCGGGCTGATTCCGTCTGCGCTTTGGCCTGTACCAGCGCCGCCTGACTTTGACTCAGGGTCGCAACATCGGTGTCGTAAGCAGCCTTTTTTGCATCAAAATCGGCTTTGGAGACGAGTTTTTCGTTATAAAGCGCCGTATACCGGTTGTAGTCGAGCTTTTTCTGCTCCAGATCAGCCTTGGCATGTTCCACATTGGCCTCGGCGGTCTTTTCCGCAGCAATGTAGGAGGCGATATCTGTTTTGGCAGCAGCGATTGCGGCTTTCTGGGCATCGACGTTGGCTTCCGGCTGAATACTTTCAACGGTAGCTAAAACCTGGCCCTTCTTGACGTGATCTCCTTCTTTTACATAGAGATGCGTAATGCGTCCAAAGGCTGTGGCGCCCACATTCACGTAAGTTTTCGGCTTAATCTGGCCCGTACCGCTTACAACCGAAACCAGGTTTCCCCGCACTACCTTACCGGTCAGAACCTTGGTATAACCTGACTGCGCCCGCACTACAGTCAGCGCAACAATGCCCGCAACGGCAAGAATGACAACAACAGCAATTATGATCTTTTTCAAAGCTAATCTTCCTGTGTCCGCGAATTTGCACAGCTTCGCCCCGCCACTTTCCAGAAATACGTGAATCGTTCAGGCAGGGTTCCCGCAAAAACGCGGTTTTTCCCTTTATTTCCCCGGAATTCGTTCCCCGCTCAGGTGGCAATCATGATAGCAGGCCGGAAATTCGACTGAATAGCGCTAAACTTCATCCTGCACCGTCTAAAACTGTTGGATAACTATGGAACCGCGCTTGTATTCCATCTTCATGAATCCGTAAAATTGGGTGAGCGGTAGAGGGGTAACCACAAAAGTATGTTGAAGGGCCGTATTCCAGTTTTTCTCGCAATCTCCCTGGGAGCATTTGCGATTTCTCAGGCACAGTCGACCACACAGACCGATCCGAAATTGCAGCAACGACCTGCCCAGTCACAGGCCGACAGCCAGAGCCCTTCGACGCCGGACGCATCTAATGACGATCCATTGAATCGCCAACTGCCTGATAAGACGCGTTTCAAGCAGCAAAAAGAGCTGAGACAGGAGTTAAAAGGCCCCTATAAAAAGTGGGTCGATCAGGATGTTCACTGGATCATCACCGACCAGGAGCTGAAGGCTTTCAAGAGCCTCAGCAACGACGAAGAGCGCGACGCCTTCATTGAAGCCTTCTGGCAGCGGCGTAATCCCAATCCGGACTCGCCGGAAAATGAGTTCCGCGATGAGCACTATCGCCGCATTGAATACGCCAACGAGCATTTTGCCGCCGGCAAGCCGGGCTGGAAGACAGACCGCGGCATGATTTATATCAAGTACGGCAAGGCCGACAGCATCGATTCCCATCCCAGCGGCGGCACATATGATCGCCCCATGGATGAAGGCGGCGGCACAACTTCAACGTATCCCTTCGAGGTCTGGCATTACCGTTATATTGAGGGCATCGGCGAAAACATCGATATCGAATTTGTAGATACCTGCATGTGCGGCGACTACCACATGACGATCGACCGCTCAGAAAAAGACGCGCTGCTGCACGTTCCCGGCGCGGGCCAGACGCTGTATGAGCAGATGGGCATGGCCAAGCAGGCAGACCGCTTCCGCGGCGGACTGGAGTCTCTGGGAACCGGACCGATGTCGAGCATGCAGCAGAGCAAGCAGTTCGACCGCCTGGAGCAATACGCGAAGCTGGAAGCACCCCCGGTCATCAAATTCAAGGACCTCGAGCTTGAGTCGTTCATGTCGAACCACAAGCTGATGAACGGGCCTTTCTTCCCCTTCGATGTACGCACGGATTTCGTGAAGGTTACCGACGACACCGTGCTGGTACCGATCACGATTCAGATCAAGAACCGCGATATTACCTTCAACAACAAGGACGGTGTCGCTACCGGCCAGGTACATCTGATCGGCCGCGTTTCTACCATTACCGGCAAGATTGTGCAGAGCTTTGAAGACACGGTCGAGGTTGAGGTTCCTTCGGAACTGCTACCGAAAACGCTCGATAATCGTCGTCTCTACTGGAAGTCGTTGCCGTTGCGTCCAGGCCGCTATCGTATCGATATCGGCATTAAGGACGTGAACAACCCGGACCATCTGGGCGTCTGGGCGCAGGCGATCAACGTGCCGCGATATGACGATGACAAGCTCTCGGCATCATCGTTGATTCTGGCCAATCGGATGGAGTTGGTGCCCTCGAAAGAAATTGGCGCGGGCAACTTCGTGATTGGCAACACAAAACTCTTGCCAGCAGTCACGTCAAACCCTACAATTTCGCCATCATTCCAGCGTTCCCAAAAGCTGAATTTCTGGATGCAGGTGTATAACCTGGGAATTGACGAAAAAAGTAAGCAGAATTCTGCGACGATTCAGTACGAAATCATCGATCTGGCGTCCAATAAGACAATCTTCGATATGCAGGAAGATTCGAAGAAGCTGGGTGCCAGCTCGGACCAGGTTACGCTGGAGAGAAGTGTCCCCCTCACAAACCTTCAGCCGGGTAAGTATCAGATTCGGATCAAGGTAAACGATAGCGTTTCCAATCAACAGATTGCAGAATCCGCACCGTTTACTGTGGAATAACAACGTACGGACAAAGTCGCCGATAGTGCGGCTAGTTCCGAATTAGCAACGATTTTGGGGCAACGGCCAGGAGTTTGTGGGTCCGCTTGACGTTTTCCAGTTCAGAAAATTCGGATTGGAAACCGTTAGCCGACCCAGGTGACGATCGAAATCGGTGAGCATGACGGTTCTAAATCTGCGAATCAAAGTCGGCCCAGCACTAGCGCTGTTGATTGCCATGCTAGCTCTGCCTGCATATGCCGCAGAGAACCCTGCCGCTGCATCCGTCATTTCGGGCATAGTGAGAGATACAAAAGGTGCTCCCCAGGTAGGAGCGCTGGTGGAATTGCTGGGGCCGAACCTTACCGTACTGGCTAATGCGTATACCGACGATCATGGGCGTTATTCGCTGCCCAATGTTGCTACGGGAACTTATAACCTTAAGGCGTCCGGCTCCTTCTTCCTGCCAACACTTCGGGAAAATCTTCGCGTCCTTGCTGATTCCAAACTGGTTGTCAATCTGACGCTGAACACGCTCTATGAGGCCTTCCGCTGGCTGCCAGCAAAGCCGCGGCAGGCAGATGAACCGCAGGACGACTGGACGTGGACACTGCGACTCTCTGCCAATCGGCCATTGCTACGCATGCTGGAAGATGGCCCTCTGGTTGTAGTTTCCGATGGCGATGGAAGCAGTCCCGCGCTGAAGGCGAGGGTTACCATTCGCGGCGGCGCCAGCCAGTTTGGCGATGGCGGACTGCATCATGACTTCGAGATGGAGCGCTCCAATGGCGATGATCAGCAACTAATTTTGCGCGCCGACTTGAGCCAGGCGGAAAGCGCATCTTTGAACACGGTCGTTGGTTATGCCAAGCAGATTGGTCCCGGTCGCACGCTGCGGACAGTTGCCGCCTTTGAAGATCGTCCGGATATTGAAGGCGGCATGCAGGATCAAGGCATGCAGGCGGTCATACTGCGCTCGTCGGAAACGATGGAACTGATTCCGGAAGTTGTATCGGCTGAATTCGGCAATGAGATTGAAGCCATACATCTGGGTGAAACGCAGTTCGCAAATCATCCATTTGCCGGCGTCAGCATTCATGCGGGCGAAAATACTGTGGCATATCACGTGTCCACTTCTCCCGGCGCGCAGCATGCCAATGAGATTGATCGGGCAGAAACTCTGGCTCCTGCGCTAACGGAACAGAACGGCAAGCTTTTGCTGGAAGACGGCCTGCACCAGGAAATTTCCTACGAACGCCGCGAAGGCAATGTCCGCTGGCGAATGGCTGTGTATCAGGATCACATCAATCATCCAGCAGTGAGCGGAGGCGGCACGCTCACGCTGGCTGACTGGAACAGCGGCAACCTGCTTTACGATCCCAATACAGATTTGCTGAAAGCCACAGGAGAAAGCTTCTTCAGCAATGGCCTGCTTGCGGAGATGCGCGATCGCATCAATGACGATATTTCCCTGAGCCTTGCGTACGCTATGGGCAATGCGCTTACGATGAATGTGTTGGCCGGGCCGGCAACGTTGGAAGATAGTATCGGAAGCCTGCATCCACGCAGAGCAAGCATGCTTGCTGCCAGCTTTAACGGCAAGTCAAAACGCACGGGCACGCAGTGGCGCGCTTCGTATCGTTGGCAGCCGACCGACACAGTGACTGCGGTCGACTCTTTTAATAGCGAGCTGCCAAGTCCCTATTTAAGTTTTTATCTGCGACAGCCCATTCGTTGCCGTATCCTGCCTTATCGCGTGGAAGCGCTGATCGATGTGCGCAATCTGCTTGCCCAGGGCTACAGACCTTTCGTGACTCAGGATGGCAGCACGCTGTACTTTGCTCAGGCTGAACGCAGTGTACAGGGTGGACTTTCTTTTTCATTCTGAGCGGCGCAGAAAAGAGCGCGATGATGGGTGCAAAATGCTTTCAAGGCTGTAAAACGGGCGAGGATTTCTGTGTTATATTCTTAAAAGAGCGTTTCTCAAACGCTTCCCTTCTTTAGTTCCAGAACATGGACGCGTAGCTCAACTGGCAGAGCATTCGACTCTTAATCGACAGGTTGTAGGTTCGATTCCTACCGCGTCCACCATGGAATTTCTTTGGAGTAACTGCACAGCGCTATGAACCATAGCACCGCGGTGTATTGATTAGGATTCGTCCTGATTAGTTGTTCAGCAAAGTAGTCCTTTTCTATTATTTGGGAGGCTCACAGTCTGCTAAGTGGACTTTTGCAAACGAAGCGAACTGGAGTAGGCGGCACGCTGCAGGTGTTTTGGTCCCAATCTGATCAGGAGTCGGATAAAAGGATAAATGTATTTCCACGTCAGGCCATCCAAAGTCCATATCCCCTTAACGTAAATCATGCACTCAGTCCATGCCTTGAGCACAGAGCGCCTGCGCCAGAAATCATCGCCGATGGTGAAGTAGTAGAGCGGCTCGTGTAAATTATCGAAAATCATACCTGCCTTCAGACAGGCAAACCACATCGCGACATCTTCATTGAACCGAATTTCGGGATATTCTTGGACACTCTGGAAAACGCGTGCTCGGAAACAGACTGTTGGGTGAGCAACAGGAACGCGACGCGATATGCTTTTTCTCGCATTATCGCGAGATCCGCCGAAGCGCACCGTGCGCTCTTGACCAGTTGAGATATCGATCTCCCACATATCAGTCCCTAGAATGTCCACTTCCGGGTACATTCTCATGTGGGCAAGCTGGCGATCAAGGCGTTGTGGTGAGGAACGATCATCGGCATCCATCCGAAAGAAAAACTCCTCGTCTTCACGCACGCGAATTAACTCATTCAATACAGATGCAAGCCCGCGGTTGCTTTTAAATATAAGTAATTTGTATATATAGGGTTTATAGCGATTGATCACTACTTGCAGCGAATCGGGAATTGGTCCATCAACTCCAAGATATATTCGAATCTCAGAAGGGGCGCTGATTTCTTGTAAAAGAATAGATTCGAGGGCACGATCCAGCAACGCAGGATCATCAGAATGATATACAGACATCAATATGCCAAGTTTCTGCACAATTGCCATTTTATCGTCAGGAGCCAGACTATACCGCATTCCTTTGGAAAGTATCAACCAAATCACATCTCGATTTCCGAGTAATAGATCATACTGTTCTTGCAAGTGCAATTAATTATGCGGTGCTACACTGAATCAGTTGTCCGGACCGAATGTTCAAAAGCATTGTACCCTCTCAGCTTTATCTTACGGTCGATGAGTAACGCAATTAAGCAAATCAGGATTATCCCCGTAGGATTTGTTCAATGCATATAGTTTCACTGGATCGAGGCGGGAGTTCCTCCAGCCATCTCATTTCTGCCCTACGGTGTATCCCCTGATGCCAGTTCTGTTAATGAATCTTCATCGGCTTCGACGCGCTCTAGGTGTTGATCGGGCAGTCGGATTCACTATTCTTGCCCGAAGCTGGAGTATTGCGGGTGGGTTGGTCAATATACTTCTGATCGCTCGGCTCCTCAGTCCTGCAGGGCAGGGCTATTACTATACCTTTGCCAGCCTGGTGCAACTGCAAACAGTTTTTGAACTGGGATTTTCATTCGTTGTTTTGCAATTAGCTGCCCACGAAACCGCCCACTTGAAAATTGGAGCGGACGGCACTATCACAGGCAGTGAAGTTGCACATTCCAGATTGGCCTCGATACTTCAAAAATCAGTTCGATGGTATTCGATAGCTGCAATTCTGATGGTGATAGGTTTGTTATCAGCTGGATTACGCTTCTTTTCCACCCATCAACATCCAGAAGAATCTGTCGCGTGGAAACTACCTTGGATTTGTGTAGCCATTGCTACTACTCTTACCTTCCAAATGGATCCCATATTCTCGTTCCTGGAAGGGTGTGGGTTTGTATCTAATGTGGCAAGGCTTCGTCTACGACAGGCGATAGCGGGAAGCTTGCTAGCCTGGTCAGCATTTTTGCTACACCGCGGACTCTATGCGCCAGCTTGTCTTATTATGGGTCAGGCAGTTATGGGTCTTTTTTTTCTCATATCTAATCAACGTCTCTTGTTATCGCTTCTGCGGCACCGAACCCGAGGAAGCAGTATCAGTTGGACACATGAGATATGGCCTTTTCAGTGGCGTATAGCTGTAAGCTTTCTTTGTGGCTATTTCATTCTTCCACTTTTTAATCCGGTGCTGTTCGCTTATAGGGGGGCTACAGAAGCTGGACGCATGGGAATGTCAATCACGATTGCTACAGCACTTGGCACCGTAGCCTATTCATGGGTGAACACTAAAACTTCTCCATTCGGAAATATGATTGCCCGGCAAGAGTACATAGCCCTAGATGGCGTATTCTTTACGGTTGTCAGACAGTCAGCAGGTTTCCTATTTATAGCGGAAACAGGAGTCTTAATTTTGCTTGTCTTCGCCAAATCGCACTTCCCCCATTTAGCTTCTCGCGTATTATCGATTCCCTTATTTGCGATCATCCTACTTACTAGCTTCCTATTGCATCTTGTCTTCTGCGAAGCCGCATATCTACGAGCTCATAAACGGGAACCTTTTCTTATCTTGTCCATCCTTGTGGCATGTCTAACTGCTGCAAGTACAATACTGGCAGGGCGATGTTGGGGAGCTGCGGGCATGACAATTGGATATTTTATATGGGGCGGTATCTTTCAATTAGCCTTCGGAACATATATCTTCACAAGAAGCCGACGCGAGTGGCATGGCACAACGAAAAAACTAGACCTGACCAATAGCAGATATTTTTGAACTAAGTCCTTTTGTGTAAAACAGCGTATGCTACGTTAAATCATAAGTAACTAGAATTTCCATAAAATAAGTGCTTTCACAGGGGCTTAAACAGATTAATAAACATTAATTAGTTCATCTTTTCAACAATATCCAGATGAATTTGCAATTGGATGGGCGGGCGCTCGAAGAGGGTTGATGAATCCTACTTATAATTGATTTAGACCCACCTCGCAAGGATTGATAACATAAAGCATTTTGTGCAAATTTTAAATATGTAAAAAGCAAGTGCGATAAGAACTACGCTTACAAACATGACGCATAATCAAGGGGTCAGGCAGAATGCTTGAGATGATCCAGCAACATATTCGAAAAGAAAGTTTTTATCCCACATTGCTCGGATTAGTTTCAAACCCTGCATATATCATTCGCAGGGGACTTTGGAAAACAATCTTAATGTTTGCCCCTCGGATCAGAGGAAGAGTACTTGATTTTGGATGCGGATCTAAACCATATGAGAGCCTGTTCAGTGGTGCAGAAAGCTATACGGGTGTCGATATCAAAGTGAGCGGGCATCAACATAGCGATAGCAAAGTGGACGTATATTACGATGGCAGAACGCTACCCTTTGAGGATTGTCATTTCGATGCAGTCGTCTCCTTTGAGGTTTTCGAGCATGTATTTAATCTTCCGGAAATTCTTGATGAGGTATGCAGGGTTACGAAAGAATCCGGATTATTGCTGCTCTCAGTGCCATTCGCTTGGGAAGAGCACGAAATCCCGTATGATTATGCCCGATATACTAGTTTTGCAATAATACATCTTTTATCCAGCCATGGATATAACATAATAGAGGCGCGGAAGACTACGACGTATATGTTGGCCGTATGGCAGATGTTTATTGCATATTTAGAGCGTGTAGGACCAACCAGAGGAATCCTTCGCTACTTGTTCCAAACAGTAATTATTTGTCCATTTACTATAGTTGGATATATGTTGAATGCGATTCTCCCGAAAACATATGAGTATTTTGGCAACATGGTCGTATTGGCAAGAAAACAAGCTTCAAATACTCGGGAAGATCAGCTATGTTTTTCGACGATTTCCAGCGATTGCGAGTGATAAGTCATTAGCTGCGACTAATGGCCTAGCACATGTGATCCAACACCCGATGTTACCATAAAGATCAGTTGCTCCAGCCATTCAGAAATCATGTTTATCCCAAGGCAATGGATACGGAAACTTCTAGCCAGCCCTAATGTGACTCGCTTTTACCGGCGGTTGCTACGAGGCTCTCCGCGATTACAAGAAGCACTCGGCCTTTGCCTGTACCGTTATCGAAAATTTGCAATCCGAAACGCTGCCTCTCTCATGCCAACAGAAAACGAATTGCAGGCAGAAAAGAGGAAAAGAAACAACGATCACCAGTTCCTGGTCGATATATCAGGTGCCGTATCCAAGCACGATCGTACAGGGGTTTATCGTGTAGTCTTTAATCTTTTGCAAGAGCTATTGAAATCTCCTCCAGTTGGTTTCTGCATTGAACCTGTATATGCTGATGCATCAGGCAAGTTGCGGTATGCACGTAACCATGTAAAACAGTTGCACGAGATACCACACGACACATCACTCGATCCAGTCGTAACAGTCCAGACAGGTGACGTATTTTTCAGCGCTGATCTTTATTTTCCATATCCATTTCCTGTATTAAGAAACCTGAAATTACAGGGATTAAGGATAATATTTACTGTTCACGATATGATTCCGCTATCTTTCCCTCAATATTTCATGAAGTTGTCCAAACTGGGACTAGAAGAATGGCTCTTGGGAGCCACGGAGGTTGCGGATGCTATCGTCTGTGTCTCGCGCGCAGTTGCCGATGAACTTCAGTCCTGGATTCATGAACACCCCGGATACCGTAAAGATTCTTTACCTATAGGATATTTTCATCACGGTGCTGATCCCGTAAAACACGTCTCGATTTCGGAACGGTCTGATAGCGGACTGGAGGTTCTCGTTGCCTGCAAGGCAAGACTAACTTTTCTTATGGTAGGAACAGTTGCGCCACATAAGGGCTACGAGCAAGTTCTTGCGGCCATTGGGTTGATATGGAGAGCTGGCTATGATTGTAACCTTATTATTGTCGGGAAGGAAGGATGGCGCATGCAAGCTTTTGCTGATGAATTCGATAAACATCCCGAGTGCGACCGCCGTTTGTTCTGGCTAAAAAATAGCGACGATAGACTATTAACCGATTTATATACCTCCTCATCCTGCCTGATTGCAGCCTCATTTACTGAAGGATTCGGGCTGCCTCTGATCGAAGCTGCGCGGCACGGTTTGCCGATTATTGCTAGGGATATTCCGGTATTCAGAGAAGTTGCCGGCAATTATGCATTTTTTTTCAGAGGTATATCCGCAGTAGAACTTGCTACTTCAATACAGGATTGGATAGGGCTTTATGTATCTGGTAATGCGCCATCCTCTCTGCAGATGCCATGGCAAACATGGCGGGAAAGTGCGGCGCAACTCCTGCACGTAATTTTAGATAACGATTGGTACATCACAGACGCAACAGCGCTGAATTATCCTGCCAGAAAAGCCGGCCTCACCGAGAATGCTGCTGTCTGACATGAATCCAGCGTTGGCGAGCCCCATACATATTCTTCCGTATCTTATTTTGCTCGCTATATACACTAGTCTTTGCATGACTAGCGAATTAACCCAGAATAGATATTTTCATGCGTCTGCCATTGGATTGGCACTTGTCTTTGCCGGATTCAGAAATACAATTAGTCCGGACATGGAACGGTATCGATATTTTTATGAGCACTATCGCAGCGGCGATTATCAGAAATTGATCGAACCATCCTTCGTACTCATCTCTACAGCTCTTAACCACCTAGGGTTCGATTACCATGCACTTTTCTTTCTTTATACATTCATTACTATAGGATTTATCTACTGTGCAATCAGGAATCTAACCGGCTATGTCAAAACGTCAATGTTGTTTTACATCCTGGTGCCTCATCTATATCTAGATTTATTTATAGAAATGAGACAACAGTGTGCAGTAGCAATTGTCTTCTATACTATGAGTCTGCTTGAGGTCGATAAGGTAAAATTTAGGTGGTTGAAAGTAGCTCTTCTTGCTTTAGCTTCTATCTCCTTTCACTATTCAGCAGCAGGTTATTGGGTAATTTATATCTTATTCTCAAAGCTGATCAAGAGAAAGTATCCATCAAAGCTTTACGGTGTCGCACTTCTTGTAAGCGTGCTGACTCCATCATCGTTCATTCTGTATGTCGCTTATATAGCACTTTATCCTGTCATGCCACCTGCATACCA
The DNA here is from genome assembly GCA_035547425.1 of Alloacidobacterium sp. Classification (GTDB taxonomy): domain Bacteria; phylum Acidobacteriota; class Terriglobia; order Terriglobales; family Acidobacteriaceae; genus Alloacidobacterium. The sequence continues at coordinate 186,423 of DASZUU010000049.1, read as the reverse complement.
GGGGCATATCACTGATCTGATGGCTCTCGGTGCTGCATCTGGAGAACATAGCATCACCTCAATCCTGATTTATAACTCGTTGGCGCTGGCCTTTATGTTTGCAGTAAAAGCCATGAAGTCGCTCCCAAAATTCTCTACCGAGCTTCTAAATATCTTCATCATTGGTGTGATTATTCTGAACATCACCCGCGCATATGGGGATATGGCACGGTTTGCCGATTATTTCATTATTTATGAAATTATTTTTCTACCCTTCCTTCTCTTTCGGATCGGAGATCTGCGCCTCAGACCAGTTATGATTTATGGCGTTACGCTGTTATATTTTGTGCATTTCATCCATGGTCTCTATTACCTAAATGCAGAAACTGGAACATATATTTTTCTTCACTACACGAATGCACTCCTGTCTGGGCAATAGCAAGTCAAATCGAGAGCGTTGGGCCTGTATTATGACCAACTGTCAATTTTCTTCACGACATTTAGGATATGAACTGCAAATTTATGCTCTATAGGCAGGTGGCTTCTCTTGAAGATTTTGTTTGTGAACTCTTTTTACGCACCAGACCTCGTAGGCGGAGCGGAGGTCGTGTTGCAATCATTGGTCGAGGGAATTGCATCTCAAGGAATCGGCGTTGCTGTTCTCACCACAACAAATCGACCGGGCCTTTATCGAGAAGAAATCAACGGAATTCCTGTTTGGCGCGCAGGACTGCGGAATCTGTATTGGCACAAACCATCCGCACGATCTCCATTATTTTTATCCCGTCAAATCTGGCGTGTGCTGGATATCTACAATCCCCTTATGCGCCGTTTTGTAGCAGATGTGGTCGAAGCTGAAAAGCCCTCAGTGGTTTCGGTACACAACCTGGCCGGCTGGTCAGCATCAGCATGGTCAGTTCTGCTCAATAAAGGAGTACCGGTCGTTCAAGTACTGCATGATTATCAACTTATGTGTCGTGGTCTCATGTTTCGACGGGGTACCGACTGCAGGACACAGTGTTCAGGTTGCAGTCTCATGAGGTTGCCGCACAAACAAATGAGCCGACATTTGTCGGGTGTAATCGGAGTTAGTTGTTCAGTTCTCGAACGCTTAGTCGATGCAGGCTATTTTAAAGGAGTATCTGAAAAAGTGGTGGTTCATAATGCGCGCAGTCGAGAGGAACTCGGTGGTGAATTTGCCGGATTTGAAGAACAGCAGGCGCACACACCATTTCGCTTTGGATATATTGGAGCGCTGGCACCGCATAAAGGTATCGAGATTCTAATACGCAGTTATGCACAAACTCCTCCGTTAAATACTGAACTCTGGATCGCCGGGGAAGGGGGGGGGGAGTATACGTCAAAACTGAATGAGATGGCAAAAGGAGCGCCTATCAAGTTTGTCGGGAAAGCCGCAGCTGCTGAGTTTCTCCGCTCTGTGGATGTTGTGGTTGTACCATCTTTGTGGAATGAACCTCTTGGAACAGTCGTAATCGAAGCAATGGCATTCGGCAAACCAGTCATCGCATCATTAGTTGGCGGCAATCCGGAGATGATCACGGACGGGGTCAATGGATTGCTTTTCAAGGCCGATAGTCCAAACGAAATGCTGTCAGCGATGCAGCGACTCAGTACGGACAAGACATTATGTAAACGAATGGGGACGGAAGCAAAAAGGAGTAGCCACTGCTTCATGAATCGCCAGCGCTTTGTAGAAGAGCATCTCAATGTCTATCGTTCAGCTGAAAAGAACTCTACCTATACGCCTAAACTATCTTAACTATAAACATAGGTATTGTGTTGCAAGCTGACGGAGGAGACTGACAGTACCCACGTGGCAAACAGTATCGCAACTAGGGTGCATTAAGGATGAGAAGGCAGTGAAGAGGATCGCAGTAAATCTACTCTCGTTCGATACTCCTGACCTAACAGGGGTAGGCTATTTTTTCAAGAGGCTCTTTGAGGCGCTGCCGCCGCTTGTTGACACAGAATTCTTTTTTTTCTGCCAGCGTCGATTTGAATTTGAACGAGTGATTCAGATTCCGGAAATGATCCGTGTGACGCGGGTGAACGTTCCAAATTTCCCGAACAGAGCTGCTCGTATTTTATACGAGCAGCTTGTTCTTCCGTTCCGCTGTCGGCAAATGAACATTCTCTACTCACCGTGTACTGCCAATCCGCTCTTCAGATTCAATCCAGTAGTGATGATCACTACTATTCACGATCTGACTCCGTTTTATGTCCCGAATAAGTACGGATTGCTGCAAAGTACATACGTGCGATATATCACTCGACTCCTTGCTCGCTTTTCAGATCAGATCATTACAGTGTCGGAAAATTCAAAGCGCGACTTGATACGCATTACAGGAGTTCAAAGCTCACGTATTCAGATCATCTATAACTTCATTAAGACCAGAAACGTCTCACATATCCGCTACGATCCATTTTTTCTGGCTGTCGGCACTCGCCAGCCCGCGAAAAACCTCCTCGGCGTGATTCGCTCATTTTCAAAGTTCTGTGAACGTTATGATACAGAGAATCACCGACTGATTATTGTAGGCGGCAGTGGCTGGGGCAATGATGAATATACAAACCTTGTTGCAGCATTGGGAATGGAACGGCGGATCGAGTTCCGAGGTTATGTGTCGGAGCAGGTGCTGCATGAGTTATATGCAACCTGCAAAGGCCATATTCTACTTAGTTTGTATGAGGGGTTCGGCATTCCAGTGCTTGAGGCTCTAAGTTATCATAAGCCTTCCGTAGCATCTAATATTTCTTCTTTACCCGAAGTCATGGGTCTCACAGGAATTGGCGTGGACCCGCACAATTACGAAGACGCCGCATGGGCAATCAAAACAATCGCGGATGATCCCCGAAAGCATCTAACTGGCCTAAATGATCAACTGAAGAAGTTTTCCGCTGAAAAGCAAGTGGCGGCTTTTCTAACAGTGCTTGGAGTCAATGAAGCAATTACACGATAATATATGTCGCAATATATGGGTACCGTACAGATGGAACGAAGAGATGGAAATAAGGGAATATTAAGCCACGTAAAACTACATCACCGATTCAGAAAACCTTAACTCTATAGGATAAATTTGTAGCATCATGCACCACAATCTCGGCTAGTCGATCGAATAAATAATTTTACGTATCAATTTGCCATAGCCTCAAAAATAGGCGAGCGCTCTTCACAGAAGCATCTGCAAAGATATATCCTTCATGGTCAATAAGACATTTTCAGTAATAGAAGGAGAGTCCTTGCGTCTTCCTGGGAAGTTTTTCTGCTCTTCGTTTGCCCTGCTTCTTTTCGGAATCTTCGGCTTCACAAGCAATGCGCAGCAGCCCGCAAAAGATCTCGGGACGCCTCCACCGCCACATGCGAAGCAAGTCCATCTCAAGCACGTCCTCGTAATCGGAGAAACCAAGGGTTTTGAGCACGATTCGGTTTCGGCTGCAATGAATGCCATCTATGACATGGGTAAAGAAAGTGGTCTTTGGGACACCGAGATGCGCACCGATACGGAGCTGCTGACGAAGAAAGACCTCGGACGCAACGCGAAAAACCTTAACTATTTCGATGTTCTTATCTTTGCCAGCACCACCGGCGAGTTGGACATGGATGCGAGTCAGAAGCAGGACATGATGTCCTTTATTAAGGAAGATGGCAAGGGTTTTGTCGGCATTCATGCAGCGCTCGATACGAACTACACATGGCCTGAGTACGGTGAGATGATCGGAGGATGGTTCGACCAGCATCCGTGGATGACCTTTAATGCTCCCATCATCAACGAAGATCCCGACTTCCCTGCTGTACGGCATTTCCCGAAGGAATTTGTAAAATACGACGAAATTTATCAGCCGAAAGCATGGTCGCGCGACAAGGTAAACGTATTGCTGAGTCTCGATCCTTCCAAGCTCAATTACGACAATAATCCCCGCATTCATCGCCAGGACCATGACTTTCCCGTAGCCTGGAGCAAAATGTACGGCAAAGGCCGCGTATTTTATTCCACGCTCGGCCATACGGAAGAGGCATGGAATGATCCGGATATTCGGAAGATGTATTTTGAAGCGATCAAATGGGCTCTCGGCATGACTGAAGGCAGCACGGCATCGCATCCGCGGGTTTCTCCAGCGCCAACCAGCCATTAGGATATTTCAAGGGAGTAAACTGAGCGTTTCATGAAGAAAATTGGCATGGGCCTGATCGGTCCTGGGTTCGTAGCAGCTCACCATCTTGACGCAGTTCGCAGGCTGGGAGATGTGGATATTGTTGCAATCGCGGGCTCGTCGCAACAGTCGGCGGAAAAGAAAGCTCGCGATTACAAGGTTGACCGCGCTTATGGTGATTACAAAGCGCTTATTGCCGATCCTGATATTCAGGTTATCCATAACACCACGCCGAACCACCTTCATCTTCCCGTGACGATGGCAGCGCTTGAGGCTGGTAAGCATGTCATTTCCGACAAGCCTCTGGCGCTCAATGCCGATGAGGGCCGCAAGCTTCGCGATGCAGCTGTAGCTGCGAAAGTGGCGCATGTGGTCACATTTAACTATCGCGGAAATCCTCTGGTGCAACAGGCCCGCGGCATGATTGCTCGCGGAGAAGCAGGTGCAATCAGCTTTGTTCGCGGCTATTATCTGCAGGACTGGATGACCGATCCGAATGTTTATTCCTGGCGCTCCGATCCATCCAAAGGCGGCGTCACTTCGGCGCTCGGCGATATCGGCTCGCACTGGTGCGATGTTGCTGAGCATGTTTCCGGATTAAAGATTGCATCGGTACTCGCTGACCTCACAACGGTCATTCCGGTTCGCTATTCTGCGGGGGCATCGGCAGAAGCCTTTTCCAATAAAAAAGATGGTGAGCGCAAACCGGTAGAGGTGCATTCAGAAGACCTGGCGAGTGTTTTGTTGCGTTTTGAAAATGGAACCAAAGGCTGCTTCTCAGTAGGACAAGTGCTGCCCGGGCACAAGAATGATCTTGAGCTTGAAGTGAATGGGCGGGCCCTCTCGTTGAAATGGAGACAGGAAGAGCAAAACGAGCTTTGGATTGGTCGGCATGATCGACCCAACGAAGTGATGGCTAAAGACCCATCGCTGGTTTCACCAAATGCATTGCCGTATGTGCATTTGCCCGGCGGCCATCAGGAATCATGGGCTGATGCCTTCCGCAACCTGATGAGCGATGCCTATCAATGGATACGTGAAGGCGGCAAGCCGGAAGCAAAGCCGTCAGCTTTGCCTACTTTTGAAGACGGCTACCGCTCTACCTGCCTGGTAGAAGCCATGCTGAAGAGCCACGCTGCAGGCGGCGTATGGACCAACGTGGAACAGAAATAAGGAGCTATCTGAGATGAGACTGGGAGTATTTACGCCCCTCCTTTCGCAGCTGCCGCTTAAAGACGTGCTGGCAAAGCTGAAGACTTACGGCATCAGCACGGTAGAGCTGGGCACCGGCAATTATCCCGGCGATGCGCATTGCAAGCTCTCCATGCTTGACAACCCAGACACGCTCAAGGAATTCAAGCAGACGCTGGACGATCATGGATTTACCATCAGCGCGCTGAGTTGCCACGGAAATCCGCTGCATCCGGACCCTGAGCAGGCAAAAAAATTCCAGGAAGTAAACCGCAAAACCATTCTTTTAGCGGAAAAGCTAGGCGTTACTACAGTAGTCGATTTCTCCGGCTGCCCCGGTGATTCGCCGAGTGCGAAATCGCCAAACTGGGTGACGTGCCCGTGGCCCCCTGAATATCTGGATATTTTGTCGTGGCAATGGGAAAAAGTTGTAGCTCCATATTGGATCGAGCGCGCGAAATTCGCAGCTGACCACGGCGTTGACGTGGCGATAGAGATGCATCCCGGCTTCGTTGTTTACAGCCCGGAAACGTTGCTGCGTTTGCGCGAGATTGCAGGTCCAGCTATCGGGTGCAACTATGACCCCAGCCATATGTTCTGGCAGAATATCGATCCCATTGCTGCCATCCGCATCCTTGGCGATGCAATTTTCCACGTGCACGCCAAAGATACACAGCTTTACTCCGCAAATCTATCTCGCACGGGCGTGCTCGATACAAAACCTTATACGGATGAGCGCAATCGCGGGTGGATCTTCCGCACCTGCGGCTATGGGCATGGGGCAGAATGGTGGAAGGAATTTGTCTCAACGCTGCGCATGTTCGGCTATGACAATGTGCTTTCCATCGAGCATGAAGACAGCCTGCTTTCTCCGGAAGAAGGACTGAGCCGGGCGGCACAATTTTTGAACGATGTAGTGATTAAAGAAAAGCCGGCAGCTGCCTGGTGGGTTTAGTAATCCGCCAACTCGCTATACACTGGTAGCGCTTCCAATTTGCAGGAAATATTTGTTATGAATCGTAGAAATTTTCTCGCATCGACAGGTGCGTTGCTGGCTAGTAAATCGCTTCACGCGCTTGCGCCTCGTGCGTTGGGAAATGCAGCAGCTCCTTCAAAGGCAGACTACAGCCTCCGCATTGCGCCTTGCACGCTCGAGATCGCCCCCGGTATTTCAATCAAGACGATTGCTTACAACGGCCAGGTTCCCGGCCCCTTACTTCGTCTCCGGGAAGGCGTTCCAGTCAATATTGATGTGACCAATGCAACGGAAAACCCTGATATTGTGCACTGGCACGGCCTGGCCATCGATTCGCTGAACGACGGCGCGATGGAAGAAGGCTCGCCGATGATCGCGGCGGGTTCGACGCAGCGTTACACCTATACGCCCCGGCCTTCCGGCACGCGCTGGTATCACACCCACACCACGGCGAATGACAATCTTGCCATCGGCACTTATACCGGACAGTTCGGCTTTTTGCTGATCGAAGGCAAGGAACAGCCTGCGCATTACGATCAGGAGATCAATCTCGCTATCCACCACTGGGAACCGTCATTTGTGCCCATGGTGGAAACCATGCGCGAGATGTCGGCTAATAAGCCGCTTACCACAGGCTCCGATGTCGGCTACAAATACGCCACCATCAATTCCCACATGCTCGGCGCGGGCGAGCCCATCCGCGTAAAGCAGGGCCAGCGCGTGCTGATGCGGTTGCTGAATGCCAGCGCTACCGAGAATGTCGTGCTCGCGCTGCCCGGCCATACCTTCAAGATCATAGCGATGGACGGCAACCCCGTCCCCAATCCGAAGTCGGTGGAAGTGCTTTCCCTTGCAGTCGCAGAGCGCGTCGATGCGATCGTCGAAATGAATTCTCCGGGAGTATGGGTTCTGGGATCGACGCTGGAAAAAGCCCGTCGGATGGGACTCGGTATTGTGGTGGAATATGCCGGGAAAAAGGGCGCGCCGGTGTGGAAGGATCCGGCACCGGTCGAATGGGACTATACACAGTTCGCAAACTCGACCACCGCGCCGCAGCCGGACGAGACCTTTACCCTGACCTTCCGCGATTTTGGTCCGAAGCCGGGTACGAAATTCGATATCTGGACTATCAACAATAAATCCTGGCCGGATATTGAGCCTCTCGTCGTACAAAAGGGAAAACGATATCGGCTTGTGTTCCGGAACGGCAGCGGCGACCAGCATCCAATGCATCTGCACCGGCATACATTCGAGGTAACGCGCATTGGCGACAAGCCCATCAGCGGTCTAAGAAAAGATGTCATCAACGTAATGCCGCTCGACAGCGTAGAAGTGGACTTCATTGCCGACAATCCGGGCGATACGCTGATGCACTGCCATCAACAGCTGCACATGGACTATGGTTTTATGCAGCTCATCAAGTACGGCCAGACAACATAGAACGTCAAACAAAGTTTTGAAAGTAGTTCATCGGAAACCATGAAGAGATTTCACACTGCAGCTTTTTTCGCCGCCGCTCTCGTGTTCACCCCAGCCGCCGTCAGCACTGCAACCGCCCAGGCAGCAGCAGCAAATTCGTCTGGCGCGCAGTCTTATGCGAAACATTGCTCCATATGCCACGGGGATCAGCGGCAGGGAAATCTGCCCGCATTTCCTCCATTGCTAGATATTGGGCGCCAGCTGAAGGAACAGCAGATCGCCGATATCGTGCACACCGGCAGAGGGCGCATGCCGGCATTCCCGACTTTGCAGGGTGGGGAGCTAACCGCACTTCTGCATTTCCTTACGGCGGAGGATATGCCTGCGGCGCACGCCTCCAGTCCCGGGGGCTCAAATAGTCTTGCCGAAGCCGGCGGCCATCTGTTCCTGCGCAACTGCGCCTTTTGCCACGGCCGCGACGCAGGCGGCGGTGAGTCCGGCCCCGATCTCACCCGCTCAAAGCTTGTAGCCGCCGACCAGAACGGCGATAAGATCGGCGAGGTTGTTCGCAATGGCCGGCCCGAGAAGAAGATGCCCGCGTTCAACTTTTCCAGCGATGAAATTCAGAGCCTGGCAGCCTTCATCCATAGTCAGCGCGCCAAGGCTTCGGCGCATCCGGGTGGACGCCGCGGCGTAGACGTTGCCGATCTGCAAACCGGCAACGTAGAAGCAGGAAAGGCCTACTTCAACGGCGCAGGCGGCTGCTCGAAATGCCACTCGCCAACAGGCGATCTTGCCGGAATCGCTTCACGCTTCGAAGGCCTGCAACTCGAAGAGCAGATGCTCTATCCGCGCGACGCCAAGAGCCATGTGACGGTTACTCTTCCCTCCGGAGAGAAGGTGACCGGCGAGCTGGCATACCTCGACGAATTTACCGTTGGATTGCGTGATAGCAGCGGCACTTATCGTTCATGGTCTGTGAATCGCGTGCATTACAAGGTGGACGCGCCCGTCGAAGCACACGCCGAGCAGTTCCCAAAATATACCGACGCCGACATTCATAACCTGATGGCATATCTGCAAACGCTGCGCTAAGGCAATTTTTGCTGGGTGAGGCCCTGTTTTTATGAAGTTCCTGAAAGACACGTTCCTTCTGAGCGCAGCTATGCTTCTCTTTACGCCGCTTCAGGCGGCGACTGCGCAGGGCCTCGACCCGGTTACGATTGCTCATCCGGCAGTGGACAGCTGGCCTTCCTATCACGGCGATTACTCCGGAAGGCGCCACAGTCCGCTCACGCAGATCACGCCGCAAAATATTTCGCATCTCAGCCTGGCATGGGCATTCCAAACCCATCAGGGCGCGACCATTAAATCGACGCCGCTTCTTGTTGACGGCATTTTGTATTTCACGGTGCCGGATCACATCTGGGCGGTGGATGCCCGTTCCGGCCACATGCTCTGGCATTATGCCAAGCCAACGGATCAGGGCCTTCATATCGGGCAACGCGGCGTCGCTTTTTACAAAGGCTGGCTGTACTACCTTACCCCCGACTGCCATCTGCTCTCACTCGATGCCAAGAATGGCCAGGTACGGTGGGATGTTGTTGTTGCCGACGTCAGCAAGGGCTATTGGACAACGATGGCGCCCCTCATCATCCGCGATCACGTCATCATCGGCGTCTCCGGAGATTTCGATAACCTCAGCGGCTATCTTCGCTCCATCGATGCTGAGACGGGCAAGACCCAGTGGCAGTGGGACTCCACCCCCCCGGTCGGAACTCCGAATACGACGACGGGCGGCATGACGTGGATGACAGGGACGTACGATCCCGAGTTGAATATGCTCTACTGGGGCACAGGAAACCCGACTCCGGTTCTGAACGGCAAGCCTCGCCCCGGCGACAATCCTTATACATGCAGCATCGTGGCGCTGAATCCCGATACCGGGAAGCTCGCCTGGGGCTTCTCCATATCTCCGCACGATACGCATGACTGGGACGCGGTGGAAACCCCGGTGCTCGTGGACGGCACTTTCCACGGCCAGCCGCGCAAGATGGTGATGCAAGCCTCACGGAACGGCTACTTCTACGTGCTGGACCGTGTCACCGGCAAAAGCCTGCTCACCGTTCCCTATGGGCCGACCAATTGGGCTCTCGGCATCGATAAACAGGGCCGACCGATTCCTAACCCCGATAAAGAGCCGGCTCCCGATGGCCGGTTGATTGCGCCCGATGAAGGCGGCCTTACCAATTTCCGCGCGCCCAGCTTCGATCCGAAGACCGGACTCTTTATCGTGGATGCCCACCCCAGCTGGAGCATCTATTTTGCCAAGCCCGCCGATGGCACCTACGGATGGGCGGGAGCCGATTACGGACTTTGGGGCAAGGGCACCATTGAGGCCATCGATTACCAGACGGGCAAGCTGCGTTGGACGCACGAGGTCGGCCCCGGTGGATCGGGCGCGGGCGTGCTCACTACCGATTCCGGGGTGACGTTCACCGGCGATGCCCACGGCAATGTGCTGGCGCTCGATACCGGCAACGGGAGAACGCTTTGGCATGCCGGCATGGGCTCACCGATGCTGAACTCGCCGATTACCTATGAGCTGGATGGCCGCCAATTTGTGCTGACCAGCGGCGGCGGGATGCTTTTTGCATGGGCATTGCCGACGGGACAGCCTTCCCGAAGCGATGGAAAATAGCCTTTTCTAATCAGATACCCTTCCCCGATCTTGCAGAGATCATTTATTTTCAATTGCTTACAGGATTTTATTTTGTACGGCGATGGTTTGTTTTCAATAACTTACAAAATAGGCTGCTAAAAAATTTAGCCGCTTCTTTCAATTTTACAAAATGGAGCGGTAATCCCCTACACCTATATACCTTTTATTTTCTGATAGTTGCAGGATTTATGGCTTGACGGAGGGACATCACGGGACGAAACAAATCAGAGCCTTTCGGAGAATCTTTCAGCAGGGCGGATGTGGGGAATTGTAATGCAGAGTAGCGCAAAGAATGGTAAGCTTCGGGCGAAGTTGTTGATTAAACCCCCTGGTGTAAGAAAGGTCTCAACCATGAGCCGTAGTAAGTTTTTTCTGGTGACAACCCTGCTTTCCGCCGGACTGATTGTTTCCGGATGCAACAAGTCCTCAAATCAGGAACAGGCAACAGCGACGCAACCTGCTGCAGCTCCGGCAACGCAACCGGCTCCGGCTCCAAGCCAGCCAGCGAGCGCTCCCGCAGCAACACCGGCACAAAGCGCACCAGCGGCTGCGCCGGCAGCGGCTCCTACGGCTACGCCGGCTCCCGCACCAGCGGCAGCACCGGCTGCTCCGGAACCCCCACCGCCGGTTGTGGTTCCAGCGGGAACGACGCTGTCCGTGCGCCTGGGAAGCGCTTTGAGCTCGAAGACGAGCAATGCCGGCGAAGGATTTAACGGGACTTTGGTAAATTCCGTTACCGTGCGCGGAGTCACAGCGATTCCGGCAGGTTCCGCAGTTTCGGGCACCGTAACCGATGCAAAATCCGCCGGAAGGTTCAAGGGTGCGGCTTCGCTTGGGATCAGGCTGCAGGCGCTTACGGTTCGGGGCAGAACCTACCAGATCAGCAGCAGTGTTTATAGCCAGCAGACGACAGGAAAAGGCAAGCGGACCGCTGGATTCATCGGCGGCGGCGGCGCAGCCGGCGCGTTGATTGGCGGACTGGCAGGCGGCGGAAAAGGCGCGGCCATCGGCGCTTTGGCCGGCGCGGGCGCCGGTACGGCAGGAGCGGGATTGACCGGCAACAACCGCGATATTTCGCTTTCTCCGGAAACGGTGATCAGCTTCAGGCTGTTGAATTCGCTGACGCTGGCTCCTCGCGAATAGTGTTTCCGAAACACAACAGAAGAGTCGCCTTGCGAGGCGGCTCTTTTTGTTGAACTCTGTGTTTGCGCCATGCTGTATTCGATTTTGCATACAAGCAGTCTCTGCATGTACATTGAACTTCCAGAGAAACATGGACAAAATCGATTTATTTGAAGGGGCATTATGAATCGTTCCGCACAGTTGCCGAATCTTACGACGCCACAGGTCGATCCTCAATTGCGCGCCGAGGAGTTTGCTGAAAAGAACGCGCGCATCGCTGCGCTGTTGGATAGGCTACAGCTTTCGGCGCTGTGGATACGCCGCAATGAGAATATTGCCTGGGCAACGGCGGGGCAGGTAGAAGCGCGCGTGGCTATTCCTTTGGAAACGGCTGTCGCTTCGCTACTGGTGACACGCGATGGACGCAAATACTACCTGACCACGAATAATGAAGCGGATCGCCTGGCGAGCGAAGAGTTCGAGGGCCTCGGCTATGAACCGGTCGTTCGTCCCTGGTATGAAGACGGCACGCTCGATGCTGTTTATCGCCTTGCGGGAAACAAGGCTGTGGGAACGGATTCAGATGCACCGGGCTTTACTACTGTTGATCTTGCGCCGCTGCGCGCGCCGCTGACTGCTGCCGAAGTGGACCGCTTTCGGTGGCTGGCGCAGCATACGGCAGAGGCCACGGCAGAAACACTGCATGCCCTGGAGCCCGGCATGACGGAAAATGCGATGTCGGCAGCGGTAGCCGCCGCACTGCTCGAGCAAGGCATTCTTCCCACGGTTCTGCTGATGGCGGCAGATGACCGCATCTTCAAATACAAGCATGCTGTCTCGCGCAATGGAGTGCTGGAGCATTACGGAATGCTGAATCTTTGCGCGCGCAAATGGGGGCTGGCTGTGTCTATCACGCGCTTTGTGTATTTTGGACAGCCGCCGCAGCAGCTTGTGGATGGTTTTGCCGCATGCGCGCAGGTGAATGCAAAGCTGTTGCATGCGAGCCGCAGCGGCGTCACGGCTGCCAAACTTTTTGCGGTTGCGCAGCAGGCATATCAAGAAGCCGGTTTTGCCGGTGAAGAAAATTTGCACCACCAGGGTGGTACGGCGGGTTATCTTGAACGCGAATGGGTGGCTACGCCGCAGGGAAAACAGGCGCTTTCTGCGACGGAGGCCCTGGCGTGGAATCCGAGCATTCGCGGCGCGAAGACAGAGGACACTGCGCTGTTGCAGAATAATGCGATTGAAGTGCTTACGCTCACGCCATCGCTGCCGGAAATTATCACCAGGGTTGACGGGATCGATTATCCGGCAGCGAATCTTCTGATTCGTTGATATGTTTTGATCTGCAGTCTGCGCCATGCGGACTGCGTACATTGAGGGAATTAGTTCCATGAAGATGCGTCCTCTTTGCTGTGCTTTTACGATTGGCCTCTCTGCTTTGCTCCTGTCGATTCCATCGCAGAGGCTAAGTGCGCAAGCGACGGAATATGCAGACAAGCCACCGCTGCTGGTGGGAGCGGCGTGGTATCCCGAACAGTGGACGGAGGCACGCTGGGATGCCGACCTCTCGTTGATGGAAGCGGCGCATATTCACCTGGCGCGCATTGGAGAATTTGCCTGGAGCGCGATGGAGCCCGCGGAAGGCAAATACGATTTTGGATGGCTCGATCGCGCGATTGCGCTTGCGGCAAAACACCATATCTGCATTGTGCTGGGGACGCCGACCGCTGCTCCCCCGGCGTGGCTGACAACGAAGTATCCGGACACGCTGCGCATGGATGAGAATGGCGTGCGCGATGAGCACGGCAATCGGCAGCAGTTCTCTTTCGCCAGCGAGCGCTATCGCAGATTTGCGCACGAGATTGCGGAGAAGATGGCTGAGCGGTATGGCAATAATCCGAATGTGGTGGGCTGGCAGCTCGACAATGAATATGCCGCGCCGTCGTTCGATCCGGAAGCGAAGGCTCAGTTTCACGCGTGGCTGAAGGCCAAGTACGGAACGATTGCGAACCTCAACGACCACTGGACGACTTCGTACTGGAGCCAGACCTACGATAATTTTGATGAAATTCCAGTCCGCGAAAAAGAAGAAAATCCCGGGCTGCTACTGGACTGGAAGCATTTCGTCAGCGATACGTGGAAGAGCTATTCGGCAAATCAGATCAGCGCTATCCGCCCTCATGCCGATAAGAGGCAGTTCATCACGACCAACACAATGGGCTGGTTCGATGGATTCGACGCATATATTGTTCACTCGAATCTCGACATGGCGGCGTGGGACGATTACATCGGCAACGAGCATTACGACTGGCTGGACAACGGCGCGCGGCATGATCTTACGCGAGGATTCAAGAATAAGAATTTCTGGGTAATGGAGACGCAGCCCGCCTTCGTGAACTGGAATGCCGTTAACTCGACCCTTGCTCGCGGGCAGGTGCGCGACATGGCGTGGCAGGCGATCGGGCATGGATCGAATGCGGTGGAATACTGGCAGTGGCGCAGCGCTCTGAATGGGCAGGAGCAATATCATGGAGTGCTGGTCGGCGCGGATGGAACGCCTGTGCCGGTGTATGACGAGATCAAACAAATAGGCGAAGAGTTCGATAAGGCGGGCGCGGCGCTGGCCGGCACTACGCCTCAATCATCGGTCGCGCTCATCAATGATTACGATAGCCGCTGGGCTATCAACTTCCAGAGGCATAACCGGCATTTCGATCCGGTTGCGGAAATGGATGCCTTTTATCGACCACTTTATACCCAGGCGCAATCGGTGGATGTGATCTCCGTGCATGCGCCTCTTGATTCATACAAACTGGTGGTTGCGCCGGGCTTGAATGTTTTGTCGAAAGAAAGCGCGGATCATCTGCTGGACTGGGTGAAAGAGGGCGGTAATCTTGTCCTGGGGCCGCGGTCGGGAATGAAGGATGAATACAATTCCCTCCATACTGAGCGCCAGCCGGGGCCGCTGGTGGATGCGCTCGGCGGACGCGTGGAGCAGTTCTATGCGCTGGAAGACAAGGTTTCCGTCAGCGGAGAACTCGGCGAGGGCACAGCCTCGCTGTGGGCGGAGCAGCTTAGTACAAAGTCGCCGGAGACGCAGGTGTTGCTGCGCTACGGAGCGAGCAATGGATGGCTCGATCATCAGCCAGCGGTGATTACACGCAAGGTTGGCAAGGGCAGTATTACGTATGTCGGCGCGTGGCTCGATGACGAGCTGCTGTCGAAACTGACTGCTTCCCTGCTGCAGAAAAGCGGCGTACAGGCTATCGTTCCCCATGCGCCTGATGGCGTCGAGGTATGCCTGCGCAAAGGAAAAGATCATTCCGTGCTGATTCTGATCAACCACAATACACACGACGCGCAGGTGAATCTGCCGCGCGAGATGCGCGATTTGTTAGGCAATACTTCGCGTGGTTCGGTTGATCTGCCTGCATATGGGGTGGCTGTTCTCGAAGAGAAGTAGCTCTCGTACATCGCGAACTGGAGCAGGATGGAAACCACATCTTGCTCCGGCCCGGTAACAGTGATATCTTCCCCGCCATGACCTCACTGTGTCGGCATATATTTTTCGGAACGCTGCTATTGCTCTGCCCTATCGCTTTTGCACAAAGCACAACACACTATCTAAAGTGCGGCTCCTTGTTCGACAGCGCCAGCGGAACGCTGCGTCCACACGTTGTCATTGAAGTGCAGGGCAATAAGATTGCCGCCGTCAATAGCAATGAACTACTACCCGCAGATGCAAATGTTACGGATCTTTCCTCGGAAACATGTCTACCGGGCTTGATTGATACGCATACGCATGTACTGCTTCAGGGCGACGCCACGGCCTCGGCCTATGCAGATCAGCTGCTGAAACAATCGCTCGCGTATCGCGCCATTGTAGGAGCGGCCACGGCCACCAAGGCTCTCCATTATGGATTTACGACCATCCGCGATCTGGAAACAGAAGGCGCACTCTATGCCGATGTCGATATCAAGCACCTGATCGAGCAAGGCGTGGTGGCGGGGCCGCGCATGCAGGTGGCTACGCGCGCGCTCGACGTTACGGGGGCGTATCCGTTGCTGGGCTATGCTTATGGAATCGATGTGCCGCATGGGGTACAGCTTTGCGATGGCCCGGATGACTGCCGCAAAGCGGTGCGCGAACAGATTTCCTACGGCGCGGATTGGGTAAAGGTGTATGTCGATCGCGGTTACGTTCTGCGTCCGGATGGCGTGCTCGATGATATTCCAACCTTTACTCTCGACGAGCTGAAAGCGATTGTGGACGAAGCGCATCGGGAAAATCATCCGGTAGCGGCTCACGCCATGGGGTTGCATGGCGTGCACAACGCTGTGACCGCAGGAGTGGATACGCTTGAACATGGCGATTACATCGCGCCCGAAGATATGAAAACCATGGCGGAAAAGGGCATCTGGTATGTGCCGACTACCTATGCTCTGGAAGCAGTGGCGGAAGGGCGTGCCAGCGACGGCAATCCGGTGTATCAGCAGATGATCAAGACGCATGCCGATACTTTTCGTCGCGCGATGGCGGCACACCTAAAGATTGCTTTCGGATCGGACGCCGGCGCTTTCCCCTGGACGACCACTCCGGCAAAAGAGTTTTCGACCCTGGTGCGCGACGGCATGCCCGCATCGGAGGCGCTGCAGACGGCAACGCTGCAGGCGGCGAAGCTTATGCGCATGGAAGATAAAGTAGGCGTGGTGGAAGCAGGCAAGCTTGCGGACATTGTTGCGGTGCCGGGCAATCCGCTTGATCAGATTTCTGTGATGGAGAAGGTGGATTTTGTGATGAAGGATGGAGTGATTTATAAAACCCCGCACTCCAGATAGATGGAACGAGCCAAGCCTTCGTCATCGCCGGAGTGACGAAGGCTTGACCAGGAGCATCGAGGGAAATTCTTCAGGCGAGCGCCAGAGCTGCTTCGATGCCTGTTTTGACTCCCTGCTGCGCGGCTTCAGGTCCGCGAGCCTGGTTTTCGGCATATACAAACTGAATGTTCTTCAGTCCGATGAAGCCTAATACGGTCCGCAGATACGGCTCCTGCTGATCCAAAAACGCATATGGCGATTCGCCGGAGTACGCCCCACCGCGAGCGACGATAACGATGACCTTCTTATTCTCATCCAAAAGCCCCTGCGGGCCCTGCGCGGTATATGTAAATGTGCGGCCTACGCGGATGACCTGATCGAGCCACGTCTTCAGTTGGGCAGAGATACCGAAGTTGTGCATGGGCACGGCCAGCACCACGGTGTCGGCTGTCTCTATCTCGTTGATCAGTGCGTCGGATATGGCGAGAGTCTCCTTCTGTTCCGTCGTGCGATTCTCTTCCGGAGTATAGGCGGCGGCAATCCAGGCTTCGGTGAGAAACGGCACAGGATTCGCCGACACATTTCTGCGCACGACCTTCCCTGCGGGATGCTTGCGCTGCCATTCGGTGACATATTCTTTTGCTACGGAGCCGGAAACGGATGCTGTTCTTGGGCTGGATTCGATGAGTAATAAATTTGCCATGATGATCTCCTGGTCGCAATCAATAATCGTTATAACAACTATTTAATGATTGTTGCAACGAATATGATGAGGAAGCCCTCAAAAAAGACTCAACAGATTTTTTAAAGCTGTCTATTTTTATTGATTTTTAAAAGATTCTCTACCGCCGCCATATCTTCTTCGGTATCCACGCCTACGGTGTCGAACGGCGTAAGGGCAACGTGGATATCCATTGCGTTTTCCAGAAAGCGCAGCTGTTCCAGCTTTTCAATGGTTTCGAGCCTGCCGGGCGGCAAGCTATGGAAGCGCTCCAATGCTGCCTTGCGGTAAGCATAGATGCCGAGATGCTTCCTGTAAGGAACGGAACCGATGCTGTCCCGATCAAACGGAATGGCGGCCCGGGAAAAATACAGAGCGCGGCCATCATCTGCTGTGACGACTTTGACAGCGTTCGGGTTATGAACCAGCTCCGGTGCGCACGCAGTGGCCAGAGTGGTGACTTGCACTTCCGGACGACTGAAGGGATACAGCAACGTGTCGAGGTGTTCGGCACGCAGCAGTGGCTCATCTCCCTGAATATTGACATACACGTCGGCGGCAACGGATTGCGAGACAACATGGACGCGATCGGAACCGCTGGCGCAATCTGCCGGAGTGAGCATAGCGGGCATATTTCGCGACCGCGCAAATTCCATGACTTCTTCGGAATCGGTTGCGATCAGCACTTCATCCAGCTGCGAGCAGGCGCGAGCCGCACGAAAGACCCAGGCCAACATGGGCTCGCCTGCAATCTCGCGCAGCACTTTGCGGGGCAGGCGGGTGGACGCGAGCCGCGCAGGAATGACACCCAGTATGCGCAATCCATCTCCTCAATCAATTAGAAAGGCAACAGATTCAGTGTAATCAATTGTGCTCGATCAGCGGCATGCATAACAGGCACAGCAGGAGCGCGATATTCAGCCATGCGAACCAGTCTCCGCATATTGAGTAGAGAGTTTTGTCATGCCGGACGGGAACATTTGTCACCACGGTCGCATAGGGAACGAAGTCTGTATTACGCTCTGCAAGCACATGACCCCGATCATCGGTGGCATAGAGAATGCTCTTTTTCGCAGAACGGGCAACGCTGAAGCCGCCTTCCACGGCGCGCATCACGCCGATGCGTCCGTGCGACCATCCGTCCAAGCTGAAATCCCATGCCGGCACTACCATCAGAGCGACACCGTCGCGAGCATACTGGCGGCTAAGCTTGGGAAAGTCCATGTCCTTGCATATTTCCAACCCCCACTTACCGGACAGCGCTGAAACCGAGGCTGGCGTGCTTTTCGCATCGGGCCCGGCGCACATGGCTCCATACGGCACTGAAAGCGCTGTGCGGCTGGTGGATGGGGTAAATTGATCTTCCCAATGCGGCAGTAAATGATGCTTGTCGTAGGTTGCCAGCAGCGTTCCGTTCGGCGCATACACTCGCTCCTGATTCCGCGAAATGGTCGGCGATATGCGATCGATCCCGATCGCGATAAAGGCATGCGTCCGGCGTGCCAGGTTCTCGAAAGTAGCATCTGTCGCGGCCACGGTTGCGTCCGTTACCGGCCCGCTGTGCTCCGGCAGAACGAAGAGCTGAATGCCTTGCGACGCCATCGACAGCATCTGCGCGCCGAACCGATCAAATTCCTGAGCGGCAGCATCTGTTGTGGGAACAACCAGGTTCATCGAATCATCCGATGCGATGAGCCCTACCTTGATGGTGGGCGAATCCTTTGGTGTTGCCGCCAGCCGCCAAATGCCGTACCCAAATACGGCGAGAAGATAGATAACTGATGCTGCAGCGAGCATCTGCTTTTGTCGTTGAGGCCCGCTGCCGAAGAGCGCCGCCACCGTGGCAGCAAATAAGAATACAGAAAAGCTGATGCCCCAGATCCCGGTAACAGACGCAATCTGCAGAACGGGAAGAAAATTCATTTGCGAATAAGAGACGTTGCCGATGGTTCCATGGATTGAAATGATAGACGTCAGATACTCATACACAACCCATACGATGGGAACGATGCATGCGGCCTGCCATAGCTTTCCTTTCAGTATGCGGCTGCGAAACAACAAAACTGCCAGGCCGAAGATGCAGGCAGGCACGATGGAGTTGATTAACGCCAGCCAAACCGGAATGACGGCGGTCAGATAATGCCAGACGTTGAAACTGCCGATTGCATAGGCCACAGCTGCGACAAGAAATCCTGTCCCCGCAGAAAGACGCGGCACAATCCATAAAACCGGAATAGGCGCCAGCCATAGAAACGGCCACGCGGGAGTGAGGCCTGTTCCGAAGAAAAAGAACATTGCCGACAGCCCAAGGCAAAACGCAACGATTGCATGATTATTTGGCTTTAAGTCCATATAACAATCTCCTCAATGAGCGGCGCACGAGGGCGCGAAACTCTGCTTCTGACAAGTGAAAACGGCCTCCGCGATAGAGCGCGACGTATCCATGCGCGTGCGCCCATAGCTCCATGGCGATCTCCCAGGCATCGTCCTTTTTTAGAAAGCCGGACTTCATCGCTTCCGCTACCAGGTCTGCGATGGGCGTCAGAGTCGGCGAACGACGAGCGCGAAAATCGTCGGGGTAGCGGCGCGCGCCTGGCCGCGGCTGGGAAAAAACATAGTCGAAGATGCGCGGCCTATCGAATGCGTAATCAATATAGGAATCCATGCAGCCCAGCAATCGGGACTGCAAGGAGCCGCGCAACGGGCGCGCCTGGATATATCCCAGAAACTTGCCGAATTCACGGTCGACAACGAAATTCAGCAGGGTTTCGCGGTTGGGGAAATGATGGTAGATGGCCATGGGCGTAATGCCCACCGTTTGCGCAATGCGCCGCATACTGACGGCGCTCTCGCCTTCATCTTCCAGGAGCTTGAGCGCTTCATCGGCGATGCGTTCTGCAGTGGTAATTTCCTTCATCGCTATACACTGTATACCAGGATACTATACACCGTATAGTACAAAATCAGAGAACATCGGTTCGCCGATACAATAGAGACATGACGATTGCGCATGCGGGATTTTTGACAAAGTGATCGATACTACTACGCTGCTGGTGCTCGGGGTTATTTTCCTTGCCACGCTAGTTCGGTCCACTTTTGGATTCGGCGAAGCACTCGTCGCGGTTCCTCTGCTGGCGTTTTTCCTGCCGATTTCCGTGGCTACGCCGGTGGCGGTGTTGATGTCGATTACGATTGCCGCGATTGTTGTAGCGCAGGATTGGCGCAAGGTGCATATGCGCAGCACCGGGTGGCTTGTGTTCTCGTCCCTGCTGGGAATTCCGCTAGGGCTTTGGCTGCTGACCTGCACGCATCAGACCGCTGTAAAGATTGCGCTTGCCGGCATCATCATTGCGTTTGCAGTGTATTCGCTGGCGGTAAAAAGCCCGCCGGAACTGCATTCGGATAGCCGTGCCTGGCTTCTGAGCTGCGGCTTTCTTGCCGGAGCGCTCGGCGGAGCTTATGGGATGAATGGTCCGGCGCTTGCCATTTACGGTTCGATGCGACGCTGGTCAGCACAGCATTTCCGGGCAACACTGCAGGGGTACTTCCTGCCTGCAAGCATCATCGGCATGGCGGGCTACTGGTCGGCGGGCTTGTGGACCAGGACGGTGACGCACTATTACCTGGTTTCCCTGCCCGCGGCGCTCCCGGCCATCTGGATCGGGCGTTTTCTGAATCACAGGCTGCGGGGCGACATTTTTATGAAATATGTGTACCTGGGGCTGGCGGCAATTGGTGTCCTGCTGCTTCTTCAAACTGTGGGGAGGCCGCATTGACCGCGCGTCGCATCGTTCGTATCATAGAAACGTAGCCCCTTCAGCGATTTCCCTCCTGAAAAACCGGCGGCGTAGCTCAGATGGTTAGAGCGACGGACTCATAACCCGTAGGTCGGTAGTTCGATTCTACCCGCCGCCACCAAGAAGCTAAAAATCGCAGATTTCCGATAGGAGCTGCGAAAGTGCGCACGAATTTCGATTCTCAGAAGCGGACGACCCACGGACGAAACTCCGTAGGTCGTCCGCTTTTGGCATTTTTGCGCTCCTATCAGTTGCTTCTCGAAGCACCTGAGGAGCGTAGCCATGGGCAATTTACAGGCAGTACCTTCGCTTTCCACTGCTGGGGCGGAGGATTTCTGGTGCAACGGAAGAGACGCCGTTGCCACCGCGGCCGGCGAACAGCCGGAAACTTTACAACAGATCAGCGCCACGGAAGATGCGCCGGCTTCGGCCGAGACTTCCGAGCGCTCTGCGGACCGACCCGGTCCGCGGCCAGGCTTGTCGGTGCGCTCCCGGCAAGGTGCCACCGTCAGCGAGTCTCCGATGCAGCATGGGGATCTCGTTGGCGGTGAAAAAGCTCGCACTGCGACTTTCACGGAGCGAATTCTCTTCTTCCTGGACACGTTCGATTTCGGCTCCCGGCCTCTTGTGGCCAGCTCGGAAGGCGGTGCGCAATGAGCGCAAATCATACGCCGGGTCCATGGCATCGCAATATCAAGCCGGGTAGAAAATACCCAACTGAATTGCTCGAAGGGTTAAAAGCTTCCTTCGAAGAGCATCGCCGTATCGATCCTCACCATCACTGCGATATCTGCAAGCAGTCAGAGAAAGCTATCGCCAAGAGTGAAGGCCGTTCGCTTGAGCATCTGCAGACGGTTGCGCAGTGGGATTTGTATTTTCTTGAACGTTATTACCCCGAACTCGTCAAGGCGAAAGGCGGTGCGCAATGACGACTACTGCGCATACTTCCGAGGTCATGCTGATCTCGATCTCTCTGCTTGATCCCAGTCCGGTGAATCCGCGCAAGCATTTCGACGAAGCGCAGCTTGCCGAGCTGGCTACCTCGATCAAGCAGATGGGCATCACCAATCCCATCACGGTGCGGCCGGGCTGGTCGCCTGTGGGCGGCGATGAGCAGCGTTACGAGATTATTGCCGGCGAACGGCGCTTCCAGGCTGCCAAGCTCGCGGGCCTCGGCTCGGTGCCGGCGATCATCCGGGAGTTGTCCGATGCGGAAGCTCTCGATTACGCCGTCGTCGACAACCTGCAGCGCGTCGACCTCAGCCCGATGGAAGAGGCGGAAGGCTACAAGCTTCTGATCGAACAGATGGGCTGGAACGGCGGCAGCGTGTTCGCCAGCATGGAGGATCATGCGAGCACTGTCGCCCTGAAGGCTGGTAAGACGTTGCGTTACGTCGTGCAACGTATCAAGCTGCTCTCCCTCATACCCGAGGCTCAGGATGTTATGCGTCAAGGCTTCCTGAGCCTCGAGGTTGCGCTGCTGATTGCCAGGCTGCAGCCGGAAGATCAGGAGCGGGCGATCGTCTTTGCGGTCGACTATCGCAAGTCCGCCTCCGGCAAGACGGTCGCAGAAAAGCTGAAGCGCGCGATCGCCAACATCCAAGGCTCGGAGAGCGACTGGTATCGAGTAGCGACCGAGAAAGAGGTCCGCGAGTGGATTGCGAATAACATCACGCTGTCTCTCAAAGACGCGGCCTGGGCTCTCGATGATGCGGCTCTCGTTCCCACTGCCGGCGCCTGCACGAGTTGTCCGAAGCGCGTCGGCAGCAACGCGGTCCTCTTCGGCGATCTGACGTCCAAGGAAGACACCTGCACGGATCCACGCTGCTACGAAGCGAAGAAAAAAGCATTCGTGAAGCTCACCGTGAAAGAGGCGGCCGAGAGCGGCAGCACAGTGCTTAAGCTTTCTACGTCGCGCTCGACGCTGCCGATCAAGGAAGGCAGCGTGCTCGAGAAGACGACCTTCAAGCAGGGTCAATGGGTCGAGGCGAAGAAGGGCAGCTGCCCAGATACGCATCGCGGCGTCACGGAAGAGGGCGTCTTTAAGACCGTTTGCGTGAACCAGAAATGCAAGACGCACAAGCACGAGATCACGCAGCCAGCAGATCGCAGGTCGTCCCCGCCGAACGAGAACAGCGAGGAGCGGCGCAAGGCGCGTGAGGCAGGGCAAAAGGCGTATATGGCCTCCGAACCGCTGATCCGTAAGGCTGTATATGACGCGATCAAGGCGAAGCCGCTCACGGCCGTTACCGCTTTGAAGTTGCTGCTCTATTGTGATCCAGGCGTGGATGAGCAATTTTGCCAGGCGCATGCGATCCAGCCTGTCGGCAAAGATTGGGAGAGATGGAGGCGGGGATTCAGCCAGTGGGTGCTGACTGCTCCGGCAGAAAAGTTGACCGCTGTTGTTCTCGACAGGCAGTGCTTCGACGGCCTGCGTGTCTACGAATGGCACTGGGAACGCCCAGAAGGCGACCGCGAAGAGCTGTGGGAGGTAGCGAAATTTTTCGGTATCGACGCAGACGGGATTGCGAAAAGCCTTTCAGTGCCAGCTACCGTCCAGGAGCCTAAGAAGGACATCGAAAAGCCCGCAAAGAAGGGCGCCCATGCAAAGCCGGTGAGGCTCAGCCCAGAGGCCAAGAAGCGGATTGCAGCCGCTCAGAAAGCCCGCTTCGCAAAGCTCAAGCCAGCTAAGAAAGCTGCGAAGAAAGGCGGCAAAGCATGAGGTCTTTTGCTCGACGTCGCGCCAATCTTCCGCGCCGGCGGCGCTCTTCTTTTGCCCTGGGCGCAGCCGGCTGCCTGGCGGTGATCCTGATGGGCTTCAACGTTCTGCAGTATTTCGCTACTCGCCGGCTCGCACGCGCTAACGCTGCCTACCAGTATTTGCTGCTGAAAGTGGATCACGTTGACTGCGAGCTCTCAAACGGCGATGAAGACCAGGCGCCGATTGTGTGCGCTCCGGTGGACGTGCCAAGCAGATCCGGCGAATCGCTGGAAGAAGGCGCGCAGGTGCAATGATGCAGCCGCCGGTGCCGGGGACGTGCCGCTACTGCGGCTGCCACGGAGACTCCTGCGCGACTCCGGACGGCGACAAGTGCGTGTGGTTGAACCATACACGCACGGTATGCACGGCCTACGCGTGCCAGCGGCTTTACTTTCATCAGTTTTTGCGTCCGCGGAAGCGGAAGAGGGGAAGGGCGGCATGACTGAGGATGTGTTTCATTTTGAGTTTTGTAACGGAGGAATGATTTGCTGGCAGCCCAATTGCGATACGCGCGGCCGTGATGCGAAAGCAACAGTGCGCGTCGGCGAGAGCTTCTATTGCCGCGATTGCTATTGCGAGCTTCGCGGACTGGAGCCAGTGAATCGAACGACGTCGCCACGCGTGCCAAGCACAGAGGCCTGGGCCCGGCTGCTTTCGCAGCTGGGCTGGCTCTTTCTGGGGTTGGTCCTGTGTGGCTGCGCGTGGCTTGGTCTCGAGAGCGGAATCGCTCTCGAGCATTGGTTGTCTGCAGGAGGGTTGAGTTGAATAGTTACGCAACGCTGGAGATGAAGTTGTCCTGCGTATTGACAGACGAAGAAGTACAGCGCCGCGGCCGCGCTCTCGGCGAGACGGTTAGCCAGATCGACGCGTTGTCTAAAGCGCGTACCGCGGCGATGAAGGAGTTTAAGGACAAACAGGTCGGTCTCGAGGAAGAGCAGCGGGAGCTTTCGAGAGCGATCCGCGACCGATTGGAAGAGCGCATGGTCCGTTGCGCTGTCCAGTTCCATGCTCCGCAGGAAGGTTATAAGCGTATCGTGCGGCTCGACACGGGCGAGATTGTGCGTAAAGAGCCGATGACGGATGCAGAGAAGCAGTTGAACCTGTTTGCTGCGCACCGTGACTTTGAAAAGTTCATGCGCGAACAGGGCGTGCATGCAGAGGCTGAGGCGGCCGCTGACGAAAAAGCGGATGAGGCTTGGCCGCCAAGGTCACCGGAATCTGCCGAGGAGGAATAAGCGATGGCTGACACAGTTGACAGCAAGAGTATGGCTCAAGTCTTTCAGATGGCCGGCGGCGAATGGTTTGCCGCGACTTCAGAAGATGAGGCGCTGAAAGCAATGGCAGCATGTTACGGCTACGAGGAGACGCCGGAAGGCATCGCTGCGATGAAAGCAGAATTTGAAATTGAACCTGGCTATCCGTTTGCGCTTTCTGATGAGGACCTCGAAAAGAAGACGATCTACGTGGAGCGTGATGATGACGGCTTTGGTGAGACGTTGTCTCTCCACGCGTATCTTGACGAGCTCGTCGCCGAAAACAGCATTCCGTGCTTCTTTGGGTGTATGGAAGCGTGATGGCGGTGCAATCGCAGCTCTATGGCTTGGTGGCGCATGAAGCGTATCTGCGCGGATTGCAGGATGCGGATAAGTCGCTGGCGCCGTTTTTGGGGCCGCTCCATCCGGCGCGGCAGGCGCTGCGCGAGCTGACCGAAAAGGCAGCTCTGCAGAAGCCGGCAGAAGCTACGGCAGGTGAATGATGCCCTATATCGACGAAGACGGCGAAGTGGAATGCGGCCACGGTGATGAGGCCTTCTGCGAAGACTGCGGGGGCTGTGTCGAGTGCAGCAATTGCTACTGCGATGAAGACGATGAGCCGTTTGGTCCGGAGTGTTGAATGGCGCAGCGAAAGAAGGATCGACATTGGGAGAGGACCGGCTCCATCGTCGCGTACACAGATTGGCTTCGCAAAGAAAGTGGGGCCCTGGCGGTGATTGTGATGCGTGCCGGCGACGGAGCGCTCTCGGTGGATGATGCGATCGCGCCGAAGGATGTCGAGGACATGATGCTCGCGCACCTGCAGCCGCTGGTCGAGGACCTGGCGCAGGCGCGGCAGGAGAAGCGCGGCAAGGCTGCGCGGTTGAGCTGGAAGGACGTTGGCGGTGAATGAAAGAGCGGAGGAGAGAGGGAATGAGGGGCTGGTTGCGTGAGTGGTGGGATGAATTGTGCAAGAACGGCGTGCGGTCGCTGTTCACTTTGCCTCGGCAGCTGTGGGCTGTAGAGCAGGTGTTGCGGAATCGCGATATCGACCTGCAGCGTGCGATCGAAGCAGGCGGCGAGCTGAAGCTCGAATGCGATCGGGAGAAGAGGCTGCGCGAGCGCCTGGAGCGCCAGCTCGAGGAGATGAGGCAGGGCGAAGTCGGCGCCAAGGCTCTCCAGGTGGACGAGCTGGAGCGGCTGGGCATGATTGCCGAGCAATGCGGGCGTGTTGCTGAATCCATAGGTCGCGTTGTGCGCCACGGGTGGGATCGCCATAACAGCAGTGCGCCGCGGTCGAACCGTACGATGCTCGAGCGCGAAGTCGGCAAGCTGCAGGCGATCATCGGCTTCATGATCGCGCAAGAGGACCTGCGGCCCAGAGAGCTGCTGCAATGGCGCGATACCGAGGAGCGCTCGATTCCGCGGTTCGCTCATTACCAGGGATTTTCTGCGCCGGCGGCCGCACGCGCACAGGCGCTGGATAACGAGACGCCGCAGGAGATGGCATGAGGGGAGCTCGCGTAATGGCAGGCTGCTCATTTTCCGGATGCGACAAGCTGGCGGCTGCCGGCGGCATGTGTCCTCGGCATAGTTTTTTGGTCTCGCAAATGGGAGCAGAAAAGGCCGAGGTCGTTGAAAACGGGATTCCTTGCTCTGTCTGCGGCACGCGTTTTTTCGATTCAGAGGATCTGCTGAATTGCAAAAATTGCCGCCGACGGGAAGTGTGTTCTGAATGCCGCGCTGGCGAGTGCTGCTGCTTTGTCGAGGATTTTGATGGTGATGAGGCGGATGACGATGAGGCGGATGACGATGAGGTGGGCGCATGAAAGCTCTCAGCGTACGAGCGCCGTGGTGGTGGTTCATCCTGCATGGCGGGAAGGATGTCGAGAACCGCGACTGGCGCACCAGCTTTCGCGGCACTGTGCTTTTGCACGCCAGCAAATGGTGGAATAACGGGGAAATTGAAGACGCCCTATCCTTTTGTGATCGCATCGCAGGCGATTCTCCGTCGCTGTTGGATGTCAAGGAGGCGTGCGGACACATCGTCGGCAAGGTCGACATCGTTGGCTGCGCGATCTACAGCACGAGTCCATGGTTCTTCGGGAGATATGGGTTTGTCCTTGCCAATCCTGTAGCTTTCAAAACTCCAATTCCATGCAAAGGCGCGTTGGGATTTTTTGATGTTCCGGATGAGCTGATCGGAGCTGCAGAGTGAGCGGCTACCAGATTCCCGCTTTGCGGATGGAGCGAGTGTATGTGTCGTCGGAATCGCTTCGCGTGCGGGATTGGTTTGACAGGTTGTCGGCGAAAAAGCGAGTGACGGTTGCGGGCGAGAATTGCAATTTCCGCAGCCTGTCGCCGACGGCCATGAAACGCGCCATTGTTGCGTGGGGCGCGAGTAAGAAGGGCGGCGAGAGAAAGCTCTCTCGGTCGATGGCGATTCCGATGCGCGGAAACAGGGTGGATCGGCTGGTGGAGCTGGCGTTCCGGAGGATCAAGCACGGAAGGAGGATCGCATGACAAAGCGCAAACGTAAAAAGACGTACGAGGCGCCACCCTGGAACCGATGCGGTTTTTGTGAGGATGGCTGGATCGTGGATGCGAATGGAGCCAGGCGTTGCGACTGCTGGCTGGACTGGAAGGCGCGCGCTGACGCAGTACGCCAGAAAGAAGGCGCGAAGCATGCCGCTCGTTAAGCAGATTGTTGCCTACCTCTCTGCGTGTCATGGCTGCGATACAGAAATTGCCGCCGGCGATTACGGCGTGGTGGATACGAAAGAGCGTGTCCTTTATTGCGAAGAATGTGCGGAAGAGGTTGCGGACCGCGGAGATGAGGAGCTACATGATGCCTGAGCATTTCACGAAGAGCACGGTGGAAGCGTCCTTTTGGTGCAACAAGTGTCACCAGCCAACGATGCACTCGGTCCATGATGGCAGGCGTGGCGCGTGCCTTGTATGTCTCGCCAAGCTGGCGGAATCGAAACCTGCATCTCTGCCGGCGGCAAAGCAGGAAAGTCTTTTTTAGAAAAGTTCCGTTGGCCGGGCCTGCCTTGTCGACGGAGCGGATATGGAAGGCAAAGTGAGTGAACTGAATCCAAACCATCCAGTGACGCGATCGATGCACGATCAGTGGCACAAGATTGCTGCTCTGCTCATGCGCAAGATGGGCAAAGATCACGTCGTTATCAGTCCCTCGGAAGTTGTCCAGGCGCATGCCGGGTTCGAGGGCATCACTATTCGGTTCGATGACCTGATAGGCATTGAGCTGAAGATTGTGAGCGAGGCAGAAGCGGAGCGCCTGGCTCGGCAGGAAGGCGGCTTGTCGGTATGAGCTACAGAGATCAGGCGTTTGATGATGTTATCCGCAGTTGTTTTCGCGAAACGCCGTCCGATGAGGCACTGGCGGTTTTAAGGAAAGAGTGGGCTGGATGGTGCGCAGATTCTGCAGCTCCTAATTCGGTGAAATGTGCGGTTGAGCAGCGTGAGCGAGTGCTCGAACTGCAGGCCGAGAACGATCGTCTGTTGAAGCTCATCCATACGCCTCGTATCGTCCTTGCGGAGCTGCAGAAAGCGGAAGGCGGTATGGAGCGGCGGCAGTCGCCGACTTTCGAGGAGCAGAAGCATGAGGCGCTGACTTTCGAGGAAGTATTCCGCGTGAATCTCGAGCGATGCGCACGGTGGCATCCAGGCGGGCTGGAAGAGTGGACGGCGCTGGAGTGGGCCGGTGCGATGGCCGGCGAAGCCGGCGAGGCGGCGAATGCGGCGAAGAAGCTGAAGCGCCTGGAGACATGCGTTAAAAGCATCAATGAGCCGGATCGCGCTTTCGGAAACGTCCTGGAGGCGCGGCGGAAGGTTGCCCTCGAAGTTGCCGACACCATCTTGTACGGGTTGCTGTTGCTTGCGCGCATCGGTGTCGAAGATCCGGACGAAATTATTCGCGGAGTCTTCAACAGGAAGTCGGAAGAATACGGCTTTCCGGAAAGGCTATAGACCGGCAATGACGAAGAGCCGTCATATTCTGCCGCCGCGGCGGTACTACACGGAAGCGGAGATTGAAGAGGTCCGGAGGCTGTATGCGGATATGTCGACGATGGAGCTGGCGCGCAGGCTCGGCCGCCACGTCGGCTCTGTATATCAGCTTGCTGCGCGGCTTGGCCTGAAGAAGAGCGCCGCCTATCTCCAGTCGCCCGCAGCTTGCCGCCTGCGACGCGGCGACAACGTGGGTGCCGCCTGTCGATTTCGTCCGGGCCATGTGCCGGCTAACAAAGGCCTGCGACGGCCGGGGTATGCACGTGGCCGCGGACGCATGGAGGAAACGCTGTTTAAGAAGGGTGAGCGTCATGGCATAGCGGCGAGGAACTGGGTGCCGATCGGCACGCGGCGCGTCGACGCCGAAGGTTACTGGCGCATCAAGGTGCGGGAATGGCAGCCGGGGGAGTATACGGGTTTCGGCAATACGAAAATCTGGCCATTGCTGCAGCGGCATAACTGGGAAAAAGCGCACGGTCCGATTCCGGACGGCTTCGCGGTGTGCTTCAAAGACGGCGATCGCAGCCGCTGTGACATTGACAATCTTGAGCTGGTTTCGCGCGCCGAGCTGGCGCGGCGGAACCGCATGTGGACGCGTCTGCCTCGGGAGCTGGCAGAAGTGATCCAGCTGAACGGCGCTCTCAAACGCAAATTGAGGAGAAAGCAGGATGGCGAAAAACAAGCTGGGAGACCTGAGGAATCACCTGTTCGAGACATTGGAGGCGCTGAAGGATCCAGACAAGCCGATGGACCTGGCGCGTGCGCGGGCTGTGTGTGAGGTTTCGCAGACGATCATTAATTCGGCAAAGGTCGAGATTGAGATGCTGCAAGCTGTGGATTCCGTCGAGGTATCGGAATTCTTCGGAGGAGCGGCGGTGATTGAAGGGCGGCGCGAAAAGCGCGGCGCTGCCTGCCTCGGAACGCGGTTTGCATTGCGCAAGGTGAGATAGATGCAGAGTCAAGTGTTTCGCCGGATGTGGATGAATATGGCGAGTTGTATTTTCCGGGCGCGCAGGCCTCCGGGCCGGTGATTCACCGGACGCCGGAGGAGCTGGGGATTCCGCGGGTTGTCCAGGAGGCCGAAGTGAAGCCGAGCTGGTACGCGCGCGAAGCATTGCCGCCGCGGGTGCAAAGCGCAGCTGAAGCGGGCCAAGGAATTGCCTCCCGCGAAAGCGATTCGCGGTGAGATAGTGCGGCTGCCGGCAGGAGCCGTGATGGGCGCGGAGATGATCGACCCCTTCGCGCGGATGCAATCGAACAGTGTTGAAAGGAGAAAGTACGTGAGGGGAGATAGGCCGACAGAGGAAGTGAGACGGCAAATCTGTGCCGAGCCGGAAACGATGACGGGACCGGAGCTCGAGCAGAAGTACGGAGTGACGGCGGAATCGTGCAAGGCGATGCGCGCGAAGGCGGGACTGGCGACTGCGAAAGCGCGAAGGGGCGGCGAGCGCCCTGGCGCTTTCGGCAAGCCTGAACAGCAGCAGGATGAGCAGCAGGTGTCGACTGTGGCTGCAGCGCAGCAGCGCAGCAGCAGGTGTCGGCTGTGGCTGCAGCGCATACGGCCCGCGATCCGGATCGAGCTTGAATTTACGCAGGAGGAGATGCAGCGTTTCATGGGGCGGTTGACGGACGGGCAGCGGGCAGCGCTGTTTGGGGGCGGCGTAAAGGCACTGCTTTTGGGCTGAAAAATCCGCGTTCTCTTCGCGGACAAATTTACTGAGCGCATGACATAACGGCAACAAGGTTGACGCCGCGGCGGTGCATCGCGGCGCGTTGGGAGAAGGCTGTGTCTGATTGGGTCGATACGCGCATGGATGGGGGCATTGCTGTGCGCGGAGGTAAGGTGCGATGAGCTGGGAGAATTTGCGCGACGCTTATCGCACGAAACTGGAGAATCCGACGGCGAAGAGTGTGCTCGTGCTCATTGTCGATGAGGCGAACGCGGAAGGCCTGGCGCTGGCCGGCATCTCGCGCATTGCAGAGCTTACGGAAGTGTCCGAACGCACTGTGACGCGGCTAGTCCAGGTCTTCGTGAGTATAGGTCTGCTTGAGCGATCGGAAGTGTGGTTCAAAGGTCGGCTGCGTCCTGCGTTGAAGGTGAATCTTGCCATGCTTGGCGGCGACCTGGCTGCGGTGTTCGACGCTGCGTACACGGCGGCGCAGAGCAAGCGGCGCACGATGGATGGCGGCCTGGAAGCGTGTGGAAATGGTCGCAGCGACGAGGATGAGAATGTCGCAGCGACAGTAGAAAGTGTCGCAGCGACGGGAAAAGGTGTCGCAGCGACACTTCCCCCACACCCCCTATTAGGTATTTCCCCTTTAGTCCCCCTCATGTCCCCTCCCCCTGTTGTCCCCCAAGGGGGGACGTGTGGCCGCGACAGCCCGCTGCAGGGTTCGCTCGAGCATGCTGTCGACCAGGTGTGCAATGCCCTTTCGATTGCAAGGGCGCGTAAGCGAAGACGCCGATTGCTGCGCGATGTGATTGCGCTCGAGATGACGAAAGGCCAGCCACCGCCGACGATTGCGCTCGCGATGGTGGCGGCATGGCATCGGCAGATCGAGATGGGACCGTATCTGCGCGTCAAGCTGGGAATCGACAAGTTTTTTGGCGATGGCTACTGGAAAGACGAAGACCGCTGGTTCTGGGATGAGCAGCGGTTGCGGGAGGCGCGAAATGCAAGAGTCGGATGTATGTGAGGGCCGGGATGAACTCGCCGCTTCGCGAGAGGTGGTAGCGGCGCAGTTTGCCGGCGGCCTGACGATTGCGCGGCTGGCGGAAGACTGGGAAAAATCCGTTGCCTGGATCGAAGACGCGATTCGCCACGCACTGCTGCTTTACATCCCGCGCCGGAGCGGCGGCCTGAAGGCTTCGCGCACGGAAGTGAAGGCGGAGCGGAGCGAGGAGCTGGCGGCGATCCGCGCGGCGCAGGAAAAGCTATTTGCTCCTCCGCAAAAGCGCGTAGTGGGCTATGGCGAGAACGGGTATCGGGTAGGCGAGGGGCACCACTGTTCGCGTATCTCGGATGAGCTTGTGGATCATATCCGTGAGTTGCATGAGGACCAGGGCAAGGGTGTACGTGAGATTGCCCGGGAGCTCAATCTGCCGCCGGCCACGGTCAGCGACATCTGCAATTACAAGCGCCGGGCCGAGCGTCCGGTGAAGTGGAAAAAGGTCACGAAATGAGCGACAAGCTGACGCCGAAGCAGGGGCTGTTCATCGCGGAATACCTCGTAGACGGAAACGCTACGAGAGCTGCGATCGCCGCTGGTTATGCGGCTTCCAGCGCTCACGTCACCGGCGCCAAGTTGCTAAAGAATGCTAAGGTTGCGGAGATTGTGGCCGCGCGGCATGAGCGAAGAGTGGAGAAGCTCGAGATCACGGCGGAGCGGACGCTGGAAGAGATCGCAAAGCTGGCCTACTTCGATCCCGGAAAGCTGTTCGACGCTAACGGAAACCTGATTCCCGTGCATCTGCTCGACGATGTGACTCGCGCGTCGATCGCCTCTGTTGAGGTCGAAGAGCGCAAAACGTCGCTCGGTATCAAGACGGTGACGAAAAAGGTAAAGCACGTCGACAAAGGCCAGAACCTCGAGCGGCTCGGGCGCTACTTTAAGCTGTTCACGGACAAGCATGAGCACTCTGGCAAGCTGACGCTCGAGCAGCTTGTGTGTGGCACGGATGACGAAAAAGAAGCAAGCCAGCCGCAAGATTGAGGCGTGGCGGTGCGACCCGCTGCTCTTTGTGCGAGAAGTCTTCCATGCTGAGCCGGATGCGTGGCAGGCTGACGTGTTGCAGCTGCTGGGCAGGCCGGGGCGCAAACGCATCGCGATGAAGGCCTGCGCGGGCCCGGGCAAAACCGCGGTGCTGGCGTGGGCCGGATGGCATCGCCTTCTCTGCTTTGCGTCTCCCAATGAGCACCCCAAAGGCATTGCGGTTTCGATCACCGCGGACAACCTGCGCGACAACCTCTGGGCGGAAATGGCGCGGTGGCGCAATGAAAGCCAGCTGCTGATTGAGGCCTTTGAGTGGACGGGCACGCGCATCGTCGCGAAGGATCATCCGGAGACGTGGTTTCTCGCTGCGAAGGGATGGTCGAAGACGGCCGATCTCGAGACGATCGGTCGAACGCTCGCCGGTCTGCACTCGCGTTATCCCTTTTACCTCATCGATGAGAGCGGCGACATTCCGCCGAACATGCTGCGCAGCGCGGAGCAGGGACTGACCAGCTGCGAAGATGGTCTCGTCATCACGGCGGGGAATACGACCAGCCAGACCGGATTGCTGTACGAAGTCTCGACGCTGCTGCGCGGCGAAGGACAGGAAGGCAAGTACGAAGTCATCTCGATCACTGCCGATCCGGATGATCCGAAGCGCACGCCGCGCGTAGATATCCAATGGGCGCGGCAGCAGATTGCGACCTATGGACGCGACAACCCGTGGGTGATGGCGTACATCCTCGGGCAGTTCCCTCCCGGTTCCATCAATGCGCTGCTGTCTGTCGAAGAAGTGGAAGCTGCGATGAATCGCTCGCCGAAACCGGGCAGCTATGAATGGGCTGAGAAGCGGATCGGCGTCGACGTAGCGCGATATGGCGACGATCGCACGATTC
This sequence comes from Alloacidobacterium sp., assembly GCA_035547425.1. Taxonomy (GTDB): domain Bacteria; phylum Acidobacteriota; class Terriglobia; order Terriglobales; family Acidobacteriaceae; genus Alloacidobacterium. Next base: position 152,846 of record DASZUU010000049.1, on the reverse strand, counting down.
TGTTCCCACGCCAGGGCCTTGCTGCCTTTATGCCGGTGACGATGCGTCATGCGCGCGGAAGCGCTGTGTCGGTGGACATTGCGAACCGGGTGATGGGCATGATGAACGAGCTCGACGCGGAGCAGGCATTCTTTGATGACACGGTCGGCTGGGCGCACGGCGCTGTGGATGTGCTGCGGGCCGCGGGTCGATCGCCGTATGCGATCCAGTTCGACAAGCCAAGCGCGAATCCGCGCTATCTGAACATGCGTGCCCAGATGTGGATGGAAATGGCGGAGTGGATCAAGGGCGCGGGCTGCCTGCCGCATATCCCGGAGATGATTGCGGAGCTGGCGACTCCTACTTACTTCTTCTCGAATGGCAAATTTCAGATCGAGCCGAAGGATGCGGTGAAGAAGCGCCTGAGACGGTCGCCTGACCTGGCGGACGGGCTGGCGCTTACGTTCACGTTGCCGGATGCGCCGGCGCGGCAACGTGATGATGTCTTTGGGTCGCGGCGTCGCGAAAGCCCGCAGGAATATGATCCTTACGCGCACATGTGACGCGTCGGTGTACGCGTAACTTTTCTGTGGCGCAGCATACTGCCGATTGTGACCGGCATCCTTTCAGTGCGAGCGATATCGTGTGCGGAGATCTTCGATCATCCGCGCGCGGCGGAGATGTTTGCCGCATACAGCGAGGAATGCGCGAATCCGCTGTGTGGTCCCACGGCGCGGTCGAGGGAAGCATACGAGAGCCTGGAGCTGGCTGGCGCGGCGCAGTGCTTCGGCGCGTACGTGGACGGCGAGCTGCAAGGGTTTGCATGCGTGTTTACTGCTGCGTTGCCGCACTACGGCAGAAAGTTTGCCTCGGTGGAAAGCCTGTTTGTCCTGCCGGCGGCGCGCGCCAGCGAACTGGGGCGCTTTCTGATGTCGGAAGCGGAGCGATTCGCCCGGGCGGCTGGGTGTGTAGCTATCTTCTACAGCGCGCGTGTGGGCGGCAATCTTGACAGGCTTCTGATGCTGCTGGATGACTACGCGCTTACGAATCATGTGTTCTGCCGGAGACTCCAGTGAGCATGCTTGCGATCCGCTCGTCTGCCTTGTGCGCCACGCCGAAGGATATGCTGCCGCGCATCGCTACGGTTGAGGATGCGCTGCTGGCGGCGGGCGACCAGATCGAGCTGCCGACAGAGCATGTGATTCACGCCGGGATGTATGCGCGGACCGTCATCATGCCGCAGGGCATGGTGATGACAGGCGCTCTGATCAAGCGAGCGACGACGGTGATCGTGTGCGGCGCTGCCGCGGTGCTCGTCGGCGAGGAATGGCAGGAGCTCGACGGCTACTATGTGCTGCCGGCGAGCTCCGGACGCAAACAGGTCTTCGTATCGCGGTCGCCGGTGATCATCACGATGATCTTTCCGACGCAAGCTCGCACTGTGGAAGAGGCGGAAGCGGAGTTCACGGATGACTGTGAGCGCCTGCTGAGCCGTAAGCAGCAGAACAATACCGTTTTGATTACGGAGGAGTGATGGCGAGCAAGGCGAAAAAGGTCGTCGATCACTGGGCAAAGAAGGCCTTCAAGAAAAGCCACAAAGGACGCCTGCATCGGGCGCTCGGCGTGGATGAGGATAAGCCGATTCCGAAGTCGAAGCTGAATGCCGCGCTGGCGGGCAAGTACGGCAGCAAGGTGCGCGAGATGGCGCAGGCTGCTCACAACATCAACAAGTAAGGAGACGGCTATGTCTGGAGTGCTTTCATTGGCGGGTATCGCGGCGCTGGGCACCGCGGCGGCCAGCGCGGGATCGCTGGCGTACGGCATCTACAGCGGCGGCCAGCAGGCGGATGTGCAGAAGAAGCAGCTGCAGAACCAGCAGAACGCCGAAGGCGAAGCGGAGCAGCAGACGTTGAGCCAGCAGCGCCAAAACGCGGAAGCCGAGAATGCGGCGAATCAGAAGACGCCCGATCTCAGCTCCATCCTGGCACGCGCGGCGCTGGCCGGTCGCACGGGCCTGACGTCGACGATGCTCACCGGGCCTGGCGGGGTGGCTCCCGGCGCGCTCAATCTGGGCAAAAACACGCTGCTGGGGAGCTGATCGATGCCGGATAACTTTACCGATACACGGCAGAAGCTGCTGATGCGCTGGGGTCAAATGAAGACCGAGCGCGCGAGCTGGTGGGCACACTGGCAGGAGATCTCCACGTACATCTTCCCGTGGGGCGGCAGATATTTTCGCCAGGACCGCGACAAGGGCATCCGGCGCAACAATCAGATTTACGATAACACCGGGATTCGCGCTCTGAACACGCTTGCCGCCGGTTTGATGGCAGGAGCTACCAGTCCGGCGCGGCCGTGGTTCCGCTTGGGCACGCATGATACCGAGCTGAATGCAGCGCAGCCCGTGAAGCTCTGGCTCAACGATGTGTCGCAGCGGATGCAGGCAGTCTTCCAGCAGTCGAATACGTATCGCGTGCTGCACTCGCTCTACAAAGAGATGGGAGCCTTCGGCACGGGCGCTTCGATTGTGCTGCCGGACTTCGATACGGTGATCCATCAGTATCCCCTGACTGCCGGCGAATATGCGATTGCGACGGACTGGCAGGGGCGCGTATGTACGCTCTATCGCGAGTTTGAGAAGCCGGTGAGCGAGATCGTCGCGGAGTTCGGCATTAAGAATTGCTCGAGCACAGTACAAACGATGTACAACTCCGGGCAGCTGGCCGCGTGGGTTCCGATTGTGCATGCGATCGAGCCGCGCGTGGATCGCGATCCGTCGATGCGTGACGCGAAGAATATGCCCTGGGCGAGCTACTATTTCGAGCTGAGCGGCGATACAGACAAGGTTCTGCGCGAGTCCGGGTTCCGTCGCTTCCCTGCCGTTGTGCCGCGCTGGGATGTTTCCGGCGGTGACATGTACGGCAACTCGCCGGGCATGGAAGCGCTCGGCGACATCAAGCAGCTGCAGCATGAGCAGCTGCGCAAGGCGCAGGGCATCGACTACCAGACGAATCCTCCGCTGCAGGTGCCGGACACGCTGAAGAATCGCGATGTGGAGCGGCTGCCCGGTGGTATTACGTTTGTGGCCGCAGGCGGCAGCGCCAAGATTGAAACGGCCTTCGATGTGAATCTGAACCTGCAATACCTCCTTGAGGACATTCAGGATGTGCGTGAGCGCATCCGGCAGAGCTTCTTCTCTGACATCTTCCTGATGCTTGCGAATTCGACGAATCCGCAGATGACGGCGACGGAAGTCGCCGAGCGTCATGAAGAGAAGATGCTGATGCTGGGTCCGGTGATCGAGCGACTGAACAACGAGCTGCTGTATCCGCTGGTGGAATCGACGTTCACGCATATGGTGGAGCTGGGAGCGATTCCGCCGGCGCCACAGGAGCTGCAGGGGCAGGACCTCAACGTCGAATTCATCTCGATGCTCGCGCAGGCGCAACGTGCGATCGGCACGAACAGCGTCGATCGCTTCGTCGGCAGCCTGGGCACGGTGGCGCAGATGAAGCCGGATGTGCTGGACAAGTTCGACTCCGATGCGTGGGCAGACGCTTACAGTGACATGCTGGGCGTCGATCCGCAGCTGATCGTGGCGAGCGACCAGGTGGCGATGGTGCGCCAGGCACGGGCGCAGGCGCAGGCGGCGCAGCAGAAGGCGGCCGCGGCGCAGCAGGTGAGCGAAACGGCGCGCAACCTTGGACAGACGCCCACCGGCGGCCAGCCCAATGCTGCGCAGGACGTCATGAACATGTTCAGCGGGTATCAGTCGCCCGCAACGGAGGTGCAGTAATGGCAACACTGATCAATATGGAGAACACGCCGCAAGAGGCGAAAGCGATGGTCGAGCCTGTCGCCGGCGACATGCCGAAATATCCGTGGGGCTTGATGATTACCCTCAACGAGGAATCGCTCGAGAAGCTGGGGATCGACAAGCTGCCGACGGTGGGGACGGAAGTGATGATCGTCGCGAAGGCGAATGTTACTTCGGTCTCGCAACGGCAGACAGAGAACGAAGGATCGAAGTCCTGCATGGACCTGCAGATTACCGATATGGAAGTAAGCGGCACCGAGAAAGACATGATGGGCCGCGCGCAGGCCACGCTGTATGGTGGATCGGTTGCCAGCTAGGTATATAGGGTTTAGCTCGCTCCGATCTATCACGCGCCAGCGTCAGCCGATTTATGGCGATCAGGTGCCAGGCAAGATCGGCTACATCGAGAAAGACGCGAGAGGTACATGGATATGCGATCCGACCGGCAGGCGTTTGGGTCGCATTCTTCGCTACAGGCCATATCAAGCGCCTCAACCTAGTACGAATGTGCGGAGTATATTTCGTGCATCTGAGAGAAGATTCTTAAAGATGATGCGTCCCTTGAACAAGCCTAGGACTATACATCTCTGCTGGCGTTGCCAGGCGGATCAGGTGTGCAGCCGTGAGGGAGCGCGGCATTGCTGGCGCTGCGGAGCTCCCTATCAGCGTCCTGCCAAAAGCGCCAAGCGCGAAGCCAGGCGGAAAGAAAAACGTCTGTACGCGTAACTTTTCCGCTCGACCACAGAATGATTCCGTGAGCCAGTACGATCCGACCGATATCTCGAAGCAGCAGGAAGACAGGCGCGAGCTGGATGCTCGCAAGCGTCTGCTGCGTGAGAAGGAAATCGCGGATATCAAGTGGCTGATGAGTTCACGCCGCGGCCGCCGCATCATGTGGCGGCTGCTCGAAATGTCTGGGCCGTTCCGGCTGTCTTTCGACACGAATGCCATGCGGATGGCGTTCAACGAAGGCAATCGGAACCTCGGCAATCAACTCTTCCACGAAGTGATGACGCTGTGCCCGGAGCTCTATCCGGTCATGGTGAAGGAGCAACAGGATGAACGAGACGACAACGGCAAACAATCCAACTGAAGCCAATGCGTCCGGTGACGCGTCCGCGACATTGCTGGCAACGGCCGGCGATGGGACGGGCACTCCACAGCAGACGCCCACTGCAGAGGCTCAGCCGGCGACAACCACTGAGACTCCGGCAAGCGCAGCCAAGACAACGGAAGAAGCAGCACGCAAAGGAGCTCCTGAGAGGTACGCCTTCACGGCTCCGGAAGGCGTGGAGTATGACTCCGAAATCCTGGACGCGTTTACCGGCGCGGCGAAAGATGCCGATCTGACGCAGGAGGCGGCGCAGAAGCTGATCGAGAAGATGGCGCCCGCGATTACGGCGCGTCAGGTTGATCAGGTGAAGGCGATCCACAAGGAATGGCTGGAGGCCTCGAGTTCCGACAAGGAGTTCGGCGGCGAGAAGCTGGCGGAAAACCTTGGTGTGGCTCGCAAGGCGGTCGAAAGCTTCGGCACGCCGGAACTGCGCGCGCTGCTGGATGAAACCGGCCTGGGAAATCATCCGGAAGTGATCCGGTTTTTCTATCGCGCCGGGAAGGCAATCAGCGAGGACAAGTTTGTGGGAGGCAGCCCGTCTGGCGCGGGCAAGCCGAATCCCGCGAATGTTCTCTATGACAAAACGCAGAAAGGATAAGCGAAAGTGCCGAATTTAATTGACATCGCGAAATCGTTCGACCCGCAGGGCAAGGTGGCTGTCGTCGCCGAGCTGCTGAACCAGTCGAACGAAATCATTCCGTATATGAACTTCATCGAAGGCAACCTGCCTACCGGCCACAAAGGCGTGGTACGCGCGGGCCTTCCTTCCGTGACGCTGCGCCGGTTCTATAAAGGCGTTGCGCCGTCGAAGTCCGGCCGCGACACGATCGAAGATGTGTGCGCCATGCTCGAGGGCCGCAACGAGATCGATAAAGACCTCGCCGACCTGAACGGCAATGCCGCCGCATTTCGCCTGTCTGAAGGGCTCGCCTTCATCGAATCGATGAACCAGGAGTTCGCGCAGCAGGTGATGTACGGCGACACGTCGTCGAACAAGGATGGCATCCTTGGCTTGACGCCGCGGTACAACTCGCTCACGGCAACCAGCGGTCAGAATGTGATCAGCGCCGGCGGCGCCGGATCGGACAACACATCGGTATGGTTGGTGGTGTGGGGTGAGAACACCGTGACGGGCATCTATCCGAAGGGATCGAAAGCCGGCCTGGTGCAGGAAGACCTGGGCGTCATCGACGCATTCGATTCCACGCAGAACCGCTTCCGCGCCTACGCGGAGCTGTACCAGTGGAAGTTCGGTTTGCACGTCAAGGACTGGCGTTATGCCGTGCGCATCGCGAACATCGATGTGAGCGACCTGACAAGCCAGACCGGCACGCAGGCGAATACCGCGGCAACGTGGCTGCCCTACCTGATGATGAAGGCGTTTGCCCGCATCCCCTCGATGGGCATGGGTACGGCGACCTTCCTTGCGAACCGCACGGTGAAAGAGATGCTGTCTGTCGGCGCGGTACAGAAGACAGTTTACGGTCTGACGATGGAGCAGGCGGGCAACCAGTTCGGAAACGTGCAGCCGGGCAGTGTTGCAGGCCAGGGCACCGGCATCCGCGGCGGCCAGCTGAAGTTCTTCGGCACTCCGGTGCTCACTGTGGACCAGATACTGTCGACCGAAGCTGTGGTCTCGTAGGTCCTGGTTTCCCCTGAGTTTCCCTGATAACGAAATGTTCAAACCATCGAAGGAGAGTTTGAGATGGGCATGCTTGATTCGCAGTTGATTTTTTCCGAAGGGCAGGCAGTGACCAATACGGGCGACACGGCCAGCACGAATGTTTACGAGGCTGACAATGCGCAGCTCGGAGACGCAGGTCAGACAGGTGAGAACCTTTGGGTGCAAGCCATCTGCACAACCACTGCCACATCCGGTGGCGGTGCTACAGTCCAGGCGGTACTGCAGGATTCGGCCGACAGCGTAACCTATGCGGACGTGGTCGCAGGACCTGCGGTCCCGGTTGCAAGTGTCGTCGCCGGCAAGGTTCTGCTCGATGTGCAGCCTCCTCCGGGCATGCGTCAATACTGGCGCATTGCGTGGCGCGTTGCCACCGCGGCGCTCACTGCAGGTAAGTTCGACGCCTTCATCTCGAACACCCTGCAGAGGAACGTGCCGCGGCCTTCGGGCTTCAGCGTCGCTTAAGCAGAGCGGGAGATATCGGAACGCCTCGATATCTACCCGTATTTCGGTAGAGAGGAGATCGCATCGTGAGAGTGAAGGTACTACGCGATTGTTTTGTAGGTAGTTTCCGCAAGGCCGGCGAGGAGTTCGACCATGAGGGTCCTCCCAATCGGCATCTGCAGCCGCTGAAGCAGCCGGCGGCAAGGCCGTCTCGAGGCAGCTCGCCGCAGCCACCACAGCCGCAATCTGAACCGTCTCAAGAGGGCGGAGAAGAGGGCGGAGAAGAGTAGCGGCGAAAGCCTGTAAACCGAGGGGTCAAGGGTTTTATTGCCCTCGACCCCTTTTCTCTTGCGAGGAGATGTCATGAGTGAGGTCACGATCTGCAATCTGGCTCTGAGCCACCTGGGCGACACGGCCACTGTGGCGAGCATCAACCCGCCGGAAGCTTCCGTGCAGGCTCAGCTATGCTCGAAGTTCTATCCCGTTGCCCGCAATGCGCTCCTCGAAATGAATGCGTGGGGATTCGCTACGCGGCGGGCCGCGCTGGCGCAGCTGGCGGCGCCGGTGAATGCGTGTCCGCAGCCGTGGAAGTATACCTACGCGATGCCGAACGCGGTCCTGAATGTGCTCGCCATTCTGCCGAAGGATGCGCCGGATGACTATGAGGCGTGGTTCGGTCCATCGGGCAAAGAACATTACCCACCGTATCCGCAAGGCTATGTGCCCGTGCCTGGGCCCGGAATCTATATGCCGCAGCCGTTCACGATCGAAGCTGATGTGAATGGCAAGCAAATCGTATTGACGAATGTATGCGACGCAGTGATGCGTTATACGACGATCGTCGAGGATACGACGAAGTTCAGTCCTTTGTTTGTTGTGTCACTGAGCTGGCTGCTCGCGTCCATGCTTGCAGGGCCGCTGCTGAAAGGCGATGCCGGCGCGCAGGAGGCGACGCGATGTGTCGAAATGCTCGATCTCTTCCGATCGCAGGCGCAGCAGAGCGATGCCAATCAGCGTAAAACGCAGGTCGAGCCGGCGGTGAGCTGGATGAGGGGCCGCTGATGCCGAAGATGCGCACCTATTCCCGCTCGTTTGCCGGCGGCGAGCTCAGCCCGGAAATGTTCGGCCGTATCGACGACGGCAGATTCCAGACCGGCGCCGCCAGAATGCGGAACTTTATCGCGACGCCGCAGGGACCGGCGGAGAACCGCCCCGGCTTCGCTTTTGTGAAGGCGACAAAGAACAATGGCGCGGCGCGGCTGATTTCCTTCGTCTACAACGCGACGCAGACCATGGTGATCGAGCTGGGCGATAGCTATATCCGCTTTCATACGCAGGGCGCGACGCTGCTGTATGACGCGAACCAGCGCGCGTTTATCCCCACTGCCACCGTCACTGTGTCTGTGGCGAGCCCATGCGTGGTGACTTGGGCGAATCACGGCCTCGAGGCCGGAGATACGGTGGGCTTTTCCATCTCGAGCGGCGGATCGCTGCCAACCGGCATTGCGGCGGCAATTGCGTACCAGGTGCAGGTGATCGATGCGAATACCTTCCACATCCTCGATCCGGTCTCAGGCGCCGCAATCAATGTGACGGCGGCAGGCTCGGGGACGATCACCGGATATCGCTGGTATGCGGCGGGCGACCTTGTCGCCTACCACGGCACGGTGTACTACCGGACGACTTACATGGAAGGCAGTTCGGGAGACGATCCCTCGGCAACGCCCGAGATGTGGTACCCGGAGCCCGCTGACCTGACCTATGAAATCCCTTCGCCCTACGCGGCGGCGGATCTCTTCGATGTGCATTATGTGCAGAGCGCCGATGTGATGACGCTCGTGCATCCCAGCTACGCGCCGGCGGAGCTGAGCCGCGCCAGCGCGACGGTATGGATGCTGCGGACCATCGCATTTGGTCCGCAGATCACGCCGCCGGCGACGGTCGCGGTGACCGATAGCCCGGGATTCAAGGTGGGAATTTATTCCATTTCGACGGGAAACCCGGCCATCATTACCACGAGCTCAAACCATACGCTCGTGCTGGGCGACGGCGTTTATGTCAAAGGCCTCACGGCCGTCATTGCCGGTGTCGATACGCCGCTGGACGGCTTCTATATGGTGAACTTGATCCCGAAAGATGATAACGGGCAGGACATCCTCAACGAGCTGCAGCTGATGGACTATAACGGCGTCGTGCTCAGCAGCGCCGGGTGGAGCAGCTGGCACGGTCCCGCAACGATCCAGTACGGCACGAAGATATTCAACATCGATGACACTTATGTGGTCACGGCACTCTCTGCTGACCAGGTGAGCGAGAGCCAGGTGTCGGCCGCGGTCGATGTCATCAACAACCTCAACGTGCAGGGCGCCTACAACGTGATTACATGGAGTGCCGTGCCCGGCGCCTCGAGATATCACGTCTATAAGAAGCTCAACGGGCTCTACGGATACATTGGCGAAACCTCGGACCTCACGTTCAGCGACGACAATATCGCGCCGGACATGAGCATCACACCGCCGATCTATGACGACGTGCTCACGGGCGCAGGCAATTATCCGGGCGCGGTGGCTTACTTCGGGCAGCGCCGCGTGTTTGCAGGATCGCTCAACCAGCCGCAGAACGTATGGATGACAAAGGTCGGCACGGAGAGCGATTTCAGCTATGCTCTGCCCACAGAAGATTCCGACAGGATCGCGATTCGCGTCTCGCAGCTGCAGAGCGACAGAGTGCTGCACGTGCTGCCGTTGGCGAATCTGCTGATGCTGACCAGCGGCGCGGAGATCCGCGTAAGCGCAGTGAACTCCGAGGCTCTGACGCCGTCTACGATCTCTGCGCTGCCGCAGAGCTACATTGGGGCGAATAGCGTCCAGCCGCAGGCGGTCAACAACGTCGCTGTTTTCTGCGCGGCGCGCGGCGGTCATGTGCGGGAGATCGGCTACAGCTGGCAATCGGACAGCTATGTCACCGGCGACCTCAGCCTGCGCGCTGCGCACCTGTTCGACAACCTCTCCATCCTCGACATGGCGTACATGAAGGCGCCGCGGCCGATCCTCTGGTTTATCTCCTCGAATGGAAACCTGCTGGGGCTGACTTATATTCCGGAAGAGCAGATCGGAAGCTGGCACCGCCATGATACCGACGGCGTGTTTGAGTCGGTCGCGTGCGTGAGCGAAGGCTCGGAAGATCGTCTTTATGCGGTGGTTCGCCGCGTCATCAACGGAAACACGGTGCGCTATGTCGAGCGCATGGCCAGCCGTCTTTTCGAGGCGCAGGCAGATGCTTTCTTCGTAGACGCCGGGACAACGTGGAGCGGCGTGAATACCAGCGATGTCACGCTGACTGTGACAGAGGGCGCTGTCTATGGTTCGACGACGCTGAAGCCCTACGTCGTCACCGCATCGGCCGATGCCTTTGCGGCGACGGACGTGGGCGATGTGCTTACCTTCACGTATGTGGCGGGCACGCTCGATGACGGCACTCCGAACATGGTCATGGCGAAAGTCACGGTGTCGGAGTTTGTCTCGGCTACTGTCGTGCAGAGCATGCCGATACAGCTGCCTACGCCGGACCCGCTGGCAGGCCAAACATTTGCCGGCGCGAACTGGGGATGGAAGCGAAAGAAGTTGAGCGGCCTGACCTGGCTCGAAGGGAAAACAGTGTCGATCCTCGGCGACGGCGCCGTGTATCCGCAGGCGGTGGTGACGAACGGAGCGATCAGCCTGCAGTATCCGGCGCAGACGATCCAGGTGGGTTTGCCGTACACGTCCGATCTGCGGACCCTGCCTTTGATTCTGCAGGTCGATGGCGCCGGCCAGGGGATGCAGAAAAACATCAATCGCGTGTGGCTGAAGCTGTGGCGCTCGGGCGGCATCTTTATCGGGCCGGATGAGAACACCCTCATCGAGTTGAAGCAGAGAACGACGGAAAACTACGGGCAGCCGCCGGCGCTGAAAGGGCAAGATGATGACGCGGAAGAGGTGGATATGAGAACGGTGCCGATGTGGCAGAGTTCCGGTCAGGTCTTTGTGCGGCAGAACGATCCGCTGCCGCTGAGCATCGTGGGATTAACTCTGGAGGTGGTACTTGGAGACTAACTTTCTGACGAGCAGCTGGGAAGAGCTGGAAAAGCTCTTCGGGGGTGACAATAGCGACACGCCGGCGACGAAACCGGCAACGTCGACCTCGATCTCACCTGCCAGCGCGATGAGCACGAGCAAGCTGATCTCGACCGCCGGACTCTTTACGCAAATCTTCGGCGGGATCAGCAGCGCGATCGGCAGCTACTATGCAGCGCAGACGGCGCAGTACGAGGCGAAGAGCCAGGCGCTCAATTACGGCTATCAGGCCGACATGGCGCGCATCAACAGTCGATCTGCCGAGTACGATGCACAGTCGATCCTCGAGAGCGGCAAAAGCGAGATTGCCAATTACACAATGCAGGCAGGTCAGGCGAAGGCCTCGGCGCGGACCAGCATGGCTGCACGCGGCATCGCGCTGGGCTCAGGATCGGAGCAGGACGTCGAAGCCAGCATGGACCTGGTGAAGGACATCAACGTGCTCAATATCAACTCGAACGCGGTGCGCCAGGCGGCGAGCGAGCGGATGCAGGCTGCGAATGACGCCGGGCAGGCAATACTCTACGACACGTCTGCGCAGAATGCGCGCATGACGGCGAGCTCGATCAGCCCGTTCGGAAGCATGTTCACGAGCCTGATTGGAAGCGCGAGCCAGATATCGAGCCAGTGGGATTGGCGCAGGCAGCTGCGCCGTCTGCAAATTGCAGGAGGACAGTAATGCCGACCGTGCCGTCAAGTTTTGTACCCAGCGTAAGCGCACAGCCTACGCAAACGCCGCGCATCAGCGGGCCCTTTGTGGCGCCTATGGAGAATGCGCAGCCGGCGCAGATGGAGCGTGCCGGCCAAACCATGCTGCAGGCCGGCGCGGTCATGCGCCAGACGGGCCAGACCATCGGAGATCAGATCCAGGCGCAGATGGATGACACGGCCGTGCGCCAGGCAGAGACACAGATGCTCTCGAGCATCACCGACACGCTGCACGGGCAAAATGGCTATCTGCACACGCGCGGGCAGGGCGCTGTGGATGGCTATGACAGCGCGGCGGCCGCGGTTGCGAAGGCGAAGAACGACGCGCAGCAGGCGCTCACGAATCCCCTGCAGCAGCGAATGTTTGCTGCCGTCGCCGATCGCCACCTCGCGACGTTCGGCGCGGAGATGAATGATCATCGCTTCCAGCAGGTGGCCAGCATGTCAGCTAAGAGTACGCAGGACCGGATTCAGTCGTACATCCCGCTGGCGACGAACGCGCGACAGAGCTGGAATCAGACAGACGAGGATGGCAAGCCTGCAGGCAACTTTCAGAGCTACGTTGCTACCATCACGAACGAAGCCCAGAATGCCGCACATCTGCTCTACGGCGCAGCGCCGGATTCCGACATTGCAAAGACCATGGTGCGGGATGCGCTCACCGAAGTCGCGCGCGGCAGTGTCGTCGGCTTTATGAACGATCATGCCTACAGCGAGGCAAAGGCGTTCTTTGACAACTGGAATGGCAAAGGCCTCATCGATGAGCGCACGGCCGAGCAGCTCGGAACCATGATCAAGACGAACATGGATCGGGAGACGGTGGAAACCGGCGCCGAAAATGCTGCGCGCTACGCGATGGCGCAGGCCTCCGGACAAAAACAGCAGACCTCTTTGCCGCTGCCGGTAATGGGCGGCTCGATCACGCAGCGCTTGAGCGCAGAGCATAATGGGCTCGATATTGCGGTCCCCGTCGGCACGCGCGTGCAATCGCCGGCGAACGGCAAAGTGCTCAAGGTATTTCAGGATGAAGAGAATGGCGGCGGCCTGAGCATGCTTGTCCAGTTCGACAATGGCTACATCGGCGGATTCGCGCATCTCTCGAAAACCAACTATCAACCAGGCCAGCAGGTCACACAAGGGCAGACGCTCGCCCTGAGCGGCGACAGCGGATGGCATACGACAGGGCCGCATCTGCATTACACGCTGACTGATCCGGATGGAAAGAAGGTCGACCCGACAACGGTCGGCCAGGCGCCGGCGCCGCAGACCAGCTTGAGCCTCGACGATTTCACCGATCCGAAGGCGTTGCAGGCCGCGATCGACCAGGTGCGATCGACGCAGCAGGACCCGGTGCTGCAGAAGGAAACAGTCAATTATCTCGAGTCGCTGCAGCGCAAAGCCCGCGTGCAGAAAGACGAGATGCAACAGCAGAACTTTCAGCAGGCGCAGGACATCCTTTTCAAGACGGGCAGCTACATGAGCATTCCTCCCGATCTGTGGGCCACGCTTCCGGCGCGGCAGCAATACCTGCTCAAGAAAGGCATTCCGCGCGAGAACAACGAGGACGTGCAGGCTGACTTCATCCTGAACCCGCAGAATCAGACGGTGGACTGGGTGCAGGCGCACAGGATGGACTTTACGCCCGAGACGTATATCTCCTACCTGACGCATGCGAAGAATATGGACGCCGATCCTCAGAGCGTGCCGAATGCCAACTTCGATATGAGCCGCCTGAAATACTTCGCAAACGCGGCGGGGATGAACGTTTTCGGAAAGCAGCAGCCGGAAGACAAGCAGAGCATGTCCACGCTCGCGTTTGCGGTGCAGAACGCGATGGACGCGGAGCAGCAGGCGAAAAAGCGCAAGCTTACGCAGAGCGAGAAGGATGAGATTATGCAGCGCGAGCTGGCAAAGCAAACGGTGCAGACGTTGCGCAGCAAGTGGAATCCGCTGGCCTGGTTTGGGAATACGAGCGTTCCGGAGCAGGTGTACCAATTCAATCTGCCTCCAGGAGCCACGCAGGTCGTGCCGGGCAGCGATGGCAAAATGCACTACACAGACGGGAAAAACGATTTGGGGGTCGTCAAGTAAATGGGGAGTTCATCGGTCACACTCGATTTCAGCAAGGCGATGCCGATTACTCCGGCTGACCCGGAGCAGGTCAATACGCTCAAGCAGTCTGTCAGCTTCGGCGTGACGCAAGATCCCGATCGATATGCGCAGCAGCTCAAGCTACAGCAGCAAACCGGCCTGGCTCCGGAGATACAGCAATCGTCGGAAGATATCATTCGGGAGGCAGCGCAGACCGGCAGCATCGATTATCACCGGATGGTGTCGCAGGCGCCGCGCACCTCAAACTGGGCTTCCAATCCGGACAATGCTGCCGTATCCGGCGTCGATGAGATTCAGCGCATGGCACGGATCGAGCAGAGCGCGGCAACCATGCGCGCCTACACGCCGACATTCATGGATAGCCTGAAAGACAAGACTTCGCAGCTGACGAAGACGCTCACAGGTTCGACGCCGCAAGAACTGAAAAACAGTCTCTATTACTATCCATTGACCCGGACAGCGATTGATGCTGTCTCGGGAGCTGCAGGCTTGGTCGGCAATATCGGCTCCTTCGTCGGCATTCATGGAGATAAGCCGGATAAACAGAACCTGCTGCAGCGTCTCGATGTGGCTCTGAGGCCGGAATCTCAACTCGATTCCGCGTCGCCTTTTGCCAAAGAAAATGGTCTCGATACGATCGCGAGACAAATCGGGCCGATGCTTCCTGCTGTGCTTGCTACCGGAGGCACCGGACTGCTCGCTCAAACGTTGAAGCTGAGTGAGCCGGCGGCGCGTCTTCTGGCAGGCCTGGGCGTGGGAGCCATGTTTACGGCAGACCAGGCCGGGCAGACATACACGGAACTCGCGGGCAGCGGCGCATCAGATTACGATGCGCGCATCCGGGCGAATCGTGTCGCTGCGATCATGGCGCTTCCGAACGCGCTATTTGGCGCGCAGGATGCAGTTCCTTTCCTGCGCGAGAATCCGCTATTGACGACTGTGGGCGTGGGTGGCGTGACCGGCGCTGCCGGGCAGGCCGCATCGAACTCAGCCGCGGGCAAGCGCTGGAATGAAGGCATAGGCCTGGGCGCATTGCAGGGCGCGGCGATGCAAGGCGGCATGCACCTGGGTATGGAAGGATTCTTCGGCTCGGCGTTGGCTGATGCGGTGGCTGAGACGGAGGCCTCGACGCTGCGTCAGCGGTCGCCGGAAAAGTTTGCCGAAGTGCAGCAGGCGATCCATGACGGCGCGCCCAGTCTGCAGATTCCGGTGGAAGATTTTGCTTCTTACTTCCGCGACAAAGGGCTCGATCCGCAGCAGGTCGCCGCGGATATCGGCGCAAACAACTATCCCGAGGCGGTCCTCTCCGGCGGTAACCTCGAGGTCGCGCCGGCTGATTTTCTATCCAGGCTCGATCCGGAACACCAAAAGGCGCTTCTGCAGGACGTGGTCGATCCGTCAACCGGCCTGAGCTCGCGACAGACGCAGCAGGCTCGCGAAGAGATCGAGACCTGGATGAACGAAGGCGGTCCGTCGAAACTTGCGGAGGAGTTCGCGGCGGCCGATGCAGAAACACAGGCAAGCCCGGAATATCAGGAGCTGAAGACAGGTCTGCGCCAGCAATATCTTGATGCCGGCGAGACAGAGACAGCGGCCGAAAGCCAGGCGACGCTGGACGCTCACGTGTACAGCAATCTTGCACGGCAGAGCGGCCTCACGCCGGCCGAGCTGCTGCGCATGTATCCGCGGAATATTCGCGTTGCCGATGAGACGGAGATTCGCGACGCGGGACCCAGTGATGCGCAGATATTGAAGCAGAGCGCCGTATTTGGGCCCGAGCACGAAGAGTTCTATCACGATGCTCAGGGCGCAGTCGCAAAACTGCTGGCCGATAAAACCGGAGTTGCCGTGTCCGCGGTCCATCACCCTGAAGTAGGCGATATCGATCTCGTTTACGGGAAAGAAGGATCTCCGAAGAAAAACTACAAGGATGGTTATGGCATTGCCAAGCTGTCAATCAAGCACCCCGAAGTGATCAGGGACCTGCAGGGATTTCTTGACCGCCTGCACGTTATCCAGAAGGGAGAGAATAGGATTCGTCTGGGTGATGAATCAGGGCGGGCAGTTGTTAGATTATCTCGGGACGGAAAGAATAAGCCTTGGCTGCTGACGGCCTTCGAGCTAGATGGAACATTGTCGGCTGCGGCTGACAGGAGGACGGGCGTCGCCAGTCACGCTGAACCTGCGCCGAATCCCGCAGGCCAGGAGGCCGCCAATGCTGATTCTAGCGTAGCGCTAGATGCGGACAGAGTCAATCCCGGCGAACCGCTTTACCAGTCCGGGCCAGGCGAGGATGAGCCGCCGGTGCCGAAGGGCATGACGCGCCTCTATCACGGGAGCGTGTCTGGTGAAACAGAAGGCCGCGCGTGGTTTTCGAGCGATCGCCAGTATGCGGAGAATTACCGGCGCGGCGCGCAGTTGCAGTATGTGGATTATCCGACAGAGAGGCTGGGCGAGCAGATCGAGGAAGGCAGGACATTTCTCGGTGAGCTCGATTCCGATGAGACAGGTCCTCGCATCCCGCTCAAGGAAGCAGGGCCGCCTCGAGCTGCGGTGGAAACGAAAAGCCCGGTGCGCGGATGGTTCCGCGTGTTGCCTGACGGCTCGTTTGAGATCGTCAAGACGAAGTCGGGCGACCTGAGTACCTTCCTGCATGAGACAGCGCATTCCTACCTGCAGATGCTGTCGGAGTTGTCGAAGCGCGAAGGTGCGAGCGATACGCTCAAGCAGGATTACGACACTATCCTGAAGTTTCTGCGGGCGAAAGACGGCGAGCCTCTAACGCGCGCGCAGCAGGAGCTCTGGGCGCGCGCCAATGAGATGTATCTGCGCGAAGGCCGGTCGCCAACCAGGGCGCTGCGTGATGTCTTTCAGCGCTTCACGGCATGGCTGGGAAATATCTATCGCCATGCGCGGCAGCTCGGCGTCGAGCTTGACCCCGAAATCCGCGGCGTCTTCGATCGGCTGTATGCGGGTGAAGAATCTGTCAATCGCGCTGAGCAGGAAGCGGGGCCTGCGCTCTTTACGGATGCGGAACAGGCCGGATGGACGCAGGAGGAATTTCAGAAGTACGCCGAGGCGAAAGGCGTTGCCGTCGACCAGGCGAAAGCCGAGGTCCTGGGCAAGCTGAACGAAGCAGCAGAGCGCGAGCGCACGGAGTCGTGGCGCGAAGAGAAGCGCAACGTCACGCAGGCATTGACGGAGCAGATTGACGCGCGGCAGGACTACGTGGCCATCCGCTCGCTGCGCCGCGGCAGGCTGGACGATGGGACGGAGCTGACGCTCAACCGCGAGGACCTGGTGAGCCAGTTCGGAGAAGATCGCGTGAAGGCGTTGCAGAAAGCGCATCCCGGACTGTATCGCGCAGAAGGCGGTGTCGATCCGGAGACGGCCGCGGAGATCTTCGGCTATCGTTCTGGAGAAGAAATGCTGCGCGCTCTGGAGTCTGCGCCGCGGCGCAGCGCGGCGATCCGTCAGGCAGTCATGGATTACATGACGAACAAGTATGGAGACATCCGCTACGACGGCACGCTGGATGACGCGTCGAGGCTGGCTGTCGAGAACCATGCTCGCGCCGAAAATCTTTACCGCGAGCTCACGGCGCTGAAGAAGAAGCTCGCCGGCATGGAAAGAGATGCGCGGAAGGCTGCAAACGTCCGCGCCGCGATGGAGTCGATCGCGATCGCGCCGCTCGAGAGCTATCAGGATGCGGCCAGGGCCATGATCGACCAGAAAGCCATCGTCGATTTGCAGCCGACCCGCTACCTGAACGCGAGCCGGAAATACTCGCGCGAGGCCTTTGATGCGGTCCGCAAAGGAAATGTGAAACGCGCGGCCGATGCGAAGCACAAAGAACTGCTGAACCATTTCCTCTTCCGCGAGGCGTCGGAGGCGAGGGATTACGTCGAGAAATTCGAGAAGTACGTGACACAGGCAGTGCAAAGCAAAGGCATCCAGCAGCGCATGGGGCTGGCCGGAAGCGACTATCGCGACCAGTTCAACTGGCTGCTCGCCCGTTACCAGCTGGGCCCGGGAATGAAAGCTCCGGAGCGATCGCTACGCGCATGGGCCGATGATGTATACGGCCAAGGGAAAGAGCCTGCGATCGCTCCTTCGATTCTTGATGACGGCAGGTTTAAGAATTACCGCAATGTGTCGCTGGCAGAGGTCCGCGATCTGTACGATGCGCTCAAGAATATCCAGGCGCTCGCGCGGCAGGAATTCAAGATGTTTGTGCATGGCAAGCAGGTCGCGTTTGCCGAGGCGAAAGCAGCCATGATCGAGGCGGCGCGCACGAATCTGAAGTCCCGGCCGGAGCGCATTTTTGAGCGTAACGCGACGGCTCGAGAGAAGATGGCAAAGTTTGCAGAGCAGTGCGACGCAACGTTGATGCGGACGGAAAGACTGATTGAATGGCTGGACGGCGGCAAGCAGGGCCCGTGGCATGACAATCTATGGAATCTCGCAGCCGATTCCCAAGGCGTGGAGTACGCCCTGCAGCATCAGGTGACGCGAGCTGTAGGCGATGCCATCGAGAATATGCCGGCGAGCATGCGCCGGCGGCTGTGGGAAGAAAAGGTTACCGTCGCGGGCATTCCGGAACCGATCACGCGCCATGATCTCGTCTCCATGGCCTTCAATATGGGCAATGAAGGCAACCTGGATCGTCTACGTAAGACGTTCGTTGCGCACGGGTGGGACCCGGAAGCGATCCGGACGGTGGGCGGCATGCTGACGCACGAGGAATGGAAGTTCGTGCAGGATAGCTGGAATATGCTGAAGCCGCTCGGCGAGAGGATGACGGAGCTGGAGAAGCGCCTCACGGGGCTGCCTCCCGTGATGGTGAAAGTAACTCCGTTCAAGGTGGCACTCACGGACGGTACGGAGATGGAGCTCGAGGGCGGCTATTACCCGATCAAGATGGATCCGCGTTTCTCGGATCGTGCGATCGCGCAGGATGCGGGCGAATCGGCGCAGAATGCGATGCAGTCAGGCTATGTGAGAGCAACCACGTCGCGCGGCTATACGAAAGAGCGCACGGGCTTCGGCGGTCCGCTGCTGCTTGATTTCGAGCAGGTGTTGACGGACCACACGACGAAGGTGATCAAGGACCTGACGCATCGGGAATTCATGCTGGCGGCGAATCGCCTGCTGCTCGATACCGAGGTCCGCAACGCGCTGCGCGAGACGCTGGGCCCTGCGTACGAGGAGCAGTTTATGCCGTGGCTCCGGACGATCATCAATGATCGCAACGGAAGCGTGGCGCAGGGGCTGAGCACGTTCTCGCGCCTGGTACGCGGCCTGCGCTCGAACCTGACCCTGGCGACGCTCAGCTTCAAGGTCACCACATCGCTGCTGCAGTGGACGCATGCGCCGCGCATGCTTCTGATGACGCGGCCGGCCGCCTACGCGGAGGCTCTGGTGGCTTTCCTGGCTCATCCGGTCGCGATGACGCGCGAGATCCGCGAGCTTTCGCCGAACGAGATGCGCTTCCGCGGCGAGGACCTGGATCGTGACATACGCGAGAAGCTGCAGGACCTGGGTGGAAAGAAGAGCCTGACGCTGCAGGTGGCGCGCGCCGGCAACCTGTCGATCCAGTTCACCGACCATCTGCTTTCGTTTCCGCTGTGGCTCTCGGTGTATCGCGACACGCTGAAAGAGCATGTCGACCTGCCGGAAGCCGAGGCGAGATATAAGGCTGCGCACGCCGCCGACAGTGCGATTCGCCTGGGCCTGGGCTCGGCCGCGCCAAAGGATTTGCCACCCATCATGCGCAATAACGATCTCGCGAAGCTGCTGACGATGTTCTACAGCTTCCATAACGGCATCTACAACCAGATTCGCGACGTCGGTCATGAGTTCCGTTACGACCGCAACGTCGGAAAACTGACATATGGCATGGCGCTGAGTGTGTTGGCACCAGCTGTGCTGTCGCAGTTGATTCTTGGGGAGCGGCCAAAAGATGGAGAGAATCCTGTGCTCTGGGCCATCTGGCGCTCCTTGCTGTTCGGAGCCGATACTATTCCGCTCCTCCGCGATGTTGCATCCATGGTCGATCGTCATCAGGGAGTCCATTTCAGTCCGCTCGAATCGGTACTGGAAAAAGGTGGGAAGGCTCTAGTCGATGCCGGCGCCGATAAGGAAGACAAGGATTGGCCGGGGATTGGGCTGAATGCGCTCGAGACAGTGATGGACCTCGCCGGCGTGCCTGGCACGGCTCAGACGATAAAGCCGTTGCGCTATATGAATCGCGTGCATAAAGGAGAGGTAGAGAATCCCAATGTGTGGGATGCGTTGGTGGGCAGCGGGAGCAGTAGTAAAAAGTAGGTCCTCTTTCGAGGGACTACTTCGCAGGTGCTATTGGAACCGCTTTGCTGAAATCAAGCTTGACAGGCTTCTCCTGGTCTTGTTTCTTCACGGTTTGCAATATCTGCTGCTCGCGTGCTGCTTCAATAGCGGCTTCTCTGCGATTCGTTTGGATGATCTGGATTACCGCCAGCGCCCATACTAGAACTGCAGGAGTAACGATAGCTGTTATGACAGCTCTTCTGTACCTGGGATGCTTGCGCCATATCAGGCGAATTCCGTAAATAGCTGCAGCTATAAAGCAGATGATGCCCGCAGTGAGAGCGACCGGAAGCAGCAAGCTGTTGTCCGAGAGAGCGCTATAGATGCTGGAGACGATACGCAGGGCAAGCAGGCCTCCAAAAACTCCGGCCGCGATTGCTAGTGAGAGTTGTACATGCGGATAATTTTTTAAATTCTTAAAGGTCAAGGTATCACCTCGCGCAGGGGCTTATAGTGTAGCACGGCTGTACGCGTATCTTTGAGGGCTGACCGCACACTTTTGGTGGGAGTGCGGCCGTTATGACGATCAGCTCGACGATTCGCAAGGCGGGTCCCTTTACCGGTACCGGCTCAGCTTCGACTTTTCCTTTTGATTTCAAGGTCTTCAGCGCGGATGACCTGCAGGTGGTTCGCGCGGATTTTGTCGGCAACGAAACGGTATTGACGCTGGATGCCGACTACTCTGCCAGTATCAATGCGAATCAGGACGTCGATCCAGGCGGCCAGATTACGCTGCTGGCAGGGCCGCTCGCGATCGGTTCCACTCTGGTAGTTACCTCCGGCATTGCCCAGCTGCAGGGAACCGATCTTACTAATGCCGGGGGCTTCTATCCGGAAGTTATTACCGCGGCTCTGGATTTGCTCACGATTCTCGTGCAGCAGCTGCAGATCGATGTGGGTCGCGCCCTGAAGTATTCCGTCACGGATCCGCAGAGCGCGGATCTTCCCAATGCAGCCAGCCGCGCGAATAAGTTTTTGTACTTCGGCGCGGACGGTTCTCTATCGCCTGTCTCTGTCGTGGTGCCTTCTGGAGCGGTGCAATTTGCCGGTCCGCTGACAGGCGCTCGCGATGGAGTAAATAAAATCTTCAACCTGACGAACAACGGCTCGCCGATCGGCAAGACGCCGATGCAGGTGACGGTGTCGAACAACTATCCACTCATCCCCGGCGGCGAGGAAAACAGCTTCAATCTCGGGCCGGTGGACGGCCAGGTGACATTTACAGACGCTCCACAACCAACCGACACACTTTTTGCTCAAGGGAGTTTTTACCTGTGAAGACTGTGAAGACAGCCTTGTTTCTCCTGCTGTGCGTTTCTACTTCGATTGCACAACGTATCAATCCCAACACGCAGCTCAGCGGTCCGCTGCAGAGCGGAAATGAAATGCTGCCTGGAGTGTCTTCCATGCCCGGCGGCGTGTTGGCCGGTGGCGCGCTGCAGGCTTTGTCGATTCCCGGAGATGGATCGACCCCGCATATGCCTTACACGGCGGCACAGCTGGCGCAGATGAAATCGGTCACCCTTGCGCAATACGCCGGCAATGGAATCGGCGGCGGCCTGCTGGTGTGGGTACCCGGTTCCAGCATTACGCCGGACGGCTGTTCGGCGTTTGCAGGAGCTGATGATCCAACTGGTACCCAGGGCGTTATGGTACGGCAGATCACGGGAAGCCTGTATCCGGAAATGTGCGGAGCTGTGGGTGATGACGCCACGGACGATACTGCTGCGCTGCAGCGGTGGGCCGCTGCCAAAAACTTCATGAAGGCGATGATGCGCAAGACGTATCGAGTCAGTGGAACCATCAATATGAATGGCGAGCTTGGCGCATTGATTCCTCCGGGCGGTGACATCAGTCCTGTCATTCGGTGGGGCGTGGAGGCTCGAGGCGCAGCGATCCATGAGATGGCGAACAATATCCCGATCATGACGATCTATGGTTCCCGTGGAACCTGGGATCTTCCGCGCATGTATTACGACACGTTGCAAACGGTCACGATCACGGCGCCGAATGGCTTTGTTTCATGTACATCTTCTTCGTTCGGGACTACCTGCAATCCGTATGCGGTTGGCTTGATGGTGGACCCTTACCCGGACATGGGCGCGCTGTATATGAGCAGGGATGTGCGCTTCGTCGTAGAGAATGCCGCAGTGGGTTTTGGCGTCGCGCGGGCGTTCGATGACACGCTTGCATCGGACGCGACAAGCAGCGGCATCGGCAGCACGGGCACGACGACATTGTCAATGACGACGACGCCGACCGATATCTCCGGACTCAAGCCGTGGATTCCGCAGATGTACGCGCAGCTGCAGCTGGACAACGGGAACTGGTTTGTTGCCCGCATCAAGAGCGTCAATCCGCTGACGAATACCGTGGTGCTGCAGGGCGTGCTGCCGTCGAGCGCAAGAGCTGGTCGATACCTGGTGCATTCGGCGGCATTGCAGACTGCGGGAGGGGGTCCTGGCCTTTCGCCGCTGAATAACTTCAGCAACACGATCAGCTACGCCGAAGTGTTTCAACCAACCTTTGAAGGCTGGTACGACCACGGCGCGGGGACCTCAAATAAATTTCTGAATCGCTATATCCACTGGAACCCCTGCGGCGACAACTGGCATTGCTACGGGCTCGTAAAGAACGCGATTTTCGAGGATGCCCGCAGCCAGGATGTGCTGGGTCAAACCAATATCGAGCACCTGATTTCATACGGCTCAATGTGGATTCACAACAGTGCCGATGGCACCGTTGACGCCGGTACTGTGCATTGTGAAGGTTGCGGACTCGTGTCAGAAGGTACAGCTATCTTCGACTGGGCCACGGCCAATGCAGGCTTCGATTCGGTCAGTATCGAATACGGCCGGATGGTAGCCGATAACAGCGATTTGCCTGCGCCGTTCAATGCCACCATCACGAATGGCGTAGGGATTTTCAAGCCGGAGTACACGGAAGTTACCGACCCCACGCCGTCCACTGCTTTTACGGGCAGAGGGCAATGGACGATCCGCCAACTCTCAACGCTTGAGAATACGGTGGATGCTTCGTCGAGTTCCGCTCCGATAGCGTTTCTAGTCCGCGGCTTTGGCACTGGAAATTACTCTGAGGTCCATATCGGGACGTGGACCAACACGCGAGACAGCGGCTTTTATCCGGGCGGCGCGCTCGTATATCCGGCCATGGGCCCTGCGCCGATTATCGACAATGTCATGCCGGAGGATACGGTCGCATACAACCTGAAGATGCCGATTGATGGATCGACCGGCTGCACGGGTGTGGCCTCGCAGCGCCTCTACGCGTCTGTGTCGAACTGGCTCCCGGAAGCGATCATCGTGAACGGCGGATCGCCGTGGGTAGGCGGATCGCCTACGGGCGGTATTTACACGAGCCCGGCCGGCTGCTCTACATTGCTGACAAGCACGAATACGAATTCGATTGCGGCGAGTTCGCAGCTCGCGAATTTTGTACTGCCTCTGTCGGCGACGGCGCAGAACCAGCTTTACAATGTCGATACCAGCAACAATCCATTTTTCTATCTGTCTGCAGCGGCCGGCTCGACTTCGATCAACAATGCGACCGGCAGCTGGTGTACTGGTCGAAACGGCGGCGCAACCAACACCAATCTCTGCTTTATCAATCTTGCGAGCGCGCCTTCGCCCGCCGTTACCCCTGGGCAGCTGGTCGTCGTTTCCGGCTCTGCGAATAAGGGCCTGCAGGGAACGGTCACCGCTTTCATTACCGATGTGCCAAGCTCGACGCAGATTGCTCTCTATGTGAATAGCCTCGCCTGCACGAACTATGACGGCGGTCCTGACTCTACCTGCGGTACGTCGGCAGCGCCGACGCCGGAAAGCGCGTTGTCGATCACGGTAAGACCGACCGTGAATGTGTTTATCAAGGGCAGCAAATTTTGATGCGAGAACAGCTGGCGAAGATATGCGGCGTCTATGGGGCGAGCTTGAGCAGCTCGCTCTTGGGGATTGCTGATCCAGACGGAAAGCCTCTGGACGGCGCCCGGCTGCTCTGGGCAATCAGCGGATGCGAGAGCAGCTTTGGGGCAAACCTGAAGCCGCGGCATGAGCCTGCTTACGATGTCGGCGGTGAGTACTCGACGCATCCGCCGATGCCGGAGTTGCTCGAAAAGTTTGGATCGGCCGCGGCGTGCAGTTACGGGCCGTGGCAGATTCTTTTCGTCAACGCACCGGAAGGATTCCGTCCTTCGGACTTTGATGATCTTCAATTCGCTGCGCAGGCGACAACGGCCTTTCTCGGCAAGCTCCTGAGGGCTTGCAGGCCGACGACGCTTGCGGAGATCGCCTCGTGCTGGAATGCCGGGCATGTCCAAAATCCACTTTCGCCAGGCGTAGCCCGGTACGCGGCGGACCTCACAAGGTACTACGCGGAGCCGCTGCCGGCGGCTTCGTAATCAGACCGTCGAAAGGAACCACTATGTTTGGACTCAGCTCTAAAGATTCATTTGCACTCGGCGTCGCGGCGCTTTGGGTGTTCTCTGTTGCCGTCAGCTCGATGTCGGAACCCACCGCAACCAGCTCGCCGTTTTATACCTTCCTCTACAAGTTTCTGAAAACTCTCGCCGGCGACCTGAAAAGCAGGTTCGGACAGTACATTCCGCTGGATAACGCCGCGAGCACCGCAAGTGCGACAGCCACCAAGACGCTCTCGCTCTTCGTGCTCTGCGCGGCGCTCTCGCTTTCTGTCGCGGGCTGCGCTCATCAGGTGAATGCGCCACTGCCAAAGGGTGCGATCAATAGTATCGATGCGCAGACGAATGCCGTGCTGCAGGCCGGGCATGCCGCGGCCGCGCAGTACGAAGCGGACGTGAAGGCCGGCTTTGTGCCGTCGGGCACGCTGAAGGCTGCTGTGGCGCAGCTCGTCAACGCGCTGAACGTGGCAGACCCGCTCTATCAAACTTGGCATTCTGTGTTGCAGTCCGATCCGGGCGCAGCGCAGCCGGCGCAGCTGGCGTCCTCGGTTTCGCAGGTCTCGTCGTCCCTGGCCACGATCACGAGCGCGGCTAAGTAAGAAGCAAGCAAGCAAGAATTTCAACTCAGGAGAAAATTTGTGTCCATCACTTTGATAGCTACGCTTATCCCACTTTTGGCCAACACGCTGATGACGATTCTTACCGGCCAAGGCATTTCCTCTCCAGCGATTCAGGACTTAGTAGATCGCCTGGTTGCATTGGGTACGTCCCTTTTTGTTTCGCTCAAGAGCGGTCAATCGACCGGCTCGGATGTATCGAGCGTCCTGGCGACGCTGCAGGATAGTTTGACGGCGATCGAGCAGGATACGAGCGCCGATCCCGCCGTTGTCTCCCAGGTGCAGGAGATCATCAAGATGATCGAGGCCGGTATTACCGCTGAGCAGCAGGCTGAACAGGTCACCGATCCCTCGACGCTTACGCCGCTCGATCCGGTTGAGTAATGCAGAGCGCTGCAGGGCAAGCATTCTTCTGCAGCGCTCTCTAATTTTTAAAAGCTGGCCTGCCTGGATGATCTCAATTGGGGAGAGGGAAACGTTGGAAGATCAGATGATCGAGCAAAAGCTGGAGGACCTCCGTAAAGAGCTGAATCTCAAGCACGCTCAAAACCGGAAGGATATTCACGATCTCCGCGCCGGCCAGCAGGAAATGCTCGATAAGCAGCATCTGCTCGAGATGAAACTTGTTCCAGTGCTCGGCAACGGGAGGCCAGGATTGGTGGAAGCGGTTGACGAAATCAAACGTACCCTTCAGGATATGCGCGTCGAACAGGCAAATAATGCAGGAGCTCGGCAGCTTCTCGATACGCTCGTGAAAACGGTCGAGGGGCTGAAGGCTTCCGACGCGAGAGAAGGCGGCGTGCTCGATTTTCTGGGGCGAGTTGTGCCGATCTTAATTTCGCTTGCTGCGCTGCTGGTGACGGTCTGGGCGTTATCTCACAAGTGAGCCTTGCTCACTTGGCGTCCTCGATCGTCTTCGCATAGCCGCGCTTGATCATAGCTTTCGCGGCGATCTCAAGCACGGTGGTGCGGTCCTGGAAGTTTGCCTTGGCAACGGCATCCAGTTTTGCAATGAGCTCCGGCTCCATTCGGATGGTCACAGATTTTTTGGGTTCCTCGATCTTTGGTCGGCCGACGCGTGGCGTTTTTTCTCTCGAGCTCACTCCATCATTCTTTGTCTTTTTTGTGAAAGTTGCAAGACAATTTCTATTTACGTCTTGCTATGTCTTGCGAAAATATGGGAGACTGCAAACAATGAACTGCAGCAGTTTTCCTCATATTGTTCTAGCGCTGATCCGTGGCGATTTTGATTCCTTCGCTTTCTGCGAGTTTGGCAATGGCAAGGCGGATGAGGCTAGTGCGATCCAGGCCGGTCTTAGCTGAGAGCTTCTTGAGCGTCTGAACCTGAGTCGGATTGAGACGAAGAGTCATCGCCTGCATCTTGGCCATGAAGGTATCTTATTGATTTCTTTAGGTATCTAAATGATACCTATTAGACACCTAAGAGGTATCTCCGAGGTTTACGCCGCAGTAACTTGACAGGGGGTTTTACTGCTGCGTATGAATAATGCAAACGATCCCAATTTTTTATATAAAGCACCCCGAGCTATAAGCCCCGGCTGCTCGGAGTGTGCTCAGGAACGGTTAGTGGTACAAGCTAAATTGCACCCGGATATGTTGTTTTCTGCTGCCTTTGATACCTGGATTCAACGACGCACCATCGATGAAATAAAAGGACTCGCAACTAAGGTTCGATTTATAAAAGTAAGGACCAGGAAAGATTACGTGGGCTACGCGCGGGCCCTGGAAAGATTCAAGGCCTTCCGCGTGAAGCCGATCGGCGCGCTTGCGCCAGACGACCTCATGAGCTATCAAAATGCACGCGCCCTCAATGCTCCATCTCCTGAGGGCGAGTGGTGGTGTCATAAGGGTCAAAAGCCTCAAGGGCCGCACCGAACGCTGGAAGGCGCTCAGGCATGGGCGGAGAAGCAGGGCGGCGGATACGAGATCAAACAGACACTCTGGGCGCAACCGTGCGGCGCAAATCTTCTGCGGAAAGAGGTAGCGCTCATGGTGCGTATTCTTCGCGAGGCGGGTCTGTGGGGCGATAGCGAAGAGGAAGTTCTGTTGCGGGTGCGCGCGGAAGAGAGCGATGTAGTGCATGCCATGACACTACAAGAGCAGCACCGTTTTCTACATGTAGCCTCAAGCAAGCTAGAATTTCGGACTGTTTACCAGTACGCGATCGTGGGACTGCAGACGACGTGCTCCACAAATGAATTGAGGGCGCTTCGATTGTGCGATATTTTGCTCCACGATCGGATCATCCAGATTCCGCCGGCCGGTGCTAAAAATGTGCATCGGTTTCGCGCTATCCCTATCGTGACAGATGATTGCATGTGGGCGCTGGAAGGATTGCTCGAGCGTGCGCGCACCCTCGGATCGACGCTGTCGTCGCATTATCTTTTCCCTCTTCGCGTGTCGCCTGGCAAATGGAATCCCGCGAAACCGATGAGTGATTCCGGCTTGAAGAAGCAGTGGGAAGCTGTAAGGGTAGCCGCTAGAATGCCGCATCTGCGCATGTACGACCTTCGCCACACCGGCATTACGCGCATGGCTGAGGCTGGGGTTCCGCTTGCCGTAGCGATGACATTTGCGGGTCACATGACGAAGCAGATGCAGCAACGTTACACGGCCATTTGCATGGCTGCGCAGCGCGGCTGGGGTGCGTCTGTATGGGGTGACGGCGCGACTCAGGGAGGCGTGCCGCGAAAACCGGTAATGGCAGAACGCAACGCGTGGAATCAAGGAAGACACTGGGCTGGGATGTGATGAAAATTTTTTTACTTGATTTCCGGTGAAAGCTTCCCATAGAGTTTCGGAAGCAATCACAGAGAAGCAAAACAAAGAAATTTTCGATTTTTACTTTTTGGCGCGAAGACCTACGGATGCCTGTTTTATGAGCGACGGACTCATAACCCGTAGGTCGGTAGTTCGATTCTACCCGCCGCCACCAAAGCATGAAAAAACAAAACAGCTCCGGCTGGAGTATGATTTTCTTACAGCTCCCGGCTGGCAGGTCTTTTCATGTCTAAAGGTTTTAAGCGCGCCATTCTCGGTATTTCTGTCCTTCTTGTCGTTGTCGTTTTCCTTGGCGGATTCGGCCTGAGCGGCGTGCGCGCCGGAACACAGAGCGACGGAGCCTATCGTCAAATGGGCGTCTATGAAGAAGTCCTGCACAAGATTCAGAGCGATTACGTGGTGGAGCCCAATATCGGAGACGTAACTTCCGGGGCTTTGCATGGGTTGCTGGAATCTCTCGATCCAGATTCGAGCTATCTCACCCCGGCTGAATATGCCTCTTATAAATCGCGCGCAGGAGAAGGCACCGCACAGGTTGGCCTGAATGTTTCCAAGCGTTCCGGATATGCCACGGTCGTCTCTGTCATGCCGGGCAGCCCTGCCGAACGCGAACAGATACAGGATGGCGACGTGATTGTGGCCATCGGCGATCAGCCTACATCGAAAATGTCTCTGGCGATGATTCGCCTGCTGCTGGCCGGCAAGCCGGGAACAGACGTGACCTTTTCCCTTGTCCGCCTCAATCGCGGCAGGTCGGAGCCGGATAAGCTTACCCTGACGCGTACGACGGTTGCTGTTCCGAATATGAGCGAACAGGAGTACGAGAATTCCAGCATTCTCTACTTAAAGCCGGTTGTGCTTACCAAAGAGCGGGTTGACGATATTGAATCGCGGCTGCGCGCCATGTCGAAGGACGGCAATAAGAAGGTAATCCTGGATCTCCGGGATGTAGTCCAAGGCGACGAGGCGCAGGCAGTGCGGCTGGCCAATGCCTTCCTGCAAAGCGGCACGATTGCCTCGCTTGAGGGGCAGAAGGTCGCCAAGCAGACATTTACGGCGGACCCGTCCAAGTTCATTACCTCCGCGCCCCTGGCTGTGCTGGTAAATCATGGAACGGCGGGGCCGGGTGAGTTGGTAGCGGCTGCCATTCTCGACAACAAGCGCGGCGACGTTGTCGGTGACCGTACCTTTGGTGAAGGCTCGGTGCAGAAAACGATTGAACTGCCGGATGGAGCGGCTGTGATCCTGTCCGTGGCCAAATATGAATCGCCTTCGGGCAAGAAAATACAGGATGAAGCCGTCACTCCGAATGTAATCGTAGGGCCGAATATCGATCAGTACCTGGCCCAGACAGATGAGACTGAGCCCAATGCGCAAAAGCCTCAGACGGACGATCAGTTGAACAAAGCACTCGATATCCTGAAGCAAAAGGCTGCCTGAACTTCAGCCGCGATCAAAACAGAGCTTACGCGGTTAGAGTGGCGGGGCTCGGCTACTGGACAAAAGGTTGAATGAACGCGCTCAAGTAAACAAGGGCGGCTTCCGCCCCGGTGCGGGTCGACGCAAAGTTGCGGGCAGCGTGGCACTGGTGGTGCTGCTCATACTGGCCGCCGCTGTCGGCTCCATGACCGGCCTGATGCTGGTCTACTCCGTCAATCTGCCGCAGATTGACGATCTGACGCACTATCGCCCGGACACAACAACCAACCTCTATGACACGCATGGACGTGTCTTCGGCTCTTTTGCGCTGGAGCGCCGCGTCCTGGTAAATTACGGCGATCTTTCGCCACTGCTGCGCGAGGCGGTTGTCTCCATCGAGGACAAGAACTTCGAGAGCCATTGGGGCGTGAACTTCTTCCGTGTGATTGGCGCTGCGTATCACGACCTTACATCGAAGAATCGCGCGCAGGGCGCGTCTACGCTGACCATGCAGCTTGCTCGCAACCTTTTTCTATCGAGCGAGCGCACTTTTGGGCGAAAACTGCAGGAAATCCTGCTTTCCATCCAGATCGAGCACAAATTCACCAAGCAGCAGATATTTACGCTGTATGCCAACCAGATCTACCTGGGGCACGGTGTCTACGGCTTCGAGGCCGGTTCCGAATACTACTTCAGCAAGCATGCGCGCGACCTCGCGCTGCCGGAAGCGGCGCTGCTGGCCGGGCTTCCCAAAGGGCCGTCGGAGTATGACCCGGTTGTGAATCCCGACAAGGCCTTCCGCCGCCGCAACATGGTCATCAACGCCATGCTCGAAGACGGCAAGATTACCGCAGCCCAGGCGAACGTGGCGCGATCGGCTCCTCTGGGACTACATATCCAGCCGCCGCCGAACAGCATCGCTCCCTGGTTCGTCGAAGAGGTCCGGCGCGAGCTGGAGCGCAAGCTTGGGCCGGAGCAGGTGCATGAGGCGGGGCTGAAGGTTTACACCACGCTTGATCTCGACCTGCAACAGGCGGCGAATCAAGCCGTGCTCAACGGCCTGGTGGCTTATGAGCGGCGGCATGCATGGCGCGGACATCTGCTCAACGTCATTGCGGGCGGCGTCGGCATGGAGGGATTCAAGCATCCGGACTGGATTGTTCCGCCGCAGGCCGGCGCGTATGTTCATGCGCTGGTGACGGGCGTGCTTCCTTACCAGGTGACGGCCCGCATCGGCGAGCAGCAGCTGGTGCTGACGCCGGAAGACTGGGCATGGACCGGCTTCAAGACGGGCGATGCGTTCCTGAAGCAGGGCGACATCATCTACGTTCATCTGCGGCAACCGGACAGCAACCTGCTGCGCGGCACTCTCGAAGAGGATTCCGGCGTGCAGGGATCGCTGATGGCGATGGACAACGCCACGGGCGATGTTCTGGCCATGGTCGGGGGACGCGACTTCAACATGTCGCAGTTCAACCGCGCGACACAAGCCCAGCGGCAGACAGGATCATCGTTCAAGCCGTATGTTTACACGGCGGCGATGGAAGAGGGCGCGACGCCGGAGCAGAAGATACTAGACGCTCCCACTTCGTTCGGCAGCTACACGCCGCATAACTACGAGGGCAACTACCTGGGCAACATCACGCTGCTGAAAGCCTTTGCCGATTCGCGCAATATTCCCGCGCTGAAGCTAGCCGAGCATGTGGGCATTCGCAAGGTGATCGACGTGGCGCACCAGTTCGGGATCACCGGCAACATTCCGGCCTATCTGCCGGTGGCGCTCGGCTCGGTGGAGGTCACGCTCGAAGAGCAGATGGCTGCATACGCGGTCTTTCCCAATGACGGCATCCGCATTGCGCCGCGGCTGATCCGGCGTGTGACGAATGCCGAGGGCGCTCCGCTGCTCGAGGAGACGCCGGATGTTACCGAAGCCACCAGCGCGAGGACAGCGCGCATGATGATGGTGCTGCTGCGGGAAGTGACACGCAGCGGAACAGCTTCCGCCGCGTCGGCGTTGAATCATCCACTCGGAGGCAAAACAGGCACAACCAGCGACTTTACCGATGCGTGGTTCCTGGGCTTTTCACCCTCGACGACCTGCGGCGTCTGGGTAGGTTATGACAACCGCACTTCGCTGGGCGACAAGGAAACCGGCGCGAAGGCGGCGCTGCCTATCTGGATGGATTTTATGCGGGCCGCCATTGCCGGCAAGCCGGGCGAGGCATTTCCCGGAGACCTGAAACCGGGCGTTCTGCGGGCTTCCATGAAGTCGATTCATTGAAACTTGCACCATATGTAGAGCATCTATAAGGTATGTCGCAGAAACGTGTCATTCTTTACAGCCAGCCGGGATGCCCTCCCTGCTTTGCTGCGAAACATTTCTTCAGCTCACGCGAGATTCCCTTTGAATACAAGGACGTAACCGCGGATCCAAAGGCCCTGCAGGAGCTGATGGAGCTGAACAGCCAGTCGACGCCGACGATCGTGGTGGATGACGAAGTGATGATCGGCTTCGACCTGAATCGGCTGGAACAGCTGCTGGGCTAAGCCCCCTCCCCCTGCCTTTTTTCTCTTTTCTTGTGTTTTCAATAAGATAGCGGGGGATGATCTTCCGCTATCTTATTTATTCTAAAGGATTTAATCCTGTTCTAGTGTTTTCAATCACTTAGCTGGGGATTACGGAAGTTTCTTGCGTTCCTCCCACCCTTCTCTTCATTCAGGATGGGGCACCCGAATTTCTCTCTATATTCAGGATATCAATTTCGGGGGAAATACTATGCCAACTCCCATCGGCAAATAATCTGTTTGATTTCTATCACTTCATCCATTTGCTCATGCTTCAGGGACTTGACAGCAAATTTCACTCTTCATCGTCTCTGGAAGTTTTCCTAGAGATTCTTTCCGGCGTTATCAGCCATTCAATTTGCGAAAAAGGGATGAATACATAGGGATTTTCCAGTCCTGCGGGCAGGCCCTCGTGCAGGTTCTTTTTCGTAAGCTCGTTTGCGATGATGGTGCCTTCGAGCCATACACCGCCCAGCTCGAGGATGTAGTCCTTTGTCAGAACGGGGTTCGCCAGAGCGGCGAGCTTCAACAGCGCTGCCTTATTCGCCATGAATGCACTCCTGTTTTTCTTTCGATGCAAGGGACGGATTATGATGTTTGGCGATGCGACTGATTCTTCAACGTATTCTGGCCGGGGCTCTATTGCTGGTAGTGGTGGCTTTTGCCTGCGACTGGCTGGCGTACCGCTATCGGGCCGCGCACGGGACGGCTTTTGACAGCGTTCCCGTAAAACAGTTCTCTTCGGTTCCCTTGAAAAACGGACGGGATGAACTGGACTACATGGGCACGCAGCCTGTGGATTGTGTGCGGTCCATTTTTCCCTGGGCCGGGGATGATCCGTGCTGGTGGGTGCGGAGGCACGCGGATCGCTGGTCGAAGATTTGAAGATTTCTTCGCATGAGCCCACTTATCGGCTTTCGGTGAGCACATTGCATCATGCGCTCACCAAGAACCGTCGATATCAGATAGCCGAGAAGCCGCCGTCGACATTGAACTCCATACCATTCACGAAGCTTGAATCGTCTGAAGCGAGAAACAGCGCGGCTGTCGCGATCTCTTCAGGCCGACCCATCGTTCCTCGCGGGATCAGGGATTCAAACATCTGCTTCGCCTCCGGGGTAAGAACCTGGTCCTGCATGGGCGTGGCAATCGGCCCCGGATGCAGGACGTTCACTCGGATATTTCTGCCCTTCAGCTCGTTGAGCCACCCGCGCGCGAAGGCGTGGAGCGCTGCCTTGCTCGCCGCATAGACGCTGTAACCGGGAAAGCCTTTGATCGAAGCAACGGAGCCGGTCATGAAGATCGAGCCGCCATCATTGAACAGCGGCAATGCCTTCTGAACCGTAAACAGCGTGCCGCGCGCATTCAGGCCGAAGATCGCATCGAAATGCTTTTCGGTAATCTCGCCCAGCGGCGCGGCCTCGCCCCAGCCGGCGCTCGCGTACAGGACGTCGATCTTGCCCTTTTCCCTCTTGACGGTATCGAACAGGCGGTCGAGGTCGTCGAGGTTTGACGCGTCACCGCGCACGCCGGTCACGTTCCGGCCAATCAGTTTGACGGCCTCATCGAGCTGCTCCTGCCTTCGGCCCGTGATAAAAACGTAGGCGCCTTCTTCCACAAACAAGCTGGCGCTTGCCAGCGCCATACCGCTCGACCCACCCGTGACGACTGCGACCTTGCCCTGCAGCTTTCCCATAGTTACTCCCTTTTGATAGATGTGTGTAGTATTCACTACAGAGGAATAGATTTCTTTCGGCGTGGACGAGAACTGCTTCTGAGTCCATATTTTTTTGCCCGTTCGTCCAAAAATGGAGGTTTTATTGGACCCGATAACAGATATCTTCCGAACGATGCATGTGACCGCTTTCGGCCAGCACAGGCTCGAAGCCACAGCGCCGTGGGGCTTGATCGGCGAGGGGCAGTCAGAAGAAAAAGTCACACCTTCCGGCAAAAGAATTTCACCCACTGATCTGGCGCACTTCGCCATGCTCTCGCGCGGCAACTGCTGGCTCAATGTCGAAGGCATTCCGGAGCCGATTCCCCTCACCGGCGGCGATTGCATTTTGCTGGCCCGCGGCACTTCGATCATCATGCGCGATAGCCCGCGAACACGTCCAAGGTCAACCTTCCGCGAGATTGCTGCTAAAGCACACAGCAATGTCGCTCATTACGGAGGCGGAGGCGCGCCAACGACCATCGTCTGCGGGTCCGTGAGTTTCGATCAAGCCAGCCTGAAGCCCATCACACAGCTATTGCCGCCCTTCATTCTGATTAAGGCCGACCAGGCCCACACACTTGCGCTCCACACCACCATGCAGGCGCTGGCCTTAGAAATGGCAGAACAGACGCCGGGATCGGAAGTCGTGGCGACCCGGCTGGCTGAGGTTCTGTTTATCCAAGTGCTCCGGGCGCATATCGCTTCGAAGCCTGAACGCAGTAACGGATGGCTTCGCGCCATCTTCGATCCTCAAGTGGGCGCTGCGCTGAGCGCCGTTCACGACAGCGTGAACACACCCTGGACGGTGGAATCCCTGGCCGCGGCAGCGGGCATGTCTCGCTCCGCATTCGCAGCACGTTTTAAAGAGCTGCTTGGACAAACACCGCTGGAATATGTAACCGAGTGGCGGATGCAGAAGGCGATGCGACTGCTCCAGCAGCGCGACAGGAAGCTTATCGATGTTGCCCGGCTGGTCGGTTACGAGTCCGACGCTGCCTTCAGCAAAGCGTTCAAGCGAGTTGTCGGATTCAATCCTGGTGATCTCAAAACGCGGATGCCGCTTTAAAAATTCTTGACAAACCATAACCGTATGGTTATGGTTTCGCTATGAAGACTGACCATGATCCGATGACGAAGCCAAAGACTGTGATAATCGCGTTCTGGATAGTGACAGCGTTGTTCTGCGCGGAGCTGATCTTCACTGCATATTGGGAGTGGTTCGCTCCGCAGGCGGCGGAGTCGTTTGCACGGCTGGGTTTTCCTGCGGCGTCATTCCGTCTCGAGCTTTCGATAGCGAAGGTGTTGGGCGTATTGGCGCTGCTGGTTCCGGCTGTACCCGCGCGTCTGAAAGAGTGGGCTTATGCCGGGTTTGCGTTCAATCTTTTGTCGGCTTGGATCGCGCACGCTTCCATTCATGACCTGCATGTGGCGTTTGTGCCCTCAACGATCACGCTCTTGCTGGGAACATGTTCGTATGTATTGTGGAGACGCCTGGAAAGGCCGCAGGCCTCCGCAATCCGGCTGTCTTCGGGAGTGCGCCATTCTCCTATGGAGCGCACGCGACATCTCACAACAGAATCCGCAGACCTGTCTAAATAACTCTCTCGGTCAGAGCTTCATCTCGGTAGTTCATTGAATCCACGTCCGCTCAGGATCAAGGGGATACATTTTTCTGCTCGCGTTGCTCTGGTTTTTGCCTGTTTCGCGCTCGCGATGTGGAAGATATAGGATTTCCTGCGCCCGGGGGTAAGCGCTTCAAAGGCCGCCTTCCAGGTTGCGTTGTTATTCAGCAGGGCCTGCAGCTCCTCAGGAACGGCGTACTCGGATGGATTTTTGCGCTCGACCTTTTTGCCGGATTCTTCGAGCTCGATGGCTTCGTAGAGATAGCTTTTCAGGACAGATTGCACGGCGGTGATCTCTTTGACCGAGGTGAACTTGATCCATCGCCCCGCCTGCGTGTGCTCTCCGGCGCGCTCGAGAATCTTTTCGGGGTCCTTGAGCAGCGCGCCCTTGAAGAATGCAAAGGCGCACGACTCCTTGAGTGGAATGATGATGGCGACATTTTTCTTCTGGAAGGTGAAGCAGGGCTTGCTCCACTTGAGCTCTTCGGTCAGGTAACAGTCGAGCGCAATTTTTCGCAGCTTCTCTGTTTCCTTCTGCCATTTCTTTGCGTAAGGAACTTGCATCGATCCGCTTATCCTCTAGTCTGCGCCGGAGAGCGGTTGCGCTCTCCGGAAATATGGTGACAGCATACCGCGCTGCCCGACAGAACCTCACTTTTTTGGAACAGAGATGGTGATGTTGCGGTACGCGATGACGCCGTGGTGATCGCCCTGCAGGTAGAACGGTCCCGGCTCGGCCTCATTGCTGTCGAGAGCGCCTCCGGTGGGGCCGGGAAGCTCGACGTTGTCGTGATACATCTTGCCGTCGCGAAGAACGGTTACATGCCTGCCGACCAGGGTGATGTCGAAGCTCGTCCACTGGCCGAGATTATTTTGCGCGCCTGCGGGCGGCGGATACCAGCTGTAGATTGCTCCCATTTCATGCGACGGGAGCTTGCCGCCTTCAGTGCCTACCTGGACCTCATAGCGTCCGCGCAGATAGATGCCGCTGTTGCCGCCTTCGGGGCAGTTGACTTCGATATGCAGCTTGAAATCCTGGAACTTTTCCGTGGTCTTGATGTTGGCGGCAGGGCGCATTTTTTGGCCGGGCACTTCGGGGTTGTCATTCACCAGCTCGCCATTGCGCGCTACCCATTTGTTGTTTTCGACGTGTCCGATCGGCTCCCAGCCGTTCAGGTCCTTGCCGTCGAACAGAGGCCGGGGCTTGGTCCACTTCTTCGGCATGGGCCGGTCGAGTGAAGGCGCCTTTACGCCGGCAAGCGTAGGACCGTTGGTGTCGCCATGCTTCTCGACGCCGGTCAGCTTGTCTGCGCTGGGAGATGTGAGCTCCCAGCTGATTTCTGAACCTGCGTCCACGATCAACTTGCCCGATTCCATGTGAGCGCCGACGATGGGATGCCATGCGCCGCCGCGCGGCTGAATGCGGCCTTCAATTTTGCCGCCGCTATCGGTAAGCTCCATCCACTGCGGATACGGCTCGCCGGTGGCGGGGGTAACGGTCATGTCCCAACGACCGAGAAACTCTTTGACATCCTGAGCAACGGCGGTCGAGGCGAGCACAGTCGCCAGGATAGAGGCAAACAAAATCTTCATTTTCATTCGTTCTGAGTGTAACGCGCATGTTCCTTTCCCGGGGACGTGATGGCATTGGCCTGCAAAATGTTTGACAATATTTTTATGGGAGCATGGTCGAATCGACGTCTGCTGGAGCTGCTGCAGCTTGAGATTTCGATTATCCAGGCGCCGATGGCGGGATCGGATTCTGTTGCGCTGGCGCGAAGCGTATCGTCTACGGGCGCGCTCGGATCATTGGCGTGCGCACTGCTGAGTGCGGATGGAATACGCGAGGCTGTTCGTGCGCTGCGGCAGGATATGCCGCGTCCCTTCAATCTCAACTTTTTTTGCCACGCGATGGAGTCTCCCGAGGCGTCTGCGAAAGAGCGATGGAAGAATTTCCTGCGATCGCATTATGAGCGGCTGGGGCTCGACATTGAGGCGGTGCCCGAGAGCCGCCTGCGATTGCCATTCGATGAAGCGATATGCGACGTGGTGGATGAGATCGTTCCCGAGGTGGTCAGCTTTCACTTCGGACTTCCCTCTTCGAGCCTGATGAGTCGGCTGAAGCAGCGAGGAATCAAAATTCTGGCGTCGGCAACGAGTGTGAAAGAAGCAAAGTGGCTTGAGGATCACGGATGCGATGCGGCGATCGCGCAGGGCTTCGAGGCAGGCGGTCACCGCGCTATGTTTCTTGAAACGAATGTTGCCACGCAGACCGGTTTATTCGCATTGCTGCCCCAGGTCGTGGACGCTGTTTCGATTCCTGTGATTGCCGCTGGAGGCATTGCCGATGCGAGAGGGATTGTTGCTGCCTTTGCGCTCGGAGCGTCCGGCGTGCAGATGGGCACGGCGTATCTGCGCTGCCCTGAGGCGAAGATCTCTCCGCTGTATCGGCGAGCGCTGGAACAGGCAGATGATACCGCGACGGTGGTGACGAATCTCTTCAGTGGACGTCCCGCGAGAGGCGTGCTGAATCATTACCTTGCTGAAGCTGGAGCGATGTCAGAGGCGGCGCTGGCTTTTCCCTATGCCGCGACGCTGGTCGCGCCTTTGCGAGCTGCATCCGAGAAGAGCGGCTCGCTCGATTACATGCAGCTGTGGGCTGGCCAGGCAGCGAGGCTGACCAACACGATGCCCGCCGACGAGCTCACCCGTATGCTGGCGGCTGAGGCGCTTCACCGCTTCTAGCGCGACACCTGCTGCATCAATCGCTCCCAATTGCCGTGAGCGAACAGCTCCTTCTCCTGAAGCGAGAGTGCTGCTTCGTTCATGAAGGCCGGAGCTCCGCCGCCGGGCCGATACTGATAGGGATAATCGGTGGAGAAGAGAATGCGCTCCGGCCCAACGATCTCTAGCGTGCGTTGCAGGTATGACTGGCTCCACATTCCGCTTGGAGTGACGTAGAGATTCCGGCGGATGTAATCGATAACGGGCCGCTGGAGCTTGGCAACATATGCGAGCGACTTCAGGCGTTCCAGATAGAAGAGCACAACCTCGCCCCAATGCCCGAGGATGATCTGCAGGTCAGGATATTTATCGAAGACGCCTGCCAGCATCAATCGTATGAACTGGATGCCGGCTTCGTAATGCCATCCTAAAGCGAATGTGGCAAAGGCTGTGTCTACCTGGTCGCCAAAGCCGGAGTAGTAGACATCCCTGACGGCACGCTGCGGAATTTGAGGATGTATGAAGACCGGAACATGCAGCTTTGCGGCGGCATCGAAGATGGGCAGGAAGTCGGGGTGATCGAGGTTCCTGTTGCGCGTACGACCGCAGAGCATCGTCCCTGCCAACCCTAGCTGCCGGACGCTTCGCTCAAGCTCCAGCGCGGCATCGGCAGGTGAAGCGGTCGGCAGCGTGGCGAAGCCCTGGAAACGTGCAGGGCTGTTTGCGATGGTTGCCGCAATCAGATCATTCGTACGCTGTGCCAGGGCTACGCTCTCTTCCGGCTCGAGGTTGTGCAGGGCCGGCGTGGTCACGGAAAGGACCTGTACCTCCACGCCGCTTTCATCCATGAGCGCAATCCGCCCTTGCCCCAGATCATCGAGCCGCGCCTCGACCTCTCCGCGGTCGAATACGTCGGTGCCCTCCTGCCCGATGGCAGACGATGCCCACGCGGCACGGATTTCGGCAGTGAGGAAATGCTCTTCGATTGCAATCAGCTTCACAACTCTATCCTCGCTTCTCTGATCTAGTTAGACGCTTCGCCTCATCACGGAGGTGCAGAAGTAGAGGAATTTTATTTGCATAGTGCTGTCGAACAGTAAATCGATCATTGAAGTAACTGCCCTGAACAAGCTGGCCGCCATGTCTCGCCTGATGAGACATGGCGGAGCCTGTTCGCCAACTATTTGAACCGTGGGCCGGTTGTCTATCCCAACGCCGTAATCAATCGATACACTGTAACCAGTCTCTTACCTGTAAGGAGGTTCGCATGCCGTGGTTCACCGTTCAAGCCGATTCCATTCCCGAGGAGCAGATTCGACAGGCGGCAATTCGCCTGGTGGATGAGGCGCAGAGGCGTATTGCGCCTAAGCTTGATCGTGTCCTGCTGCTGCCGCCCGATCTTACACGCGCGCATTCCGGGGTCGGCAAAATTACCGAATGGGTGTACCAGGAAGTCATGCGCCGCAATCCGAAGGCGCATGTTCGCGTGATCCCGACGCTGGGCCAGCATATTCCGCACACTGAGGCGGAAAACAAATGGATGTTCGGCTCGATTCCGAACGAGATTATCCTGCCGCACGACTGGCGCAACGGCGTCTCGCATGTGGGCGCGATTCCGGCTTCGCTGGTGGAAGAGACGACAGGCGGCGTAGCGGATTGGGAGATTCCAGTTGATTTGAACTCGACGCTGATCGATGAACCATGGGATCTGATTGTGAACCTCGGCCACGTTGTTCCGCATGAAGTGCTGGGCTTTGCGAATCACAATAAAAATTACTTCATCGGCCTGGGCGGCAAGGATACGATCTGCGCCTCGCACATTGCAGCTGCGGTTTACGGCATTGAGAATAACCTCGGCTGCCTGGTGACGCCCCTGCGCGCATGCTTTAACCACGCAGAAGGCGAGATGCTGAGTCATCTGCCCGATGTCTACCTGCAAATCGTGATGCGGCGCGATGAAGAGAATCGCCTGGTGACGAGCGGCCTTTTTATTGGCGACGATCTCGAGACATATCTGCAGGCGGCGCGGCTTTCGCGCGAACAGAACATTACCGTCTTCGATAAGCCGGTAAAGAAGGTAGTGGCAGTAATGCAGCCCGATGAATTTCGCGCGACCTGGGTGGCGAACAAGGCTGTCTATCGCACGCGCATGGCCATCGCCGATGGAGGCGAGCTGTTGATTATCGCTCCCGGCGTGGAGCGTTTCGGCGAGCAGCCCGAGGTCGATGACCTCATTCGCAAATACGGTTACAAAGGCACACCGCGCACGCTCGCGCTCTATAAGACAGAGGCGGACATGCAGGCTATTCCTCATGGCGTGGCGCATCTTATCCACGGCTCCAGCGAAGGGCGGTTTACCATCACCTACGCGCCGGGGCCGAAGATCAGCAAGGAAGAGATTGAGCAGGTGGGCTATCAGTACGCCGATGTAGAAGAGATGCAACGCCGTTACGATCCTGCCGTAATGAAAGAGGGATGGAACACTATGCCCGACGGTGAAGAGGTCTTCTACATTTCGACGCCCAGCGCGGGACTGTGGGCGACCGATGCGAAGCTCAATAACCCGACGAGGCGTGAGCTGGTTGAGGCTTAATACCTCCCTGCGGGCGCAGCAAAAGGGGCTGTCTCTTCTACTCGCACTTGCAGCGCGCATCCGCATTTATGTCTATGCTGGAAGAGTGCTTCCTTCCGGCGATTCCCAACTCGTACAGATCGTAGACGCCGCGCTGGCTGACGCCGCCCGCCGCAGCGGAGAATGGCTTGTCTGCCGACCGGGGTGCACACAATGCTGCGTCGGCGTCTTCGCCATCACGCAGCTCGACGCGGAACGCCTGCGCGCAGGCTTGCGGCGGCTTCAGGCAGAAGACCCGCAGCGAGCAGCCAATCTGCTGCAGCGCGTCTCAGGCTCCGTGCAGCGGCTGACAACGGATTTCCCCGGCAACGCGCAAACCGGCATCCTGGATGAAACCGAAGATGCGCAGGAGCGCTTCGAGGACTTCGCCAACGATGAGCCATGTCCGGTTCTCGATCCGGAAACAGGCATGTGCGACTTATATACGTCACGACCGATGACCTGCCGCGTCTTTGGGCCGCCTGTGCGTTCTGAAAATGGCCTTGGCATCTGCGAACTGTGCTATCAAGGCGCCGGCGAAGAGGAAATCGCGGCCTGCGAAATGCATCTCAAAACCGACGATCTCGAAGCGGAGCTTACATGTCAGCTCGAGAGCCTAACCGGTAAATCGGGCAGCACCATCATCGCCTTCGCTTTGCAATCCGAATAAAAGCTTGCTACTCGCCGCACTCCTGCTACAGTCAGAGCAACGCTGTCGATTTCCTCTTTGGAGATATGACCTTGCCGCTTTTGTCTCATAAATTTCTTTTCTCCGCTCTGCTCGCCATTGCGCTTACCGGATGCAACACCGTACAGACCACCGTGCCGCCGGCGTCTCCGCATACCATTGGATTTATGACCGACTTTGATGTGCGCGACGATGCCGTCGGCATCTGCAAAGCGGTAATGGACGGCATCGCTCCCGGCGTGCGCATCATCGACATTACGCACCAGGTCACGCCCTATGACATTGCCGAGGGCGCGCGTTTTCTTGCCGGTTCGGCGCCGTATTTTCAAAAAGACGCCATCTTCGTTGTCGTCGTCGATCCCGGAGTGGGCAGCAGCCGCAAGGCAATCATTGCTAAATCAAAAGTTGGCCAGTATTTCGTGCTGCCGGACAACGGCTTGCTCACGCTGGTGCAGGATCGTGACGGAATTGAAGGCGCGCGCGAAATCACCAATGCGGAATGGATGATCGGAGCAAAGCTCTCTTCCACATTCCACGGGCGCGACATCTTCTCCCCCGCCGGCGCGCACCTCGCGCGAGGCGACGATTGGACCCAGGCCGGCCCTGCGCTCAATGTCTCGAAATTAGTGCGCCTCGATATTCGCAGTGCAACCATCGACGACAAAGGCCTTCATGGACAAGTGATCGGAACCGATGGCCCTTTTGGAAATCTGGTATTAAACGTACCGGCAGAAACGTTTGCAAAGCTCGGTTACCGGATCGGAGATTCGGTTTCCGTCACGCTTGATGGCCACAAGTATCCGTTCCCCTTTGAAAAAACCTTTAGCGATGTGCCTATCGGCAAGCCACTCTTTTACATCGATTCGCGCGGCCGCCTGAGCCTTGGCGTCAATCAGAGAAATTTTTCCGAAATATACAAAGTGAAACCGCCTGTCGACTTATCCATCCCTCCCAAACATTGATAGCAGTTGCGGAAGCGTACACGAGGCGCTTCCGCGGTGTTATACAGGTAAGTCATCTCTGTCCATGTTGCGAAGCATTCTTATAGCACGCATTTTGTTCACCGCGATTGCCGCTCTCGCGTTCTCCTCTTCATTCGCAGCAGTCGCCCAAAATCCCGATATCACGTGCT
The DNA here is from genome assembly GCA_035547425.1 of Alloacidobacterium sp. Taxonomy (GTDB): domain Bacteria; phylum Acidobacteriota; class Terriglobia; order Terriglobales; family Acidobacteriaceae; genus Alloacidobacterium. Next base: position 110,196 of record DASZUU010000049.1, on the reverse strand, counting down.
CTCGATGCCACAAGCAGATTTACGACAACTATGAGCGCACGCCTATGGCACAGGCCAGCGGTCGCGCAGTAGATGGGCTTATCTCCGGCGATTTCACTCACGCTGCGTCGGGTATTCACTACACAGTCTTTCTGCAGAACGGCCAAGCCTGGCTTGCGTACCGGCGCATGAGCAATTCACCATTGCGCTCGCTTGACGGCAAACAGGAGCTGCTCTATTATCTCGGCTCCGGCAGGCGCGGACGCACTTACCTCTTTCAGCAGGAAGGCTACTGGTTTGAAATCCCGATCAACTGGTACGCAAAGAAAAAGGTATGGGATATGGCTCCCCATTATCTGCACGCAACCGAAATGCCTTTCACGCTCCCCATCGATCCCGGCTGTCTTCGTTGTCATGCCATGGGCGTGCAGACTTCACTCCCGGATGCAAGAAACCGCTTCAGCGGCGCGCCATTCACATATGGAGGCATTGGCTGCGCCGCTTGTCACGGAGATGCATCCTCACATTCAGCGCAGAATGGCAAAGGCCCCATTTTCAATCCCAGCAAGCTCGACCCGGTTCGTCGTGATTCCGTTTGCCTGCAGTGCCATCTTGAAGGTGAAGTCGCTATCGCGCGTAGCGGCCACACACTCACTTCTTACCGGGTTGGCGACAATCTCTTCGATCACATCGCATATTTTGTTCACAAGAGCGAGAACGGAACTACCGGACGCGCTACCAGCCAATGGGAAGCTCTCTTGCAAAGCCAATGCAAACAGAAGAGCGGCGACCGGCTCACCTGCACCACCTGCCACGATCCTCACAGCTCGCCTACGCCTGCAGAGCGCGTCAGCTTTTATCGCAGCAAGTGCCTTGCCTGTCACAGCAGCAATTACTTTGCCCGGAAGCATCATCCTGAAACGCCGGATTGCGCTTCATGCCACATGCCCCGGTTATCGACGGAAGATATCGCCCACGAGCAACTCACCGATCACCGCATCCTGCGCTTGCCCGGCCTCGCATCATCAAAAGCCGCTACGATTTCAAATGAGCTGACCACTATCAACAATGAGCCGGCTTCAGCTCGCGAGTACGGGCTGGCCTATGCTCAATTAGCCGAGCATGGCGACGCTTTTGCTCAATCGGAAGCGCTTCGCTTCCTCAAAGCTGCGGAAACGTCCATCGGCGGCAGCGCTTCTGATCCGGAGCTTCACACGCAGTTGGGCTTTCTCTATCAAACGAAAGGCGATAAAGCGCAGGCAGAGCACGAGTACACAACAACACTTCGCGAAGATCCCCAAAATAATACAGCCGCCGGAGATCTCGCCATTCTTAAGGTCCAGTCCGGTGACACCGCCTCCGCACTCCGGCTTTGGCAATCCGTCTTCGGCCGCGATCCTGCGCAACTTGCTGCAGGCTATGACCTTGCCGTAACTCAATGCGCGCTTGGCGATGTTTCAGCCGCGCAACAGACACTTCATCGCATGCTGATCTTTTCGCCCGACAACGGTCACGCGCACCAATTCTCTGCCGCCATTGCCGACGGTTCAGCTCGCTGTGGAATCAAGCCATAAGCAGTATTTGACCGGGTACCGTCTGACCGATTTCTTGACAATGCCAGCCGCATCTCACTATATTTCTGTGTCCGAGGCAACGTACCTCTGACAGGAACGGTAATTTGCGGCAGCGAAAGACTGCTGCTGCCTGTTGTACTTGGTTGTTACCGGCTTCATACCAGAGATAAAGAGACCTACTCTCTTCGTGTCGCTTATGTGGCAATACAAAGAGAGTTCAGCAAGCAACAGTTGTACGCTTTTCGGGAGACCATAAAAAATGAAGACACGCATATGCAAGGCCCTTGCCTGCGGCTTGGGTGCTGTGCTGTTCGCATTCCTTCCTCACACATCTTATGCACAGGCAGTTTACGGTTCTATCTATGGAACCGTCACCGATAACACCGGCGCCGTAGTTCCCAACGCAACCATCACCGTCACCGATGAATCAAAGGGCACGGCGGTTACGGCGACAAGCAACGAATCGGGCTTATACCGAGTCGAGCATCTTATTCCTGACCTGTACGAAGTAAAAGTAGAGGCATCCGGCTTCGCCACATTCGACGCGCAACACATCCAGATCTTTGCCGACACTTCACCGAAAGTCGATGCTCAGATGACGGTGGGCGGTTCCAGCCAAACCGTTACTGTCAGCGCGAATGCCATTCCTCAACTTCAGACAGACCGCGCAGAAGTGTCCTCTATTTACAACACGCAGACCGTCTCCGGACTGCCGCTCGCGAATCGCAATTTCACCAGCCTCCAGTTGCTGTTGCCCGGCGCGCAGCAGTTGAGCTGGGCACACGCGGCGGATGAAAACCCGCAAGGCAGCCAGCAGATTCAGATTGACGGACAGGCCTTCGGCGGCGTTGCTTACGAGCTCGACGGCACTGACAATCAGGACCCGATCCTTGGCATCATTGTTGTCAATCCTGCACTCGATGCAGTCACGGAAGCCAAGATCGCCACGCAGAACTTCGACGCAGAATTCGGCAAAGCCGTTTCCGCTGTTGTCACCGCGCAAACTAAATCCGGCTCGAACAACTTTCACGGCAGTGCCTTTGATTATCGCCAGAGCAATGCCAACCTGGCCCGCGATCCATTCACGCAGTTTGCGCCGAACCCCGTCACCGGGCAATACATTCCCGGTGGGCTTTATAACCAGTTTGGCGGCTCTATCGGCGGCCCCATCGTAAAAGACAGGCTTTTCTTCTTTGGCGACTATCAGGGCGTTCGTCAGAAGCTGGGCAGCTCCGCGATTATGACTGTGCCGTCTGCACATCTGATCGCCACCTGCCTTGGCCAAACAATGCCTTACGCCGGTGGCGTACCAGGCTGCGATTTCAGTGAATATCAGGCAGCTCTGGGCAACAATGGCATCATTTACCAGCAGGATGGCACGCCCTATCCCAATAATGTCATCCCCGCAGGCCAACTCTCGCAGCCCGCTTTAAACCTGCTCACACTGCTGCAGCCCTATGCGCCGAATTCTGCAGGCAATTACAACGGCCTTCAGAATAACTATGCAGGCAGCGGCAATGGCATCTTCAACAGCGACCAGTGGGACGAACGCGTCGATTGGCAAGCTAGCGATAAGATTCACGTCTTTGAGCGCTTCAGCCGGTTTACCGATACCCTGAGCGGCGGCACCCTCTTTGGCGACGCAGGCGGCGCCGGTTTCGGGCTGAACGGCTTCGGGGGAACTTCGCAAGGCGCGAATGACAGCCTTGCGACAGGAGCCGATATCGCCATCAGCTCGTCGCTCCTGACTGATTTTCGTCTGGGCTATTACCGTTACAACATCCAGACCGGCAAGTACGATCAGGATGTGGCTTTTGCCGATCAGCTCGGCATTCCCGGTCTGAACTTTGGCGATCGTTACACGAACGGCGCGCCGGGATTCAATATCACCGATGTAGGTACCTTCGGCGGCCCCAATAATCCAACCAGCGGTGGTGCGCAATACGGCTCCGGTCTTAATATCACGCGCTGCAACTGCCCGACGACAGAACGCGAAGATCAGTTCCAGGGAGTCAATAACTGGACAAGAATACTCGGCAACCATTCTGCCAAGTTTGGCGCCGACTTCCGATACGCCCGCAATCTGCGCGTGCCCAGTGATACGGACCGCGCCGGCTTGCTCGGCTTTGGCACTGGGCCCACCTCAAATCCGGCTCTCAAAGAGCAGGGTGGACTTGGCTTTGCCACTTTTGTGCTAGGCCAAGTCACCAGCTTTGGCCGCTACATTCAGAATCCGGATATTGCAGGCTCTCTGAATGCCAAAGAATTCCAGAAACGTCTCTTCCTCTACGCGCAGGATACTTGGCGCGCCAGTAGCAAGATGACCGTAAACTATGGCCTGCGGTGGGAACTGTACTTCCCTGAAGCAGTAAATGGAGCCGGACACGGTGGCCTGATGAATATGAGCGATGGCTACCTGCACGTTGCCGGCGTAGGCGGCATCGGCACAAATATGGGCTGGAGCCCGTCATGGAAGGCGCTTGCGCCCCGTGTCGGCATTGCTTACCAGCTTGACCCGCAAACTGTAATCCGCGCTGGATACGGCCGCAGCTTTGATATTGGCGTCTTCGGCTCCATCTTCGGGCATGTGGTCACGCAGAACCTGCCCGTTCTCGGCAACCAGAGCGTCAACCCAACCGGCGGCGCTACGTCTTACACATTCACCCTCACACAGGGCGCACCTGCCTACAATTTCCCCACAATTCCATCCAACGGCTTGCTGCCCGCGCCCGGATACGCAGTCAGCCCCAAAGCGCGTCCCGATCCGTTACGCCTCCCCACGCTCGATGCCTGGAACCTGAGCATCCAGCATGCGCTCACGCCCACCTTCTCCGTCACGATGGCTTATGTCGGCAACAAAGGAACACACACCCTCAGCGCCGGCGACGGCAACACCACAAATCCTAATGAAGAAGCCATCACGCTGCCTGCGAACTACAGCATAAATGGGCAAACGCTGCATTACGATCCCGCCTACCCGAACAGCATCGGACCGAATAACGGCACGGGCAACAGCATCTTCCTGCAGCGCTACTATGCGGGAACTCTGCCGGCTTGCGCCAGCGCCGGATACACGCAACCTGCCAGCGGTCTCCCTGCAGGAGCCTGCGGCTGGAACAATGGCATCAGCTACTACGGCAACGATCAGGACACGCACTATAACGCGCTGCAACTCAGCATGACAAAGCAGTTCGCTCATGGCGCCTCCCTCAATGCCAACTACGCCTGGCAGAAGTCTTATAACTGGGCGTCGAGCTTTGTGACATGGGATCGCTCCGCAGTTAAGGGACGCGACGACAGCAACCGAGAACAGAGCTTTATTGCCTATGGCGTTTATCAATTGCCATTCGGGCGTAATCAGCTCTTCGCCAGCAACGTCAGCGGCTTCTGGAACGAGATCATAGGCGGCTGGCAGTTAAGTCCGATCATTACCTGGCAAAGCGGGCTCCCCTTCACGCTTAAATATAATGAGTGTTCCGCCTCAGTTCCCGGCGATGCCCCCTGCTACGTGAATGGCAATCCCGGCAGTCTCAATGTAAAAGTTGGCAGTTATGACCCCGTTGGGCATCGGCAGTTACTCTTCCACGGCACTAGCACGCCGCTGACGACGCAGCCATACCTTGGCTTCTCAGCGCCGGGTCTTGACCAGATCGGTAATGCAGGCCGCAATAATAAGTTCGGCCCGGCATTTTTCAATACCGATCTGGCGACGCAGAAAGACTTCCCCATCAAGGAGAGCCTGTCTCTGTCATTCCGCATGGATGCCTATAACGTCTTCAATCACATCAACCCCGGCTTTGGCAGTGGCTCTGCCTATACCGTCGATGGCGGCGATCAATATCTCAATGGCGGTTATGGAATCAACGGCTACACAAACCCGCGTAAGCTGCAACTCTCGGCCCGCATTCAGTTCTAGCGCGGCTGTCAACATAGACACTAAGGGGAGCTCCATGCTCCCCTTCTTTCTTGCGGTACACTTTTCGCATATCCGACTATGGCCAAGTCTCTGCTTCTGTGTCTTCTCATTTTCTGCGCTATGCAGATATCCGCACAGCAACCCCACGCCAACAGCATCGATCACGCCCAACAACTTTTCTCCCAGGGAAAACTCGATCAATCGCTGAATGAACTGAATGCCCTTGCCTCTCAAACTCCTGAGCCTCCCGGGGTCGAACGTCTTCGCGGCTTCATCTTCTATCAGCAAAATCAATTCAGCGAAGCCGACGCAGCCTTCGCCAAAGCCCTCGCGCAAAATCCAAAGGACATCGAATCCATGCAGTTGCGCGGGGTCACTCTCTTTCGCATGGGGCGAGCTGCCGACGCCATTCCTTTGCTCGAACAGGCGCACGCTGCCGTGCCCGATATCAACATCGATCCGAATTATGTACTAGGCGTGTCTTATCTACAGTTAAAGCGTTACGACGATGCGCGCCGTGCGTTTGCCGCGCAATACGGCTTTGGCCCCGACACAGCGCCTGCCTATCTGCTTCTCGCCCGCATCTGCCTGCATCAGGAATTCCTCCCGCCTGCAGAACAATTTGCTAAAAAAACATTGGCGCTCGATCACTCCCTCCCGTTGGCCCATCTGCTTCTCGGTGAGATTTTCCTGGCCAAAGGGGATACTGCAAATGCAATCGCTGAGTTTCAGCAGGAACAGCATCTCAATCCATTAAACGGCGAGGTTTATGATCGTCTTGCCGATGCCTACATCCGCAGCAATCAATACGACGAAGCGCAGCACACACTCAATCGCGCAATCTTGCTAGAACCGAATGCAACCGGTCCGTATATCCTTCTTGGCAAAGTTCTGCTGCAACAACAAAACCCGGTCATGGCCGGCATGTACCTTGAGCGCGCTTTGCGCATGGACCCCTCCAACTACATCACGCATGGACTTCTCGCCCAAGTTTACCGCGCTGAAGGCCGCAAGGACGATTCGGCTCGCGAATTTCAGACAGCTGAGAAGCTGCAATCCTCCAGCGCTCCCGCACATCATGGACCTCAATAATTTCATGCCGCGACTTTGCTTTCTAACATGCCTCGTTTTAGCTTGCAGTCTTGCAGCGCAGCAGACCAGCCCTCGCATGCAGCAGGCAGACGCGGCATTCCGCGCCGGCTACGCCGCGGCCTCGGATGGCGACCTGGCCAAAGCGCGCGACCAGTTCCAGCATGTTGTCGAGCTTGCTCCGCAGATTGAAGAAGGCCATAGCGCGCTCGGCAGCGTGCTCTACCAGCAAGGCGACTATGCCGGCGCAATCAAAGAGCTAGAGAAAGCCTTGAGCATGAAGCCCGCCGACAAGGCTGCTCAGGAAAATCTTGCGCTCGCCTACACGCAAACCGGAGCCTATCGCAAGGCTCTGCCACTCTTCACGCGCCTGGAAGAAGCCGGGGCCCCGAACGCAGACATAATTGCCGGGCACGCCCGCGCTCTCGCAGGCGCCGGAGAAGTCACAGCAGCAATTCCGAAGATGCAGGCTGCCATTGCGGCGTCACCGCGGAACGGCGGGCTATACGACCAACTCGGCGTACTCTACGCGCAGACACAAAACTGGCCTGCCGCGCAGCAAGTTTTCTCCCAGGCGCTGCAGCTCGATCCACAGCTTGCATCCGCGCATCTGCATCTCGGTGCGGTTCTCTCCAATCAGCAGCAGATTCCCGCCGCGCTTGACGAACTGTCAACAGCCGAACGGCTGGCGCCCAACGACGCCGCCACTCAGTTTGAGCTGGGAAAAGCACTGTCGGCGGCCAATCGCGATAGCGAAGCCGCGCCGCACTTCGAGAAAGCCATTGCATTGCAACCTTCGTTCACAGAAGCAACCAATCAACTCGCCATGGTTCTCCAGCGCAGTGGAAAAGAGCAGGAATCGATTCCTCTTTTTGAAAAAGTCATCGCCGCCCAGCCGCAGAATGCTTCTGCGCTCATTAATCTCGGACTTGCTCTGGTGCAGACAGGCAAATCAAAAGAAGCCATTCCCTACTACCAGCGCGCTCTGGCTCTCACGCCCAAAGATCCAACCGCGCATCAGGATATCGGCGTCGCTTATCTTCAGCAAAGCGACCTCGACGATGCCATCCGCGAATTTCAAACGGGGCTCACCCTCGCGCCCGGCAACCCTCAACTCCACTACAATCTCGGCCTCGCTTACAAGCTCAAAGATGACGCTGCGCGCGCCATCAGCGAATTAGAGACAGCCGCCAAACTCGATCCCACATCACCCGATCCGCCCTACACACTCGGCATCCTCTACATGCAGCAAGGCCGCTTCGATGATGCCGCAGCACAGTTGCGCGCCGCCCTCACGCTTCGTCCGGAAAACGGCGATGGATGGGCCACTCTCGGCAGCGTCTACAAGCAGCAGGCAAAGTATAACGAGGCCGTCGAAGCCCTGCGTAAAGCTATTACGCTGCTCCCCAATCAGCCCGGCCCGCACATCACACTCGCAGGCGTATTGCAGGAGCAAGGCAAGCGTGACGAAGCCGCGGCAGAGCGCAAAACCGCTGCCGATCTCACACGCGTCGCCGTCAATCGTCAACGCGCCACCTTTGCCACCAACACCGGCAACGCGCTCATGCAAAAAGGCGATATCGCCGACGCCATCGCACGCTATCAGGAAGCCATCAGCAGCGACCCCGGTTATGCCGAAGCTCATCGTCAACTCGCGGCTGCTTATGAACGACAGGGCCGCACTGCCGACGCTCAAGCAGAAAAAGCAAAAGCCGCTGACTCGGCAGAACATCCATAGCGGCAGCGCACTTGCTACAATGGGCCTTCGTTCCTCATGAATCGCCGCCGCTTCCTCCAATCGCTCAGCCGCACCGCGCTCGTTCTTCCATTTGCTGAAGTGCTGCAACTGGCAACTCCGCCCTGGAAGCGATCCGCTTTCGCAGCAGCGCAACAGGCGGGCATGGAGCGCTCTTACAACACAAAGCCCGTGCCACCGCCTCCGGGTCCGCACTCATCTATCGAAGGCACGCCGCTTGGCGTGCAGTTCATCGATGTCGCCACGCAATCCGGCCTGCGCACAAAAACCATCTATGGCGGCGAAGGCAAAAATAAGTATCTGCTCGAAACCACCGGCTGCGGTGTCGCTTTCTACGATTACGACAACGATGGCTGGCTCGATATCTTCCTCGTCAACGGATGGCGACTCGAAGGCTTCCCCAAAGGACAGGAGCCGACCTGCCATCTCTTCAGGAACAACCGCGACGGCACATTCACCGACGTCACCCTCAAAGCCGGACTCGCCCGCAGCGGTTGGGGACAAGCCTGCTGCATCGGCGATTATGACAACGATGGCCACGACGATCTTTTCGTCACCTACTACGGACAGAACGCCCTCTTCCACAACAACGGCGACGGCACATTCACCGATGTCACAGTAAAAGCCGGCCTGGCGCAATCCCGGCTACGCTGGAATTCCGGATGCGCCTTCCTCGACTACGATCGCGACAGCCATCTCGATCTCTTTGTCGCCAACTACATCGACCTCGACCTCAAGACCGCTCCGACGCCTGAATCCGGCCCCTGCACCTATAAAGGCATCCTCGTAGCCTGCGGCCCACCCGGACTTGCACCCGGGAAAAACATTCTCTATCACAACAATGGCAATGGCACATTCACCGATGTCTCCGAAAAATCCGGCATATGGAGCACCACCGGCAATTACGCACTCGGCGTCGGAGTCGCCGACCTCGACAACGACGGCTGGCCCGATATCTACGTAGCCAATGACTCCACCTCCGCTACGCTGTACCAGAACCAGAAAGACGGCACCTTCAAAGACATCGCCATCGAAGCCGGCGCTGCCCTCTCGCCCGATGGCAAACCGCAGGCGGGCATGGGCGTTACCATCGGCGACTACAATCGCGACGGCAACCTCGACATAGCCAAGACCAACTTCGCCGGCGACACTGATTCTCTCTACAAAAACATAGGCGACGGCAACTTCGAAGACGAGACTTATCTCGCCGGTCTCGGCCTCAACACGCGCTATCTCGGATGGGGCATCGGCTTCTTCGATATGGATAACGATGGATGGCTCGACCTTCTCGTCTGCAATGGCCACGTCTACCCGGAAGTCAACACTTCAAAGACTGAAGCGCCTTACGCCGAACATAAATATCTCTATCGCAACCTCCGCAACGGCCGCTATGAAGATATCTCCAACAAAGGCGGCTCCGGCATCACAGCTACCGTCCCGGCGCGAGGCTGCGCCTTCGGCGACTACGACAATGACGGCGATATCGACGTCATCGTCAACTGCGTCAATTCCGTACCGCAATTGCTGCGCTGCGATTCCACGTGGAAGCGCAACTGGATCAAGATCAAAGTCATCGGGACAAAATCGAATCGCACCGGCATCGGCGCGCGCATAAAAGTGCTGGCCAGGACTTCCCAGGATTCGCAACAATCATTGTTACAAATTGACGAGGTGCGCAGCGGCGGCAGCTATTACTCGCAAAGCGATCTGCGCCTTCACTTCGGCCTCGATCAGGCAAAGATCGTCGATCTGCTGGAAGTCCACTGGCCATCGGGACAGGTGGATAAGTTCAGCAATCTTGCCGTCAATATGCTGTACACCATCGAGGAAGGCAGCAAAACTCCAAAGGCCGAGGCATTAACAGGAATCAAAAAGTCATAGAAAGGCTGCAGGCATTCTCCACGCAGCCGATAGGCACAATACAAAAACGCGCCGCCAAAATGACCAGCGCAATCCACAACATGTCGGCGCCCAGCAGGTGAACGATCTGCATCCACGTAGGTGCGAGCAGCGCAACATCCACGAACCCTAACGCGTATTGCAGCGCCAGAAGCGAAATTACGCCTAGAGCCAGGTCGCGGTTTCTGCCCTTCCATGCGCTTGTGAAAATCAGCCAGCAGATAAATGCGCCGGCCAGGAATCCCATCGTCGGATGCAGCCAGCGAATGCGCAGCAGCCATGCGCTCTTGGAAGAAAAATCTGCCGCAATCGCCGAACTCAACGAAGACGCCGGAAACAGCGTATCGCCCAGCGCTGCCAGCGATCCGCTCACGCCCACAAAAAGAGTCGCCAGCAGGCCGATGGAAGCCACGCCCATCGAACGATACTCCACGCTGCCGCGCATAAAGCCGCGCTCCCGCGAAAGAAAATGCGCCGTAAGCGCAAGCGCTGCCAGCAACAGCAGGGTATTTGCCAGGTGCAGCGATAAATACACGGCACGCGACGCCGACTGGTCATGCGCCACTTTGCCCAGCAGAACAAGCAGTGCTCCCAGCAGCGCTTCGTTAAAAGTAAGAATCGCGGCTGCCACTACAAAGAAACGCGCCAGGTGCCGCTTTGCCGTAGAAGCAAAAATCCAGCCCAACAACGCCAGCATCGCCACCAAAGCTATCCCGCTCGTAATCCGGTGCGTTAGCTCAATGATCGTTTCCATTTGCGGCGAATGCTGAATCACCGTTCCGTTGCAAAGCGGCCAGTGCTCGCCGCATCCGGCGCCCGACCCGGTAGCGCGCACGATCGAGCCCCACAGAATCACCGCGACGTTGTAGATAAGCACAAACCAGGCAAAGCGTTGCACTCCGCGGGAATGTCTTTCCCCGGCGGCAGAGAACGGAATCGCATTCGTGGTCATAGGGTTAGACCTGCTCTCTATTTAACATTCTAATCATGAGCGGGCGGCAACTCTTTATCTACTTTTGGAATCACAACCATACGCTATGAGAAACCCCACTAAAATCCGCAATTTTGCCTCAGTTGTTCTTGCTTCGGCTCTTCTGGCCGGGCCCGGCATCGCGGTTTATGCTCAATCTACCGCCTCGCAGGACATGAAAACCGCTGGAACCGACACCAAAGATGCCGCCAAAGATACGGGAAACGGCGTGAAGAAGGGCACAACCAAGGGCTATCACAAGACCAAGGAAGGCAGCACCAAGGCCTACGATAAAACCAAGGAAGGCTCTACCACCGCCTACGACAAGACCAAGGAAGGCTCCGAAAAAGTCTTCAATCCCGACGCCGAATCAGGTTCCAAGGTGAAAGACAGGACGAAAGAAACTAAGCAAAAAACAAAAGACAAGACCAAGGAAACAACGCAGAAAGTAAATGATTCTACTTCTCCGCAGTAAGCCTGAATAAAATTTTCGGCTATTGCGGCAGTATTTTCATCATTCGGCCAGCTCTCGGGCCCTTTGCGCGGCCCGCATGACTGCCTTAATCAGAGTCACGCGCAAACCGCCCTCTTCCAGTTCCAGGATGCCGTCAATCGTGCAGCCCGCAGGCGTCGTCACAGCATCCTTCAGCAGGGCCGGGTGATACCCCGTATCCAGCACCATCTTCGAGGCGCCAAAGGTCATCTGCGCCGCCAGAAGCGTCGCTGTGTCGCGCGGCAGACCTACCTTCACGCCCGCCTCAGCCAGCGATTCCAGAATGATGTAGATATATGCCGGACCCGAAGCTGAAAGCGCCGTCACCGCGTCCATATGCTTTTCATCCACGATCACCGTGCGGCCAATCGTTTCGTAAATCCGCGAAGCCAGCAGCATCTGCGCGTCGGTGACATACTTGCCGCGGCAAAGCGCCGTCATCCCCACGCCCAGCATCGACGGCGTATTCGGCATCGAGCGAATCACCGGAATCGGCAGCGCCGCGGCCTCTTCAATCGCGCTCGTCTTCACTCCGGTCGCAAACGAGATCAGCATCTTCTCCGCCGAAAGCGCGGGCTTGATCTGCATCACAAGATCGGCAACCTGAAAAGGCTTCACTCCCAGCAGAATCAAATCCGCCTGCCGCGCAGCCTCAACGTTATCCGTAATAACCTCCACGCCCCACTGCGCGGAAAGCACCTGCGCGCGCTCTTCGTGCGCCACCGTCGCCACCAGCTGGTCCTGCGTCAAAAGCTGCTGCTTCAAAAACGCCTGCAGCAGAATACCGCCCATCTTGCCTGCGCCAAGAACCGCGACCTTAAGCTGAGAAATATCGTCGTTCATCCTGCTTCCTAGACTAAGCTATTTGCCCTTCTGCTGCGCAATCCACGCCGTCACCCGCGCATCCAGAACATCGAGCGGCAGCGCGCCTGAATCCAGCACCTCATCATGGAACGTCCGCAGATCAAATTTGCTGCCCAGTTCCTTCTGCGCCCGCGCCCGCAGCTCCAGAATCTTCAGCTGTCCCATCTTGTAGCCCAGCGCCTGAGCCGGCCATGCGATGTAGCGATCCACCTCGGCATTGATCGTCGCATCGTCCAGCCCCGAGTGCGCCTTGAAATACTGCACCATCTGCTCGCGCGTCCAGTGCTTGGAATGCACACCCGTATCCACCACCAGCCGAATCGCCCGGAAGATATCCGCCTCCAGCCGTCCAAAATCAGAGTAAGGATCCTGATAGAAGCCCACATCCTTGCCTAGACGCTCTGCATAGAGGCCCCAGCCCTCGGTATAGGCCGTGTAATGCATGTACTTGCGAAACTCCGGCAGCCCCGTCAACTCCTGCGCAATCGAAATCTGCAGGTGATGCCCCGGCAGCCCTTCGTGATACGCAATCGACTCCACATTTGCCAGCGAGCGATGCGCAAAGTCATACGTATTCACATACACCGTGCCCGGACGCTTCCCATCCGGCGAGGCGTGCTCGTAATACGCCGGCGCCTGGTCCTTTTCGATAAACGTAGGCACCGCATCCACCACGAGCGGAGCCTTCGGCAAGCGGCCCACCAGGTCCGGCAGCTTTGCCTTCATCTGGTCAATGTCATGCCGATACAGATCGAGCAGCTGCTCTCTGCTCTGCGCATGCAGCTTCGGATTCGCCGCAATCGCCGCCCGCAGAGAAGCAATGTCTTTAAAACCGAGCTTCTGTGCAATCACCAGCATCTCGGCCTCGTCCTTCTTCACTTCATCCAGGCCAATCTGGTGAATCTGGTCCGGCGTCAAATCGGTCGTCGTGCTCTGGCGCACGCGAAAGGCATAGTACCTATCGCCATCCGGCAGCGACCACACGCCCGGCTCCGTCCGTCCTGCCGGAATATACACGCCCTGCAAAAACCTGCCAAAGCGCGCATACGTCGGCAGCACCTGCTTCTGGATCGCATCCAGCATCTCCGTCTTGATGCGCGCCTGGTCCGCAGCCGAAATGCCTGCGGGAAACTTCTTCAGCGGACGCGCAAACGGCGTATCTTCCGGCTTCTCCTGCGCAATCGTATTTACCTGCGCCAGTACCTTTTCCAGCAGATACTTCGGCGGCACACGATGATCGTCCACGCCCATCATCATGTTGTCGCTGATCTGCTGAAAGGCCGTCGGCACTTTTTTCAGCCGCGCAATATAGTCTTCGTAGTCCTTCACCGAATCGAAGCTCAGCACCGACACCATCTGCGGCAAATCCGACTGCAGTCCGTTGAACTGGTCGACCGGCATCTCCCAGGGCTTGAAGTTCGCCGCTTCCTGCTCATCGGCAAGCTCACGCGCCATCAGGTCTTTGCTGAGCTGCTCCTGCTCACTCAGTCCGGTCGTATCAATCGAGCCCAGCCGGATCAGGTAATCCCGCCCGCGTGCCAGTTTTTCGTTATACGCGGCAACTGAATAATCCGTTAGCTGATCGTTCCAGCGCTTGTCCCCAATCGACGAGGCAAACTCCGGCGAATGCTCCAGGCGGTCCTGCCAGATATCGGCAAACAGCGCGTTCAGCTGTTTGCTGCGTTCGGCGGCGCTCTGCGTCTGCGAATATGCGGGGACGAAAAGAAACGATGCGGCGATGGTTGCGGAAAGAAGCTTCTTCATAGGGTCTCAGGTTGCATCGACCGACGAGCGGCAAGCGAAACGCGGCAGTTCCAGGCCAAGTACGTACCCCAGGCTCGGAATTGTCATCCTGAGCGTAGCGACGCAGGGAGCGCAGTCGAAGAGCCTGCATTTGCTCGCCCCGGCACAACTCTCAGAAGACCGCCGTTGCTTTCCCCTATCGGTCACCGGCAACTAGAGCGCAGTGTATCAGGATCGCACCCTCGCCTACCTTGTCTCGGATGGAATATCGCTTTCCAGCAATCGATACAGCGTCGAGCGGCTGATGCCTAAAAGTTGCGCGGCCCGCAGCTTATTGCCGCGCGTACTCGCCAGCACCGCCGTAATATGCCGCAGAATCATGCGGTCCAGGTTCGGATCGTCATCGGCAGGCTGCGTCGTCACCAGCGCCGGCTGCGCCGTAGCGTGACGCAGCGCCGGAATATCAATGGGACGTATCCACTGACCGGCACATTCCGTCGCCGCATTCGCCATCACCATCTCCAGCTCGCGCACATTTCCCGGCCACTCATGCGGCATCAGGCGAGCCAGCGCTCCCGGCCCCAGTCCGCGAATCGTTTTCCCCTGCAATGCGCCATGCTGCATCGCAAACCACTCCGCCAGCGCAGGAATATCGTCGCGCCGCTCACGCAAAGGAGGCAAATCAAAACGGATGGCCGTCAGCCGGTAGCAAAGGTCGGCCCGCAGCCCGCCGCTTGCCGAAAGCTGCCGCAGCGGACGGGTTGAGCTGACAAAAATCTGCCGGGGAAAAGCCCCCTGCGCACCGCGGCTGGTCTTCTGCTCCCACCATTCCAGAAAATCCAGAAACCGCGACTGCTGCTCCGCCGTCAGCTCGACAAGGCGCGTCAGCAGCAGTGTCCCGCCGCGCGCCTCCTCCAGTACCTCCTGCGTAGCCCCCGAAAGAAACCGCACAGCCGCGCAGGCCACAAATGCCCCGGCGCTCGCCGGGCCCAGCCCATGCAGCGTTTTCGCCGCCAGCGCCTTTCCGGTGCCCGCTTCGCCCTCCAGCGTCACCACCCGCAAATGCGGAGCCGCCTGCCGCAAACGCCCAAACAGCCGCTGCATCACCAGGCTCTGCCCGATCATTCCTCCCAGGCCCGCCGTCTCCCGCGTTTTCTGCGATTCCTCCTTTAACTGCGCAAAAGCTGACACACTGCTCCCCTGTTCCGGCCTTTTCGGGCCGGACTGTGAAATCTATAGCTTGTATCGGCGGAATACAGGAAAAGAAGAGGCGAAAGTAACGCATTTCCGCAAACTCCATTCCACTTCCTCCCCGCGCGGCGTATCTTGGTGATCGATGAAATTCGCCATCGGATTGCTTGTCTTCGCCAACTCAATCGCTTTAGCCCAAAATGCTCCCGCGCGGCCTCCCATCACCGGCATCTCCCACATCGCCGTCTACACCACCAACCCCGCCGCCGCCGACCATTACTACGCCGACATCGTGGGCTGCGAAAAGCGCTCCGACCCGGAAAATCCGCAGGGCACCCGCTACTACGTCAACACCACCCAATTTGTCGAAGTGTTGCCGCTGCCCGACAAATCCTCACCGAACCGCCTCGATCACCTCGCCTACAAGACCGCCAACGCGGAAAAGCTACGCCTCTACCTCAAGGCAAAAGACGTCGATGTCCCCGCCTCGGTCGAAAAGGCGGGAGACGGCAGCCGCTGGTTCAACGTCAAAGACCCGGAAGGAAACACGGTCCAGTTTGTGCAGCCGCCCGCCCATCCACAGGCCGTTCATGACGACAAGCTCGTCGGCCACCACATCATCCACGTCGGCATGCTCGTCCGCAGCCGCGAAAAAGAAGACACCTTCTACCGCGCCATCCTCGACTTCAAGCCCTACTGGTTTGGCGGCATGCGGCCCGACAAGATCGACTGGGTTTCGCAGCAGACGCCCGAGAGCCACGACTGGCTCGAATACATGCTCACCAGCGGCCCCTCCGGCGGCGGTATTCAGGACGTTTCTCAAAAACAACTCGGCGTGCTCAACCACTTCTCCATCGGCGTCGTAAATATGCGGAAGACATGGGACACGCTCAAAGCCGCCAACCGCCTCTCCGGCCCCAATGACCATACCCAGATCGGCAAGGACGGCAAATGGCAGCTCAACCTCTTCGATCCCGACGGCACGCGCCTCGAATACATGGAATTCTCCAACGTGCAGAAGCCCTGCTGCTCCGACTTCACAGCCCCCAATCCTTCACCGACAGAGAGGTAACACCATCTGTTTTGTTGTCACTTTGAGCGTTTTTGTTTGTCATCCTGAGCGGAGTGCAAAGCGCGTAGTCGAAGGACCTGCTTTCCTTTGATACACCCGCTAGCCTCATCAGTCGTCACCCGACGAGCATCAGAGAGTGAACACTGGCAACACATCCATGAAATCGAGTACATTTACCTCGACACTATGCCAAATCGCAGAACGTTCCTGAAATCAAGCCTCGCCGCCGCAGTCGCCGCCCCATCCCTGACCGCATCCACCTTCGCGCAGGAAAGCACCGCGCAGGCCAGGCCCACGCCTCGCAAAAATCGCATCCACCAGTCCGTTTCCCGCTGGTGCTATCAGAAGATTCCCCTCGATCAGCTCTGCCAGGCAGCGGTGCAGATCGGCCTCGTCGGCATCGATCTCCTCAACATGGAAGAGTGGGACGTTCCTGCCCGCTACGGCCTCACCTGCACCATGGGCTATGCCGGAGGCGGCACCATTCCCGACGCGCTCAACCGGCTTGAAAACCATGACGCCATCGAAGCCGCCTTTCGCAAGAACATACCTATCGCCGCAAAAGCCAAGGTTCCCAACGTCATCACCTTCTCGGGAAACCGTCGCGGCATGTCCGACGATGAAGGCGCCAAGAACACCATCATCGGCCTCAACCGCCTGAAAAAAATTGCCGAAGACAATGGCGTGACCATCTGCCTGGAGTTGCTCAACAGCAAGCGCAATCACCACGACTACATGGCCGATCACACCGCCTGGGGCGTCCGCGTGATGGAAGAAGTCAATTCCCCCCGCGTCAAGCTGCTCTATGACATCTACCACATGCAGATCATGGAAGGTGATCTCATCGCCACCATCCAGGAAAACATCAAGTGGCTCGGCCACTTCCATACCGGAGGCGTGCCCGGACGCCACGAGCTCGATAACACGCAGGAAGTCCAGTGGGACGGCGTCATGCGCGGCATTCTCGCCACCGGCTACACCGGCTATGTCGCCCACGAGTTCGTGCCCTCGCGCGACCCGCTCACTTCGCTCCGCGAAGCCGTCGATCTCTGCGACGTATAAATACTAAATACCCACTGGGTGCCCCATGCAAGCCATCTTTGGCTTGCATGGGTAGTTTCGCTAAGTTTCAGCGATCCAAACATTATCCTGAGCGAAGTACGTAGTCGACGGACTTGCATTTGACTACCCCTCCACCATTCCGTACGGGGATCGTTTATTATCAATCATTTATAAGATTGATTCCATACGGAGATTGTGTATTTTCAATGATTTACGGAGAGGTGTTCTGTAAGAGGAAAAACTATTCCCTATTCCCTATTCCCTATTCCTATTTCAAATTAGGGCATAATTCTCTGCGCGATGTATCTTTTTTCTTTTCTTATAGTTGGATAATTCAGGGGATCGACATGTCAAACAATCTCCCGGGAAGTCCGTTCAGAAGCGAAGGCAGAATGAAGCCGTAGGCATAAAAAACATCAGCCAACACCTGGGCTATGGCATCCTAAGCAAAAACGGACCGGACAAACTTCCCATGACCAGAAAACTCACCTTCGCTCTCGCGGCCCTGCTGATCCTCTCCTTGTTCGCGGTTAAAGCACAAACACGCACCATCTATTCCGACACCGCCGACGCCCACCACGATATTGCCCAGGCGCTCGTCACAGCGCAGCACGAGCACAAGCGTGTCATCCTCGATTTCGGCGGGAACTGGTGCGGCGACTGCCAGGTTCTCGATATTTACTTCCATCAGCAGCCCAATCTTGACCTGCTCGATAACAATTTCGTTCTCGTCCACGTGAACATTGGCCGGTATGACAGGAACACCGATTTAGCCGAGAAGTACGGCGTACCGCTAAAAAAGGGTGTCCCCGGGCTCGCAGTTCTCGACGCGCACGGCAAAGTCCTCTACAGCCAGAAAAATGGCGAATTTGAAGCCATGCGCAAAATGGACCCCGCTTCGGTCACCGAATTTCTCAACAAATGGAAGCCCGCGAAACACGCCTAGGTTCATATCGCTACATAACGAAAATTGGTCATTTCGATCGGAGCAGGACGATGGCTTCATCGTCCTGCGAAGTGACGAAACCCACGGTTTTACGGCGCTACCGGCAAGCTACAGGTTTCTCCACCGCTCCGCAGCGCCCTTGGCGTTCTTCGCGCCTTGGCGGTAGAGATTTTTCCTTCACTCCCGGACATCGCTGGCAGGAACCGCAATTCTCATTCCCCATGGTCTTCCGCTTGATTTAACCTCGAAAACGTATGTTTTTGTCCCTCTGGACAAGTCTTCGCCGCGCCGCGTGGAATGCTTTTGTCCACAACGCTTTTACCACGGCGAAAGCTGCCGCATACTCGGCGATTCTGAGCCTTTTTCCGGCGGTGCTCGTCGGCACCACGCTGCTGGCGCTCAGCCCGGAAACCGACACGCTCAACGATATCCGCGCGGCCTTCTATGACATCCTTCCGCCGGATACGATGGGCCTTGTCCAGAACTATTTCCAGATGAATCATGCCCGCTCCGTGCGGCTCATCTGGTCGGCGACGATCATTGCCATCTTCGCCGCCTCCGGCTTTATGCTCTCCATCATGGAAGGCTTCCGCCGCGCCTACCGCCTTCCTCGCGGAACCTGGGGTTTCTGGCGGGAGCGCTCCGTCGCCTTCGGCCTGATACCGATCACGCTGGTGCCCATGCTTTTTGCCACCCTACTGATCGTCTTCGGCCACCAGATCGAGCGATGGATGATCGACAATGCCGATCATGACTTCCGCCTCTATGTGCTCTTCTTCTGGCGAATGGCCCGGTGGTGTATCGCCATGCTCACCAGCGTGGCCGTGCTCTCGGTGATCTATCACTTCGGCACGCCGAAGACACAAGACTGGCGCAAGGTTGTACCCGGCGCCATGATAGCCACCATTACCTGGTTTCTTGCCACCCTGCTCTATGGGCTGTACGTCACCCGCTTTGCCGATTATTCCGTCGTCTACGGCCCGCTCGGAGCTGCCGTGGCGACCCTGGTATGGCTCTACATGGTATCGATCAGCATCCTGATCGGCGCCGAATTCAACGCAGAAATCTTCCCGCTCGACCGTCATTCTTCATCCCCGTCCGCCCAGTATGAGGAAAATGCCTTCACCGGCGGCAAAACAACCGCAGTCTGACAGGTTAGAATAGGGCTGGATCACACAAATATTGGGGGATGGATGAACGATACGGTTGCCGGCTCCGGCCAGGCTCGCCGCGCCAAGATCGTAGGCACCCTGGGGCCTGCGTCTAGCAATGAAACAACTTTTCGAGAACTGGTTCGCGCCGGACTCGATGTTGCAAGACTGAATTTTTCCCATGGAACGCAGCCGGAGAAGCTCAAGCTGATCGAAATGGTCCGCAAGGTTGCCGCTGCGGAAGGAAAACCAATCTGTATTCTGGCCGACTTGCAGGGCCCTAAAATCCGCACCGGCCATCTGAAGAACCGCATTCCCGTACAGCTGAAAGCAGGCCAGCGCCTCACCATCACACCCCGCGATATCCCCGGCACCAATACCGTCATCAGCACTACCTTCAAAACCCTCGCAGAGAATCTTGAACCGGGAGCGCGCATCCTGCTCTCCGACGGCCTGATCGAACTGCGCGTGGTCGATATTCCGGGTGAGGATGTCGAGTGCGACGTCATCAATGGCGGCCTGCTGGGCGAGCACAAGGGCATCAACCTGCCGGGTATCCCAGTGCGCGTTCCCTCGCTTACCGAAAAGGACGAGAAGGACCTCGAATTTGCCATCAAGGCCGGCGTCGATGCAATCGCCGTCTCTTTTGTGCGCACAGCGGAAGATATTCGCCTGGTAAAGGATCGCATTGCCAAGCTGGGAGCCGATACCTGGGTGGTGGCCAAGCTCGAAAAGCCGCAGGCCATCGACAACCTCGAAAGCATTCTTGAAGTTACTGACGGCGTTATGGTTGCGCGCGGCGATCTCGGCGTGGAAGTACCGCCGGAGAAGGTCCCGGCCATCCAGAAGCACGTGATCCGCCGCGCTGCCGCGCACCGCAAGCCGGTGATTACGGCGACGCAGATGCTCGAATCGATGATCGAGAACCCACGCCCCACGCGCGCTGAAGCAAGCGACGTGGCCAATGCCGTCTATGACGGAACCGATGCGGTTATGCTTTCAGCGGAAAGCGCTGCCGGCAAGTATCCGATTGAGGCCGTGAAGATGATGGCCAAGATCGTCATCGAGACGGAGTCGCAACAGCAGGAAGGCGTAGGTCCTACGAATCAGCCGCGCCATGTACGCCTTTCCATCGCGGAAACCATCTGCGAATCGATGGCGCACGCTGCGGAAGATCTTGACCTGGCAGCAATCGCCGTCTTTACCGAGACCGGCACAACCGCGCGCCAGCTCTCGAAATATCACCCGAAGCCGCCCATCTATGCGCTCTCCAGCGTCGAGCCGGTAATCAACCGCATGAACCTGCTCTGGGGCGTAAGCCCCATCAAGTGCGCGAAGGCTCACACCACGGAACAGATGGTGGATATGGCCGAAGAGATCCTCGAACAGGGTGGATACGCCAAACCTCAGGATATTCTCGGCATCGTTGCCGGCACCCGTACCAAGTCCGGCTCAACGAATTTCCTGCGCCTGCATGTTCTGGGGGATCGCCTGAACGTGCCGGAAACTAAGAAATCAGCGGCAACGAAGCAAAAGAAAACCGCAGCGAAGAAGGCTCCGGTTAAGGGTAAGACAAAGAAGAAGCGTTAATGTTTGGCCGGATGCGGTTTCCCCGCACTGGGCTAAATCGCGCTATTATGCTTCTCTCTGACACGCTACAATGCAAATGAGGATGATATTCGGACAATTCCTGATGCATCCTCATTCACAACCGTGCGAAAGTGGCGGAATTGGCAGACGCACCAGACTTAGGATCTGGCGGGGCAACCCGTGGGGGTTCAAGTCCCCCCTTTCGCACCAAATCTTTTACACACACACCTGAAAGCATTCCATGAATCCTACACAGCCGAAGATCAACCTCAGCCAGACCCCCGATTACCGCGAAAACTACTCCAACAGCGTGCAGGTGCGCGTAAGCGTATGGGACTTCTTTCTCGCCTTCGGCATTGTGCATCAAGAGTCGCCCGACAGCGTGAATATTCAGAACTCGCAGGGCATTTACCTGAGCCCGCAGCAAGCGAAAGCGCTCTGGAATATTCTTGGGCAGAATATCGCGCAGTATGAGCAGGCTTTTGGCGCGATTGCGCTGGAGCCGCAACATCCACTGCCTGTTCCTCAAGGGCCTGTTCACTAGAGCAGGCTTGTGTCGGCATCTCGTTCTCAGGATCGTTTATTTCCGCTTTGGATCGTGTTTACTGCGATCTTTGCAGCGGTGGTTCTCATGCATCTGCCGCTGCTGCGGCTGCCCTACTACTGGGATGAAGCCGGGTACTATATTCCCGCAGCTTATGACTTTTTCCGTACCGGCTCGCTGATTCCCTTCTCCACGCTTTCCAATGCCCATCCGCCACTGCCGTCCATCTATCTGGCGCTTTGGTGGAAGGTTTTTACCTTTGCGCCCTGGGTGACACGGCTGGCCGTATGCCTGGTGGCATCGATCGCACTGCTGGCGGTTTACCAGCTGGCCTTAATCATTACGGAGAAGCGTACTGTCGCGCTGGCGGCTACAGCACTCACTGGCCTTTATCCGGTATGGTTTGCTCAAAGCTCGCTGGCACATGCGGACATATTCGCCGCTGCCGCTACATTGTGGGCTTTCGTCTTTTACTTCACGAATCGTATGCGCAACGCTGTTTTATGTTTTGCGCTCGCAGCCTTGTCGAAGGAGACGGCGATCGTTACACCACTCGCACTAGCCGCATGGCATCTGTATCTCGGTATCGTTTCAAGAGAGCGAAGCTCCATACGAAAAGCAGGAGCCCTGCTGTTGCCGATTGGGCCCCTTGCCTGCTGGTATCTCTATCATTGGCACCGCACTGGTTTCGTTTTCGGGAACCCAACCTATCTGCGCTACAACGCCACGGCTACGCTAACGCCTCTGCGGGTTCTGCTGGCAATTGGCCACCGCGTGCTCCACATTACGGCACACATGAACCTCTTCGTTCCGGTACTGCTGATGCTGGCCTGCATGATGCTTCCGCCGATTGAAGGACGAACCTGTATCGCCGTTGCAGAAAAACAGCAGTTCGGCTTGATTCTCCTTGCCAATCTGCTCTTTTTCTCTGTGCTTGGTGGAGCATTGCTGACGCGCTATCTGCTGCCGCTTTATCCGCTGGTGCTGATACTTTGCGTTCATACGTTTTATCGCAGGTTGCGCTCCTGGGAATGGCTGGCCGTCATGAGCGCAATTGCATTTTTGGCGGGGATTTTTATTAATCCTCCCTACCGCTTTGCGCCTGAGGATAACCTTGCCTATCGTGATGTTATTCTGCTGCATCAGGCTGCCATTCGGCAGATCGAGGCACAGTATCCCAGCGCCACAGTCTTGACGGCATGGCCAGCCACGGACGAACTGGAAAAACCGGAGCTTGGATACCTGAACACGCCGATACAAACTGTTGCCATCGATAACTTTTCGATGCCCCAGATCGAGAATGCAGCGCAAATGGCTACGCCCTATACAGTGGGCCTCATCTTCTCCACAAAATACGATCCGCCTCATCTGCCCTTCAGTCTTGGCCGCAGGAATGAGGCCTTCGATATGCGTTTTTTTGATTTTCATCGTGATCTGCCGCCGGATATGATCGCTCGTCTTCTGGCCGGGAAAGTCGTCTGGAGGGCAGATCGTAAAGGGCAATGGGCTGCCGTGCTGCACTTCGATCGTCCACAGATGGCGATGCAAACTGAAGACGATGGCTCTCCGCTTCACTATAATCAGCCTTGAAGTGCCGTCCTTTAATTCATCTCGCTCCATTGTCTTCGGATTGCTGCTTGCAGGCACACAGCTGGTCTTCGCGCAACAGCCGGTCACGGCCTCGCGTCCACAGCCGGAGACTCCTGCCAATGCTTCGACACAAGCCATAGCGCACGGACGTCTCCTGCTTGTACTGCCGTTTGAGAATCATACGGGGCAGCCCAATCTTGACTGGATTGGTCAGGGATTTCCGGAAGTTTTCAATCGCCGCATGAGCTCTGCCGGCTTTCTGCCGATCAGCCGCAACGATCGGTTATATGCGCTGGATCATCTCGGTCTGCCTCTGAACTTTCAGCCATCACGCGCCAGCGCCATCCGGCTCGCACAGACGCTCGATGCTGATTATGTCGTCTTTGGCTCGTATACGACGACGGGAAACACTCTGAATGTGACGGCTGAGGTTCTGGATGTAACCGCGCTGAAACTCAGCTCGCCGATTACAGAGCAGGCAGACCTTACCCGGCTACTCGAAACCTTGAACAGCATGGCATGGAAGGTGACGCGTCAGCTTGACCCACAATACGCAGTTGCCGAGCAGACTTTTATAGCTGCCGATTCCGATTTACGGCTCGAGGCGTTTGAAAATTATGTTCGCGGCTTGACGGAAGATTCAGTTTCGGAACGCATTCGTCACCTGCGCGAAGCCATCCGCCTCAGCCCGCAGTTTTATCCCGCATGGCTGGCGCTGGGAAAAGCGTACTTTGCCAGCCAGAACTATGAGCAGGCTGCCACGACCTTTGGCCATTTGAAAAAAGACGACCCCAATGCGCTCGAAGCCGATTTCTATCGAGGCTTGTCCTTCTTCTATACAGGCAAATATATGGAAGCCGAAGACGCCTTTGCCTTCGATTCGACGCGACTTCCGCTGCCTGAGGTGGTGAATAACCAGGGTGTCGCCGCTGCTCGCCGCGGTAAAGATGGAGCGCCTCTTTTCCAGCAGGCGATTGCTGCCGATCCTAAAGACGTGGATTATCACTTCAACCTGGCTGTCGCGTTACAGCGCCGGGGAGATATTGCAGGCGCTGTCCGCGAAATCGATCAATCTGCGAAGCTTCGCCCGCAGGACACAGAGGTTGCCGGCTTCGCTTCTACTCTGCACGCAGAGCAACTGAATCCGTCTACGGCTACAAAAGTGAATGCTTCCCTTACCTCATCTTCGCCGAATACGGCGCAAAACACCGGCCCGCTCGAACGCATTAAGCGCACTTATAACGAAGCCAGCTTCCGCCAGGCCGCATTTGAAATGGAGCAAGTGCAGACGCTGCGCCTGAGCGCATTGCCTCCCGCCCAGCAAGCTGCTGCGCTCACCAAGGAAGGCACGCAGTTTTTCAATCGTGGACTCATTCTCGAGGCGGAACGCGAATTTCAGGCTGCGCTTGCAGCCAATCCTTCGTCTGCGGATGCACATGCAGGGCTTGCGCAAGTGCGCGAGCGCAGTGGCGATCTCGAAGCCGCTCGACAGGAAGCACAAAAGTCGCTGCAACTGCAACCCAACGTATCTGCACACCTGGTGCTGGCACGTATGGATCTGCAAGCGAACCAGTTGAGCTCAGCAGCCGGAGAAGTGAGTCAGGCGTTGAGGATCGAGCCAAATAATGCCAATGCGCGCGGCATGAAACAGGCTCTTGAGCAGCGAGGACAGCAAATTCCATGAATGTACCGTGGCGCAGCGTCGTTCTACTCTTTGCTTGCGCCGCCGTGTTGTTTTCAGCGAATAGGGCTTTCGCCTCCCAATCTTCGCCGCAAGTCGTACTGCTGCGCCTGCATGACACTATCCAGCCAATCAGCGAACAGTACATCAGCCGCGGTCTTGCACGTGCAGCGGATATCCACGCCGATGCCGTGCTCATAGAGCTCGACACTCCGGGAGGACTGCTCGAGTCCACGCGTACCATGGTGCGCGATATTCTCTCATCGCCTGTGCCGGTCATTGTCTACGTATCGCCATCAGGCAGCCGCGCCGGCTCTGCCGGCTTTTTTATTCTTGAGTCGGCCGACATTGCAGCCATGGCTCCTGGAACGAATGCCGGAGCCGCACATCCTGTGGTCGAGGGCGGGAAGCTCGATCCCATCATGAAGCAGAAGCTGGAAAACGACACAACCGCTTTCCTGCGCTCCTATGTCTCGCGTCGCAACCGCAATACAGATGCGGCTCAGGATGCTGTTCTCAATTCGAAATCGTATACCGAGCACGAAGCGGAACAGCTCAAGCTCATCGACATGATCGCGCCCAGCAACACTGCTCTTCTCGGCAGCATCGATGGACGCACGGTAACGCGCTTCGACGGATCGAGCACAACGCTGCACACTCGCGGCGCGCATATTGTTCCTGTAACTACGACGCTTCGCGAAGACATTCTCGACCGCCTCATGGATCCGAATCTCGCCGTATTGATTCTCGTCATCGGCGGATTACTTATCTATCTGGAATTCAATACGCCTGGAACCATCATTCCCGGGGCTCTGGGCACATTGCTGGTGGTGCTCGCGCTCTTTGCTTTGAACCTGCTTCCGGTTCGCTATACCTCGCTCATGATGCTGGTTGCAGCGTTTGTCTTATTGCTGCTGGAAGCAAAATTCGCCAGCCACGGAGTGTTGGCTACAGCAGGCGTGATCTGCCTGATTTTTGCTACGCTTACGCTGGTTGCCGGGCCTATTCCAGAGATGCGGGTCAGCCTAGCAACCGCCATCAGCACGGGCATTGCATTCGGAGCAGTCACCACATTCCTCGTGCGCATCGCTATACGCGCTCGACGAAATAAGGTATTAACCGGGCCGGAAGCTCTCATCGGGTCCATTGCCATTGCGCAACAACCTCTCGAGCCGCGTGGACAGGTAATGGTTCATGGTGAATTATGGTTTGCCGAATCACCATCGCCGATTGCGCCCGGTGAGCGCGTCCGCGTGTGTGCCGTACGCAATCTTACCCTGTTGGTAGAGCGGATTCCCGACAGCCAATCCACGGCGATTTAAGCATCAAATCGTAGCTTTTGTGCGGTAAAATCGCCTCTCAGTGAGGCGTGTACATGGGCATTCCAGGCCTGATTATTATTGCCGTTATTGTTCTTTATCTGCTGAATTCCATTAAGATTTTGCGCGAATACGAACGCGGCGTCATTTTTCGCCTGGGACGCGCGCTGCCGCAGCCTAAAGGCCCGGGAATCATTCTTGTTTTTCGGCCTTTCGATCAGATTGTGCGCGTCTCACTACGGCAGGAAGTTTTGGAAGTACCGCCGCAGGATGTCATTACTCGCGACAACGTCACGATCAAGGTGAATGCTGTCATTACTCTGCGCGTGCTCGATCCGGCAAAGGCAGTGATCGAAGTCGCAAATTATGTCTATCAGACTTCGCAGTTTGCGCAGACAACACTGCGCTCCGTCCTTGGCGAAGTGGAGTTGGACGGCTTGCTTTCGCATCGCGATGCGTTGAACCAGCGCATTCAAGCGATTATCGATCAGCGCACTGAGCCCTGGGGAGTGAAAGTAGTCAGCGTTGAAGTAAAACAGGTCGATCTGCCCGAACAGATGCTGCGCGCCATGGCCAAGCAGGCTGAGGCTGAACGCGAAAAGCGCTCGAAAATTATCAATGCAGAGGGCGAGTATGGCGCCGCACAGCGTTTGGTCGAAGCTGCCAATTTATTGGCGCAGCAGCCTATCACGCTGCAGTTAAAGTACCTGCAGACTCTCACCGATATCGGGACAGAGAAGAATACGACCGTGATTTTCCCGCTGCCGATGGAGCTTCTTTCACTGATTCAGAAATTCACGGGAACGGCGCCTGCAGCGCCAGAAAATAATCCCGTCAACCATGAGGAGCGCTCATGAGAAGCGTTATCGATGACGAAGAAGAAAAAACCGATTCAGAGGTTACACTGAACGCGACGACGCTGCTGGGTATTTTCTTCGGCCTGGTACTCGTTTGCGGCGTCTTCTTTGGTTTCGGTTATTCCATCGGACGCCGCGGCACCGATGCATCCAGTACAACCCCGCCTGCCGCGACCACTTCGGCGGACGATACGGCAACGCCCGCCGCCTCACATACTCCCAAACCGTCCGCAATGGAGAGCCTGCAGGCAGCCGGAAGCACGGACGCGAATGACAATGCGGATACCGTGACCGAATCCACCGACACAGCAAATTCGCAGACCCCAACGGCAGCGCCGGTTGTAAAACAGGCGGCACTATCATCGACTCCTCTTCCGAAACCGTCGGCTGTTACTGCTGCTCCGCCGCAGATCAAGCCCGCATCCCTGCCAATACCTTCGCAGACAGCAAGCGGCAATGCTGCAGGAATTATGGTGCAGATTGCCGCTGTAACCCACCAGGAAGATGCGAATGTGCTAGTCTCGGCATTGCGGCAGCGTGGATACAGCGTTTCAGTACGCAATGAGCCGCAGGATAAACTCCTGCATGTGCAGGTTGGCCCATTTACTTCGCGGGATTCTGCGAAAGCAATGCGTTCGCGACTGCTCGCCGACGGCTACAACGCCATCCTGAAACAGTAATCAGGAATTGCTTTCGCCTCGCATCCATGCGGGCAGTCCTGAAGCAATCATGTTTCGGACTGCCTCCAGCAGTTCTTCCCGCGAAGAATAATCGCGCGGCCAGACAGGAGCATGAAAATTTACGTGCGCAGTACCGGGAGTGATGCGCACACTGCCTTTCTTCATCATGCTTTCTGTTCCCCATATCGAAATCGGAACCACAGGCGCGCCCGTCTCCATTGCCAGATAAAACGGGCCTTTCTTAAAGGGCAGCAGCCGTCCATCGCGGGAGCGCGTGCCTTCGACAAAGGTGGTGACGTGCAGGCCGGAATCCATTACCCGGCGCGCGGTCTCAACGCTCTGAATAGCGCTTTCTACGCGTCCATCTCTGTCCACTGGAATGAAATTTCCCAGCCGCATCGCGTATCCCAGCACGGGAATCTTCATCAAAGAGCGCTTCAGGAATACAGACGTGCGCCCGGGAATGAGCGGCAACAGCACCGGTGGATCAAGGTTCGACACGTGGTTGGACATGAAGATATAACGCTGCTTTGGGTCAAGCAGTTCACGTCCTTTTACGTCGATGCGGATGCCGCCGATCTTCAGGCCGGTATTGGCAATCCACATCGCCCAACGATAGAGGAATGAAATGTCGCTGCGCAGCAGTGTCCATGGCAATCCGATGAGCGCCGCCGGAAAGCCCAGGATCAGATAGGACAGCAAAATTGCAATTGTCGAAAGCATGATTTACGAACGTACCAGCGCCCGCTGCTCCAGACGCTTCGGCAGCTTTTCATAAATCCCATCGAAGCCGCCATTGGAGAGGATTGCCACCACGTCGCCCGCTCGCAACTCTGGAGCAATGCTTTCGACAATTACATCCGCACCAGCATAGAGCACGGCATTTTTACCGGCCTTCTTTAATCCGGCAACGACCGACTCCGGATGCAGACGCTCATTCTCTGGAATGCTCTCCTGCCTGAAGACGCCTGCCAGAACGATGCGATCAGCAATCGAAAGGCTTTCGATTAGCTCCTGCTCGAAGATGTTGCGGCGTAGAGTGTTTGAGCGAGGCTCCAGCACCGCCCACAGGCGTGCTTCCGGATAAGCTCCACGCAATGCCTTCAGTGTTTCTCGAATGGCTGTGGGATGGTGGGCGAAATCATCAATCACCGTAACGCCGTCAACTACAGCGCGTACTTCCAGCCTGCGTTTCACACTTTCAAACGTAGCCAGCGCTTCCTGAATCGCGGCTGTATCGACGCCCTGTCCTGCGGCCAGCGCTGCCGCTGCCGTTGCATTCATTGCATTATGCTCGCCTGCCATCGGCAGCGTCAGTTCAGCCCAAAACTCGCCCTTGCGATGCACCTTCCACTGCGCATGGCCACTACTGAATTGCAGGTCTGCGACTCGCCACTCTGAATCTGCTTGCAAGCCGTAGCGCTCGACCGGACAGAATGCCTTACGGACGCATTCTGTGACATTCGGCGCGCCATCGAAAGCAACAATTCGCCCACGCTGCGGCACCAGGTTTACTAATCGCTTGAATGCCGTCTTCACCTGATCCAGATCGCGATAAATATCAGCATGATCGAACTCGACATGGGTCAGAATCAGCGCGTCCGGGAAATAGTGCATGAACTTCGGCCCCTTATCAAAGAAGGCTGTATCGTACTCATCGCCTTCCAGGATGAATGGCCGGCCTTCACGCAATTGAAAGCTCGTCTTAAAATTTTCCGCAACGCCGCCGATCAAGAATGACGGAGCAAGCTCAGGCCGCGTGCGCGACGCTACTTCATAGATCCATGCGAGCATGCTGGTCGTGGTCGTTTTTCCATGCGTGCCTGCAACCACCAGCGATTCATGGCGTGTCAAAAATTCCGCGTGAATGACTTCAGCCAGCGAAGTAAACGGAATTCGCTGATCGAGCACATATTCAAGCTCAACATTACCGCGCGAAATCGCGTTTCCAATGATGACAAGGTCAGGGTGCGGTTTCAGATTCTCCGGCGAAAACGGCTCGGCAATCGTAATGTTCAGGCTGCGCAGCAAGTCAGACATCGGCGGATACGCTGCCTGATCCGAGCCGGTGATACGATGCCCTTTCAACTGCAGCAAGCCGGCAAGCGATGCCATGGCTGTCCCACAGATGCCAATCAAATGAATATGTTTCTGCATTTCTCTACTCAGCCTGTACTGCCGGCTCCAGATATTGCAATACCGGCTCCTCTTCTAAAATCAACTCCGCATGGATGCCGAACGGCAGCGTCACATTCCCCTGTGAAACATGGCCTGAGCGCAACCCGATCGCGATGGGGCCATCAAACCAATCCAGCACACGCAGGATGACTTGATCCAGCAGATCGGGGCTTGTGCCTGGAGATGCGCATTCCAGCATTTCGCCAAAAATAAATCCTGCTACACCATCAAACTTGCCCGCGAGTACCATCTGCCGCAGCATGCGGTCCACCTGATACGGCTTCGTGCCAACGTCTTCGAGAAAGAGCAGCTTGCCTTCTGTCTGTGGTGCAAAGCGCGTGCCGAGCGAAGAGGTAAGGATGCTCAGGCACCCTCCATACATCGTGCCTTGCGCGCGTCCCGGCTTTAAAATTCTCAGCCCTTCCGTAGAACCGGCGGTCACGGTGTCGCCATCGAGGGCTGCATCCAAGCTTGCATCGTGCACGCCGTTATCGACTGCAAAGTCGGCGGCTACCATCGGTCCATGAAAGGAAACCAGCCCCACTTCATCGAGCAAATACGTTTGTATGGCCGTCAAATCGCTATAGCCAAAAAACGGTTTGGGATTCTTTCGTATCAGCTCAAGATCAAGATCTTCCAGCAGGTAGTTGGATCCGTAACCGCCACGGGTACAAAATATGGCCTGTACTTCAGGATCGGCAAAAGCATCGTGCAAGTCGGCGAGTCTTTCTTCCGCGGTGCCTGAAAAATACGGGGCATGCCTTCCCTGCGCACGCTTGCCGAGCTCGGCTTCGTACCCGCGCTGTCGCAGCGCCTGCATGCCGCGAGCTAACCGCTCCGCTTTTGATGAGCTTGCAGGAGCAATGACGGCAACACGCGCGTCCGGCGCTACGGCAGGAGGCTTCACCATCCAAATGCCTCGCCGGTAGCAATCAATTCCGCAGGGCCGGTGAGCAGAATCTCATTTTCATCGCCCATCCACTCTACCCGCTGCTCGCCGCCAGGTGCGCGTACTAACAGATGTGCTGATCCATTTTTATGCGCGATGGTAGCTGTTGCTGAAGCGCAGGTCCCGGTACCCGATGAGGTTGTCGGGCCTACGCCGCGCTCAAAGATGCGAATTTCAATCTCGTTGGTATTAATGATGCGCGCGAACTCCACATTTGTTTGCTCAGGAAAATCCGGGTGAAAGCAAATCTCGCGGCCTATCTCCTGCCAGCTTTTTCCTGATACAGAAAACGCCGGATCATTCACGAAGATCACGAAATGCGGGTTGCCGGTCGACACAACAACACCCGCGACAAATTCATTTCCCAATTTGACCGAATGCGTCTTAATCTTCGGGATCCCCATGCGCGAGGCTATCTGGAAACGTGTACCTTCGGCCTCAATCACGCGGCATTCACGCGAACCAGCATCCGTTTCGATCACAATGGAATCGCCACGGCCCATTTTCTTTTCATACGCCATCCACGCCGCTACACAGCGTGTTCCATTGCCGGAGATTTCGGCAATCGAGCCATCCGCGTTGAACAGCCGTATCCGTCCGGAATTCTTGCCGGTCCATTCCAGGTATTCAACGCCGTCGGCGCCCACGCCGGTATTCCTTGCACAGAGCCCAATGGCTGCATCACGCAGCCGGTCAGCGCTTAACTGTGTCTGCTCGACTACCAGAAAATCGTTCCCACAAGCATGCGCCTTAACAAATCGAATCAATCTTCCTCCGGATCAATAAACGTCAAAACTTCATCGATAGGCGGCGAAGCATGCAACATTGTCCGCAACTGCTCATGCCCTTTATGCGAAGCAGCTACGGAAAAACTCAATCGATTCAACTGCCCAATGCTCGATTGCTCCAGCCCAACCAGCCTGTATTTGCCGCGATCCATCGCCTGCAAGACCGAGAGCGACATTTTGTCAGGATCGCTGCCGCGCACCTCGTACATCACAGAATAAAGCTTTAAGTTGGCTTTGCGCTCCAGCACGCCGACACCTTCAAGCGCGACCAGGATAAGCAGAGCCGAAAATATAGCCGGAATATACAAGCCTGCGCCGCAGGCCATGCCTACGGAAGCTACAGCCCATACGGTAGCGGCACTGGTAAGCCCGCTTACGCGATCGCGATTGCGGATGATGAGCCCCGCGCCGAGAAATCCGATGCCCTGCACAATATTCGAGGCAATCTGACCTTTGTTGGTGCTGCCTTCACCGGCTACCACCGACGAAAGAAAGGTAAATAAGGCCGCGCCAAAGCAAATCAGCAGATTCGTGCGCACGCCGGATGCTTTATGGTGGTATTCTCGGTCGATGCCGATGATTCCGCCGAGCAATGCCGCCAGCAACAGGCGTCCGGCAGCGCCGCCTGTGAGGACCGCCTCCTGCAGGCCGCTGAAACTCAGCATCCGCCCCGGTTCTTCTATCGCAATCAGAAGATTTGTCATCGCCGTTTGAGCGTGATGCTATCACTTTGCGAGATAGATGCGCGCACAAGGCTGGCCTGTGGAACAAATTACGTTAACCAGCGTCAGTCCTTCAGGATGCGCTGCAACTGCCGCCGCAACCGCATCGCCATCCGTTGTCACTACTATGGCTGCCGCCTTTGCCGGATGCTGCAGCGCGCCCGGCCATTGGTAATAATCGCCTTCATTGATGGTGCGCTTGAGCGGAATGCCCGCTTGCTGCAAGGCTCCGATATGCTCTGACGTATACATGAGAATCCGGCCCTGCTCAGGCAATTCAAGCAGAGCTTTCGCCAGCGCATGTTCAAACGGAATACGCGTGCGGGCATTGGCAATGGCTTCCTGCAACACCAGAGGCCGCGACCGTGTTAACACGGCGCTGTCTACCCCGATAAAAAGCAGAGCCAGGGCAACCACCCATCCCGCGCCACGTGGCCATCGCTCTGTAATCCGATCATTCGCCCACGCCACCAGAAAAGCCAAAAAGAGAGCAAAAGCCGGGAGCATCTCCATTCCATAACGCGTGTTGTACCAGGAGTGAGGCCACCATAACGGGATAAAAATGGGCACCGAACCGTAGGCGATCGAATAAGCATAGAACGGGAGCGGAATCCATAAAAGCAACGCAGCTGCCATCGCAACGCGCCGGTATCGCCATGCTGCGATCGCTGTTCCCGCCATCGAAAGCCAGAAAAGAAGATTGGCAAAGCGGAGTGGAGCGGCTCCAAGTTCTGCCGCCTTCAAAAAATAAAGCGCTGCCACGCGCATGCTGTGCCAGCCGGGATAATGCGCTGACCCAGGCTTGGTGGTGCGAATATCAATGGCTTTCGCAGAATACGGCCCGCGCATGAAATCCAGTGGGTCGCCAAACTGCTTTGCGTTATACCCCAGCCAGAACAATGGGGCGGCCACCAGCATGGCGGTAAATAGAATGAACGCGCCTCCTACCTCTTCCCGCAGATGGCGGCGAACACTCAACAGGGCAACGATCCAGGCAAAAGCCGCATAAATCCAGCCGTCGTAACGAGTAAAAACAGCCGCCACCAGCACCAGGCCGGCAATTACAAGCAGTTTTGCTGCGCGGTGCTGCTTATTTTGCCTGAGCGCCTGCGAACACTCGGCGATCAGCAGCGCGCCCCATATCATCTCGGCGAGAAACAAAGGCTCGGTCATCGCCGTTGTCTGCATATAGAGCAGCCCCGGGTTGAGCCCATAGAAGGCTAGTGCAACGGCCGCAGGCAGCGGGGGAAGCCAGATTCGCGCTAGCCTGTATATCCCGGCACAGCCCAATACATACGAAGCCATGGAAGGCCATGCCCCGGCCAGCCCGTTTTGCCACCATGCCATCTTTTGCACAAAAGGCAGCAGCAACAGATGCGGTAACGGCAACCAAACTGAGCCAAGCTGCCTGAAGCCGGGATTCAGCGAATCGAAGATGCGCCGGGCAATGTGCAGATGCGCGACGGCATCTCCATACAGCAACACCATGCCGTGAGAAAAGTAATATCCCAGAGCAAAAAAAGCGACGATCAACGCTGCGCAGGCAACAAGCCTTGTCTCCTGCGCAAGCGGAATTCTATCCTGTCGGTGCTCAGTCAAGGTGCGACAACTCACGGAAGAGTACAAAGCGTTGATCGATCTCTTCGCGCGTCAACGACTGCAGCCTCTCAGTACCAAAACGTTCGACGGCAAAAGAACCCATCACCCCTCCATAAAACATGGCCTTCTTGAAGACAGCGGGAGTGATCTCCTTCTGGGAAGCCAGGTAGCCAAAAAATCCGCCGGCGAATGAGTCTCCCGCACCGGTTGGATCGACAACTTCGCTCAATGGTAATGCCGGAGCACGGAACGGAACGGAGAGAGCTTTCGATTCGCCGGGGAAAAGCCGATTGCTGAAAAATGCTGTCGCGCCATATTCGCCGTGCTTTACTACAAGGCTTTTCGGCCCGGATGCCAAAATTTTCTCCGCTGCGCGCACCAGGTTCGCATCACCGGCCAACAGCTTCGCTTCACCATCGTTAATCAGCAGGCCGTCTAATCCTTTCAGCACCTTCTCAAGATTGGCGCGATGATCGTTGATCCAGTAATTCATCGTGTCACCGCATACCAGCCGTACGCGAGGCATTTGGCTGCGAACACGCTCCTGCAGCACGGGATCGATATTGGCGAGGAACAGAAATTCCGAGTCGGTATATTCGGCGGGAATCGTCGGCGAAAATGTCTCGAATACATTCAGCTGCGTTTCCCGCGTATCGGCCTCATTCAAGTTGCGCAGATATGATCCGCGCCAGAAAAAGCTCTTTCCCGCGCGGTGCTCAATGCCTCGCGTATCCACGCCGCGCTTCTTCAGCACATTCTCTTCATCGGCGGTAAAATCTTCGCCGACAACCGCGATCACGCGCACATCGGTAAAGTAGCTTGCCGCCAAAGAGAAATATGTAGCCGCGCCGCCCAGGCAACGTTCTGCCTTGCCCGAAGGCGTCTCAATGCTGTCGAACGCAACACTCCCCACTACCAGAATCGCCATGATTTCTCTGCTTTCTATTTGCTTAGATATTTTCCAATCAGCAAGTCCAGCTTCTGCTTTACTTCAACCGGAATGGCAGCTGGATTGGTAAGAATCGCATGCTGCAAGGCAGACGCGCAGGCGCAGGTCCGTTCCTTTGGCATTGCCGCAACAGCGGCGCGAACCACTTTTGCGGCATTGGCAGCATTCTGGTTCAGAACGGCGACAATCTGCTCGACCGTTACATCGTCGTGACCTTCATGCCAGCAATCGTAATCGGTGACCATGGCCATCGTTGCGTAGCAAATCTCAGCCTCGCGCGCCAGTTTGGCCTCCTGCAGGTTGGTCATGCCGATCACATCGGCCCCCCAACTGCGATACAGGTTCGATTCCGCACGGGTCGAGAACTGCGGGCCTTCCATGCAGACATACGTCCCGCCGGACTTGCCTACAACCGCGGAAGCAGTGCAGCCATCAAGAATTGTTTTTGCTACCGTGGCGCATACCGGGTCGCCGAAAGCGACATGCCCCACGATGCCGTTACCGAAGAAGGTGGATTGACGAAGAAACGTTCGGTCGATGAACTGATCCGGCACAACAAAGTCGGTCGGCTTGTGCTCATCTTTTAATGAGCCGACGGCGGAAACCGAGAGAATTCGCTCGACACCCAGCTTTTTCATGGCATAGATATTCGCGCGAAAGTTCAGCTCCGAAGGCAACAACTTATGCCCACGTCCATGCCGCGCCAGAAATGCCACTTTACGGCCTTCCAGATCGCCCAGCACAAAAGCATCGCTTGGTTCACCGAATGGCGTTTCCACTTGCGCTTCACGGGTATTAGTCAGTCCCGGCATGGCATACAGCCCGCTGCCCCCGATAATTCCAATTTCTGCCTCTTGCAAACTGAGCTCCATCGCATCTTCCTCTCGGGAAGAGTAAGTTGATTTAAAACAGCGCGAAGAATTCAGTATAAATGCGGTGCCGCAGCCCGCATCAGGCCGCAGCCGGAAAAGAAGCGCACCATACCCGCATTTAGTTCGTGGGCGCCCAACTCAGGCGTCTGTAGTTTTGCCGCCTGATTCGCATCATCGCTGGTCTGCGCTCCCAGCACCAGGAATGCCAGTTTACGCGCGGTAGGCAGATCAAAGCTTTCGCTTACGAATACCTGGCGGCCATTTGTCGTCAATACTACAGGGCCTTCTTCCGTGTTATAAATCTGCTCGGTCTTGTCTGCCTCATCATTCGCATCGCGCGTAACGTGAGAATATTTTTTTTTCAGCTCATCGGCGTACATTTTCGTGAACACAGCAGTTGCTTCCGGCGATTTCCACTGTGACAAATAGAAAAGCCCTATGGAAGCAGTGGAGGCCTTCTCCGCAGCCGTCTTCGCTTTCTTGCTTTGGACAGCGTAATAAATGCCGCCATCCCACGCCGGGGTTAGAACCTTGGCCAGTTCATCGCCTCCGAATAACTCCGTCAGCATGCGTACATCCAGTTCGCCCATTACCCCAATGTCATAAGGGTCGTAGTTCGCATCCAGAAGCGGATGCACATCCGGCATCTGCAAGACGGTAGCTTTGCGTTTGTGCATGTACGCGCGCGGATTCATGATCTCGAAGCTCGACGACGGGGGCCGGTCCAGCACGCCGGCGAATGCGCCTTCCTGTCCCTGATCTTTCAGCACCGTCTGCTCGAACTTCAGCCCATCCTGGTACGGAAATAGCAGCGATTCCTTCAGCACCAATGGCGCTCGGGCCAGCACCGGCGAATCCGAAGTATCGCCGCTGTCTACAAGGTTGTCCACAATATCGGGAGCCGTGAGAAGATTTTTCCCCGTAGGCGCGAGCGCATAGTCCAGATACACGGCCATCGCCTGTCCCTCGAGAACCGCCTCACGCGCTGTATCTAATTCATCGGTTTGAATATGCTCGTTGTCCTGCTTTGCATTACGGGACAGATCTTCCATCGTTCCGTCATCTTCCCACTTGTCCAGATCCACATGCTGATCCTGCAGCGCGTGCGTCAATTCATGCGCCAGGACAGGCTTCTGCGTGTCCGGAGTAGCCCAATCCAGCAGGTTTACTGTTTTCGTCTTGCTGTCGTAGTAGGCCTCGATCTGTTCTTTCAGCAATTGCAGCAAAAACGGCCTTAGTTCGAAATCACGGTCCAGCAGGCCAAATTTCTTTAGTACGATCTCGGAGCGCTCCATCCGCTTGGCATCCTTGTCATCATTCATCTTTTCAACAAGGTATTTTTCGACCGCCTCGCGCGTGGTCAATTTTCGCTTTACATCGTGCTTAATGGGCAACTTGCTGTCATCGGAAGCAAACTTGAGGATCACTCCAACGGAATTGAAAAGCTCCTTTGCCTGTGCCGCTGTAATATGCGTATTTTGCGGCGTTGCTTTGGGAGCCGTGGCGTTAATCGGCGTCTGTGCAAAAGCCATGCTTCCGGCTATCCCAAGTGCCAAGGCTAAGTGCTTTATTATCTTCATTCCAAACATCGTTTCTATCTCCAGCCCAGCCCTGCTCTGAAAGCTATAATTTCCTTATGAGCGAAATTCCTGAAATCGTCGAATCGGGACTGACTCCGCTGGCTGCGCTTGCCTCCGCATCTGATCTCCAGATGCATCTTGGCCGCATTACGCCTCGCGTCTTTACCGACGCTGCTTCCGAATTCGCTTCGCTTGTTCATGCCGCTGCAGTCTTTGATCTTGGCTATCTCACACGCATTTCTATTACAGGGGAAGACCGCCTCCGTTGGCTCAACGGCATGGTCACCAACACCGTCCAGTCGCTGCCCCAGGGTTACGGAAACTATACCCTGATTTTGAACGCGCAAGGACGTATTCAGGGTGACGGATATGTCTACCGAGAAGCCAACCGGCTTTTGCTTGAAACGGATAGGTCCCAGTCTCCCCGTCTCATTCCTCACCTCGACCACTTCATCATCATGGACGACGTAGAGCTACAGGAGTTAGACGCATCCAATACAGCTCTTGGCTTGGCGGGACCGCAGGCTCCTAACATTCTCAACAACTTGGGGCTGCCTGTTCCTGATTCGCTGGCCTTTACTCCGGCCACGCTGCAAGGAATTCCGCTGACCGTCGTCGGAGCCTACAGCGTTCTTGTTCCGCGATTTGAACTGTGGATTGCCGCCGAGCATATTGCCGATGTATGGCGCATCCTTACTGAAGCTGGTGCCCGGCCTGCAGGCGTTCAATCCCTCGAGTGTCTTCGTATCCTTGAAGGCGTTCCGCGGTATGGCGTCGATATGAATGATCGCCACTTGCCGCAGGAGATCAACCAGCCCCGCGCGCTCAACTTCAACAAGGGCTGCTATTTAGGCCAGGAAATCGTCGAACGCATCCGTTCGCGCGCCACCGTGCACCGCAGCCTGCGGCAGTTCGAGCTGATCGGCGAAACACCATCCTCGGTTGTAGAACTTCGCGCTGAGGGCGACGACAAGCCTGTTGGCGAAATCACCAGCGCGTCCCATTATTCGCTTCCCGGACTTACCCGCACGCTTGCTATCGGCATCGTGCGCGTAGAAGTATTGGAGCGGAAATCGAACCTTACTTATTCAGGAGGGCGCGCGATTCCACTCGACGCACCTCCCGCATTGCCATAAAAAGAAGAGAGCTATGGAAGAGAAACCGCCAGCTTTTACCGTCACCGATCGCCGCAAGTTCACCCTCGAAGGTGACCCCCGCGACGAAACCGCAGCCCCAGAGCAGCAGGAAGCAACACGTCCTGCCGAAGGCGCACGCGTCATCACCATGCCTTCGCCAAAGCAGGAAGAGGCAAAGCCGGAGGAAAAGCCTGCTTCGGAAGAGTTGCCCGCCGGCCCTTCGGAACAGGAACACGCCGATCAGCATGTCGCCTACCAGCAATCTTCGCGCGACATCGACAACCTTCTTCGCCAGGCAAATCCCGGCATGGAAAGCTCGCAGGCAACGACCTTCGAGCATCTTGTCCAATCGATTTATGTCTCTGCCATCATGGCCATGGGCGCAGGCACGGAGCAAGGCCAGCAGCCGCGCATCGATATCGTCGGCGCGCGCCAGAGCATCGACATGCTCTCGATCCTGCAGGAGAAAACAAAGGGCAATCTCACTGAAAAAGAACAACGGCTGCTACAAAATGCGCTCTTCGATCTCCGCATGATGTTTGTTGAGATCACCAACGCCATTGCCAAACAAGCTCAGCAACCACCGCCGAAAAAGAAGTAGCTGTCGTTCAAAATGGCGTAGTCGAAGAACCCTGTTTTTACAATCAGTCACGAATCGCGTGCCCATCCTGAACGAAGGTTGGGCGCCGCGAATCTCAACTACAAGGAACGAATGCAGGCCACATTAACCATCCTCGGCAGCGGCACTTCTATGGGTGTTCCCACCCTGGGATGCGGCTGCAGCGTCTGCACTTCGTCCGACCCTCGCAATCGCCGCACCCGCGCCTCTGCTCTCATCCAATGGGCTGATCGCTACGCCCTCATCGATACCGGCCCTGACTTTCGCGAGCAGGCTTTGCGGGAAAATCTGCGGGATATCGACGCCGTTTTTTATACCCATGCGCACGCGGATCACATCCTCGGCCTCGATGACCTGCGCCCGCTGACCTTCCATCATCCGAACGGCCACATGCCTCTTTATGCCGATGACGATAGCGCCCGCGTTCTCGAAAAGATCTTCGACTATACCTTCTCTGCAGAGTCGAAATATCCGACACGCGCGCGTGTAAAGCTGCACCGCATCGAAGGCCACGAATCCGTCGATATTCACGGAGCTACATTCCAGCGTATTCCGCTCACGCACGGCGAGCAGACCATCGCCGGCTACCGCGTCGGGAGCGCTGCCTATCTCACAGATATGAACAGCATCCCGGAAACCAGCGTGCCTCTGCTCCAGGAGCTTGACGTTCTCATCATCGACGCGCTGCGTAAAACGCCGCACCCGAGTCATGCCACTGTTCAGGAAGCGCTCCGTTGGATTGACCGGTTGCAGCCGCGCCGGGCGTGGTTCACGCACATCTCGCACGATCTCGATCATGCGGAGATGGAAACCGAGCTTCCGCTGCATATCCGCCTCGCCTACGACGGCCTGCGCATTCCATTCGAGATATAGCCATGCACGTCTTTAGCTCCCTCGATCAGATTCCCACCAAGTACGGCCCCACGGTGATTGCCATCGGCAACTTCGATGGTGTGCATTGCGGGCATCGGTGGATCATCGACCACGCGCGCAGCCGCGCTCTCGCCCTCGGAGCAAAGTGCATCGCAGTTACCTTCGATCCGCATCCAGTGCGCGTTCTGCGGCCCGATCTTGCTCCGAAGCTCATCACTCCTATGCCGGAGCGCCTG
Source organism: Alloacidobacterium sp. (assembly GCA_035547425.1). Taxonomy (GTDB): domain Bacteria; phylum Acidobacteriota; class Terriglobia; order Terriglobales; family Acidobacteriaceae; genus Alloacidobacterium. Next base: position 69,729 of record DASZUU010000049.1, on the reverse strand, counting down.
TGCCTGCTGGCCGAAACCGGACTCGATGCAACTGTCGTTTTGCCTTTTACGGAAGCCTTTTCGCACACACCCGCCGAAGCTTTCGCGCATGACGTATTGCACAAAGGGCTGCATGCAGTCGAAGTTCATGAAGGCGATACTTTCCGCTTCGGCTACCAGGCGCAGGCCGGCATCCGTGAACTAGCCGAATTAGGGCGTCGCTTCGGATTCACCGTTGCTGCGCACCACACGCGCACCGTGCGCGGTCTATCAGTTTCGAGCAGCCAGATTCGTGAGCGCATTGCCGCCGGCGATATGACATCTTCGCGGGCTTTGCTGGGAAGGCCGTTTTCCATTCGCTCTACTCCGGCGAAGGGACGCGGCATAGGCTCGCAACTGACAGTTCCCACCATCAATCTGGCTCCCTATAACGAGTTGCTTCCGGCAAATGGGGTGTATATCACGCGTATGAGGATTGGTGACGATGCAAACGCACTCGTCTTCAACTCAGTTACGAATGCGGGCAATCGACCGACCTTCGGCGAGGACTCCTTTGCTGTGGAATCATATCTCTTTGCTTTTCAGCCCATCGAGCTGACAGAAGACACGCCGCTGGAGCTAACATTCCTCAAGCGCATCCGCGAGGAGCGACGTTTTCCCAACCCGGACGCGCTCAAAGCCCAGATATTGCGCGATGCGGCAAAAGCACAGCGCTATTTTCATTTAGAGAGCCTTTTTTCACACAAAGCGGCACACGAAAGCTAATCGGGCTGGTCTTCCATTTGGGCAAAAATGCTGCCCGATAAGCTTCAACCGATTTTCTTTTTGCGCGAAGGCGCTTTCTCCGCAATCGCACGCTGCGGAGCTTTTTTCCCGACAGCCTCTTCCTGCTGCTCCATACTCTTTTTCAAAGCGTCCATCAGGTTGATGACCGGAGCCAGTTGCTTCCTGGGATGCTTCTCCGAGCGAGGAGCCATACCGGCTTCCTTGCTCTCCACCAGCGCTTCCACACGCGACTGGTATTCGTCCTTGTACTGTTCCGGATCGAACTTTTCCGTCAGCTGTTTCATGAACTGCTCGGCCAGATCGATCTCTGCTTTTTGCAGTTTCAGGTCTTCATCCTGGCCATATTCGGCAATTTCGCGCACTTCTTCGGCGTAGTACAGGGTGTGCAGAATCAAGCCCTTGTCATAGGGGCGAATCATCACGATCTGCTCCCGCTGATGCAGCGTCAGCTTGGCAATCGCGCCCAGCTTCAGGCGATCCATCCCCTGCATAATTAATGCGTATGCTCGACGGCCCGGATCTTCCGGCACCGTAAAGTACGAGGTCTGGTAATAAATGGGGTCCACATCGTCCAATTTCACGAACTGAAGGATATCCATTGATTCCGACGATTCGGCATCGAGCGCCTTCAGTTCATCTTCGGTCACTTGCACATAGGTGTTCTTATCGATGGGATAGCCCTTGGCAATCTCGTTCCGTTCCACCACGCGCTCGCAATGCGGGCAGAAAAGCTGTTGCTTGATGCGCGTTCCGCATTCTCTGTGAATCTGGTTGAAGCTCACATGCTGCTCGCGCGCGGCTACAAACAAGCGGATGGGCACAGAAATCAGCCCGAATGAGACATAGCCTTTCCAAACCGTAGATGCCATAGGGACAAGCCTTTCGCCAACAAAGGGTTGGGATGAAATTCTGCCAGAACGGAGTTACCTTAAGCCAGTAAAAACTGCATAAAAACAGGTGCTATTTGGCAAAAATGGCTCAAAAATAACAATAAAAGAGGCAAATGCAGCAATCTAAAGCCTTTTTTGCTGAATGGCTTTAAGATTAAGTCCATTCATGGCAACCAGTACCCTTTCCGGCCAGCCGCGGGCCGGAGTACGAAAGCTCCGCCTCCTTCCGTTGCTTGCCGCGACCTACTTCATGGTGTCGGGCGGCCCCTATGATCTCGAGGACATTATCGGATTCGGCGGCTACGGCTGGGCGCTGGTGTTGCTTTGTCTGCTTCCCTTCTTCTGGAGCTTCCCCACGGCGCTTATGCTGGGCGAGCTCGCCGCAGCTGTGCCGGAGGAGGGCGGTTTCTATGCCTGGGTACGCCGGGCTATCGGGCCGTTCTGGGGCTTCCAGGAAGCGTGGCTCTCTTTGGCTTCCTCGGTCTTCGATATGGCCATCTATCCCACGACCTTTGTGCTGTACCTGCAACGGCTGGTTCCTGCGGTTGCGGAAGGTCATCGCGGACTGTTGCTGGAGCTGGCCGTGGTTGCTGCCGCCGTTCTCTGGAACCTGCGAGGGGCGGCTTCGGTCGGCGAGGGATCGGTGAAGCTGTGGGTCGTCTCTATCTCTCCTTACTTCGTCATCGTCGGTATTGCCATTTACATCGGCTTCCTGGGACTGCATGGACCGTTTGGCGGCCACGCGTCGTTCGCTCGACCGGTTCATAACGGCTTTGCCACCGCCGTCATGGTGGCGATGTGGAACTACATGGGCTGGGACAATGCCACGACCGTCGCCAATGAGGTGGAGAACCCGCAGCGCAATTATCCGCGCGTCATTCTGCTGGCCGTGCTCATGATCATGGCAACCTATTGCATTCCTATTGCGGCCATTGCCTGGGCCGGGCTTCCGGCGGTGCAGTTTTCGACGGGCGCGTGGGTGGATGCGGCGCGCATTCTCGGCGGGCCTGCGCTGGCGCTTGCCGTTGTCGTAGCCGGAACGATTGACGACTTTGGGACGTTCAGCAACCTCACGCTTTCCTATACACGGCTGCCCCATGCGCTGGCCGAAGACGGCTTTCTGCCGGCGGTGTTCACTCGGCGGCTGTCCAACGGCGCGCCCTGGGTTGCAGTATTGGCTTGCGGCGTCTGCTGGGCGCTGGCGCTGGGCTTTTCCTTCGAGCGCCTGATTACGATTGACCTCGTGCTGTGGGGATTTTCGCTGGTGCTGGAATTCGCCGCTTTGATTGTGCTGCGGCGCAAGGAGCCGGATCTGCCGCGCCCGTTCCGCATTCCAGGACCGGAATGGGTTCCACTCGCTCTCAGCCTGAGCCCGATGCTATTGATTGCGTACGCGCTTTATTCCTCGCGATCAGAAACCGTGGCGGGGATTTCGGCCTTTGCCTTTTCCTTAACGATTGCTGCGCTGGGATTGCCGCTGTATGCACTGGCGCGGCTTTCCAGCAGACGCAGAAAAGCCCCGGCTGCAACCGGGGCTCTCTGATAGAAATGGTGCGCGGTTATGCCTTGACGACTTTGCCGCTCTTGATGCAGCTGGTGCAGACACGCAGCTTCTTTGCGCCGCCTTCGACCTTAGCCTTGACCGGGCGAAGATTGACGTTCCAGCGCCGCTTAGTGATGTTGTGCGCGTGCGAGATGTTGTTACCGAATTGCGGGCCTTTGCCGCAGATTTCGCAGACCTGAGCCATGACTCACTCCAAAAATCCTGAACTTTCGCGCATCCCAGAACCCGCTCAGAAACTGCATCTTCGCTTGTGCGAGGAGAAGGCGGGCAAGCAGGACAGACCGATGCCCATACTGGTGCCGAATCTCTAGTCTAGCGTAAGCAGGCGGGAGTGGCAACCCCTCCCTCTCCCCGCTTTTTCCGCTTCGTTTAATTTCAATCGTTTAGCGAGGGATCATCCCCCGCTATCCTTATGATTTCAAATAGTTAATGCTTTCTAGTGTTTCAAAACACTTACGAAAGGTCTATCTCACGCCCTATATTCCGGATAGCAAATTGCACGAGATAACATGCCAAATTAGCCTCCGATTATTGCTCTGAGAAAAATCTTCCCATAGTCATTCGAGTGGGAGTATAGTCTCCTTCCATAGTCATTCGAGTGGAGTGGATTTCATGCCCATCAACAGACCACCGGACGCCGGCGATATTCTCCAGGGAACTCTTGATCTGCTTATTTTGCGCACGCTTATTCTTGGCCCCGCGCACGGGTACACCATTGCGCTCTCGATTGAACGCACGTCGGAGAATGCTCTTGAGATAGAGCAGGGCTCGCTTTATCCGGCGCTGCATCGGCTTGAAGACCGCGGACTGGTGTCTTCCGAGTGGGGAGTGAGCGAGAACAATCGCAGAGCGAAGTTTTACCAGCTGACTGCGACAGGGCGTCAGGAATTGAAAGCAGCAACCAGCCGATGGCAGCGGATGACGCGCGCTATCGGCCTCATTCTTGGAGAATCGAACGGCTAGAGAGAGGAGAGCGAGTATGAGTTTCGAACGCTTTCGCGACCGCGAGGACAAAGATCGGGATCTGGCTGAAGAGATCCAAGCGCACATGGCACACCAAATGGATGCCAATCTCGCACGAGGCCTTTCAGACACTGAGGCTCGTCGGCAAGCTCGATTGAAGTTCGGCAATCCACTTACAGTACGGGAACGCGTCTGGAACTATCGATCGCTGCCGCTGGTAGAGAACATCTGGCGCGATCTGCGCTATACGTGGCGCTCGCTGCGAAAGACTCCCGGATTCACATTTGTCGCGCTTCTTGTAATCGCTCTTGGAATCGGAGTGAATACTGCGGTGTTCTCAGTGGTGAATACTGTTTTGCTGCAGCCGCTCCCCTATCCTGAATCGCAGTCTCTGGTGCATCTGGTTTTGTTTACGCCGCAGCGGACACTCGACGGCGCAAGCGTGCCTGAGTTCAATCTCTGGCGACAGCAGACCTCGGTGCTGCGCGAAGTTGCGGGCTATGACACGGGCGGCGCCGGGATGAACCTGACGGGCGGCGACCATCCGTTGCAGGTACAAGCGATCCACGTTACGCATGATTACTTCACGCTGTTTGGCGCTCCAGTGATTGCCGGGCGCACATTCACGCAGGAAGAAGACAGGCCTCATGGCGGAAATGTGGTGGTACTCAGCTATGGGCTATGGAAACAGCGCTTCGGCGGCGATGCCAATATTGTGGGCCGAACCATCCAGCTGGATAACACACCGTATTTAGTCGTGGGAGTGCTCGGGGGCAATTTTGTTACCGACAATCCAGCGGATATATGGATTCCTTATCAGTTTGATCTGAATACGCAGGACATGGCGCACTACTTCGGAGTGGCGGCACGTCTGCAACCCGGCGTCACGATTGAGCAGGCGAATGCGCAACTCAAGCTCGCATCCGATCAGTTCCGGCGAGCCATCCCGAATGCAATCGGCCCGCAGAACCACTATGGTGTTGTGCCGCTGAAGGAGTGGATGGTTGGCAATACGCGCACACCGTTGCTGGTGCTGCTCAGCGCAGTGGGACTGGTGCTGCTAATTGCCTGTGCGAATGTGGCGAATCTGTTGCTGGCCAGAGCTTCGGGGCGCAAGCGCGAATTTGCTACGCGGGCAGCGCTCGGCGCGGCGCGATGGCATATCATTCGTCAGCTTCTGGCTGAGAGCATGCTGCTGTCATTTTCCGGCGGGCTGCTTGGACTCGTTCTCGGCTATACCAGTGTTCGACTGTTGCTCACTGTAAATGTCGGTGGACTGCCGCGGCTCGGTGAGGATGGATCGGCGGTCACGCTGGATATGCGCGTCCTGCTCTTTACTCTTGGCGTATCGATGCTGACAGGGATTCTTTTTGGACTGGTTCCCGCTGTGAGCGCATCGCGCTCCAATCTCGTTGCCAGCCTGAACGAAAGCAGTAACCGCACAGGTGTTGGTTTTCGCAGCGCGAGCTTCCGTTCTGTTCTTGTTGTCACTGAAATTGCTCTCGCACTGGTTCTGGTGATTGGTTCGACTTTGCTGATCCGCACGTATCTCAAGTTGCAGGCTGTCGATCCCGGATTCGATACGCACAACACTTTGACGATGGCTATGTCGATCAGCGGCGGACGCTTCCAGACCAGCGCTCCGGTGGCACAGATCATTCGCCAGGGCACGGAACGCATCAAGGCCATTCCCGGAGTATTGGAAGCCGCTGCGGGCAATGGACTCCCTCTGCAAGGCGCATTCGGGATGCCGTTTGATGTTGTGGGACGGCCCAAAGGGAATTCTCCCTTCAGCGGCATGGCCGGATACTACTCCGTCTCATGGAGCTATTTCGATGTCTTCAAGATTCCGCTGGTGCGCGGGCGCATGTTCACGGATCAGGATGACGCCTCGGCTCCCGGGGTTGTCATCATCAATGAGGCCATGGCGAAACAGTATTGGCCAAATGGCAATCCGCTGCGAGACCGCTTACAGAAAGGACCGGGCGCAGGGCCAGCCTTTGCGGAACCGCCCCGCCAGATCATAGGCATCGTCGGCAACACGCGTGATGGCGGGCCGAATCGCGATGCATTTCCGACTATGTATATTCCGTTGGCACAGATGCCGGATGGCGAAACGGCGCTCAATTCGCGCGTGGCTCCGCTGTGGTGGGTTGTGCGCACGCAAGGCGACCCGCATGCTTTAGTCGCACCGGTGACCGCGGCGTTGCGAGAAGCTACGGGCGGGTTGCCGGTCGCGCATATCCGCACCATGGATGAGATTGACCATCTGATGATTTCGCAGCAGCGTTTCAACATGCTGCTGCTGACGGTCTTCGGCGCATCCGGATTATTGCTGGCGGCTGTGGGCATTTATGGGTTGATGGCTTTTTCTGTAGAGCAGCGCACGCAGGAGCTTGGGATTCGCATGGCGATGGGAGCGCAGGCATCGCAGCTTCGCAACATGGTTCTCGGCCAGGGAATGATGCTGACGCTTTGCGGTGTGGCGATTGGCATCGTTGCGGCATTCTGGCTGACGCGCTTCCTCGCCAGCTTTTTATTCGGCGTCAAGGCATGGGACCCGCTGGCCTTTATCCTGACGCCGTTGTTACTGAGCGTTGTTGCATTGGCGGCTACTTGGATTCCGGCGCTACGCGCCACCAGGGTAGATCCGATGACCGCACTACGTTTTGAATAGCCGGCAGAGGCGGCCTTGCCGAACGTGGGGCTCCGGCTGATACCATGCCAGCCATGAACAAACTGGCGCCATTTCTCTGGTTCAATGACAACGCCGAAGAGGCCGCTGAGTTTTATCTCGGCGTCTTTCCGCATGCACGCAAGCTTAATGAAGTGCGCTCGAAAGGTGTAGGCCCGTGGCCAGTAGGAAAGATTGCCACAGTTACGCTTGAGCTGGAAGGACAGGAGATGGTCTTTCTCAACGGCGGTCCTACATATCAGCTCACCCCGGCTTTTTCGTTCTTCATCCGCTGCGATTCACAGGAAGAGATCGACAGCTACTGGGACAAATTGATCGAAGGCGGCAAACCGATGGCTTGCGGATGGCTGACCGATCGCTTCGGCCTTTGCTGGCAGATTGTCCCGCGCAACATTGAAAAGCTGATCAGCCACCCCAAAGCCATGGAAGCCATGATGGGGATGATCAAGATGGATTTGCCCACGCTGGAAGCCGCTGCGAAAGAGAGCTGAAAATCTTCTTCATCGGATGTCCTATCCTGAGTCGAAGGCGAAGGGCGAGGTTTGTCCTCGATTCCGGGGTGGTCATTTAGACTGGACAAAATGCCTCATATCCTTGTCACAGGCGGCTCTGGTTTCTTTGGCGGTGTGCTGAAACGCAGATTGCTGGCCGAAGGCTATACCTGCATCAATTTCGATCTGCTTCCGGATGCGGACAGCCTGCCGGGGCTGCAGAGTATCCAGGGCGATCTGCGCGATACGGCGCTACTGGCCAAGGTTTTTCAGGAACAGCGTTTCGATGGAGTGATTCACTGCGCGGCCATGCTGGCGCATGGAAAGATCGACCGGAACGATCTTTGGACTTCGAATATTGACGGTACGCTGAACCTGGCGAAAGCCTGCGTGAATGCAGGCGTGAAGAAGATGGTCTTTATTTCGACCAATTGCCTCTGGGCCAGCAACCTGGGGCATCCGGTAGCCGAGAATGAGCCGCCGCAGCCGGTTGAAATTTACGGCAAATCGAAGTTGGTAGCCGAACAGGGACTGGCGAAGTATGTGGACAAGCTCGATATTGTGACGCTGCGCTGCCCGACGATTATCGATAGCGGGCGCCTCGGCTTGCTAGCGATTCTGTTTGAGTTTATGCATGACGGCAACACGATCTGGGTTGTCGGCAAGGGCAACAATCGCTACCAGTTCATCTACGCGCAGGACCTGGCGACGGCATGCATCCAGGCGCTTGATTACAACGGGTCGGATACGTTCCACGTCGGCTCGGACAATGTGAAGTCGCTGCGCGAGGTGTACGAGGCTGTGATTCGCACTGCGGGCAGCAAATCGCGCGTGCGCTCGCTGCCGAAAGGCCCGACACTGGCCGCGATGAAGCTGGCGCATAAGCTGAAGGTATCGCCGCTGGGGCCGTATCACTACCAGATGATTGCCGAAGATTTTCTCTTCGATACGACCAAGGCGAAAACAAAATTGGGTTGGCAGCCGACGATGACCAACGAAGAGATGCTGACCCGCGCCTACCAGTATTATGCCGAGCGCAAAGACGAGATTCACTCGCGCACCGATGCTTCGGCACACTCCAAACCTGCTTCGATGGGAGCGATCCGGCTGCTGAAATGGTTGTCATAGAAACGAAACGCCGCATCGACTGGCGTTCTCCTAAAACAATGTTCTGGGTTGCGCTGCTGGTGCGCGTGCTTTACATCACGATTGCACGCAGTTACCGCTCACACGCATATTTCGATCACTTCGAATTCGGCTGGGAGATGGGCCGGATTGCGCGGGCGCTCGCTTCAGGACGCGGCTACGCCGATCCGTTTGTGAGCAATACCGGCCCGACGGCGTGGAATCCGCCGATGTACCCGCTGATTCTTGGCGGTGTGTTCAAGCTGTTCGGCATCTACAGCAAGCTTTCCGGATGGGTGATTCTCACCATCAACAGCATTTGTTCCGCGGCGACGGTTCCGGCCGTTTATGAAATTGCCAGGCGCTGCTATGGGAAATTGCAAAAGGGCGAAAGCATCGCGCTGTGGTCGGGATGGCTTTGGGCTTTGTATCCGGCAGCCATGCAGTATGCCGTGCGCTGGGTTTGGGACATGCCGGTGACGACGATGTTCTTTGCCTGGGCATTTGTATTCGCGCTGCGGATTCGCGGCATTGGCGGCGAGGAAAAGAACACGCTCGGCAACTGGCTTTGGTTTGCGGTGTTGTGGGGATGCGTGGCGCTGGCGAATCCTTCTCCGCTGCTGTTTTTGCCTGCGTGCGGGCTTTGGATCATCTTCGGAGCAGCGAATAAGGCGGCGGCGATTCGCGGAGCCGTGCTGGCTTCGGTTGTCTTCTGGGTCTGCCTGACGCCGTGGATTCTTCGCAACTGGCACGTCTTCCACGTTTTTATTCCGATTCGCGGCAACCTGGGCGCCGAGTTGTACGAGGGCAACGGGCCGGGATCGATTGGATATGCGTGGGGCGGCACGCTCCCGATTGTGACCGGGGCACAGAAGGTTGAGCTCTATCGCAAAATGGGCGAGGTGCGCTACGTAAAGATGCAGGGCGATAAGGCGAAAGCCTACATCCGCGAGCACAAACTGCACTTTGCCTGGATCAGCCTGAAGCGGTTCTATTTCTACTGGGCCGGTTTTCCGCACTCGGACGAGGGCAAAGGAAAGCTGCAGGTAGAAATCATTCGCGAGCTGAACTATGCCTTTGCAAGCTTTGCGTCGCTGATCGGACTATGGGTTGCGTGGCGAAAGCGCATTCCGGCAGCGAGCTTGTTTGCCTGGGCGTTTCTACTGCTGCCGGTGAGCTATTATTTCGTAACGCCGGGAGCGCGCTTCCGGCATCCGCTGGAGCCGCTGATCACGATTCTGTGCGTATATGTTTTTCACGAAGCGGAAAAATCGTGGCGGGTGCGCTGGTTTCAGGCGCGCTAGTGCGTAAATCGCTCGGCGGCGCGAGCTCTCGCTTTTGCCGCCTCTTCTTCGCGATTCTTCGGCGGCGCCGTCGTTTCGAGCGAGCGCAACAGCTTTGCAGAAACAGCGGCTACCTCTTCAACCGCAGTATGGAAAGCCTCTTCATTAGCCTTGGACGGCTTGTTGAAGCCGCTGATCTTGCGGACAAACTGCAACGAAGCGGCGCGCACCTCCTCGTCCGTGACGGGCGGATCGAAATTGAAGAGATTCCTGATATTTCGGCACATACGTTAGCGCTCCCAGCGTGACAGGATTATTGTCGCGCATCGATATCAGGCCTGCCTATAGGCGTATGTACTTCCTCTATGCCGTTATCAAATTCGTGCGGAAAAGTTGGCGTCATTCGCCAAAAGAATGGCGGTTTTTTGCACATCGCTGTTGCTTCACAGCGTCTAACTTAGAGCATGTTACGCAAGGAGGCCGGGATGAAGAAGCATGTTCGCGTTCCGGACCGCCCTGCCGGCGAAACGCAGCGTGTGCTGCCCCGCAATCGATAAGCGCTTACCTGGAGAAACGATGCAAAAACGTAAATTAGGCAATCTGGAAGTATCGGCGATTGGACTTGGCTGCATGGGCATGAGCCATGCTTACGGCGCTCCCAAAGATGAGCAGGAGATGATTTCGCTTATGCACAAGGCCGTGGACATGGGCATTACCTTCTTCGACACGGCTGAGGTCTATGGACCATTTACCAATGAACGACTTGTCGGCAAGGCTCTCTCTCCGATTCGGGATAAGGTCGTCATCGCGACGAAATTTGGCTTCAACCTGAATCCCGATGGAAGCCCGGGCCGGTTAGGCGTGAACAGCCGCCCGGAGCATATCAAAGAAGTGGCCGAGGCTTCACTCAAGCGGCTGCAGATCGATTCCATCGATCTCTTTTATCAGCACCGCGTCGATCCGGCTGTGCCGATTGAAGATGTGGCCGGGGCGGTAAAAGATTTGATTCAACAAGGCAAGGTGAAACACTTCGGCCTCTCGGAGGCGGGTGTGCAGACGATTCGCCGGGCCCATGCCGTGCAGCCGGTTACCGCGCTGCAAAATGAGTACTCGCTCTGGTGGAAAGAGCCGGAAGCTGAGGTGATTCCTGTACTGGAAGAGCTGGGCATCGGACTGGTCGCGTACAGCCCGCTGGGCAGGGGTTTTCTGACAGGCAAGATGGACGAAAAAACCGAGTTTGCAAAGGGCGATTTCCGCAGCTCGCTGCCGCGCTTTTCACCGGAAGCGATCAAGGCAAACCAGGCTTTCGTGGAAGTGCTGGAAGACATCGCAAAACAAAAGAGCGCCACTCCGGCGCAGATTGCGCTGGCATGGCTGCTCGCGCAAAAACCCTGGATCGTTCCAATTCCGGGCACGACCCGGCTTTCCCGGCTGGAAGAGAATGTCAAAGCTGTCTCGATTGAACTGACAGCGGGCGATCTGCGCCATATCGGCGAAGCTCTGGCCAAAGTGCCTGTGCAGGGAAACCGCTATCCGGAGCATCTGGAAAAGATGACGAATTTGTAATTGGCTAACCAGAAGGGCACATTCAAGTCGTTATGGAATATGTCGGCAGATTGTGCCCCCGCTTGGAACCAGCCTTGTCTTAGCTGAGAGGTTTTATCGCACGAACTGCTGAAGGTCTAAACCTTCGGAATAAGTATTTGGTTACGAAAAGCGCGTTTGTCGTGACCGATCAAACAGTATCCATTTCCAGCAAATCAATCCGCATCAGACGTAAATTGCGCGGTAGCCTTAGATAAAAGTACATATTTGCAAGGAGCGCTACATGCGTACCGATGGTCAATTGGAAGAAGGTGGCCGGGCCATAAACGTAACGGGCAAGGAAGCCCGAATGCTTTTGCACTGGCTAACTTGGGCTGACACCGACTACCTTGCTGCCAGGAGACTGCTCACAGATGGCCTTCTCCTGCAAGGAGCAGCTTTAGCCAACACGGCATTGGAGAAGTATCTAAAGGCGCTACTATCCCTACATGGAGAAAAGGTCGTGCGGCTTCACGATCCACTGGTGATTTACAAGAAAGTAAAAGAATGCGGAAGTTCTCTCGAATTGGATGAAACATTTCTCGAATTGCTCGGGAAGTCGTATCGAATGCGTTACCCGGACGACATAGAAGATGGCTACAACCTTGTGTTGAGCCAGGCGCTTCTTTTGGATGCGTTGGATCAGAGTGTCAAATCGATATCAGACAGAGTTGTGGTGGGGAACCTCGACGGTGCAGTTAAGAGCAAAGTGCAGCTATTGGTAGAACAGAGAGCGCCGCAATTATGTTCTCTGAACACAGCGCTCGGCTCCATAACCAAGGACGCCTTACTAAGTCAGCCAAGTCTAGTTTTCGAGTGCAGGTTTCTCCTGGGCAATTACATGGGAGCGGAGTACATCACCGAACGAATCGAAGACGCCAGTTTCGGAAGAGAGGGCTTTGTTCAAAAGTCCGATAGGAGCTTTCAACTGGCATACCTTCCGAAATAGTCATAGAATCTGCGAGCGATAAAGCAAGCCCATTCTTTGTTTACGACAGTGTGGTGAGTCCCATTTGAGAAGCTTCAGCCCTCATAAGTCGGCTTAAAGGAAGTGATCTAATGGCACAACGCCATTCTTAAGTTTTGTAATAACTATGTACTAGCGATCAACAACTCTTCCGACTTTCCCGGGTGAAAGCCATCTGTTCTGCCGGAAAAGTAGCGCTCGATGAGCATGGATGCGGGAACGTGGCGCGCTTCCTTGAATCCGGCTTCTTTGGCCAGCGCGATGATCTCTTCCGGGGTAAAGAAGCTGATGAAGGGCGTGCCCGCTCGTCGCGCTCCTTTTTCCGCCATTTCCCACCCTGGGCGCTCTTCCGGGTCGGAGAGCTCGATGGGCAGCAGATAGGTCATTGCCAGCGTGGAGCCGGGCGCCAGCTGAGCAATCTGGCGCAGGGTGGCCGTGATTGCCTCTTGTGTGAGATACATGCTCACACCGGTGGAGGTAATGACGGCAGGCTTGCTTTTGTAGAAGCCGGCGGCATCGAGCTTTTCCCACCAGTTGTCGCCGGCTTCAAAATCTACGGGGACAAGGTGCAGCCAATCCGGAATGCCGAAGCCCAAGTCGATGAGTCGCCGGCGCTTCCATGCCTGCGAGTCCGGCTGGTCGACCTCAAATATCTGCATGCGAGAGGCGATTTCCGGTCGGCGCTGGGCGAAGGTATCTAGGCCCGCTCCCAGGATGACGTACTGGCTGACGCCCGGGGCAAGCTGCTCGATGACGAGGTCTTCAATAAAACGCGCGCGGGCCACGATGGAGGCGCGAAAGAGACTGGTGCCGCCGGGGTCCATATCCGGACGCTGCCGCCAGCCGTCATCCGGAGCGACTAATTGGAGGCCAATTTCATCCTCGAGAACGTGCGGCGGCGGGTCGGCCTGGACATGGAGGGCGCGCCACAGGGCGACCCGCACGGCGGTATGATCAGGAGCGGTGGATGGCTGGTCGGGCATGAAGTTTTCTCCCTCCCTGTTGTACCATTCAGGCCCGGCAAATGATTGACCCGCAGGCTTAGAACAAGTACACTAATTAAGTTTGGCGATCCTGCCCGTTGCTCTTAGCGGGTGCATCCGGCTCACTGGAATTCCGGTTCGAGCACTTAGCGCCCCAGGCCAGCATGTATCTGCCCAGATTTATTGAGTTTACGCGCTTTTGAGTAGAGCGCTGGAGGATTTATGTACGCGGTCATCCGCACTGGTGGTAAGCAGTATCGTGTCGCTCCGGGCGACGTGGTCAAGATTGAAAAGGCCGCGGCTGATGAGAACGGCACTGTCGAGTTCAGCGAAGTGCTGGCATTTTCCGGCGACGCAGGCTCGGTTGAGAAGCCGGAATCGGCCAAGGTCATCGCCACCGTGTTGGGCGAAGGGCGCGGCGAGAAAATTCTTGTCTTCCACTACAAGCGGAAGAAGCAGTACAAGAAGCTGCAGGGACACCGCCAGGCATTCACGGAAGTCCGCATCAACGAGATTCAGGTCAACGGCACGACCTATAGCGCACAGAAGTAGGAGTGGCCGTCCAGGCATACACGGTTTACTGGACAGCTTCTGAAAAGTACTTAGGCGGGCAAAGGCCAGCTTTAAAATTTTTAAGAGAGTCGGCAAGGTGCCGGCGCGAGGATTGAGAAATGGCACATAAAAAAGGCGGTGGAAGTTCTAATAACGGGCGCGACTCTAACGCGCAGCGACTGGGCGTAAAGGCCTTTGGCGGCGAGTTCGTCACCGGCGGCTCGATTATTGTCCGCCAGCGCGGCACGCGGCTGAAGCCCGGCCTCAATGTAGGCCGCGGCAGCGATGACACGCTCTTTGCCAAGATCGACGGCAAAGTGAAGTTTCTCGATCGCGGGCGCATGGGACGCTTTGTAGCGATTGAGCCGGTAGCAGCCGAGTAAGCTCTTAGTTTTAAAGAAAGGCCGGAGCCTGATGCTCCGGCCTTTTCTTTGCGGATACACAGATAGCCCGGCAGGAAATTCGCAAAAAAGAGGCCCCGTTGTTCCCGGGGCCTTACGTTTCCAAAACTTTTTGATTCCTAGCCGGCTCCACCCACCGAGTTCTTCGCCAGTACGCGGTCCACCACGCCTTCGACGCTTTGCAGAAAGCCGCTTTGCTGCGCTGCCGGTTGGGCCTGCTCGGTGGGGCCGAGTTCCTGGGCAAGATCGTTCCAATGCAGCGTCCGGACCGTAGCCGGCGAGGTCCCTTTGCGGGCGGCTGGTTCCGGATAAAAGAAGAACCCGGTCCAGATCACAAGCGCAACGGCTAAAGCGCTGAATGAAAGCCGATTGGACAGCCGGTCAAAATGCATGGCCTGAAACATGGCCGCAGTGAGCTGGGCCACCGCGATAAGCCCCAGCCCCAGGCAGATTCCGAAAATGCGGCTCGCCATGGGATACTTCGCGGCGCGAATGAAGACGATGACAAATGCCAACAGACACAGCAGCGAGATACAGAGATCGCAATTGATCTCTGTAAAAATCACGTTTGAAGGCACGCGCGCAGGCGAAGCCGCGATGAATGCGAAGACGGAAACCGCTGAAACCACCAGGGCTACGCTCCCGATACAGTAAAAAATAATATTGCCGAAGCGGCTCAGCGCGGGAAACGATGCTGTTACCTGGCGAAACATCTGCTGCAGCGCGAAGAAGAGGAGCACACTGCCTACAAAATAAAAAGCCCGGTAAGTATATAAAGAGGCCGAAGATTGCAGCCAGGAGTTACCGAAGAAGTCATTTCGGGCAAACAGATGTAACAGCGTGACGCCGACTGTGCCCATTCCAAGAAAGGCTCCAAATGCCGATAAGGTTTTGCGGCTGCCGGAGCGTAGAAAGGCTATGAAAGACACGGCCCAAAGAACTGGCTCGATATAGGTTACTGCGCTCGATATGGGGGACGAACTCATGCGCTACTCCAAGCCACTTTACTTGACCTTAATGGGTTAAGATGCCGGAAACAAGACTGACTTTGCTACTAAGTAGTAACCCTAAAAGGGTTACTAAAGCCTGAGTCATCAACCAAAGACGGGCATCCCGAGTGCCCGGAATCGTAAACGAAAATTTGCGCAGCACGGCACGACAGTAATACCCTGTTGGCCGAGGTCGCCTTCTCGTGATTGAGTCTTTACGCCGCGACTTTAACCGGCGTTTCCAGCAGGAAACGTATCGCCGTATGCTGCATAGCCTGGATGCGTGTGTGCGGGCGCATGTTAGTTTTCGGGTTGCCGAAACACCCTGTTTTTTTCCACGGAACATGCTGCAGGAAATGGCCGATATCGGCGCGGCATTGACCCAACAGTTGGTAAAAAGCACCGCTTATCTCAAGGCCTCGCGGGCCATGATCCCGCCCGAATACTGCGCCGCAGATGAAACTCCTCATCCGCATTTCATGACGGCGGATTTTGGACTGGTACAGGATTCCAACGGAAAATTGAGCCCAAAACTGGTCGAATTGCAGGCTTTTCCCTCGGTTTTTGCCTATCAATTTGTGCTGAGCGAAGTATATAAGGCGGCTTATGAACTCGATCCCTCGCTGGAGTACCTGTTAGGCGGCCACACCGAATCCAGCTTCTGGAAGCTGATGGAGCGAGTGATATTGCGAGGACATCACCCGGAAAATGTGGTACTTACGGAAGTTGAGCCGCAGAAGCAAAAGACGCTTCCGGATTTTCTAGTGACGGCAGAACGGCTCGGCATCGAGGTCGTCGATATTGCCGAACTGACGCAGGAGATTCAGCCGGGAAAGCCCCCACGTCTCTGCTATCGCAAAGGAAATAAACTGGTTCCGATCCGGCGTATCTATAACCGCGCCATCGTGGACGAGCTTATCGCCAAAAAGATTGAGCTTCCTTTCGATTACCGGGAATCCTTCGATGTGGAATGGGCAGGGCATCCAAACTGGTACTTCCACATCAGCAAGTTTTCCCTTCCCTGGCTGGATCACCCGGCGGTGCCGCCCGCGGTCTTTCTGGACGACTGGATGGCGGGTCACGGGCGGGAGAAATTAACAGCAGACCGCGAGTCCTGGATTCTGAAGCCACTCTTTTCCTTTGCCGGGAAAGGCATAGAATTTGCTCCTTCCGACGAGCTCCTCGCCTCCATTCCAAAGACCCGGAGACATGAATACCTTTTGCAGCAGCGGGTCAATTTCGCCTCGGTGATTGATACTCCACACGGCATGACCCAGCCGGAGATCAGGATTTTGTATCTATGGCCGGATGGCGGCCGGTTAGAACCGGTTTTATCCCTGGTGAGATTGGGCAGAGGCAAGATGATGGGCGTTGACTACAACCGGGACCTCGAGTGGGTGGGCGGCTCGGCGGCTTTCTATCCCATGGAAAACGGCTGATTTTCAATTACCTCGCCATACCAGACCTGTATTGGAACTCAAGAAATCGGAAATGCAGCAAATGCGCATACAATTCGATGGCCTTTAGTCACGTAAAACGGTATAAACTTTAGTAATCACAGATCGGGCAATGGTTTGATATCTTTGGATAGAACGATTTTCAGGTTGGAACTGGAGCAGCGGCATGGAAACGGAATTTCCGTATTCTTTTGTCGAAGGGGAGGCAAACGGCAGTCGTTTTTCCGTGCGTTTTCCACTTCATTTGCCGGTTCGTATCCTTTCGGAAAACCGTGAATACGCGGGGATTACCGAGAATATCTCGGCAAATGGTGTTCTTTTTCGCCTTGATTCGGCCCTTGAGTTAAATGCGCCGGTGGAATTCCTGCTTGAGATTTCAGAGGATGAGCTAGCGAACCATGGAACCGCTGCCATCCACTGTACAGGACGGGTTGTACGTTGTTACGAGGAGCATTCACATTGTTTTGCGGCAGCGGTGATTGACGAGTATCGCTTCCAATAAAACGCAGAAGTGGAATCAATGACGATGACGGAAGCTAACGATAAGATGCAGGACGGCGCAGCCGCCAACGCAAACAACTCAGCGCAAACGAAAGCTGCTGCCATCCGCCTGATCATGGCCGATTCGCAGGCGATTTACCGCGTAGGCATGCGCAAAGTTTTTGCGGTTGAAAACGATATTCAGATTGTCGCGCAGGTAGACAGCATTGCGAATCTGCTTACGGCGCTTCCCCACCATCCGGCTGACGTGCTGGTGCTTGAAGGCAATCTGCTGGCGGGGAAAGGCTCCATCGTTGCCGACATTCTGCGAACAGCTCCGGAGCTGAAGATCATCGTCCAGGCGACAGCCGCGGACGAAGCCCACACGGTTGAGCTTTATCGCAACGGCGTCCGGGGGATTATTCCCCGCTCCATTTCTCCGGATTTGCTGGTGAAATGTGTACGCAAGATTGCCGCCGGAGAAACCTGGATCGACAACCAGTCGGTTACCTGGGTGATCGAAGCTTATCGCTCACAGGCCTCGGCTTTGGCCAGTCCCAAGAGCCAGCCAAAGCTCTCTCCCAAGGAAATCGCGATTATCGGCTGCATCACCCAGGGCAAGCGCAACAAGGAAATCGCCTACCAGTTGGGAACGAGCGAGCAGGTCATCAAGAATTATCTACGCAAGATTTATGACAAGCTGGGAGTCTCCGACAGGCTGGAACTGGCGCTTTATTGCCTGCATCACCAGATCCACACCAAAGGGAGTGAAGCGGATGCGCGCGCCAGCATCGAAGCATCGATTGGCGAGGTAGCCAAGCTCCACGCCTAGCGCTTATTTTTCGCTGCACCATCATCGTCATTCATTGCCGGGAAAATGCGAGGCTTCCTGATGGGTTTGCTTCCAGTTCTGAACGATGGAATGACGATTTTTTATGCGGAAATCTTCTGGCGCGCTTCTTCGAGCAGAGAGACGAGGGCTTCGAGTTTTTCCCGGCCCATGTGTCCCAGAACATCCTTGCCGGCCTGCGTCACGACCGGATCCATTTCTTCCAGCAAATTGCGGCCCTGGGTCGTAATACTCGCATAGATAACTCGGCGGTCTTTGGGGTCGCGTTTGCGGCGGATGAGCTTTTGTTTCTGCAATCGACCAAGGAGGCGGGTAATGTCGGGATCGGAGCTGACGAGACGTTCGCCTATGTCGGAACATCGCAGCCCTCCATTGCCGGCGCCGCGCAGGATGCGCAGCACGTTGTATTGTGTGGGAGTGATGCCATAGGGCTTGACCAGCTGCTGGATGTAGTATTGCAGCCGGTCGGATGTGCGCCGCACGTTCAGCAGGGCTTCCTCTTCGATCGTAGCGAAGGGACGCGTCTGTTTAATCTCTTCCTGAAGTTTACTAACCATGAGTGCCTTTGGGCTTTACCGGCAGCGTTCCGTTACGGAATCACATGCCGGTTTCACCATGACTGTTTTTACTGCTTGATCAGCTCAATGTCCAATTCCACTTTTACATCATTGCCGACAACAGTATCTCCGGATTTGAGATTACCATTCCAGTTCAGGCCAAAATCCTGACGGTGAATGGTTGTGGTTGCGGAAAAGGCACGCCGTATCTTGCCGTAAGGATCGGCCTGCTCCTTGCTGGGGCCATCGAGCGCAAGCGTGACGGATTTCGTGACTCCGTGAAGGGTAAGGTCTCCGGTAAGCTGCAGCTGCCCATTGCTGTTGCTGAGGCTTTTGCTCACGAAGGTCATCTGCGGATACTTCGTCGCCTCGAAGAAATCGGGGCTTTTAAGGTGCGTATCGCGTTGCGCTACTCCGGTGTCTACAGTTCTCACGTCGACTGTAGCGTTCACGGTAGATTTCGTGATGTCTTTTTCATCGAGCGTAAGCGTGCCGTTGAGGTTACCGAAGCGGCCATGCACATTGGAAATTCCCATGTGGCGAACGGTGAAATCAGCCTCGCTGTGCGCCGGATCGATCTGCCATTTCGATACCTGGGCTGAAGCGGACGCGACGGCTGTAATGAAAGCCGCGGCAAAGATAATTGTTTTACGGCGTACGTGCATATAGATCTTTCCCCAAATTTACACTCAGCCGGTGAGCCGGCATGTAGTGGTTAGATACAGGAATAAAATATTTGTTGCAACAATTATTTTTCACCTTCCGCATGCTTAGTGCGGACTCTGGTAATCTCCTGTTTCAGGCTCCTGCCGATGCAGACTCGCTATTTTTCTCATTTCCGCTCGCTGACATCGCCGCAACGGCATGCCTTCATCGCATGTTTTCTCGGCTGGTCGCTCGATGCATTCGACTATTTTTTATTGGTGTTCTGCGTATCGGCCATTGCAGCTGACTTTCATGCGCGTGCATCGGCGGTAGCAGAAGCGTTGTTTCTTACGCTGGCATTTCGCCCTGTAGGCGCGTTCCTCTTCGGCGCCCTGGCGGATCGCTTTGGGCGACGCCCGGCGCTGATGCTGAACATTGCGTGTTATTCCGTCTTTGAGTTGTCCTGCGCGTTTGCTCCCTCTTTGCACTCGCTGCTGGTGCTGCGCGCGCTCTTCGGAGTTGCCATGGGAGGCGAATGGGGAGTGGGCGCAGCGCTGGCTTTTGAGACATTGCCGAAGGAAGGCCGAGGATTTTTTTCCGGGCTTCTGCAGGAAGGCTATGCCGCAGGTTACCTGGTAGCCGCGGCTGTGTATGCCTTGCTTTATAAGCCTTTCAGCCAGATGCTGTGGCACGGGCACGTTGTTGGATGGCGCGGGCTTTTTGTTGTGGGCGCGCTGCCGGCGCTGCTGGTGTTCTATATCGGCCTTAAAGTCGAAGAGTCCCCCGTCTGGCGTGCCGGCCATCATGAACGAACAAAACCAGCGATCTCTCTTTCCAGCGGAATACGCCAGTATGTACCGACATTCTTTTTTGTCATTCTGCTCATGACCTGCTTCAATGCCTTTTCTCATGGAACGCAGGATTTATACCCGACATTTCTGCAAAAGGACCATGGCTATTCAGCCGCGGTGACCGGCACGATCGCCGTTATCTATAACGTGGGAGCACTGCTGGGCGGCGTTTTTTTCGGAGGCCTTTCCGAGCGCTTCGGACGCAAACGCGCGATCATCGGAGCTGCCCTGCTGGCGCTCCCGGTGATTCCGCTATTTGCGTTTGGACATACGACGTATGCGCTTGCAGCCGGCGCTTTCTTCATGCAGTTCATGGTGCAGGGCGCGTGGGGCGTGGTGCCTGCGTATCTTACCGAACTGTCGCCAGCGCCGGTGCGCGCGACATTTCCAGGGCTCGCATATCAACTTGGAAACCTGTTGACCTCGCGCAATGCTGTGCTGCAAGCCAAGGCTGCGGAGCATTACGGCAACTATGGAGTAGTGCTGGCGGTGACGGTTCTTATCGTTGCGGTTTCGCTGGCCATCGTCACAACTTTCGGGCGTGAAGCCAAAGGCGTAGAAATGACGGCAAAGTGAGCAAGTTTTTCGCATACCTGCACAATTTTTTACAGAAAAAATTGGGTGCCCTCTGCGCTAATGGCGGAAATCCCTTGATTGACAGGTATATACGTATTCTGCTGGGTAATGGAACATCAATTGCAATACTTATTCGCGTGTAGTTCTCGCAGCGAGGTCGAATTGGCAAACACGACATCGATGACGCTGAGTATCTCGGCAAATCACCAATAAAAACTGTCATGCTTGCCAAATCGACTTTAAAAAGCGGCTCCTGAATGGAGCCGCTTTTTATGTCTCCAAACGATAGCGACACTTTTGCCGCTGACCCAGCGCATAGCCGCCATATTGAGGCGGCAGGTAGATAGTCTCGACAAATTCCGCTCCGGCAATTTCACAACTACGGCGCGACGGAATATTCGCAGGATCGCAAGTAATCCACAGCGGCTGAATATGAAGTTGGCGCGCTAACGGCATCAGCAGCCGAACGGCACGGGCCGCATAACGATGGCCGCGAAATGCTTCGTGCACGGTGTAGCCGATATGCCCGGCGTAATGCTCGATCGCGTGGCTTGTTACTGTACGCAGATTGATGCGCCCCATCTCTTCCGTCGTGGCGGCGTGCATCATAAGAAAATGGTATGCAGGAACACGATGAAACTGATGCGGACTGAAGCTGGTGAAGACGAGGGTAAGTTCATCATCGCGCAGCATGCCCGGCATGATGGGTGGCATCAATGACATTCGTTATTCCGGCTGTGTCAAACGGGCTGCCATTCTGCATATGGCAGCCTGTTTCAGTTTTCGATTATAGATTTCCGCGCGCGGCCTGTTCGCGCTCAATTGCTTCAAA
The DNA here is from genome assembly GCA_035547425.1 of Alloacidobacterium sp. Classification (GTDB taxonomy): domain Bacteria; phylum Acidobacteriota; class Terriglobia; order Terriglobales; family Acidobacteriaceae; genus Alloacidobacterium. The sequence goes on along the minus strand of DASZUU010000049.1, from coordinate 48,229 downwards.
TAATGCTTTGAAGTTGCCTTTACCGAAGCTGCGACTGCCCTTGCGCTGAATGATCTCATAGAAAAGAGTCGGGCGGTCTTCTACCGGACGAGTAAATATCTGCAGCATGTATCCTTCATCGTCGCGGTCAACAAGAATGCCGAGTTGCTCCAGCTCCTGAATCGGCTCATCGATCTTGCCGACGCGTGATTCCAGCTGCGTGTAGTACGTATGCGGAACCTTCAGGAATTCGACGCCCTGCTGCTGCAGCTTGGCGACTGTGTGCAGAATGTTATCTGTGGCCAGGGCCAGGTGCTGCACGCCGGGGCCGTGGTAGAACTCAAGATATTCTTCGATCTGCGATTTTCTGCGACCTTCGGCAGGCTCATTGATTGGAAATTTGACGCGCCCATTGCCGTTCGCCATGACTTTCGACATCAGCGCGGAGTACTCAGTGGAAATATCCTTGTCATCGAAGTGCTGGTAAAGCGAAAAGCCCATAATGTCCGCATAGAAATCAACCCAGCGGTTCATTTCATTCCAGCCCACATTGCCCACCATGTGATCGATGTAGAGCAGTCCTACCGGGCGCGCTACGCGGTCTTCATCGACGGCTCGATAACCGGGTAAAAATGAACCGTGATAATTCGAGCGTTCGACAAAGGTGTGGATCGTGTCGCCATAGGTGGCAATGCTTGCAAGCTTTACTACGCCCTGTTCATCGCGCAGCTCAAATGGCTCATGCACGCTGCGCGCACCGCGTTTTGTTGTTTCCTTCCATGCCTGTTTGGCGTCGTCGACCCAGAGCGCGATGTCGTGCACACCGTCGCCATGACGATGTACGTGCTCGGCGATTTCTCCATCCGGACGCAGAGGGGTGGTCAACACAAAACGCACCTTGCCCTGTTGCAGCACGTAGGACGCTCGATTGCGGACTCCGGTTTCGGGGCCGGCATAGGCAATTAGTTTCATACCGAATGCAGCGCGATAGTAGTAAGCGGATTGCCGCGCATTGCCTACATAAAATTCGACGTAATCTGTTCCGTTCAGGGGAAGGAAGTCTTTCTGCGTTTGCACTTCAGGATGCAGAAGAGTGGACATTGAAGTTACTCCAATCATTTAGTTAGACGCGCCCGCGGTACTTCCGGGTTACAAGACGAAGTTCGCTGCGACCCAATACCATATACCCAGAGGAATACGTCTGACCAGTTGGAAGGGAATGAAATGCCGATGAAAATTACAGAGCGGGATGCACTGCTGGTTATCGACGTGCAAAATGATTTCTGCCCCGGCGGCGCATTGGCGGTTCCGCGCGGCGATGAGGTCGTGCCTGTCATCAACCGGTGGATGCAGCTTTTTCCTCATGTGGTGCTCACCCAGGATTGGCATCCGCCGGATCATTTGTCCTTTGCGTCCAGCCATGCAGGACACGAGCCTTTTGCCACTGTCACAGTTACATATGGAGAACAGACGCTGTGGCCCCATCATTGTGTGCAAGGCACTCAGGGCGCGGAATTTCATCCAGAACTGGATACGCGCAGAGCGGCTTTGATTTTGCGCAAGGGCTTTCGGCGAGAGATCGACTCGTACTCGGCATTCCAGGAAAATGACCGCCGCACGAAAACCGGCCTTGCCGGTTACTTGCGGGAGCGCGGTATCGAACGCGTCTTTGTTGCAGGTTTGGCCTACGATTATTGTGTGCGCTATTCGGCGGTGGATGCCCGGTCAGAAGGATTTGAGACGGTTGTCATTGCAGATGCCTGCCGCGGAATCGGGCTAGGCAAATCGATGGAAGTCGCACGGAATGAAATGCTCCGGAATGAGGTGGTGGAAATCACGACAGAAGATTTTTTGATCTGAATAAACATTCCACCCGTGTATGGATTGACAGGCGTTGAGAGAAAGTGAGATGGTCAAGGGTTTTGAATGGATGGGTTTTCCGTTATGCATTCCGCGACCACGCATTTACATATTGCCGAGCCATTTCTTATCCAGCAGGACTGGAGCGCTTACACCACAGAACAGCATGAGGTCTGGGCCGAACTGGTGCAGCGGCGCATGCCGCAGCTCGAAGAGCATGCCTGCTCGGAGTATCTGGAGGGGTTCCAGCAAATCGGCCTGCGCGAAGATACAATTCCCGAACTAGCGAAAGTGAATGAGCGCCTTGGGCCGCGCACGGGCTGGAATGCTACGCCTGTCAGCGGCTTTCTGCCGCCGGACGCTTTCTTTGAGATGCTGGCGGCGCGGCAGTTCCCAACGACAACGTGGCTGCGCAAACGCGAATCGCTGGAATACACGCCGGAGCCGGATATCTTTCACGATGTTTTCGGCCATGTGCCGATGCATGCGCACCCGGTCTTTGCGGATTTTCTGCAGCAGTATGGGCGTGTATGCCTGAAGTTGATCCAAGACAAAGACAAGCTGGAGCGCATGGGCAGGCTCTTCTGGTTCACGGTGGAATTTGGCGTGATACGGCAGAACGGCGCCATCAAGCTCTACGGCAGCGGATTGATCTCATCACATGGCGAATCGAATCATGTGATTCACCGCGCAACCGAGGGCGGGCCTGAGATACGCGATTTTGATCTGGACGCGGTTTTAAACCAGGAGTTTTTGGTTTCAGAAATGCAGAAGGTTCTCTACGCGGTCGAATCCTTCGACCAGATTTACGAAGCGGCAAAAGAAGCGGAGCATCGGCTCGCATAAAGTATCCAAATTATCTTTCTGCGAATCTGATGCAATATGGAACAGCAGGGTAAAGGCCGAGCGCGAAAAATTCTGCGGCAGGCGGCTGGATATTCCTGTATCGCTGTAGGTACTGTGGGCTGTGTTCTCCCTGTTCTTCCCGGCATTCCACTTCTGTTTGCCGGCCTGGGCTTGCTCGCTGTCGATACTCCATGGGCTGCGCGCTTGCGGGACCGCTTGAAAGAGACTACCGAGCGCCAGATGGCGAAGCTGCGCAAGAAAGCCGCTCCGGAAGCCTGATACTTTCCGGGCCGGATCAGGTTTTCGCAGAATTGTTACATAACTGTTGCATACTGAAGGTTGGAGGATATCTCTTGCCCCGCATTCATTTCCAGCAGCAGTTAGCCGAGCTGAAAGACAAAATTTTAGGCATGGCGGCGTTGTCCCAGCAGGCACTCGACGCATCCGTTGACGCGTACCTGCAGCGGGATGCCAGCCTGTGCCAATTTGTGCGGGACAACGAAAAAGCGATCAATTCCTCCCAGCGCGAGCTGGACGAGATGGCCTACGACCTGCTCGCCAAAGAGCAACCCATGGCCATCGATCTGCGCTTTATTCTCGCGGTCATCAAGATCAATGGCGACCTGGAACGCATCGGTGACCAGGCCATGAGTATCGCGATCCGCACGCTGGACATGCTGAAAGGCGATCCGGTGGAGCTTCCCATTAACATTGATGAAATGCGGAACTCCGCTGCGCGCATGATCCGTACCGCGCTGCAATCCCTGCTGGACGCCGATGCCCAGGTGGCTGAGTCGGTTCTCGATATGGATGATGAGATTGATCGCATGAATCGGATTGCACATGAGGATCTGATGAAGTTTATCCAGGAAAACCCGGAACAAAGCCAGCCGGCATTGCACGCTATCTTTATCTCCCGCAACCTGGAGAGGATTGCCGATCATGCGACGAATATTGCAATGGATGTGATTTTCTGGGTGCGCGGCGCCGATGTTCGCCACCAATTGAATGCCGCCGTGGATTAAGCCGGCATTGCAAGACGGAGAAGCGCATCTTTCATCTGAGGCGACCGAGCGCTCCGACATGGCAAGTAAGGAGCCGGAACGCTTTTCGCACTCCGGCTGAACGATGTAGCTCCTTACTTGAACTGGCTAATTGCGTCCCAAACGTATACGCCAATAATAGTTGCGGATAGAACACATGTTGCGCCCGTCATAACGCGAACGAGCGGCTGTACCCGATTCACTTTCTGCACAATCAGGGTCTGCTCCTGCTCCTGATGGTTCGATGCCGAATCGAGAAAGAGCTGATCTTCCTCGTAGCGGGTCAACGTTCCACGGTAAGCGAGAAGCGCGAGTAGAAGGGTTGTGACAACGGCCCAGACGATCCACAGAACAAGCATGATGCTCATAGAGCACCTCAGGATTCGATTGGAGCTGTCCCAGGTACGAGCGGGTCCGCCCATTTTCGCGGGCTCGGGGTAGATGGGGCCGCTTCGATTGGGATGATAGTCCTATTTCCTTTGCTTTGGATAGGGGCTTTTTGAGCGAAATGAAACCAGGTTGGCAACCTCTTCCTTTTCAATCAACTTCATACGGGTGCACGTTTGGGAAGGAAAGACGAATGATACGTTTACGTTTGCATCACCTTTGTGCCGTTGCTGTTTGCGCCGCTGCTATTGGTATGACAGCCTGCAGCAATCAGCAGCCCTCCGATGAACAGGTAAAGCAAAAAGCTGCCGAGACGACTGAACAGGTGAAAGCCGGGGCGAAGCAGGCTGCCGCCGACGCCAAAGTAGCAGCTGCCAATGCCGAGCGCAAAATTAACGACGTTGCTGCCGGGGTGAAAGACGGCCTCAAATCCAACACAAAACCGGCAGCGGGCACCTTGAACATCAATTCTGCCACAGAAGGGCAACTTATTGACTTGCCGGGAATTACAGATGTACGCGCCAAGCGCATTATTCGTGGACGACCCTATGCTGCCACGGCAGATCTGGTCAGCAAGGGCATTCTGACGCAGGCGCAATATGACCGCATTTCAGGGCAAATTACCGCTCAATGAGGGATGAATCCATTCCGGCGGAATATCATCCAACTTAATGTGAGAATTGTTGTATTGGGAGTTTTTGCCCAGTAGACTAAGTAAAGAGTTTATTTACCAGGGAGATTTAGATGGCAACCACAACCCTTGCACCCGCGGAAACACCCGAAGTCAAGAAGACACCGCTGTCCTTGACCGATACTGCTGTAGGTAAAGTCCGTGAAATCATGGCGACTCAGGATCCGCTTCCTGCCGGACTCCGTATCGGCGTCGTAGGCGGTGGTTGTTCGGGTTTCCAGTATTCCATGTCCTTTGAGAATCAGTCTGGAATGATGGATAAGGTCTTCACCTTCGACGGTCTCAAGGTCTACGTGGATGCCACTTCGCTGATGTACCTGAACGGCTGCGTTGTGGACTATGTTGAAACGCTGGAAGCTGCCGGGTTTAAATTTGAGAACCCCAACACCAAGAGTACCTGCGGCTGCGGTTCTTCCTTCAGCGTCTAATTTTTCTTTCTGGATTCGTGAAAAAGGCCTCGCACTGCGAGGCCTTTTTCTATGCCTGTAAACGGCGCTATTGTTGCGGCGAAGGTGAAGGGCTACTGGAAAATCCACCGCCGAAACTCCCGCTTGTCCCCGTGCCAGTTCCAAAGCCTGTACCTGTGCTTGAGCCCGGATTTCCAAAGGTATTGGGGCTGCCGCTGTTTCCGTTGACACTGCTATTGCCGCCGCCAAATAAACTCACCGCGTTCATCAGGTCTTCGACGGGATCATAGACAAACTCCCACTCGTTGTAATGCTTCTGCTTCTTGTATTCCTTAATGGAAGCTTTGGTGCTTTTGCTGGCAACGCCTACAATGGGCGCTCCGCCTAATGTCTGCCCGCTGCCGAAGGCACTGGCGGAAGTGCCGCCAAAAGCGCTTGTTCCGCTTCCCGGAGTAGACGTCCCGGAACTACCTGAAGTATCGGTGGAACCTGTAGTCCCGTTCATCGGGGATATTGTGCTGCTGCCCGCCCCCAGCGTTGACGAAGGGCCCGTCAGGCTTGGCGTTCCCCCAATGGCAGTGCTACCTGCTGTCGTGGACAAGCCGCCATTCTGAATCGGCTGGCCGAAAAGGCCCATGGCCTTCACATGCGCTTCGCCCTGATGAATGATCTTCCAATCATCTTTCCCCGTCATCGGGTCGGTATAACGCTTGCGCAGGAAGCGCATCTTATTCGTGTCTTCCAGCTGATCGATCGTACTGGGATAACGTCCGAATTTCTTGTAATAGAGCTTGATGGCGTGTTTGTATTGCTCGCCCCGATGCACCAACTCCGCTTCCCGATCACGTTGTATGTCCGCAGCGATGCTCGGCGCAGCCACGGCAAGCGTAACCAGCAGCAGCGCAACCATAAAGAGCACGGCCAGCAGAATATAGCCCGCTTCGGGGTGCGACGATGTACAACGGCGGTTCATGAAAACTCAGTTCTGCGTCAGCGGCAGCGGTTGCGCGTTCTTATAAGGCAGATCTTCTACCTGAATCGAGAATGGCGCAATCTTCAAGACTTTATAGCGGTGATCGACAATATCTCCCTCTGACGCGATGAAGACATCATCGCCGTGCAGAAGGAATGCTCTGCGGGTGCCGTCCTTGCGCGCCTCGAAGCCGAAAAACTTCAAGTCAATCGGTGGAGGAGGCGGAGGCCCCTGCGGGACTTGCGCTACCTGCGTCGTGGGACGTATGGGCGCCTTCACTTTTTCAATTTCCACCGGCGCCGACGATTGCGAGAAGATATTGCGGCCACGTCCCGAATATTCAAGGGACTCCGCTTCGGCCATCCATTCCGGATGCAGGGTCGGATCGAGGCTTGCGCCAATGCCGGGAATGCGTGTGGCAACGTGCCGGCTTGTTGCAGCGGGGGGCGGCGCTGTCTGCTTTGCAACCGTTGGTGGTGGCGGTGGCGGCGTAGCAGGCGTGGAACTGCCGCCGAAATAGCTCATCAAGACATTGACGAGCAGACCGAGCACAACCACACCAAGCACGCCGGCTATGATGACTTTCTTCTTATCCTCTGCGCCTATCTTGAGCGATGCCATCAGCGAACCTCCTGCGGCTGCAGAGATGCCTGCTGGCTGGCAGCGGGCGCATTCTGATTTGGCGTTGCAGTCGGGAGATCGCTGCTCGATCGCAGGTATGTGGTCATGCGCAGGCGCAGATTGACCAGTCCTCCCTGTTGGCCGCTGAGTGTCAGTGTGTTGATGGTGAAGAACACATGGTTCTTGTCGCGCTCGATGTCATTGATGAAGTGCATGAGAGCGGTATATTCGCCGCTCAGGCTGGCATCGATGCGCACTTCCGTCAGCCCATTGATTGCAGGAGTCGGCGTATATTGCGCGCGCGTTAAGCGCACGTTATTCTTGCCGGTCAGCGAGCCGAGCTCTCCGGCCATGGTTGAGTAGTTGGGCGCGATGCGCTTGTCGTAGAACTTATCCGCATCCTTGCGCGCCTGCTCCACCTTTTCCGGCAGGCCCTGCAGATGCGACATCTGCGTTTGCAATTGAACGTAGGTCACGCGACCGGCTTCGTAATCGGCTGTCTGGTCAGAGCTGGCTGCGTGCCACGCAAAAAAGAGCCGCGTGAGCAGAAACAAGTTCAATCCAAGCAGAACCAGAACGCCTGCTATATGCAGATTCAGCAAGGTAAGCAGCTTGCGCAGATTGTTCATTGCGCGCCTCGCTTCGACTGCTGTTTTGCTTTTTGATCCGGCTGCTTCTGTTCCACAGCGAGAGGCGTAGGACGATAATCGGCGAGGATATCGAAGTTGACATCGCTTGACGCATTGACCGGCATCGCCTGGCCATTACCGTTGTTTGCTGTTGCCAATGCCTCGTTTGAGAGCCGCGGCGAAGCAAAGTGTTTCGAGCCCTCGAGATTTTTCACCAGGTCGATAGCGCGTTCGCGCGCGCCGGTCACACGCATGCGGATGGTCACATGCCCATCAGGCGAAACCTGCGGATCGATGCTCTGCACCTGCACGCCGCCGGGCAAAACCGTTTCGAGATCGGTCATCGTGGCCGTCCATGAAAATGCCTTGCGGCGGAAAAGATCATTCAGGAAATCCGACTGCATCAGGACAGCAGCGTTTTGCGGCTGCCGCATCAGCGCCTGATAGCTCTGCTGCTGGCGCTGCATCTGGCTCACGCTGGCCTGCATGCTGCGCACCTTGGATGTGGCTGCGGCTGCCTTCTTTAACTCGATATGCGCGAGAAACCATAGCGGAATCGCCAGCAAGAGAAGGAGCAGCATCCATATGCGCAGGCGCTTATAGACAGGCCGCAGCTCGATAAACGGCTTCGTAGCGAGATTGACGGTAATGCGCATTAGCTTGCGAGCGCTCCTGACACTCCGGCCATCAGTCCTTCCGGCACTCCATTGGCGGACGGCGCCAGATCACGAATGCGAAACTGTTCCAGCTCCAGCACACGTGAAAGCTCCGGCGCGCCGCCCGGCCCGGCATAAAACACCGCATCGGGAAGGGACGAGAGTGTGTCTTCAAAATAAGCAATCGATACGGAAACAGCGTGGCGCAGCTCCTCGTCATGCAACGAGACATCGACAGGCAATTCAAGGCTGCGATGCAGCAGCAGCTCTTCTCCGCGGGTAATCGCCGTTGTTACGGAGCCGCCGTTACAGCTCACCAGCAGAGCCGGCTCAGCTTGTGCAAGCATTGCGAGCGACGCCAGCGTACTGGGCAGTACCACGCCGGGCTCATATCCGGCTGCGCGCACCACCTCTTCATATTCCACCAGAACGTTGTGCGGCATAGCCGTCACCATCACACGCGCTTCGTCTGCCGTTTGCTGCATCACCTGATAACTGATGGCGGCATCGTCAATTTCAAAAGGCACCAGCTTGCGCAGGCGGAAGCGCACCACAGGCAGAGCCTCACTCGGCTTTGCCGGCAATGTATCGAAATCCAATAACAGTACGCGCGCAGCCGCATCGGGAACGACGAGCGTTAGCCGCTTGTCGCGCCCCTCTACACCGTCGAGCGCCTGCTTGAGAGCCGCAACAACCACTGCGCGATCCACAAAGTTCGGCGTCTTCAATCCCGCGGCCAGCACGCCGGCAGGAAACGCAGCGAACGACGTTACCGGCTGTGGATCATTCCCTCGAGCAGCAACCACGCCGTCGGTTGTAATCTCGCATGCCAGCCGGGGACGGAGATGCGTATTCGGCAATAAAAATTCAAATGCCACTAGCGAGTCGCCTCAATAAATGTAACCTTGTTAATTTCTTTGAGCGTCGTCAACCCGCGACGCACGCGGTCCAAAGCCGATTCGCGCAGGAACTGCATGCCTTCCTTCGCTGCCAGCTTGCGTACTTCCGAGCTGGGCTTCTTATCCAGAATCATCTCGCGGATGGGGTCGGTCAAATCCAGCAATTCATGGATCGCTGTTCGCCCGCGATATCCGGTGCCGCCGCATTCGATGCAGCCCGCGCCTTCTTTAAAGTCGAAGTTGCGCCACTCGGCCAAATCAAGCCCGCTGGTAAGCAGCGTTTCGTCGTCGTGCTTGACGGAATGGATGCAGTACTCGCAGATGGTACGCACCAGCCGCTGCGCCAGGATGCAGTTCAAGGCCGAGATAAAGTTATACGGCTCGACGCCCATGTTCAGGAAGCGTCCCAGCACGTCAAAGACGTTGTTGGCGTGGACGGTTGTAAATACAAGGTGCCCGGTCAGCGCGGAGTTGATGGCGATTTGCGCCGTCTCCTGATCGCGGATTTCACCGACCAGAATCTTGTCGGGATCATGACGCAAGATCGAACGCAGTCCGCGGGCAAAGGTCAGGCCTTTTTTCTCGTTTACAGGAATCTGCGTGATGCCGCGAATCTGGTATTCGACCGGGTCTTCAATGGTGATGATTTTGTCTTCGTCGCTCTTGATTTCGTTCAGGGCCGCGTAGAGAGTCGTGGTTTTACCGGAACCGGTAGGCCCGGTGACCAGCACCATGCCGTAGGGCTCGCGAATATAGCGGCGAAAGCGGCGCAGATCTTCATCGGCAAAACCGACAACATCGAGCGTGAGCTTGCGGAACTTCTCACTCATCGACTCCTTATCGAGCACGCGCAGCACAGCGTTTTCACCATGCACGGTCGGCATCACGGATACACGGAAGTCGATCAAGCGGCCCTTATAGCGCACGCGGAAACGACCGTCCTGCGGCACGCGGCGCTCGGCGATGTCCAGTTCGCTCATGACCTTGATACGCGAAAGGATAGTAGAGTGGTGCTCGCGCGCAATGGGAGCCATCGCCTGCTGCAATACGCCGTCGATACGGTACTTCACCAGCACCGAGTCGTCATAGGTCTCGATGTGGATATCGGACGCGCGGCGTTCGAGCGCGGTAAAGATAGTGGTATCGACGAGCCGGATGATCGGGCTGATGTCTTCTTCCGACGTCAGCTTCTCGATCGAGATGTTTTCTTCGGCGTTGTCTTCGCCGGTAAGAACGTCGAAGGTTAAGCCCTCGGACGCTTCATCGAGAACGCGCTGCGACTGCTCTGTTTTCTTGAGCAGGTCGGTGATCTGCGAAAGCGTGGCTACGCGCGCGGAGATGCGCTGCCCCAGCAGGCTCGAAATTTCGTCCAGCACCATGAGGCGGCTGGGGTCGCTCACCGCGATCACGAGCCGGTCTTCCTGCTGCTCCAACGGCACAAAGTTGTAGCGGAACATCATGTCCACGGGCACGGTGCGGAAAAGGTCGTGCTGGATGCGGAAGTTTTTGAGATCGACGAATTCGCAGCGATAGCGCGCCGCCAGCCTTTCGGCGTGCGCTCTTTCGTCCTGTTCCACTGGAATGAATGCTGGTGCGTGTGCCATAAAAATCCTTTACCGCTGGAAGGTCCCTGCCTGGCTAAGCGAGAAAATGGGTAGATAGAGCGCGATGAGGATGATCACTACCACTACGCCCATCACGATCAGAATTGCAGGCTCGATCAGCGCGAGCGATGCTGTGAGCGCTGTCTGCACGTCTTCCTCGAAAAATTCCGCTACCGAATTCAGCATCTGCGGCAAGGCGCCGGTCGATTCTCCCACTTCGATCATCTCGGTCGAAAGCTCAGGGAAAACCCTGGTGCCGATCAGACTTTTAGCGAGGCTCTTGCCCTCCCGCACGCTGCCTACCGATGAGAATACCGCCTTGGCGATGCGTTTGCTGGCGATGGAACGGGCTGCTGTTTCGAGTGAGGGGACCAGGGGTAGGCCGCCGGAAAGCAGGGTTGAGAGGGTGCGCGAGAAGAGCGCTACCTGGTATTTGAGCCAGATATTGCCGAAGATGGGCAGCTTGATGCGGATGCCGTCAATTCGATCGGAGCCGGAGTCGGTCTTGCTCCAGCGATAGAGCAGGTAGCCGAGCAGCGCGAGGCCGGGGAGGATGTACAGAATGTAATGCTGCGCGCCATTGCCTAAAGCGAGCAAAAACAGGGTAATGGATGGCAGTTTGGTGCCGATTTGATCGTAGAGCAGCGCAAATCGAGGCACGACAAAGGTGATCAGGAAGATAAAAAGCCCGAAGACCAGCGTAATCAGGAGTGCCGGATAGACCAGCGAGGCCTGCAACTTCTTGCGGAAGGTCAGCGAAACTCGTTGAAAAGAAAGGTATCTACCCAGAACTTCTTCGAGATTGCCGCTGCGCTCACCGGCGAGCAGGGTCGTCGTATAAATCAGTGGGAAGCCGCCCTGCGCTTCAAAGGCGCTGGAAATGGATTCGCCGGTACGCACGCGGGCGGCGACATTCTGCAATTGTGCTGAAAATGCAGGGTTTTTCTGGTTTTTGGCCAGCATTTCGAGCGAGCCGAGAATGGGCAAACCGGCTCGAATCAGCGTCAAAAACTGCTGGTTAAAGATCAAAAATGTCTCTAAATTTGCCTTTTTTCGGCCACCGGAGAGGCCGCGGGGCTTGACCGAATAGACGTAGTATCCGGCCTGGGAAAAGCGCTGGCGCAACTCTTCGGCCGAGGCGGCGGATTGAATCTGCTCCTGCACGCGCCCGCGCTCATCGGCCAGCTTGATGACGAACTCTGCCATTCTTTTCCACAATACCAGTTCGCGGGCCGGGAAATCCCCCGAAAACCCGACCCGCGATGTCCTATTTTTATGTACTGCAAATAAAGACGCAGCGCGTGGGTTCTGCGCTCATTCCGGCGGGTTGAGAGCGGGGGCGAAAGTCCGGTGCTCTACCCTTGTGTTCTCCCACCCTTCTCTTCGTTCAGGATGGGCACCGGAGAGTGTACAGAGTTGACAACAAAATCATTGGTGCGTGGGCAGTGCGCCGAGCTTGGCGATTCTTCCTCTGGGACCAACGATCCAGGGCAGGCTGAGGGCGTTCCAGCTGCCATTGTCGAGCGGTTGCCAGGTTTTGCCACCATCGTAGCTGATGTCGGAGCCGTTGGTTCCAGCGGCAATCCATGCCTTGGCTTCGGAGTCCCAGGCTACGGTCGAGCGGTAGCCGTGGGGCGGCTTTGTCGCGGCTGTCCAGTGCGCGCCTCCGTCGGTAGTCCAGGCGGCGGTTCCGGTGGATTCGTTGGGCTTGGTGTAGTCGCCGCCGACGGCTACAGCATGATGGATGCCCTGATTTTCTGTTGCGGGGACAGAAACCGAGAATATTCCTGCCGACTCTTTGCCTCCGGCTATGGGCGGCTTACTGCGGGAGAAATCGTAGTACTTCAGGCAGGCGTTGGGATCGCGGTGCGCCATCTCCATTCCGCACTCAATGCCACCCATCAGCAGTAGCGGGCCATCTATGCCGCCGGCGGCAATCCAGGGAACGGTAATCGGACCGAGCACGGGGCCGATGAGAGTCAGCGACGAATTGCTGGCGGCGAAGGCTCCCAGTTTCTGCCCTTTCGTTTCCAAGTCTGATGTATCGACGGGAGCCCAATTTGTGCCGCCATCGGCGGTTCGCAACAGGACAAATTTTCCGTTCACGGGATCGCCGAGCAGGTAGCCATTCTTACGATCGGAAAAAGCGATGGCATCCCAGAAGCCGTCCTTGTCGACATTGGTTTTGAGAAGGGTCCAGTGGGAGCAGCCGTCGGTTGTTTTGTAGAGGCGGGACTGGTCGCCGGGGCCGCTGGACATGACGATGGCGGTGTCGGCGTCCCAGGCCCAGATGCCGCGGAAGTCGAGCTTTTCGGCTCCGGGCGGCATGGCACAGCTTTGCCACATGTAACCGCTGTCCTCGGTGCGGAGAACGGTGCCTTCGGTTCCGCTGGCCCAGACGACGCCTTCGCCTACGGAATGGATGCCGCGCAGGCTGGCGGTGGTGCCGCTCTGCTGCATCTCCCATGGGCCGGATTTTTCTGTCTGCGCTTGCGCGGTGAGGGTGAGGGCGAGGAGTAGGACGAGAACTTTCATCGTGGTCAGGATACTTGATTCGCTGATAGTGCTTTGCCCGTACAGGAAAAAAGCCCGTCAGCGGTTTGCTGACGGGCAGGAGTGGAGCATGAGAGAGCTTTTACTTGATATCGAGCGTGCCTTTCAGCGGCGTAGTTGCGGACGAAGGGCCAGCTTCGATCTTGTACTCGCCGGGAAGAAGCTGCCAGCTTTCGTTCTGCTCGTCGAAGATGGAGATCACCTGCGGGTTGATGGTGATGGAAACGGTCTTCGATTCGCCGGGTGATAATTCGACGCGCTGCCAGCCAACGAGGCGCTTGAACGACTCGCCGGATTTCTCGGGGAGGGTGGCATAGACCTGGGTGATTTCTGCTCCAGCTCTTTTGCCGGTGTTCTTTACCTTGAAGGTGACTGTCTTCTGTTCGCTATCGATTTTCAGATCAGAGTAGGAGTAGGTGGTATAGGAGAGCCCAAAGCCGAAGGGGAAGAGCGGCTGCTTGTGCTCGGCTTCATACCACTTGTAGCCGACCTTCGCGCCTTCGTCGTAGCTGACACTGTATGTCGATTCGGTATGCGTGCGTCCGTTGACGGCGCCGGTTCCCTGTCCCCTGTCTTCCGCGGTTAAAGGCGCAATGGTGGGACGCGGCAAATCCGCTTCACTCCTGGGGAAGGTCATGGCCAGTTTGCCCGAAGGATTGACTTCGCCAGTGAGAATATTGGCCAGAGCAATGTGGCCGCTGCTGCCGGCGTACCAGGCTTCGACGACTCCGCTTACCTTGTCGAGCCAGGGCATCAGGGCTGCTGTACCTGTTTCGAGTACCACGATGGTGCGCGGATTGGCGGCTGCTACTTTTTCAATCAGCGCGTCCTGATTATCAGGCAGCGTAAGTGATGGAAGGTCCATACCCTCGGATATCCACTGATATGCGAAGACGATGGCTACATCGGAATTTTTCGCCAAGGACGCGGCGGCATCGAGGTCCTGCCCGTCGCTGTATTCGATTTTGTCGCCGGGCAGTTTCTCGCGCAATGCTTTCAGGGGCGAAGTGGGAAACCAGATATGCTCCTGCCAATGGGTTGCGCCCTGGCCCGGAGGCATGATGGCGTTGCCGCCCGGAGGATCGACCTGGGCGGAGCCGCCGCCGGAGAGCATGCCTACGTCGGCATGGCCGCCGATGATGGCGATGCTATGCACCTTTGCCGTGTTCAGAGGCAGGATGTCCTTATCGTTCTTTAACAGGACGATGCTCTGCTCTTCCACGTGCTGCGCCACTTCCAGTCCGTGGCGAACATCGACGACGCTCTTTTCGATGGGATTGTCGACGAGGCCGTCGGCAAACATGGAGCGCAGAACACGACGGGCGTGATCGTCGATTTCTGATTGCGGGACGCGGCCCGCTTCGACAGCTTCTTTCAGTTTGGGGCCGAAGAAATCAGCCATAGGCTGCTCGTTGTCGAGGCCTGCGGCTGAGGCTTTTTCTGTGCTGTGCGTGCCGCCCCAGTCGGAGACAACAAAGCCGGGGAATTTCCACTGGTCTTTGAGAACTGTAGTGAGGGTGTACTTGTTCTCGCAGGCGTAATCGTCATTGATGCGGTTATAGGAGCACATGACGGCGCCGGGATCGGCAATCTGGATGCCGATATGGAAGGCGAGGAGATCGCTCTCCTGCATGGCGCGGTGAGAGATTTTTGCGTTGACGATGTTGCGGCCTGTCTCCTGATCGTTGATGGCGTAGTGCTTGATGTCGCCGATGACGTGCTCGGCCTGTTCACACTTCATCAGGTTGCCTACCAGGGTTCCGGCCAGCAACGGATCTTCGCCCATGTACTCGAAGGAACGTCCGTTGCGCGGCTCGCGGGTTAGGTTGACGCCGCCGCCGAGGGTCATATTGTAGCCCTGCGCGCGCAGCTCGCTGCCGATGACCTGGCCGTAGCTGCAGGCTGCGTGGGGATTCCAGCTCGAGGCGGCTCCGAGATTGGAGGGGAGGGCGGTGGAGTAGCGCCCGTTTTCGCCGCTGCTGCGCACGCCGTAGGCTGCGTCGGACATATAGATGTTAGGGAGGCCGAGGCGCGTGGGGCCGACGGTCATGCCTGCGCCGCCGTTGGCCTGGGAGGTGAGCGGCATCTGCCAATTAGGGGTATGCGGCATGCCGTTGCCGTGCAGAAGGTTGATCTTCTCGTCGAACGTCATCTGCTTCAGGACGAGGTCGGCGCGCTCGTCGGGTGAGAGGCTTTTGTTCATCCAGGGTTGATTCTGGATATCGACTTTTGCATGGCGGCCTTGAGCCTGTGCCGGAACGGCGGTTGCCGCCAAGAGTGCCATGACGCCGGCCGCCAGCGGCAGGCATTTTTTTAACGAATAAATCCGCATGTTACTCCCTCAAAATATTCAATCGCGTGGCCATGCTAAAAGGATGGAAACAAAACCGTCAAGCTCAAACGATTTACTAAACCTGCAAAGCTGAAAATTATCCCTTAACATGTTGCAGTCAATCGATTGTCTGCATTCCAAGGATATCCTACTTATTTTGGAAACTGTCTCTTTATGAGGTACTTACGATAGGATGGCTGGCATCTGCCTTCCCGAGGTGAGCCGATGCAGGTTCTCAGTCATGACCTTCGCCACGCTTTTCGTCAATTGCGCAAAAATCCCGGTTTCGCGCTGACGGCGATTCTTACCCTTGCGCTCGGCATTGGGGCAACGACGGCTGTGTTCAGCGTGGCGTACGGCGTGCTGATCGATCCGTTTCCTTACAAGGACGTGCATACGCTGGCTACACCGAAGTTGTGCTCGTCGGAGTGGCCGTGGGGATGCGGGTGGAATGTTTATAACGGCGCGCAGTTCAACGAGATTGCGCAGAAGACGGACATCTTCAGCGGAGTGACGGCTTCGACAATCAGCAATGTGGTGATGACGGGTGGGACGGAGCCGCAGCGGATTCGGGGCAATTACATTACGGCGAATACCTTCGACGTGCTGGGAGTGCAGCCGATTCTTGGACGGGCATCGACGGAGAGCGATGTGCAGCCGGGTCACGGCGAAGTGGCGCTGCTGAGCTATCGGTACTGGCAGGCGCATTTTGGCGGAAGCGCGTCGGTGCTGGGCAAGGTGCTGATGCTGGATGGGCATGCACGCACGGTGATTGGCGTGATGCCTCCGCGGTTTTTGTGGCGCGGCGGCGACGTGTACCTGCCGATTGAGATTACGAATCAGCAAGAAGTGCATGGCCAGCGCTACTTTGCGCTGGTGGGGCGTTTGAAGCCGGGCGTGACTGAGGCGCAGGCTTCGGCTGAGTTGATGCCGATCTTCCAGGATTTTGCCAGGACTGATCCATATGCGTTTCCGAAAGATTTGCGGACGGGAATTTTGCCGTTTGACCAGATGTTCCAGTCGGGGCTGGCGAGCACGCTGTATCTGTTGCTAGGAGCGGTGGGCGTACTGCTGCTGATTGCGTGCGTGAATGTATCGAGCCTGCTGCTGGCGCGAGCGGTGAACCGCGAGCATGAATTTGTGGTGCGGGCGGCGATTGGGGCTTCGCGCATGCGGCTGGCGCGATATGCGCTAACGGAGTCGCTGCTGCTGGCGGCAATTGCCATGCCGTTGGCGCTGGCGTTTGCGTATGCGGGGCTGCAGGCGACGCTGCGGATTGTTCCGGCGGAGACGATTCCGGATGAAGCGGTGGTGACGATGAATGTGCCGGTGCTGCTGGTGTCGATTGGAGTGGCGCTGGTAACGGTGCTGATCTTCGGGCTAGCTCCGGCATGGCATAGCGCGAATCCGCGACTGGCTGCGGCGCTGAACAGTGTGCGGTCTTCCGGGAGCCGGGCGCAGCGCAGGCTGTTAAGCGGGTTTGTGGTGACGGAGGTGGCGTTGTCGCTGGCGCTGCTGATGCTGGCAGGGCTGATGGTGCGCTCGCTGATGGCGGTCGAGAATGCTCCGGTGCCGTTTTCGCCGGAGCACACGCTGATGCTGCGGATTCCGCTGACGAAGGAACGCTATCCCACGGCGGAGAGCCATGCACGGTTCTTTCAGGCGCTGATGGAGAAGGTTCGTGCGCTGCCGGGAGTGACGAATGCCACGGTGGATGCTGCCTTTCCATTTTTGGATATGTATGGCGACCACGCGCAGATTGCCGGGCAGCCGGTAGACAAGCGCTTCACCAATATTCATCTGACAAGCCCGGCCTACCTGCAGATGACGGGCAGCAAAACGTTGCAGGGGCATTCTCTCGACGAGCGTGAGATGGAGGAGAAGGCGCACGAGATTATAGTGACGGAGAATTTCGCCCAGCGCTACTTCAACGGGCAAAATGTGCTGGGCCGCACGGTGCGCCTGCCGGAATTTAAGCCGGACGGCAAAAACAAATTGCAGGACGATACCTTTACGATTGTCGGCGAGGTGAGCAATGTGCCGCAATTCGCCGGATTCCGTGAGGATTATCCGCACATTTTTATGCCGTACACGATCGCGCCGGAGGCGGACAGCGCGTTGATTGTGGAGACATCGCTGCCGGCCGATGACCTTGTGAATCCCGTGCGCCAGGCGGTGTATTCCATCGACAAGGATCAGCCGATTGTGGCGACTATGAGTCTTCGGCAGATGCTGGACATGTATGGTTATGCGGGACCGCGGTTTGCTCTGGCGCTGTTTGGTACATTCGCGGCTGCGGCGCTGGTGCTTTCGCTGGTGGGCATTTACGGAGTGCTGTCGTTTGTGACTTCGCAGCGCACACAGGAAATCGGCATTCGCATGGCGCTGGGCGCGGATCGCGGCAAAGTGATGTGGCTGGTGTTGCGGCATGCCTGCGTGCTGGCGCTGATCGGCGTAGCGGCGGGCCTGCCGCTCGCTTTCTTCGCCGGGCGATTTGCCAGAGGAGAGCTGATTCATACTTCGCAGCATGATCCGGTGACGATCATTGCCGCTGCGTGCATTTTGCCATTGCTGGCTGTTGTCGGGACGTGGTTGCCGGCACGACGCGCGGCGGCTATCGATCCGGTGAAGGCGCTGCGCGCAGAATAATGCGCAACGGATTGCAGGAAAGGATCATGGGAATGATCGCGCGCTTATAACAACCGGCAGATATAAAGCGCTGTGCAGCCGCTACGCACGGAAAGCGTCTTAAAATTGCTGCGAGGCGTTTTCATGAAGAAAATTTCGTTTCAGAATGCTCTGCTGACTGTAATTGCCGCCGCCCTGGTTTCGATTGCCGCCAGGCCTTATATCGCTCCGGGAGCGGCGCATGCACAGGCATCCGGCGTTTATTCTTATCCGCTCTATTTCGAGCCGGGGACGCAGATGCTGCGCTCATCCGATGGCAGCAAGCAACTCTATGGGCGCGTAGTTGTGGATATGCGCACAGGTAAAGTGTGGGGATTCCCTACGAACACACCGGACACCTATCCGTGGAATCCGGTGGACTCGAAGCCGCAGATATCGCACCCGTTCTATTTAGGCCGCTTTGCCTTTGAAGACATCGATAAACAGAACTAGATCGGTGGCGCACCTTCGATGATGTGCGCCCCGGCAGGCGGATGAAAGACAAAATCGGCGTTGCTCGCCGGAGCATTCGGCTGCTCGCCTGCGAAGGCAAAGGTGTTGATGGCTCCGTCTGTTTCTTCGATGCGCATGGACTCGATCACTCCATCGGAACTGGCAGTAATCGAAAAGGTGGCGATGCGCTGCTCCATATTTTTGGGAATGCCGGAGAGCGTATACGCTCCGTTCTGCGCCGGGGTGATTTGAAGATGGGCTAGCTCTTTTGCGAGCTGCGTATGCCCTAATAAAAAGCGCAGAGGAGAGCGGAGATCGTCGAGTTTCTTCGCCGGTACGCGGGGAATTTCCGTATCGCCGGGAGAATAGAAGTAGGCATCGTGCCCGTCGAGCACAAAGAGCTTGCCTTGCGGCTGGGAGTAGGTCCACCGCATCTTGCCCGGCTTTTGCAGCAGCAATATGCCGCTCTCTACGCGGTGCATTCCCATGCCGTCATATTTTTGCGTGAAATGCACGGATAAGGAATGGAGGGCGTTATAGTGCTTGTCTACGAGCGCTGCAAAGGCCTCGGCAGTGGGAGTTTGCGCATGGATGGCGGATGCCGGAAAAAGAAAGAGTAAAGCAGTAAGAAGCTTCCGGAAACTGGATCGAGATAATTTTTTCACTCTAGTTGCGGCTCTATTGGAGTGAACCCCACCCTTCCCCTTCACTACGTTCAGGGTCAGGATGGGGCACCCGGATTTATGCTGAGCTACTGTAACGGAACGGTGCAATTCGTGCCACCCGCCGGATCGGCCTTAATTTCTCCTGTCATATCGATGCAGAAGCCGCGATGGCCGGTCTTGCCGACGGCCTGCGGAACAGCAGTGGCTTCGTAGCTGGTATACATATCCTGATTGTTCACCGTTGTCTTTGAGCAGTTGACGATGTTGAAGGTATAGCCGGCCTTCACGCCTACTGTGAGATCGTGCTGGAGCAACTGCGCGTTCGTCGCGCTCGGCGGCCCGGAGCTGCTCTCGCCGCCAAGCGCCTGCAGCGAGCAGGCAAATCCGTTGGCCGGATAATTGGTCTGATACTGAATCTGCGCTTGATAAATGGCGCGCAGAGACTGGATAGCAGAGGTTTCATTCGCCTGGCTACGGAGGTTGAGCATGTTGGGAATGGCGATGAGCATGAGGATCAGCATGATCGAAATTACGATCAGCAGCTCCATCAGGGTGAATCCGGCTTGCCGCCTGCGGCGGTTCGAGGGCTTTTGCATCAGAAGATCAATCATGAGTCGTGTGCTCTTCCCGTGGCTGCCAAAAGACAGCCGTCGAGAAAAATCCTAAATGAGTAAGACGCGGCGCGCCAGCAAAGCGCTCATTTCTTCCCCACGCCCTGCTGACACTTATTCTACCGGCGCACGCAGCCTTCCATCGCCATTGAGCCGGATGGTCACAATTTCATGCGGATGCACCTCGACAGTAAAACCATCCTTTCCCTGCAACGGGAGCGGCTTCTGGTCGCGTTCGACCGCATCTGTTTCCGTAACTTTATGCAGAGCCAGCAAAGGCGTGCTCACGGAAACGGTGCGCGTTTTGCCGCCGAGATCGAGCAGACGCAGGATAGTGCCGTCTCCGTCTTCAGCCGGCTTCCAGGTATCGAGGACGAGGCTTGGATCGTTAACTTCAAGAAAGCTGGCCTGTTTTCCGTCCAGAGGACGCGGCAGGTCGAGCGCCTTGTCCTGTGAACGAATTTCGTCCACTTCGAGCGGTGTCATTTCCTGCCAGCCCATACGGCTCAATGCCTGGGCATCGGTGGTGGTGTCGCTGGTGATGACGAAGCGGAAGCGGAAATCTCCGCCTTGGGCGGCGCGGTAGTTTGTATGCCAGTAATTGTTCATGGCATAGGCGAAGATGCTTCCGGGACGCGTGCCGAATTCCGTAGGCCATACGCCGCGGTTGATGTCGCCTAGCGTGAGCAGCGGTGTGTCAAGCGGCATCACCGTGCCGGAGACACCGTCCTGCTGGACAGAAACCCAGTGCTGCACGGAAAACCACTCATGCCCGGCGCCGGGATACATATCCTTTGCCGGATCGACGACGCCGTTCTGGATTTCGTACTGGAATTGCGGATGCGTCATGGCGAAGGGGAAGGCGAAGTAAACCGCTTCTTTGGCGAGTACTTCTTTTTTGTTTATGTCTTCGATGAATTCGATTTTCTTTTCGTTCTCGAAGAGACGAATTTCACTCGCTATCTTCGGCGTGTTCTCTGCCGAGCTTTCCAGATGCGCGCACCATCCGTAGGCTGTACGCTCTACTGAGACAAGGCGGCCCTGTTCTGCCGGATGTACCGTAAGCTCAGGCCGGGGGGAGACAACGCGATATTGCAGGACGCTGTTGGGCGCGTTATCTCCGCCACTGACGTAAACGTACTGGCCGAAGCGATAGGGGCTCTCTTTGTCTACCAGCTCTTTTTGAAGCTGCTTATCGAAAATGCCGCGCACAGCGCCGGAAGCGGGATCGAGCTCAATGCGATAGTACCGGCTTTCAAGAGTGGTCGTGCTGTCGAGTTTGGACTGCGTAGCAGGTGTGGAGGCGCGGCGCAGGCTGTAGACCTTGTATCCGACGGGCGGCACATCTTTGGCTACAAACTCGACGCGCTGGAAGTTCGGGCCTTCGTGCACGGGCGTGACGGCCACCGGCTGATCTGTTCCGCGGTCGACAATCTCATAGCCTTTGTCGAGATCGAAGCTCACGACGCCATCGCGCTTCCAATTCAACGGATTGAAGACGATGACACTGCCCACACCGGCTGCTATTGAATCGGCGATTGTGGCCATGCTGCCGCGCAGCAGATGATCGCGCAGTTCTGCCGCGGTGACGGCGCGGGAGTCTTTTACCCGCAGCTGCTCCTTAGCCTGATTGCTGTCGGGGTCGGAGACGCTGTTCCATGAAAGCCATGTGTGCTCGTCCATGAGCACCATGTTGTTCCACATTTGATGGAGCGCATCGTGATCGACGGCAATGCGCGGATTCACGAGCGAGCTGATGGTTGCCAGCTTTTCCGCCGACGGCGCGCGGCTTTCGTTGTCACGCTCCATGGCCGCATAGAATGCGTCGGAGCCGATGCCGTCTTCCCAGTAAGGGCCGCCGTCGCCGCGCACGGTCGGAATGGCGTCGCCGAGCTGCTTTGCGATCTCGGCCAGCGCGTCGTGGAAGCCGGAGTATTGGATGTGCGGATAGGCGTAGAGGCCGTTCCATTGATCGGCCAACTCGGCCTGTTGCGGAAAGAGATCGGTGTTCTCTACCTGCGTGCCGAAGAGAATGGCCGCATGAGCGCGATAGCTCGGACGCTGGTACATCTGCAGGAAGAGAGGCACAACTTCTTCACCCGTCTCCGCCAGAGGAGGCAGACCGAACATGAATTGCATTTGCATGTAGTGTCGCGAGTACCAGAACAATACTTTTTTGCCGTCAGGGCCTTCCCAGTACATCGGCGACTTCTCATTCAAATGGCCTTGCAGCAGAACGGGAGCGCGGTCGTTGTTGCTTCCGGCAAGGAAATACTGGATGCCTGCGGCTGCCAGTACGGATGCGTAGGACCACGAGTACGAAGGAACGTCGGTGATGTTGGCGTAGTTGAACGGAGTACCGTGCTCGCGGCTAAAGTTCGCGCTGGGGTAGAGTGAACGAATCAGCGTTTCGGCGGTTGGAAAGCCGGTAAGCACATTGGCATACTGCGCCGGGATGTAAACCTGCTGTTGCTGAATCGCTTGCAGGAGACGTTGCTTTTCCTGCGGTGTGCGCGTGTTCAGATATTGCTCCAGATTCCATGCGCCATCGGTGCTGAAGCGAAATGCCGGATGCTTTGCGGTCAGGTCCATTGCTTCATCGAGGATGCGGCTCTGGATGGCAGTGACTTTCGCCTGATAATCACTATAGCCGACATCGAGATGCACATGCGGGACGAGGAAGAGCGTCCACTTCTTTTGCGGGTTGATGACTTGCTCCAAATGCGCCGTGTGACCATCCACGTTTGTAGTAAGCCGAGCCGGCGTATTCGCGGGAAACTCCGGCACCTGCAAGGACAGCCGCTCTTCACCAAAATCCTGATCTCCATTGAGAGCGGCAGAGAAGTGCCTGCCTGCAATCTCCAGCTCCACTTTTCCTGAATGCGGTCGCTGAAGGTAGCGCACAAATACATCGACGCGTTCCGTGAGCTTGCTTCCGTCCTGCTTATAAAAGATGGTCGGTTCAATCTTCGCCGCTGAAGTTGAGTATGCCTTCGGAGCTGCCTCCAACTCGATCGCGTCGTAGTTGAAGCCTGCATCGGGAACACCTTTGTCGGCGGTGGCTACAGCCTGGAAGGCAATGCTGTTTGTGCCGGGATGCAAAAAATTTCCGGGAAAATCAAATTCGACAGCGGCATGCGCGTATGCGGGGAAGAAGGCGGCCATGGTGTCGCCCATACTGTAGTCCAGCTCAGGATGCAGGTAGAAGATGCCGGAGCGTCCGTTGATGGCTATGCGAAGCGCAGGTACGCTGGAGTGCTCGATGAGCAGAGAAACATGCAGGCGATAAGTAGCCGATGGTTTTTCTTTTAACGAAAACCGGACAGTTTGCGGAGCCGCGCCCGCATCGGCGTGTCCGGCAAAGGATGCTGCGGCATAGCCGTACCAATTTTTGGCTGGATCGCGGTCTGCGGCAAAATTTACCGGCTTCTGCGGAGAGCCGTCCGCAAATTCGGCGGAAGAGCGATCGAATGCGCCGATGCGCCAAACGGTTTGCGCCGTTTGCGCAAGCGTGCTGAAAAAAGATGTTCCGATGAGCGCAAGAAAAAGGACACCAAACCTAAGCAGCATGCAGGCTCCACAAATGGTAGCGATTCCAAAAGTTCAAACCATCGTACATGGAGGCTGTAGCTTTTTGCACGCGCACGCAGGCGGACACAACAGGAAGTAAAACCGATTCGCGGCGAGAAAGCTTTCGCATTTTCTCGCCGCGAATTGGCGGGTTTGCATCTGTTATTTGCTGACCTTCAGCAGTACGGTGCCGTGACGGGGAATCAGCACGGTGTATTCGCCATTGGCGGCAGTCACATCTTTGCCTGCCCATAGATCACGCAGCTTTGCGTTTGCACCGAAGCCGACATCCTTGAGCTTGAGCGTAATCGGACGAGCGGAGTCGGCGCGGTTGAAGAGAGCGACGGCCTTGGCGCCGCCGGAGAGCGGCTTAGCCCAGATTTCACTCGGTCCCTCAGCCCACACGCGGTCGCCCTGCTTGCCGAGCTTATCCTGATCGACCGCAATGACTTCCTTGTTTGTCAGAATGGCCAGCGTTTCGGGGCTCATCTTGCTCAGGTCGTTTCCGGCAAGCAGCGGAGCTGCCAGAATCGCCCACAACGTCATGTGCAGGTGATACTCGTCATCGGTCATGCCGCCATTGCCCACTTCAAGCATGTCGGGATCGTTCCAATGGCCCGGCCCGGCATATTTCGAGAGCCCGGCCTGCGAAAATCCAATCTGCTCCATGCGCATGTAGTGGTCGTTGATGTCGCCGGTGGTGCGCCAAAGATTGCCGCCTACTTGCGGTCCCCATTCCCAGACATTATTAAGGCCATACTGGCACATGCTGAAGACAATGGGACGGCCTGTGGCCTTCAGAGCCTTGTACATCTTGTCATAGGCAGTCTTTTGCATGGCGAAAGCCTTGGCACGGTCATTGCCTGCTTCCTTCCTGATGATCTCGCCATAACTGCACTGGTCATACTTCAGATAGTCTATTCCCCAGGCAGCGTAGGTCTTTGCGTCCTGCGCTTCGTGCTGGTAGCTGCCTTCGTAACCGGCGCAGGTCTTGGGGCCGGGCGAAGAATAGATGCCCAGCTTCAATCCCTTGGAGTGCACGTAATCGGCCAGCGCCTTCATGTCCGGAAATTTGCTATTCGTCTGGATATTGCCTTGGGCGTCGCGACCGGCTTCCCAGGTGTCATCGATGTTCACGTAGATATAGCCGGCATCGCGCATGCCGCTGGATACGAGGGCGTCGGCAGCGGCGCGCACATCTGCGTCCGTCACCTTTTCAGCAAAATGATTCCAGCTGTTCCAGCCCATGGGCGGCGTAGCTGCAAGTTGTGAGGACTGCGCAAGAGCGACAGGAGCCGCCAACAGACAAAACGAAAGCAAACACGAAGACAGATTTTTTCCGGACATTTTCTTACGAATTACTCCTTTTTGAGGATGGTTGGGGAATAGCAATGTAAACGCGAACATTCTATCCGGGCAAATCAATCTTTGTCTCTGTCTAAGTTGCGAATTCTTACGCTTTTCGGGAAGCGCCGCAAATATCTGCCTCATCCGGCGTGCCGGAAATGCCAGAGCAGGTAACCATTTCCATGGTTACGACAATGCGGCGTTTCAAAACTAAATTGGTATAGGCAAAGAATATTTCCGGCAGATACAGTTCAAAACATTGAGTAGCACTTGGGGGAGGGCTACTGAATTGTAAACGCCTGTGGACGATGGTCCACAGGCGTTTTGCATTGCGGCGAAAAACTCGATCTCCTACCCTTTCAATACCTTAATCCACGATATAAATTATTTTTTTAGTCCCTGGCTTACTTTTGTGCAATCTCAGCCGTCTGGTCTGATATTCTCAATCGTTTAACCAGGGGAAGTTGAGAATGCCGGAACAACGGGCACGGAAGTATCACCAGGACCGCGTTGCGGAAGCGCTGCGCGAAGAGATCGGCGCCATGATAGAAGGCGAACTGTCCGATCCACGGATCAGTTTTGCCTATGTCACGCAGGTTGTGCTCAATCCGGGCGGCAAGTCTGCGCTCATTTATGTGGCAGTCGACGGCGGATTGGAAGAAGAGACCCAGACCGTGGAAGGATTGATGGCCGCTCGCGGCTATATCCGCCACGAACTGCTGGAACGCATGGGGGTGCGACATGTCCCTGAGCTTACGTTCCACATAGACCGCTCCGAGAAGATGAAGGCGCGGATCGATGAGCTGCTGGGTCGTGCAAAGAAGAGGCAAAAAACAGCTACGGAATAGAACATTTCATCACGCGCGAGAATCATGGGAGAACGGCACAACATCCAGGCAGTTCTACAGGCGATCGACAGCAGCCAGCGTTTCCTGGTGACGGCGCATGCGCGACCGGACGGAGATGCTGTCGGATCGATGCTGGCCTGTGGGATGATGCTGGATCAGCTGGGCAAGCAGGTGGACATGGTTTCTTCCGACCGCGTGCCGCTCAACTATCGCTCGCTTCCCTGCGCCTCGGCGATTCGCCAGGTTTCCCGTGTCGAAGGCGATTACGATGCCGTGATTCTGCTCGAATGCGACGGCATCGAACGCTCGCGCCTGCGCGGACTGGAAGGGCGCAGGCTTATCAATATCGATCATCATGTCAGCGGACGGACATTTGGCTATGTCAACTGGATCGACACCAAGGCCTGCGCAGTGGCGGAAATGATCTATGAGCTGGCCATGCTGGCCGGTGTGCGGATCACGCCGGAGATGGCCACCTGCCTCTATACGGCGGTCCTGACCGACACCGGCTCCTTCTGCTATGAGGGCACGACGGCTCACACATTTGAGCTGGCAGCAGAGCTGGTCCGGCATGGGGCCCGGTCCGCGGCCATTGCAAAAGATGTCTACTTCTCTCATCCCACTTCGAAGATGATGCTGCTGGGCGCGGCGCTTTCCAATTTACGACGCGATGGCCGTATTGCATGGATGTGGGTGACGCATGAAGACATGCTCCGCGCCTATGCCGTGGAAGAGGATTGCGAAGGGCTGGCCAACTATGCGATTGCCATTGCAGGCGTAGATGTTGCCATTTTTTTGCGTGAACTGAGCAACCACCAGGTACGGCTTTCCATTCGCAGCAAGGGCAATGTGAATGTCGCGCGGGTTGCGGAGCAGTTTGGCGGAGGCGGTCATCATCACGCCAGCGGCTGTACCCTTGACGGGCCACTCACAGAGGCCATGGAATTAATCCTGGGCGTGGTACGCAATACCCTGAAGACGGCGATTCATGAAGTTGCCTGACCGAATCTGTTAGCCTTACTGCGGGAATCATAAAAAGAACGTGGCTATCTCCAAGAGCATCAAGGCGCTACGCATTCATCCTACGACTGCCATGACGCGCTTCCCTTTCCTGGGAACGACGCTGGAAACATTTACGCTTTTTTTGTTTACTGCCTTCTTCCTTTTTTATGGGCTGGTGCCTATCTTCGGGGGCTCCGGAATCGGCCTGGTGGGCGCCGATGAGCCGCGCTATGCACAGGTGGCGCGGGAAATGCTCGACCGTCACGATTACGTCACGCCTATTCTTTACGGCAAGCCATGGCTGGAAAAGCCCGCGCTCTACTACTGGCGCGCCATGTTTGCTTTCCGGGAGTTCGGCGTACACGACTGGTCGGCGCGAATCCCCTCAGCCAGCTTTGCTTTTGTGCTGGTCACGCTCATTTTTCTGCATATGCGGCGTTTTCGGCCCGGCGGGCAGCTGGATGCTGCATTATTAACCGCATCGTGTGCCGGAATCCTGAGCTTTGCCCGGGGCGCGTCGACGGACATGCAGCTGGCCGCGCCGTTCTGTATCGGCATGCTCGGCTGGTATGCCTGGTATGAGACGGATAGAAAATTCTGGCTTTTTGACCTGTATTTCTTTGTCGGAGCGGCAACGCTGGCCAAAGGGCCCGTAGCTCCTTTTCTCGCGATTGTGATCATCACGGCTTTCGCAGCGCTGCGTAAAGAGTGGTCCATTCTGCGGCGAAGTGTCTGGTGGCCGGGTATCGTGCTCTATCTGGCGATGGTGCTGCCCTGGTTTATTGCCGTGCAGAAGCGCAATCCGAATTTTCTGCGCATCTTTTTCCTTGAACATAATCTTGAGCGCTTTGCTACTAATCGCTTCGAGCACGAGCAGCACTTCTGGTATTACATTCCCGTGCTGGTGCTGAGCCTGATGCCCTGGGCGGTTATTGCCATCGCTGCCCTCAGCGACGCTATACGAGGGTCGATTGCAGAGTGGCGGGCGCGCCGGGCCAAGTTCCATTACATGGGACATCAGCGCGCGGGCGACGCCTTTCCCGAGTTCCTGGTTTTGTGGGCGCTCATTCCGGTCATCTTTTTTTCCTTTTCTGATTCCAAGCTGCCCGGCTATATTCTTCCCTCCATTCCTCCCATCACCATTCTCAGCGGCGATTACCTGAACCGTATGCGCGAGCGGGGTCTCAAGCCGTGGCTGCTCATCCTCCATGCGCTTCTTGCAGGAGGGCTCACCATGCTGGTTCTGCTGTTGCCAAGGCTGATTCAGCACTCGGACAAATGGCCACCTGCCAATGCCCTGATCGCGGCGGGCATCACCGGCTTTGCCGCGGCCATTTTCATTCTTATTACGGTGGCGCGCTTCGGCCTTCAACGCCTGCGTATCGCCACGATGATTCCTGTCGTCATTCTGGTCCTGTTTCTTTACGGGGTTGGCCCTTTCTTCGGCTTCGGCCAGGTCAAGTCCACCAAGGGAACGGTGCAGCTTATCGATCTCACCTATTCGGCAAGGCCGCTTGCCCGCATTCTGCAGCAGATGGTTCCTCCGGACGGCACGGTCGCGGTCTATAAAGTCCGGCGGGACATGGAGTATGGGCTCTCCTTCTACCGCGACAAAAAAGTAGTGAATTATGAGATGGATGGCATTCCTGCCGGACAACATATTCTGGTAGCACGGGAGTCTTATGTGGACGAATTGCGCCAAAAGCTTACCGGAAGACGATATGAGCCTCTCTTCGTGTATCCTGCTCAGAACCTTGTCGTGTACACAGTAGCGGCACAGACAGAGAAATAAAGCGGTATTTAGTTCGTCGGGCCCTGTGACAAAATTTCTGGATTGCGCGGGGCGGCTCCATACTTGTAACAGCTTCTCGATTGAGTGGAATCTATGAGTTCCGCAGTGCAGCTCGAAATTCTGGATCTAAGGCACTTCTCCGCGAGCAGCCTGCGCCCGGTGCTGGAAGAGGAAAGCCGCATGTGGAGCGAGCGCCTGCAATGGGATTACCGCTCTTCTGCCGATCTGCTGCTGCAATACCTGGATTCGCGGGTTTTACCCGGCTATGTAGCCGTTGAAAATGGCCGCATCTGCGGTTATGCCTTCTGCGTCTACGAAGACCACAAAGCCATCATTGGAGATGTTTTTTCCCTTTCGGATGCAGCTGCCGATGTGGAATCCCGGCTGTTGAGCCATCTTATTGACCTTTTGCAACACTCTCCCGGCATTGATCGAGTGGAATGCCAGCTGCTGCTGCATCCCCATGGGCTGCATTCTGAAATCTTCCGCAGCGCCGGTTTCCGCCTGTATCGCCGTCTTTTTATGGAGTTGGATCTCGCGGCATTTGAGCCTTCTGCAACTGCACCTGCATTTCCCGATGGATTTGCGCTTTTCCCGTGGCGCGAAAGCGACTTTCACGCGGCGGGATATCTGATTGTTGACGCTTATGACAGTCATCTGGACAGCCTTATCAATGACCAGTACCGCTCGGTAGCAGGTTCTCTCCGCTTTTTGCATAACATTGTGCGTTTTCCCGGTTGCGGGCTGTTCGATCCGGCATCCTCGCGTTCGCTGGTACGCACTTCGGATGGCTCATTGACCGGAATCTTGCTGTGCTCGCGCGTGCGGGAAGATGTAGGGCACATTACCCAGGTTTGCGTCGCAAATCGTCAACGCAAACTGGGGATGGGCTCAAGGCTGATCGAGGAGTGCGCTTTAAACCTGCGGGCGCGTGGTTTTCGCGGATTGACTTTGACGGTCACGGAAGAAAATACCAATGCTGTCGAGCTCTATCGACGCATCGGCTTTGTGGAAAAACATTCTTTCGACGCGATGGTGTGGGACCGCGCCCAGCACTGGTCGCAGTCGTCGTAACTTATTGACTTAGCGGCGAATAAACCACATTAGCCAACTGGCGGCAATCACAATACCGACGAACATGGCCCAGCAGTAAAGCCCATACCGGATCATGGCTTTCGGATTGGTACGCTGCGTGATGCCAAAGACCACGGAAGCAAACGTGGCAAAAACCAGGACGGCAGAAAAATGGGAAAGGGCTAGCATGCGGGCTTCCTGCCTATGCGAAGGTTATGCGCATCGACGGCAGAGATGATGTTCAGCAGCCCGGCCACGACAATAAATTTTGTTCCGTAATCGGCGGTCGCCGTCTGTATGGCTCCATGTCCCAGGTCGAATATGCGGGCTAAAGCATAAAGCCCTCCGCAGCCAAGATCGCCGGCAAAGCCCAGCATATCCAGCACATCGCCGGTATTGGCCTGGTACAACCGGCCCTGCATCATGACGCCGAGAGTAAACATCACTGTAATGGAGATAAAGAGGAGTGCCGCACGAACCCAGTGCTTTGTGAGCACATGGCCAAGACCGGGAACCAGCCAGCCGAGAATGAGCGCTGCATATGGAAAACCGGGCGATTTCTCTTCCGGCCGTGCACCTACCTGGACTTTCGACGCCATCATATTGACTATACAGCACAAAATCTTGTGAAGTGTTCGACTCAAGGGCGAACCGCAGAAAGAACTTCACGGCGCGAAGCTGCTATCGCTGATAGAACCATGGGAGCGAATCCTGCGGCAGGATCCTGGATTTTGTTGTAAACTAAAAGTTCTGAAATCAATCGCAGGAAAGAACAATGTCTATCCATCCAGTCATGCAGCGCCTTGCCGAAAAGTTGAATCGCACGGACCTGCCTCCTTTCGTCGCCGGCGACACAGTGCGCGTGCAAGTCAAGATTAAAGAAGGCGATAAAGAGCGCCTCCAGGCATTTGAAGGCATCGTGATTGCCCGCAAGAACGGCGCTCAGGGCAGCTTCACTGTCCGCAAGATGAGCTTCGGCCAGGGCGTCGAGCGTATTTTCCCTTTCAACTCCAAGGTTATCGACAAGGTGGAGAAGATTCGCAGCGCTAAAGTTCGCCGCGCCAAGCTCTTCTACCTCCGCGGACTTCGCGGTAAGGCCGCTCGCCTTAAGGAAGTCGAGCGCTCGTAGAGCTCTTCCTACTTATTTACGACAACGCCCCGGCTCTTGGCCGGGGCGTTAGTCTTTGTGGAATTTGTTTTCTGATAAAATAAGTCGACCAGTTGAATCGACCAGTGATATGCGCCAAATTCAAGCGTCAGAAGCCAAGACACACTTGCCCGAACTGCTGGATGAGGTAGAACGGGGCGCAACGCTCGTCATTACTCGTCATGGCAAACCGATTGCGCGGCTTATACCGGAAACTGATCGTCGTCAGGCGGAAATCAACGAGGCGGTAGTCAGAATTCAGGAGCGCAGACGACGCGCTCCCTCTATCACCGTCGAGGAACTGCTTTCAGCACGTGACGAAGGGCGCAAGCGCTGATGCCTTTTGTGCTGGACGCATCCACCACCGCGTGCTGGGCATTTCAGGACGAGCAGCATCCCGATGCCGATGCTGCCCTGGAGCGGATGCGAACGGATCAGGCAATCGCGCCGAGTCTCTGGTGGTTTGAGATACGCAATATTCTCATCGTGAATGAGAGGCGCAAGCGTCTCAGCGAAGCAGATACGGCTGCCTTTTTAAGGGACCTTGCAGTATTTTCCGTCGAGATAGATATTACTCCGGAAACGGATGAAGTCCTGCGCCTTGCCCGGACGCACAAGCTTTCGATCTACGATGCTGCTTATCTGGAGCTTGCATTGAGAAAAAACGTGCCTCTTGCCACGCTTGACGCTGACCTTAGCAAGGCTGCACGTATGGAGTCGGTTCTCCTCGTCGGAGCAAATTAATTGGCTATGTACACCCTCTAAGGTAAGGCTGTCTCGAGTAATACTCCGGGCAAAAATGGCGGCACGGTTCACCCTGCTAATTTTGAGAAGCAAGACGTGGGTTTGATAAAGTCTTCACTGCAATCTTGCCATTCTCATTTGTTGTCCATAGTTGTGTTGTCTGTATGCCAACAGCGCCAGTGCCTCCGTCTGGATTGAAGGTAAATAGCCAGACTTTTTGGATCGGGACGCGATTAAGGACTTCATTGAGGAGTTGCCTAGCAGGTACAGCGCTTGCATGCTTGAGCGAGATTTGATTTTGCTCCATAGCGTTGTCGATCAATCCAGCTTGTTCAACTTTAATTCCTGTAGCCCTCGTCAAAGACGCTACAATCTCATCGACTTCGGCACGCAGAGACCTTGTCTCACTATCAATTTTTATAGGTTGATCGAGAATGGACTGCGACGGTGCAACATCAAAGCGAAAGTCTGATATTTTTAACACACGATATTTACCTGGGTATTGACCGTTGTACTGATCCACAACTTCTTGCAAAACTCGCTGTTCCTCCTTTGCGGAGTTGTTTTTTGGTTCTTGGAAGCGTGGCACAAACGAGCCGCCTTTGAGATAGTGGCCATGTACTGAGTCTGAGGTAATTTGGTCAGAATCGGATGAATACAAAGGATCTTCGTAATCCACAGTCCAACCATATTGTCTTCTGACGCTATCAAGTGCCTGCCACAGCGGTCGCGTGCTATTGGCCGTAACGGTTACGATTCCATCGTTGGTTCGATTGATACTTGCATGCATCGAAAACGACGGCGTAGAAGAAGCTGTTTGTGGCCAGATCGCTGTACAGTAAGCCAGACAAATTGCGAGCACGCTAAATTTCATATTCAGCTTCTTTTCATAGTTCCATAGAGCCACCTGTATTGGAATATGCTCCACCGGAATAGCAGTTTACCTGCGCCGCTAAGTGGTCTTTGCAATAGGTTACAGAGCACAAAAATGAACTGCTGATCAGCGAATCAGCAGTTCGGGGATTGGCTCGGCATCCTCAAACACAGTAGACACGGTAAGATGCCGCCATCTGGCTGCTTCTTCGGCGCGAGCGGCTTCTACATATTGCACCCTTTTCTCTGCATCGACACCCAGGATTAAGCGGAGAGGCACTTCTTTGCTGTTTGCCAGTTGCACGATCAGTTCTGCGATTTTGCGTGGATCGCCCTCCTGGCGCCCTTCAATACTGTGCAACAGTTTCAAAATCGGCCCAATCGAGGCCTCGTAGTCCGGCAGCAATTCCGGGGCATTCTGCCGTGCACGGCGCGCCCAATTCGTGCGGATACCACCCGGCTCCAGCGTGCAAATCTTCACTCCGAGGGGAGCCACTTCCATGGCCACGGCATCGCTAAATCCGCCGACGGCCCACTTGGCTGCGTGATACGGCGAGTTCCCGGGGATTGCAATTCGTCCGCCAATAGAAGATATCTGAAAGATGTGCCCGCTCTTCTGCTTGCGCATAACAGGAATGGCGGCGCGCGTCGTATGCACGACTCCGTAAAAGCAGGTGTCGACTACAGCTTTGAAGTCTTCGGCGCTCATCTGCTCGAACGGAGCGAATTCGCCATAACCCGCATTGTTGACGAGCACATCGAGCCTTCCAAATGTATCCAGAGCTGCCTGCACTGCTGCTTTGGCGGCAGATTCATCACGCACTTCCAACGTCACAGGCTTGATTCGATCCTTGTACTGCTCCACCAGTAAAGCCAGCTCCTCGGTTCGGCGCGCACCCGCCACCACGCTATCGCCTGCACGCAGCGCTGCTTCGGCAATCTCACGTCCCAATCCATTTCCGCTTCCGGTAATCAGCCAGACTTTAAGCATCTTGCTAAAAATCCTCCTGTGCATCTGATTCTAAAATGAGCGAGTAGATGCTCATTTATTTTGGGGAATAAAATTTATCCCCCCAATGCGCGCCACAGCAGCTTGAAGGAACGCTGAATCAACACTTCCCTTTGCTTCGGCATTTTGGCGATGAAATCCATCACTGCCTCCTGCATCGCCGACATGGCCGCTGCGGCAAATCCTGCCGGCATTTCGCGCAGGGCCGGACCTTTTTCCAATTCGTGCAAAGTGGCTTCCACGGCACCGCGGATTGCGATGGTGCGGGCATGGGTTTCCGGTGTAATGACGTCAGAAATGTGCAGTTGCATGGATGCTTTACGCTTGGCCGGAAATTCGATTGCCCAATCAAGGTAAGTTGCCCAGACATGCCAGGCGCGGCGCTGCAGGCTTTCGGTGTGCGGAAAATGAGCATTGATTTTCTGGTAGACCTCATTTTTCAGCTCGAAATACAGCTCGTTGAGCAACTCGTCCTTATTGGCAAAGTATGTGAAAAGCGTGCCTTCCGCCAGACCGGCGCGTTGCGCGATTTTTGCAATCGGGGCTCCGAGGCCGCTTTCTGCAATTTCCTGAGCGGTGGCCTGGAGAATAGCATTGCGTTTTTCAGGGCTTCTAAGTCTCGCCATTGCTAAACAAAAGGGTATCGTGTTCCGGCATATGCGTCATAGCTTTGAAAACTCGCCGGAATTTTCCACCGCCATCTGCTATGCGGTCAGAGATACACTCTATTTAATGCCCCGTGGTCCCAAATTTATTCTGGAGGCGGATTGTCCGGAGGAAGAGGCCCTCTCAGCCGCTACAAAGAAGATGCGCATGCTGCGCTCGCTTGTCTGCGGGAACAAGTATGAGAAGGCGGCACGGGCGCAGGGTTTCACGGTCATTGCCGGCGTGGACGAGGTGGGGCGCGGCTCTCTCTTTGGGTCTGTCGTTGCGGCTGCGGTTATTCTCCCGGAGAACACCCGGATTCGGGGACTGCGGGATTCAAAACAGCTGTTGCGCGAGGACCGCGAGCGGCTCGCCAGGATTGTTGAGCAGAAGGCAATCTGCATCGCCATCGAAGAGATTGATGCTGCCACCATCGACCGCATTAACATTTATCAGGCTTCGAAGCTGGCGATGACCAACGCTGTGCTCAAACTCATGCCTTCCCCTGATCACCTGCTCATTGATGCGCTGCGTCTCGACCATCCCTGCGCGCAGACGAGCATCATCTATGGGGATTCGCTCTCGATTTCGATTGCCGCCGCTTCGGTGATTGCCAAGGTTTACCGCGACCAGCGTATGCGGGAACTGCATGACCAATATCCTGAATATGGCCTTGCGTCTCATAAGGGTTACAGCACACCGGCACATTTGGCGGCGCTGGAAAAATATGGACCGACTCCGCTTCATCGCAAAAGCTTTCGTCCTGTGGCGCAGACTTCGCTGCCGTGGGATGTTCCTGCAGCCGTGGAAGTCATGGATGTGCCACTCGACGCGCAATTAGCATAGATATTCCGAATACAATGGAATTTGAGCATAGGAAGCGTAACGAGGGCTCGTCCTTATCCATGCCGAAAAAATACGTTATCTGCTGTTCTCCTGATTTTGGAGAGGGCTGGAAATGGTTTGGCGCAACGCTGACAAGCGATGACATAAGCTGGATTTTTATTAATGACCGAGAGAGCCGCTCATGGCGAAAGGTTCTGCCCAGACCTAATTTAGGCACGATCTATTGTGGCCTGCAAGCTGCATTGGCGGCTCGAAGATATAAAGCTGCGCTTATTGTTTCTCACGACGCGCGTTTTACTTTCTGGAGCGGCCTCTTTTGCCGCCTGCTTGGTGTTCGCAGCGAACATGTCGCGTGGTCATTCAATTTTCCAGAGCTGCCACGGCCCTTGTACCGCTGGATTATGGGGCGCGGCTACAAGCGCGTGGATCGTTTCATTGTCCACTCCACGGCAGAGATGGAGATTTATCATCGCGCATTCTCCATTCCGAAAAACAAGTTCGATTTGAAGCTCTGGGCGATCGATCCGCCGCAAATGGAAGAACCGGATAAAACGCCCTTTCATGAGGGCAATTATGTTTCTGCTATCGGCGGGAATGCGCGTGATTACGCTACTCTGTTAGCCGCCAGCCGTCTTCTGCCGGAAATTCCCATGGTGCTGGTTGTGCGTCCTGAGAATTTGAAGGGCCTGAATGTGCCGTCCCATGTCACTGTCTATGTCGACCAACCGATTCAAACAGCTATGAACATTCTGCGACATTCACATTTTACGGTCGTTCCGCTGCGCGATTCTGAAGTTCCCTGTGGACACGTCACGATGGTTGCTGCGATGTTCCTGGGACGAGCGATGATCGTGACCGATTCTTCCGGCGTACGCGACTACGTTTTTCCCCAGGAAAACGGGCTGGTTTACAAATCGGGCGATGCGAACGATCTGGCTGCGTGTATTCGCCGCCTGTGGAATGAAAAAGAGCTGACGAAACAATTGGGCCATGCCGGGCTCACGTTCGCACAGAAGAATCTCGATCTTGCGAAACACCAGGCGGAATTTGAACTTTTCCTGAGGAAGCGTGGGCTGGCTGAGGGATAACAGAATTCCATGGCCTCACAGACCGCCCTTGTGGATAATGCGGCTTATGCGGAAGCGGCTCTCTTTCCTGCTTAGTTTCATCACGCTTGCATACTGCGCCGGCGCGCAAATACAACCCGCACAGGAAGTCACAGGCAGCGTCTCCGGCCATGTTTTCTGCTCCGACACCAATCAGCCTGCTCGTTTTGCTTTGGTACTGCTGCAACCTGCGCCGACCAGGCAGGAAACACCGAAACATGGCGTTATGCAAGGCTCTCCAACCGTGCGTACCGGCCTCGATGGCAGTTTCCATTTTCCAAAAGTGAAGCCGGGAACCTATTTTCTTATTGCCGATTTTGCAGGATATATCTCTCCACTGGCAAAAGCTTCTTCGCAGCAAATCAACAGTTCGGCTCAGGCGGATGTAGAGAAAGTAGAAAAGTTGCTGGTCAAAGTCACCGTGTCGGCCAATAAAGATTCTTCCGTCGATATCGAACTCGAACGAGGCGCCGCACTTTCGGGGACAGTTCACTATGACGACGGCAGTTCCGCTTCCGGCTTGCATATAGCTCTTTATCATCAACAGGACGATGGGAAATTCCAGCTCTTACATGCCCAGATAGGCAGCCTGTCTTTTATGGGAGCTGAAGTGCGAACAGACGATAATGGCAGATTTCGCATTGCCGGATTGCCTGCAGGTAAATATGTCATCGAAACAACCTTCCCCAGCGAGCGACTGTCTCTGGGCGGACTTTTTGGCACACCCGGCATGGCGACGGTGTATTCCGATGAATCTGCCGCGCTTCACGTTTATTCCGGCAATGTTTTTCGCCTTAAGGAGGCGAAGCCTATCGAAGTTGTCGCAGGAGATGAACATGACGGAGCCGACATCATTGTTCCCTTGCTGGGCCTGCACTCTGTCAGCGGCGCTGTTTTGGCCGTCAGAGATGATCATGCACTGAATGCGGGAGAAGTCGAGTTGGATTATGCCGATGATAAGACTTTCATGCGGAAGGCGGGCGTGGATACAGATGGCCGCTTCAATTTTCTCTACGTGCCTGCAGGAGACTACATCCTTCGCGTCACCAATGCTGCCGATATGGTGAGACAACTCGTCAATAATGGCACAATGAGCTACGAAGGAAATAAATTGGCACACGCTTATGGCTCTGCGCAACAAGCAATCACTGTGACCGACGATCTCTCCAATCTCATTGTGCGTGTTCCCGAAAAAGCGCCGCAGAAGCCTTAGCGCATCAAACGCTACACTGAAAGAGTAGCTGTTCACAGGAGTCCTGATTTTGTCTTACCGCATGATGTGCCTTACCGCGCACCCCGATGATGAGAGCGGAGCCTTCGGAGGCGCGTTGCTCCTGGCCCATGACCAAGGTGTGGAGACCTCCGTTGTTTGCCTCACCGCGGGCGATGCAGGCAGTTTTCGCGGCAGCGCAAAGAGCGGCGAAGAGCTGGCCGCGCTGCGGCGTGACGAGTTTCGCGCAGCCGGAGAATTGCTGGGCATCACGCATACGGAAGTGCTGGATTATCCCGATGGTCAGCTCGATCAGCAAAACTTTTATGAGCTGGCAGGCTTGCTGGTAGCGAAGATTCGCAAGTACCGCCCGCAGGTTGTGCTGACTTTTGGCGGAGACGGCGGCGTAAACCTGCACCGCGATCACACGATCATTTCGCTGGCGGCAACGGCTGCCTTTCACTGGGCAGGACGCAAACAGCTTTTTCCGGAAGCGGGGGAGCCCTATGCGCCGCAGAAACTCTACTACGCGAGCACGCCCTTTGTCTCTGTCTATAACTCGGACGAGGGATCGGAGGCTGCTGTGGTTCCCTACTCACTTACGCTGGAGTTGGGCAAGTGGAAGGATCGCAAGATTGATGCCTTCAAACTGCACACAACGCAGCACGGCGTGCTGGAGCGCGTGAAGAACTTCATCGAAAAGCATATGGATGTGGAGCGCTACCTGTTGGCGGCTGCCCGCAATGCGCGCACTCTGACGGAAGACGACGCTCTTTTTGCCGGTATTGTTGAAGACTAAATAAAATGCGCGGACCGAAATCCGCGCATTCGAGTGACATTGGGGAGGGAGCTTAGTAGCAGGTGCAGTCTTCCTGTCCGCAGTAGGAACAGCAGGAACAGGGAGCGCCGCCGGCGATCGAAGGAATTACGAGTACCTCGTCGCCATCCTGGAAGGCATACTTCTCGTTGCCGAGAAAGCGGATGTCCTCTTCGTTGACATAGAAGTTGATGAAGCGGCGCACGTTGCCGGTCTCATCGCGCAGGTGTGCCTTGAGATCGGGGAAGGTTCCTTCGATCTCGTCGAGCAGCTGAGGCAGATTGGCTGCATTGGATTGAATCTCCTTCGCGCCATTGGTGTGCTTCTGAAATGCATTGGGCAGCAAAACTCTAACGGACATCGACGCCTCCTGATACGAGCTTGTTCAGTTCCTTGATTTCGTGAATGTAGTTTTCAAAGTCGGTCAACCGAGGACGAATAGCCGCTTCCTGCTCGTACGCGCCATTGAGCACGTCAGTGGTCTTCAGGCCGTTGCCGGTGATGCAGGACACGGTCAGCTCTTCGGGCTTGATGCGGCCGTGAGCATAGAGGCGTGCCGTTACAGCCGTGGTTACGCCGCCTGCTGTCTCGGTGAAGATGCCTTCGGTTTCGGCCAGCTCCTGAATACCGGAGACGATCTCGACATCGGATACATCTTCGGCCCATCCGCCGCTCTGGCGAATGGCGCGCGCCGCGTAGACGCCGTCTGCCGGGTTGCCGATGGCCAGCGAGCGGGCAATCGTCGAAGGCCGCTGCGGCTCAATCTGGTCGGCTCCGGTCTTCACAGCCTTGGCGATAGGCGAGCATCCGGTAGCCTGGGCGCCGAAGAAGCGCACTTCTTTGGGCTCTACGAGGCCGAGCGCGATGAGCTCCTTGAAGGCCTTGCGGATTTTCGTGATTAAAGAACCGCCGGCCATGGGAACCACGACGTTGTCGGGGAGGCGCCAGCCGAGCTGCTCGGCGATTTCGTAGCCGACGGTCTTCGAGCCTTCCGCGTAG
This sequence comes from Alloacidobacterium sp., assembly GCA_035547425.1. Lineage (GTDB taxonomy): Bacteria > Acidobacteriota > Terriglobia > Terriglobales > Acidobacteriaceae > Alloacidobacterium. The sequence continues at coordinate 9,324 of DASZUU010000049.1, read as the reverse complement.
TAGGGGCGGAGGTTTACGTTGACGAAGCCCCAGCTGAAGCGGTCAGCGATCTGAGAACAGAGGCGGTTGACGTGATCGTAGTTGCCGTCGATGCGGATGAGGTTCGCGCCGTAGACCTGGGTGTTGAGGATTTTTGCGGCTTCAAGATCCGCCGGGACCAGGATGTAAGTCTTGAGGCCGAGGCGCGCGGCCTGCGCTGCCACCGAGTTTGCCAGGTTGCCGGTCGAAGAGCAGCCCACGGTGTCGAAACCGAAGCGTTGCGCATTTGCCAGTGCCACTGCCACGACGCGATCCTTAAAGCTCAGCGTGGGCATGCACACGGCGTCGTTCTTGATGTAGAGATTCTTGGCGCCAATGCGCTCGGCCAGCCGGGGAGCCTTCACCAGCGGCGTCCATCCCGCAGGGGTCTGCGGAACGTAATCATCAGGAACGGGCAACAGCGCCTGGTAGCGCCACATATTGGTGGGGCCTTGCGCAATCGACTCGCGGGTTACCGTCTTCTTGGCGGCGTCAAGATCAACCTGTACTTCCAGCGGCGAGAAACACTCGTCACAGATCGAGAGTGGCGCATTTTCATAGCGCTTACCGCACTCCCGACAACACAACTCGTAAGATATAGCCATCCTACCCTCGCTTCCGAGAGCAGCTTTTGTGGACCCGTAGACTAAAACGGGTGCACGAATGCACGGGCACAACGTGACGATTCTCGCACAGCTACTGCTTTACTACCGGTACTGCCTAACACCTGGGATTTAGCGAGATGCGATACAGCCAGCACCCCGAATCTCATGTACCCCACCTTTTCAGGTGAGCGAGAGTTGACACCGATGTCTCAAATTGCTTGAGCCGGTTGTCGTGGCGTCACAGGGCCCGTCCCTCAGCCACTCTGCATGAAATTCAGGCTCGCTCATAAGAGCAAACTTGAATGTGTTTATGTTGTATCACAGGGGTGGTGGGAGTGCAAGTGGTTCATAGTGGAATTCTATCTAGTAGCTCAACAGAGGGTACCCCATGTCTCGCTTTTGAGACATGGGGCACCCATATGGATTTAACTATCCTCATAACTCTCATCGATGGAGTACAGTAGGCGACGAAAGCTCCACGGTAATTTGAATTCAAAGAATGTACCAAGGAAATTTCATGCTACGGCTTCGCTCTTTGGGCACAATGCTTTCTGCGGCTGTGTTATTTCTGGTTCAGGGATCTATCTTTCTTAGCGGACAGTCTGCTCCGGGCGAAAATGCTGTTCGCCTGCTGGATCATGTGACTGCGTATCACGCTTTGCCGAACGGGGTCGATATACGTGACGGCGATATGCGTGAAGAGATTACTGCCCTGCGCGACGATCTGTTGCGGGTTCGCATCTCACGCACCGATTCCATGCCGGAAGATGCTTCGTGGGCGGTGCTGCCGGAGGCGCGACGTGGTTCTGTTTCCGTGACTCCGGATGAGACGGGAGACACTATCGGTTTCCACACCCGGGCGCTGCGTGTCGAGATCGCAAAAAAGAGCATGGCGCTCACGGTGCGCGATGCCAACGGCAATGTGCTACAGCAGGATGCCAAGCCGACGCGATTCGATGGCGACTCGTTCCGCATTTATAAAACGATGGGGCTGGACGAGCATTTCTTTGGGCTCGGCGATAGAACCGGACCGCTCGACCGCCGCAATGAGGCATTTACGCTTTGGAACACGGACGCGAATACGTTTCAGGAATCGACCGACCCTTTGTATAAGGCGATTCCCTTTTTCATGACGTTTGACACGGGGCGCGCAGTGGGCGTGTTGATGGATAACACCTGGCGCACGAGCTTCGACTTCGGCAAGGAGCTCTCGAATATCTATTCGTTTGGCGCGGCGAATGGGCCGGTGGATTACTACCTGATGTATGGGCCGACCCCGAAGCAGGTGGTCGAATCGTATGCGTGGCTGACGGGCAAGCCGCCGCTGCCGCCACTGTGGATGCTGGGGTTTCAGCAATCACGCTACTCCTATTATCCGCAGGCAAGGGTGATGGAAGTGGCGAATCGTTTGCGAGCCGACCGCATTCCTGCGGACGCGCTCTATCTCGATATCGATTACCAGGACAGGAATCGTCCTTTTACTGTAGACCGCAAGCTTTTTCCTGATTTCGAAGGCATGATCAAGGACTTGAAGGAAAAGAATTTTCATCTCGTTCTGATTACCGATCTGCATATTGCGAATGCTCCCAGCCAAAACTATGCGTCGTATGACAGCGGGATGGCGGGGGATCATTTTGTGAAGAATCCGGACGGCTCGGTGTTTACCGGGATTGTGTGGCCGGGGCCGAGTGTTTTTCCTGACTTTACCCAAGAGCAGACACGGGCGTGGTGGGGCTCGCTTTACAAAGAATTTGTGAAGGATGGCGCGGCAGGCTTCTGGAACGACATGAACGAGCCATCGGTTTTCAATACGCCGACGAAGACGATTCCGGAAGATGTGATTCATCGCATTGACGAGCCGGGCTTTGCAAAGCGCACGGCCACGCATGCTGAGATTCACAACGTTTTCGGCATGCAGAACTCACGCGCGACCTATGAGGGGTTGCTCAAGCTCGATCCAAACACGCGGCCGTTTGTGCTGACGCGCGCTACCTATGCCGGGGGACAGCGATATGCCGCGACGTGGACCGGAGATAACAGCTCAACCTGGAACCACCTGCGGTTGACGACACCGATGATCGAAAATCTGGGCCTTAGCGGCTTTGCTTTTACCGGCGCGGATGTGGGCGGCTTTGTGGGCACGCCGATGCCTGATCTGTTGACGAAGTGGATTGAAGTCTCGGCTTTTCAGCCTATCGATCGCGATCATACGGAAAAGGGCTCGGGCGATCAGGAGCCGTGGGTTGGCGATCCAGCGCAGGAGGCGATTCGGAAGCGCTTTATTGAGGAGCGGTATCGGCTGCTTCCCTATTTTTATACGCTGGCGGATGAGACATCGCGCACAGGGTTGCCGATGGTGCGCCCGCTGTTTCTGGAGTTTCCGGAGGCGATGCCGGATCGTCATCCCATCGATATAGATGCTGCAGCATCGAGCGAATTTTTGCTGGGCCCCGATCTGCTGATTGCGCCGCCGCGCTTTCCGGATGAATTAGACAGTTATATGGTCGAATTTCCTTCAAGCGACTGGTATGACTACTGGACCGGGAAAAAGGTGAAGAATCCCTCAGCTTTCAAGGTAAAACCGGAGCTGAGCACGCTTCCGGTATTTGTGCGCGCCGGCGCGATTCTGCCCATCCAGCCTCTTATCCAGAGCACGAACGAAACACCGCAGGGCCCATTAACACTTCGCGTCTACCCCGGCGCTTCCAAGGCTCCCTGCGAAGGGTCGCTCTATCTTGATGATGGCAAGACTTTTGGTTATCAGAATGGCGAATACCTGCGGATGAAATTTGGCTGCGAGGTAACTTCGGGAGGTGTTCGCCTGCATATCGGCGCTCATGAAGGGACATACCCGGCGTGGTGGAAGTTGATACGAGCCGAGGTCTACGGATTGCCGCCGAAACCCATGCATGCATCAGCGGCATCACATAATCTACCTGTAACACGCTCAGCGGAATATGTAGCTTTCACTGTGCAGGACGATGGAAAAGGCCTGGATATCGATCTGAGATAATACTCTTCCTGCAAGCCCATATGCAGCAAAGGCTTACAGGGCTATGGCGGGTAAAACAATTTTTTTCGCAGAAATGCACTAAAATTAAAGAGGAGTGGATTATCGATTGTCTTATGTTCCTGGAGACAATCCGGTTCACACCTGAGGGAATCATGGCTTCCGAACTGCGGATCGGCCCACGCGAACGGCTGGTACTCACAACAATTATTGAGAGTTACATTGCTACGGGTGAGCCTGTGCCTTCACAGGCGGTAGCGCGGCAGTTTGCGAATCAGGATGGGATGAGCTCGGCGACCATTCGCAATGTGATGGCCTCACTGAGCGAAGCCGGGCTGCTGGATCAACCGCATACGTCGGCAGGCCGAATTCCGACTGCGAAGGCTTTTCGTTTCTATGTAGAGCAGCTGAATGGCGCATCGAAGCAGGTAGCGCTGACGCAAATGCAACGGGATCAGATCGATGACAGCTTCTCGGGCGTCAACAGCAGCGAACAGTTTTTACAACGGACATCGCATGTATTGGCTTTGATCTCCAGCGGCGTGGGTGTTGCACTGGCGTCGGGAACCGAAGTTCATGCGCTGGAACATATTCATTTTGCGAGGCTTAATGCGGGCCGCGTCCTGGCTGTGGTGGTAACGAAAGCCGGACTGGTTATGGATCGCATGCTGCTGCTGGATCATGATCTGACTCCGTTGGAGCTGGAAACCTCAGCACGCTTTTTGAATGAGAATTTTCATGGGTGGTCGATCGATCGTATCCGAGCCGAGCTTTCACGACGCATGGAGCAGGAACGCAGCGAGTACGACCGGCTGATGCGTTCGGTGAATGAGCTTTGCCGCAAGGGCGCACTCGATGCCACCGCTGCGGTGCACACAATTTTTGTAGAAGGTGTGGCGAACCTGCTGGCCAGTGAACTTGACCGCGAACGGCTGCGGCAAATGCTTGCAGCTCTCGAAGCCAAGCAGCGCATGGTTGAGTTATTGAATGCATATGTGGATGCGCGGCAGCATACTGTGCGTGTCGTGGTCGGGCTGGAAGAAACCATGCCGGAAATGCAGGACCTGGTGCTTATCGGCTCCCCCGCAAAGCTGGGCGCAGAGAGCTTCGGCACTGTGGCAGTGATTGGGCCGACGCGCATGCAGTACCAGGAGACGATGAATGCCGTCTCTTATATCGCACAGCTTTCCGGCAGGATTTTCGAGCCTCCACAGTAGAAGCATCTGAAATATCACAGATTCATACCAGGCATGTGGAATGCCTGCGAAGGGTTTAGTTGTTATGAGCGAAAAAACATTGGACGAGAACAAAGCAGATCAGGAACAGAACCAGACCTCGGCAGCAGTAGCCGACGATCCACAGGCTGAAGCGATTGTGGCGACTGAAGCATCGAATACTAACGATGAATTAGAGCGCGTAAAAGCGGAACGCGATGCTTTGATTGATCGCCTGGCGCGCCTGCAGGCGGAATTCGATAACGCTCGCAAGCGCGAAGCCAGAGAGCGCAATGAGTTTCGTGATTTTGCCGTGGCCGGCGCAGTGGAGCAGTTTCTGCCTGTGCTGGACAATTTCCAGCTGGCATTGAAAGCTACGGGCTCGGCAGAGCAGCTACGCACCGGGGTCGAGCTGATTGTGAAGCAGATGGAAGAGGCGCTTCGCTCGCTGAACGTGCAGCCGGTAGAAGCGGTGGGCGCGGTTTTCGATCCGCGCGTGCATGAAGCGCTGGAAATGGTGGAGCGCCCGGATTTGCCAGACCACCAGGTATTTGATGAAGTGAGACGCGGCTACAAGATCAAGGACCGGCTGCTCCGTCCCGCCCTTGTACGTGTCGTTAACAATCCGCAGCAAAAAGAAGCATGAGCCAAACAGCCAACGTGATTAAAGCCGATTATTACGAAGTATTGAATGTGTCGCGGACTGCCTCCGATCAGGAGCTGAAAACCGCGTACCGTAAGCTCGCGATGCAGTATCACCCGGATCGGAACCCCGGCAATGCCGAGGCCGAAGAGAAGTTCAAGGAATGCAGCGAAGCTTACCAGGTGTTGAGCGATCCGCAAAAGCGGGCCGCTTATGATCGCTACGGCCATGCCGGCGTAAGCGGAGTCGGCGGCAATGGCGGGGGCGATCCGTTTGCCGGAATGGGCGACCTGGGCGATATCTTCGGCGACTTTTTCGGCGAGATGTTCGGAGGGGGCAGCTCGACGCGCAGGCAGTCACGCGCACAGCGCGGGCGTGACCTTCGCATCGATCATGTGATTGAGTTTGAGGACGCAGTCTTCGGCAAAGAAGTGCAGGCTACGATTCGCCGCATGGAGGTGTGCGACACCTGCCACGGATCCGGCACAGCCAGCGGGCGCGGGCCTTCCACCTGCGCTCAGTGCCAGGGGCGGGGACAGGTTCGCTATCAGCAAGGGTTCTTCTCGATTGCCCGTACCTGTGTGGCTTGCGGCGGGACCGGCAGCGTGATTTCTGATCCATGCTCGACCTGCCGGGGCGAGGGGCGCACGGAGAAGCAGCACACGCTGCATGTAAAGATTCCGGCAGGCGTTGAGGAAGGGACCCGCATCCGTTACCAGGGCGAGGGCGATGCCGGACGCAATGGCGGGCCATCGGGTGATCTTTACATCGTGCTCGCGGTGAAGCCGCATGAATTTTTCGAGCGGGAAGGCAATGACCTGCATTGTGTGATTCCGATTTCGTTTACGCAGGCGGCGCTGGGAGATGAGATTACGATTCCCACGATGGAAGGCGATGCAAAATTGAAGATCGGCGAAGGCACACAGAGCGGGAAGGAATTCCGGTTACGCGGGAAGGGCGTTCCTCATTTGAATGAGCATGGGCGCGGCGATCTTGTCGTGCAAGTGCAGGTACAAACCCCGAAGAAGCTGACGAAGATTCAGAAAGAGTTGCTACGGCAACTGGGTGAGTCGCTCACGGTGGAGAACACGCCAACATCGCGCGGCCTTTTTTCCAAGATGAAAGAAATGTTTAACTAACAGACGTTTGAGCAGTGATGCGGGCACAAGCTTTGGCTTGTGCCTTTTGTTTTGTGCGGCAAGATTTGTCATTCTGACGCTGAGGAGTGAAGCGGAACGATGACAGATCATAAACCGGTTCGTTCTTGGCAAATCCTCATGCATTCGTTCTTCGCAAACTTCTGGAGGGCGGAGTTATTCAAACAGAGCGGCAACAACAGCGGTTGCGGTGATGGCTGCTGTTTCCGCGCGCAAAATGCGTGGACCCAGGCTCACAGACTTCCAGCCTTCGGCATCGAAGAGCGATTCTTCCTCGGCAGTCCACCCGCCTTCAGGACCAACCGCCATGCGCACGAGCGGCATCTCGTCGCCGGAGTTTTTCATTGCTTCTTCTACTGCATGGCGCAGCGTCGTCGAGCGCTCTTGCTCGGCGAGCAGGAGTCGGGCGCCGGCATCACTGCTTTGACGCGCGGCGGTCTTCAATGGAAGCACATCCTCGATCACGGGAATATCTGAACGGCGCGATTGCTTAGCGGCTTCACGCGCGATGCGCCTCCAGCGCTCCACACGGTTTTGCGCCGATTGCGCCAGATGCTTCTCGCTGCGGCGCGCAATGACAGGAACCAGACGCTCGACACCAAGCTCGGTTGCCTTTTCGATGGCCCACTCGAGGCGGTCGAATTTAAAGATGGAAAGCAGCAACGTGATGGGCAGCGCGGGATCGGCTTCCACTTCGGCGATGAGATTAAAGCGAACCGCGTCGCCGGAGATACCGGCGATCACGCCCTGCCAGACGCGGTCGCCGGCAACAATGTCGTACTCCATGCCGGCCTGCGCGCGCAGCACACGTATAAGGTGCGAAGCCTGCTCCCCTGTAAGCGATGCTGTGTTCTCATCCCAGCTATCAGCGATCCATCGACGGCGTGTCATGAAAAGTATTGTCGCAGAAACACGAAGGGGAACGCTGGATGCGTTCCCCTTCTGTGTTGCCTTGTTACGTTGTTACTTCTTCTTTGCGGCTTTCTTGGTTGCCTTCTTCGCCGCCGGCTTCTTAGCTGCCTTTTTGGTTGCCATGGTTTCTATTCTCCCTATTCGTGTACTGCAACAACAAATGCTGCAGTTAGCAAATGTATAGAGTTCCGCAAAAAGAGTGTCAAGAAAAAAATGAGAAAGTTTTCTAACTTGTCGCGCCTTTCGGATTCACTGGAGCGTCATCACAACTCAGAGAACGTGCGCGTGTTTGAGAATCATGAGCGCGATGCCGGAAAAAATATCGTGCCATGCATGCGCCATCATGCCTGCGCGGAGGCTTTCGCGGCGAATTGCTAAAGCGCAGAAAAGCGCGCCATACACGGTGATAGCGATCATGCCGCTCACGCCTTCATACCCATGCGCGACACCGAAGACCAACGAAGAAAGCACGATGCCAACAGAAATACGACGTCCCATATGGGCGAACTGTTGCAGCAGATAACCGCGGAAAGCAAGCTCTTCGCAAATGCCGGCTGAGATGCTCAAAACGATCCAAAGCAAAAACTGGACGGCATTTTGCGGCGCAAGCTGCGTGATAGTTTTTTCGGGCGTCGAAAAATGCGCAAGCTTGAAAAGAATTCCCAGAGCGGCGAGCACGATCGTCGCAGCTACCCAAAATGCAGCCGCAAGAATGAAATCCTCTTTCCAGCCATGCCACGTAGCGCGGCGCGCGCCCAGCAACTGCCGCAGCGGAACACCACGCATCCTGATTCCCCAGAGCACGAGCGTGGCCAGAATCCACTCCCATGCAAGGGTGAGCAGATATTGTGAGACGTGATGTTGTTCGAGCGTGTGGGACGGGTGATGGAGGGTACCGAGTACGGAGAATCCAAGGAGCAGACCCACTAAGAGGACAGTATGCCACCATGGAGCAATAGCGGTGCGAACCCTGGGCTCTATCTCGTTTGCTTGCTGCATCGGCTCTCCCATAATTGATTCTTACATCTCAAGCCTGCTATCTTCATGCGTTTGCCGTCTAACTTAGAAGCGGAGTTTTGTGATGGAAGAAATCGTGATCGTCTCCGGGGTGCGCACTCCGGTAGGTAAATTTCAAGGCGCGCTGTCTGATTTTTCTGCAACGCAGCTGGGAGCCATTGCTGTGCGCGAAGCGGTGCGGCGCGCCAACCTCAATCCCACTGCTGTAGACGAATGCATCATGGGCAATGTTGTCTCCGCCGGACTGGGACAGAACCCGGCGCGACAGGCGGCGCTGCACGGCGGGCTGCCGGCTTCCGTGAGCGCGATGACGATCAATAAGGTCTGCGGATCAGGATTGAAGGCAGTGGCTCTGGCGGCGCAGGCGATCCAGACGGGCAATGCCGAGATCGTTGTAGCAGGCGGCATGGAGTCGATGACGAATGCGCCCTACCTGTTGCCGAATGCGCGCAGCGGGTTCCGTATGGGCAACGCAACCGCTGTCGATTCGATGGTGAACGATGGCCTTTGGGATTCCTTCAACAACTACCACATGGGACAAACAGCGGAGAATGTTGCGGACAAATACAAGATCACGCGCGAAGAGCAGGACGAGTACGCGCTGAATTCGCATCGCAAGGCTGCTGCCGCATGGAAGGAGTGTCGTTTCAAATCGCAGGTTGTGCCTGTTGAGATTCCGGCGAAGAAAAAAGGTCAGCCCTCTACACTCTTCGAGCACGATGAATCGATACGTGACGATGCAAGTCTC
>DASZUU010000048.1:0-7923 GCA_035547425.1 Alloacidobacterium sp. | reverse complement strand
CTCGGCTCAGGAACTGTCACGACGGCAGAACAGGCGGAGGCAACCATAGAAGCCGGAGCCGAATTCGTCGTCAGCCCGGGCTTTCATCCTGAGGTCGTCGCAAAGACCAAAGAGCTTGGCAAGGTCTCCATTCCCGGCGCGTTAACACCGACAGAAGTGATGACCGCATGGAATGCAGGCGCCGATTATGTAAAGATTTTTCCCTGTTCGGCTGTCGGTGGAGCATCGTATCTAAAGTCGCTGCTCGCGCCTTTTCCGCAGCTGCAGTTAATTCCAACCGGCGGCGTAACCCAGCAAACGGCGGCAGATTTTCTGAAAGCCGGCGCTCTCGCTCTTGGTGTTGGAGCCGATCTGGTGAATGCCAAAGCAATTGCAGAAGGTAAACCGGAAATCATAACCAAAGCCGCACAGGCTTACTTGGAAATCATCAGGCAGGCACGCGGCCTTTCATCCCGGAATACGGTACAAAATACCTGATAAAATGACGATCCTTCATCTGAAGATTGACACCTTTTTATGAATCAAAATCAATATTTCCACCCGATGGGTTCGCTGAACAGAATAGCGTACCGTTGTATGAGATAAGCTGCAGAATGGGAATCCTTGATAGTTTTCGTCTGGATGGAAAAGTAGCTCTGGTCACCGGAGCAGCAAGTGGTTTAGGCGCTGCCATTGCCATCGCCCTCGCAGAAGCCGGAGCCTTAGTGGCCTGCCATGGAAATCGCCGTCCAGCCGATGCCACCGCGCAGGAGATTCGAGCCGCCGGCAAAACCGCTGAAAGCTTTTCCGCCGACCTGAGCCGGCCCGAGACCCCGGACACTCTTTACAGCGCAGTCGAAGCAAAAATGGGTGCTCCCGAGATTCTCGTCAACAATGCAGGTATGATTTACCGCGATGCAGCCGAGGTCTATCCCATCGATGCGTGGAATACCGTCATACAGGTGAATCTCAACAGCGTATTCCGTTTATCTCAGCTTGCAGGCGCAGAGATGCTGAAGCAGGGCAGAGGAAAAATTATCAATATCGCCTCGCTTCTTTCCTTTCAGGGCGGAATTCGCGTACCCGCCTACGCCGCCTCCAAGGGAGCTGTTGCCCAGTTGACAAAAGCTCTTGCAAACGAATGGGCCGGTCGCGGAATTCAGGTGAATGCCATCGCGCCGGGCTACTTCCGCACTGAGAACACGTCGGCCTTACAGCAGGATGAAACACGCAATCGCCAGATATTGGAACGCATTCCCGCGCAGCGCTGGGGTGAGCCGCAGGACCTCGCCGGCGCAGCCGTTTTTCTCGCCTCTTCCGCCAGCAACTACGTCAGCGGAGAAGTTTTAGTAGTCGATGGCGGATGGATGGCTCGATAAGGAAAGAAAATGAGCGAAATTCAAGTCTATGCCGCGCCTTTTCCGAGCCCACTGGCAAAACTACTGGAGCAGGCTCAGTCACTCAGCTATATGTATTTAGGAGGACCGTCGCAGGACGTAACCATCCGCGGCTGAAACAAGTTCTTCGGAGGAGATGCAATGAGTACCGCGATGATGTCATCGGCTTTAACAGAAGATAGCAAGCATTCCGATCCATACCAGTTGCAAAGTATCGATCGAGTGGTCGCGCTGCTCGACATGCTTAGCGAAAGTGAATCGCCGCTGAGTTTAGCCGAAATCTGCACGCGCATGGGCCTTCATAAAAGCACCGCTCACCGCTCGCTCATCGTGCTCGAGCGCACCTCGATGATCGAGCGCACAGCAGAAGGCCGTTTCCGGCTCGGCCTGAAGCTGTATGAACTGGGCAACCGGGCAGTAGAGCAAATCGATCTCCGCGAGCGCGTCCAGCCGTTTTTCCGCCGTCTCGCCATGGAAGTGGGCGAGACCGTCCACTTGAGCGTTTTGCAGAAAACAAGAGTTGTCTACCTCGATAAAGTCGAGCCCAATCGCAGAGTTTGCATGACTTCCAAATCGGGCACATCCAACCCCGTCTATTGCACCTCGATGGGAAAGGCAATGCTCGCGTTTCTGCCGGATGAGTTGCGCGAAGAGACCATCAACAAAATCAGATATACGCGCTACACCCCGAAAACTTTGTGCACAAAAGAAGCTCTGATGAAATCTTTGGAACGAGTAAAGAAACGCGGTTTTGCTATCGATGATGAAGAGATTGAGCTAGGCGTGCGTTGCGTCGGCGCGCCCATCTTCGATAAGAACCGCTACCCGATTGCCGCCGTCAGCGTCTCCGGGCCTGCTTCGCGCATCACGGTCCAAAGCGTTCCTGGTATCGCAGAGCGGCTGGTTCGCTGCTGCAACGAAATTTCTCGCAGCCTGGGCATACCCGAACGAAAAAGATCCAAATATAGTTCGCCGCTCTTCCATCATTATGGAAACTCGTGAACCCCGGCAAGGCTATTGTTTGACCTTGATCACGATAGCGCTATAGATTGTGCCGTTTTCCACTTTGATCTGATGCGGCGTGCCTGCAGGAATATGGACAACATCTCCCACCGAGATGGTTTCTGCATGCCCTCCTTGAATACCGCTACCCTGCGTCTCGCCGTCTCCAATGCTTTTTGGATTCTCGATCGTACCGCCCGTGATAAGTGTCGCTTTGCCCTGTGTCACAAAAAATATGTCTACAAAATGGGCGTGGCTTTCGCTTCCTCCGCTGGTGGCGCGCAGTGAGAGCTTGATCTGATGATTCGCATAATCGCCGAGCGTGGATCCGCTGCTGCCCGAATCTTTCGCCTTGGGGGCAAGCTCCGCCAATTGCTTCCGAATGTCCTGCGCCGAGTAATGATCCACTTTTGCGGAAGTGCTTTGCGCATGCGCCATAAACCCCGACAAAAGAGCTGCGCCTGCAGCTGAAAATATCTTTCTCATTCGCCTTCTCCTGTTATTGCAACTGCTCGATGGAAATCAAATCCATATCGGCGTAGTCTTGATTTTCGCCGCCCATGCCCCAGCAAAAACTATAGGCCCCTGTGCCCACGCCTGCATGAATCGACCATCCCGGCGATACCACTACTTCGCGGTCCTTCATCACAAGGTGCCGTGTTTCATCGCTTGGGCCCATCAGGTGAAACACCCGCGCTTCCGGCGCGAGATTGAAGTACATATAAATTTCCGAGCGGCGCATATGCGTATGCGGCGGCATCGTATTCCATGCGCTGCCGGCGTGCAGATGCGTAACGCCCATCACCAGTTGGCAGCTCTTTGCGCCGTCCAGAAAAATATACTTGCACACTGTTCGCCGATTGCACGTCTCCAGTGTTCCCAGTTCTGTTGGATTGGCGTCCGCCTTTTTCACCAGAGCTGCCGGATGATTCGCATGCGCCGGATAACTCAACAGATAAAAAATCGCGGGATTCGAGCTGTCGTCGGAACTGAAAGCAATCTTTGGATTTCCCCGTCCGATATATAAGCAATCGAGATTCTCCAGCGCATGCGATGCATCGCCGACCGTAACCTTTCCCGGCCCTCCGATATTCAGCACCCCCAATTCCCGGCGCTCAGTGAAATATTCGGCTTTCAGTTCATCGTAAGTTGGCAGCGGAAGCGGCTGATCCACCGGAGCGGCAATGCCAACCACAGCGCGGTCCAGATCAACATACGCTAACTGAATCGTCCCCGGTTGAAAGAGCGAATCTAGCAGAAATGATTCGCGCAGTTCGGCTGTTGTCATGCGTTCATACCGAACTGGATCGGCGAGCAAAAGCATTCTCATAAAAATCCTGATAGTAACTGTCTAAAAACATCAATGTGATTGAGGGAGTTGTTCCAGCAGCCAGCGAACGTACTCTCTTCCGCCGCCAAGATTGTCATAGAGCGGAGGTAATTTCCGTCCATCGGTATATTCGTTGTAAAGCCACGGATCGACAAAGCCGATTACTTTACCTTTTCCATACCTTGCCTCCGCAAGTAGTACATCGCCTTTGTTCTGCCACACCGGCTTTGCCGGATACTTGAGCGTGATTGTGCAGATCTCCTTCATAAACAGCGCATGCGGCGCATGAAAAACAGGGCCGTTGCCATCCACGTCAATGCGCCCCATTTCATACTGATCGCCATTCACTGCGTTGTGCAGCACGCTGTTGAAGTGCATGCCGAATCGCTCCGAAAGAATATTGAGATGCTCGATATCCGCGTGGCTTGGATCGTTTTCCATCATCACCAGCATCCCGCCCTGCTTCACCCATTCTTCAATCCGCGCAGCATCGGCAGCCGTCATGTAATGCGGATTCTTATTCCAATTTGTGTTGTCGGGAGAAATGATCAGGTAGATTTGCGCCTTCTTAAGCGCTTCCACAGTGGGAGCTTGAAAAAGCGTATCGGTAGTGAGCCCATACTCGCGCAACATATGGCCAAAGAGAGAATTGCCGCTGTTGCTGAAGTCGTCCCACTTGTAGTGATAGGAAACAGTCTGTCCCGCCGAGTTTTTTCTCGTCTGGCTGTTAAACCAGCCATCCAGCAGGATTGTTTTCCCGCGGCCAAGCGCAGCTGTTTGCGCGGCTTCCATTTCCGTGCTCGCCATCAGGAAAGCCCCAATCCCTTTGGGATCATTGCTGACCACTTCCTGGCTCACGTAATACGAGTAGCTGCCGTCATGCACAGCGTCCGTGCCCAGGCCGATAGCCTTCACTGTATCGGTCAGCGACACCATTCCATCCGCATCGACAGATACAAACTTCTTCAATATCCCCTGGTAAGCAATCGATGCCTTGGCCGAATACGCAGGCGACAGATAGCCAAGCCTGACGCCTTTCGCCAGCGCATAAGTAAACATGCAGCTGGCAGACGACTCCAGGTAGTTGCCCTTCGCATGCGGCTTATCCACGACTTCATACCATAGGCCGCTATCTTTATCCTGATACTTCACCACCGCGGTAGCCAGCCGCTGCAAAATCGCAAGCAGCTTCTCGCGTCCCGGATCATCCTTGCTGTAATAGGGAAGCGTATCGACCAGCGCCATCATGTACCAGCCCATGCCGCGCGCCCAGAAATTCGGCGACATCCCGGTCGTCTTATCCGCCCAGCGCTGCTGCTTTGTCTCGTCCCATCCGTGGAACAGCAATCCGGTCTTCGCGTCGCGCGCGTGCTCTTCCATGAGCACGAACTGTTTTGTGATATCCGCAAAATCCTGCGGCTCATGAAATGTAACGGCATACTGCGCATAGAACGGCTCAGCCACGTACAGCCCATCCAGCCACATCTGCTGCGGATACCGCTGTTTGTGCCAGAGCCCTCCGTCGCCGGTACGCGGATGCGTATTTAATTGCTCGCGAAGAATTGTCGCAGCCTTGTAGTACTTCGCATCCTGCGTCACTCCATGCAGCAGCAGCAACTCGCGTCCGAGCAGCAGATCATCGAGCGCGTTGTTTTCCGGCTTATATGTCGAGATGGATCCATCAGGATTGATGAGGGGATCGATCGCATCTTTTATGTAGTGGAAGTAGGCCCCGTCCGCCGTGTGATACCACGCCGCAGACATGCCTTGCAGCAGCACGCCCAGCTCGTAATTCCATACCTGAGTCTTGTCCTGCGGCTGGAAATTCCCCTTAGGCCATCGCTTGATCGTTGAATCTGCCATCCGCTTTGACCAGGGTGCCGTCGCAGCATTTGCTGCGTGCCATCCCTGGCTGCAGAGCAAGCCCAGCAGGCAATAAAGAAGAATGTGCCGCAGGCGCATGGATTCAAGGCGGGACTTCAACATTCGTATGGCTATCATTCCTGTCCCGCCGCAACACGAAGACGGGTACAAGAATGATGTATCAAAAGCACAGAGTCTCTGTCTGCAAAAGCGCGCTCGATTGTCTCGCTGTCGGAGACATACCTCGAAGAGAAGCAGAAAAGCTCGCTCAGGCCTTATCGTTCTTGCCTGAAATAAACGCGACGCTATTTCGGGTGAGCACGGTTTCCACGCTCTTCAGGTGCCGCCGCATTGCAGCTCGCGCCCCCACAGGATCGTGCGTAGACAAGGCGGCAACAATCGCTTTGTGCTCCGCCAGCGCCAGTTCCTGGTTGGCGATTAGTCCCGTCAGCTCGCTCATCTTGTAGAACATCGGAGAAAACATGCCTTGCCACAGATTCGAAACCAGCTCCGCCATCACGCTATTGCCGGAAATCTGCGCTATCAGTACATGAAATTTCTGATCGGCTGCGCGGCTATGCTCTCCCGCAAGAATCATCTCTTCCATCTCATGTACCGTCGATTCCACAGCGGCAAGGTTTTCATTCGTCATGCGCATTGCGGCTTCCGAGGCCACTTCGCCTTCAATCAGCAACCTTGCATGCAGCAGCTCAAACGGTCCTGGACCGGCATCGAGCATAGGCGGCAGCAGGCGCCCGCGCTGGCAGATATACGTGCCCGATCCGGTCCGTATTTCTACAAAGCCCGCTATCTCCAGCGCAACCAGCGCTTCGCGAATCGTAGGACGGCTCACCCCAAGGTGCTGCGCAAGATCTTTTTCTGCCGGCAGCCGATCGCCTATCTTGAGCGTTCCGGTTTCAATCTGCTTTCGGATACGCTCCGCTACCTGCTGATAAAGACGTCGGCTTATGATCGGATCAAGCATTCCTTCCTCATTCTGAATCACGCACGCATCTCCCCGCCAATCTGCGCAAATAAGCTTTCCTTCTGCTGCCTGATTGTCAGGCATCTTGAAAGTGAAAAAAATGTATCATTTCCGCCATTGACTAAGGAAATATCAAGAGGGCAATATTGGGCCAGTGCTGATTACCTCCGGTTTTCGTTAATGGAATCTGCCTTACAGCTTGACAATTCCTATTCTGCCCAACTAATGTTTCGCCTGTTTGTAAAAAAAGACTCTCGGCTATAGCCCACTAAAAACGGCAAGCGGGAGCGAGTTTGCTTACTTGTGGAGGAACAGGGAAAATGCACAAGAACCACCCTTATCGATCCGGGAATCGTATTGCCCAAAAACCTTTCGGCTTTTTGGGAATGCTGCTGTTACTCGTTACTGCAATGGTTTGCTCCTCGTGGTCGACAGCCCACGCGCAAGCCGTATCGGCAACATTGCTCGGCAGCGTCAACGATAAGACCGGCGCCAGCGTGCCCAATGCCAAAGTCACCATCAAAGAACTGGCGACGCAGATCACTCACGAAGCCAACACGAACGAAAGCGGCAATTACACTTTCCCTAACCTCCCGCCGGGCGCCTACTCCGTAACCGCGGAAGCTGCGGGCTTTAAGAAAGAAACCCGCGCCAGCGTCGATGTCATCGTCAACACCGCAACCCGTGTTGACCTTGCGCTCGAGCCGGGCAGCGCCTCTGAAACCATCACCGTCACCGACGTGCCCCCGATCCTGCAAACTGATCGCGCCGACGTCAGCACCAAGTTCGAAGCGCGCCACATCGAAGACATGCCGCTCAGCGTCAACCGCAACTTCCAGGGCATGCTGAACCTCGTGCCCGGAACCACCCCCGCCACCTTTCAGCACTCGCAGTTCTTCAACGCGCAAAGCTCCCTTCAGACTGAAGTCAACGGCATCCCGCGCATGGGCAACAGCTACCAGATCGAAGGCATTGACGACGACGAGCGCACCGGCCTGCTCCAGATCATGATCCCTCCCGCCGACGCCATTCAGACCGTCGATATCTCCACCAACAACTTCGAGGCTGAGTTGGGCCGTGCCATCGGCGCCGTCACCAACGTCACGCTGAAATCCGGCGGCAACGCCTTCCATGGCTCCGCTACCGAATACCTCCAGAACAGCGCTTTCGATGCGCGCTCCTACTTTGCCAACAGCGTCGGTCATGTCGCCTATAACTATTTCGGAGGCAATCTCAGCGGCCCCATCATCAAAAACAAGCTCTTCTTCTATGGCGACTACTATCGCACTGAAGATCACGAGGCCAACTCGAATACGCTGACCATTCCGCCCTCGCAGTTCTATACCGATAACGGCAGCGGATACATC
>DASZUU010000047.1:0-36545 GCA_035547425.1 Alloacidobacterium sp. | reverse complement strand
GGCCATAAAAGGATGCATATTTCGGGTCCTGCACATCCGAAGGGAACTCCCTGCCGCCGTTCATGAACCAATAATGTTCGGCGCGGTGCGAGGACGCGCCAAAATGCAGTCCTTCCGCAAGAATGGCCGTACGCAATTCTCCGAGAATATCGCGCTTCGGCCCCATCTTGGCAGCCGTCCAGTCGCTCAACGCAGAGTTGTACATCTGGAATCCGTCATGGTGTTCCGCTACCGGTATCACATAGCGTGCGCCCGACTCCTTGAACAAAGCAGCCCAAGCCTTCGCGTCAAAGCTCTGAGCTTTAAACTGCGGAATAAAGTCCTTATATCCAAACTTTGTCTGCGGGCCGTACGTCTCCACCTGGTGTTTGAATTCAGGCGTTCCTTGCTTATACGAGTTGCGCGGATACCATTCGTTGCCGAATGCCGGGACGGAATAAAGCCCCCAATGGATGAAGATCCCGAATTTCGCGTCCTGATACCACTCCGGAATTCTGTATTGTTTCAACGAATCCCAATCGGGCTTGAATGGGCCTTCCTGCGCAATCTTGTCTACCGCCGCCACGTCTGCCGCGCGCTCTTTATCGTACTTCTGAACAGATTTCTGCCAGATAAGGTCATTCTGGTCAGGTTGCTGGGCGAAGGCGCAAAGGGCTGCGCCGGCAGCGACGCAAAGCGTGAAAAATTTTAAAAATGATCCCATCCCGGGTTTGTCTCCAGTCGGCAGAAGTAGGTTTTCTCGTCCGTGCTTTTATAAGTTAAAAATAATTTTGATGGGCAATCATAATTGCTGCTACTCTCTTTTGTCTCGTGCAATTTAAAATCTCTGCTAGTTCTGGATACTCAATAAGAAAGATACATCTTGAAAACGGCTAAGCGACGTTATCCCACTCCCGCCCTGGAAAAAGGACTCGATATCCTCGAGTTGTTTGCACAGGAACCTGCAGGCCTCACAAAAAGTGATGTGGCCCGACGTCTGAATCGAACCGTCTCGGAAATCTTCCGCATGCTCCTATGCCTGGAAGAGCGCGGATATATCGGCCGTTCCGAGGACGACGACCGTTTTCGGCTCACACTCAAAATGTTTCGGATGGCGCTTGAATATCCGCCGACAAAACGGCTTGTCTCCGAAGCGTTGCCCATCATGCAGAACATGGTGCACAAAATCAACCAGTCCTGCCACCTCGGTGTCCTCGAAGCCGGCCACGTGGTCATCGTCGCCCAGGCCGACTCGCCGGTGAGCCCCGGTTTTTACGTAAAGGCAGGATCCATTGTCGATCTGATGCACGCGGCTACCGGCCACGTCATCCTCGCCCATCTCCCGCAGGAACAGCGCGACCGCGCCGTTCATATATGGCAGGAAGAAACAGGAAACCATATTCCAAAAGATCTGGATGAGCACCTGAAAAAAATTCGCGCACAGGGATACGAAGAGCGCGACAGCTACCAGATTCGCGGTGTCATCAACATTACCTATCCGGTATTGGACGAGAACAGCCAGGCCGTAGCCGCTCTCACCGTTCCTTATCTGGCGCGTATGGAAGACCCGACAACTCCAAAGCTCGTGCGCCAGGCATTGCGCGAAGCAAGTCTCAAGCTCACCGAGGCGATTGGAGGTATTCCGCACCCTGCCGCGGAAGGAGAAAAGAAGCACGCGAAAAAAGCTGCCCAGCACGAGGAATAATAAGGCGCTGCGACTTTATTTCGTCGAAGCGACGACAGGCCAGTCTTCTGCCGCAGGCGCACGGTGCAAGCGATCATAGGCCGCCTGCAAAAGAGACCAATCCTCGCGAAATGCGGCGAAATCTTCCTGCAAATGATTCTTCGCCTCCAATACATAGGAAACACGGCCTAGTATCAGCTCAAAAGCAAGCCGCGGATTGGAGCCGCCCGCCAGCAGGTTCGCGCTCGAAGCGCCGACGCGCTGTTGGCCCGTCTCCGTTCCGAGAATCAGCCAGGGATTACCATCTTCATCGATCGCAACCGGTGCGTCTGCCAGTTCTGAAGGAAGCTTTTTCTTCTTCTCCTGTGGAATATCGTTCGCGGACGCAAAAGCCTGAAATTCCCTTACCCGCTCCCGGTAGGCCGCCCAGCTTTCCGGCGTTCCCGTTTTCTCGGAGCGAATCTCATCCAGAGAAGTGCGCAACACGCGCCATTGTCGCTCATTCGCCTGATCTTTCGCTCTGCGCGCCTCTGATTCGATCGAGACAACAGTCGGAGCAGGATACCGGCGGTATTCCTTGTATAAATCAAACCTGCCGGTCAGAAAGTAAGCGACAAAAAAGGAGCCTGCCACTTCGTGATCGCCAATCATGGCCGCCGGTATCAAATATTTTTTAATGTGAATGGCGGCTTCGGTTCCGTTGCACGCCATGCCTGCGCGAGGCAAGTCTCCCGGCTGCTGTGCGAAATGCATGCTGTAAAAGCCCAGCTCCGGATGTTTCGTCGCCCATCGGCTGAAAGACCGCGCCGCGGCCTTGGGGCTCATCATTCCCAGGTCGTTCAGAAAATCCCGGTGCACCGCATGAGGAAAGATAAGGTTCACAAGCTCTCGCGTAAATACAGCGCAATTGCGGGTAACGCCGTTGTAGTGGTTAACGTTGGCATCGGCATTCAACCAGTCCACAATAGCTTGATCCTGAGCGTGGGTAGAGCGCACCGCGTAGATAAAAATGTCACGATCTGCAGTTGCGGCAATCATGTCATGCCAATAGGCATGCTGCATATCGGGGCAGCGCCCTTCACAAACCGGCTTCAAATAGTGATTACGTGCCGAATCGTCCAGCGCGGCCTCTACTTTGCGTGAAGCATACAGCAGCCGGTTATCCGGTGAAGACAATCCATTCAGGTAAATACTGAGTGGCGCCATATTCCACGCATACGGCTTCCATTCTTTGAAGTCGGGGTAAGCCGTAACAATGGAGCCTTGTTCGCCCGCTTTGCATAGCCGCGCATGTACAGGCGTATCCGGGCAGACGCCGGAAAGATAAATCAGGGAATGGCCGGCATGCGTGTAAGCCGAGGATCCAATCGTAGTTGGATCGGCGATCACAACGCCGATATCCGCATGAGCAGTAGCTGCGAACCAGATCACTGCAAAGACAAACAAAATCGCTTTTTTGCGATTCACGCGCCTGGGGTCCTTATCCTCAGATACAAAACCGGATCGGCGAGACGCCGGTCTCATTCGTTCATTGGATGCAGATTCAGCGGAGCCAATGAGACACAGGGATGAAAATAGAAACCGCGTTATCGGCTGGGGATGTGCTTCACCACGTCTCCCGGCTCCGGGCGAACGCGGAAATCCGCATGAGCTTCGGCGTAAAGCACTGTGCCGTCCTGAGCCAGTACATAGGTGGCAGGCAGAGGCAACAGCCAGCTTTCATCCCCGTTCACAAAAGGAATATTGACGAGAATGCTGCGGAAATACTGTTGATGGAAGGGCGGAACTTTATAAGCCAGCCCAAACTGCTGCGCTACATCGCAGTGGGAATCGTGCAATAGCGGAAAAGGAATTCCGTGCTGGCTTGCAGTAAAGTCGCTCTGGCGCGCGGCTTGCGGAGAAACAGCAATCAGCAGCGCTCCCAGTTCGCGAATCACCGGATAAAGATCGCGCCAGGCTTCCAGTTCCGTCATGCAATAAGGGCACCAGCGTCCGCGAAAGAAATCGATCACCAGCGGCCCTAGCGCAAGCAGGTCAGACGATCTCACCATGCGCCCCGAAGCGTCCGGCAAAGCAAACTCGGGAGCCTTTGCTCCAATCGGAAGAATCTGCTGTTCGATGCCGCTGGCAAACAGATCGGCAACCGCCTGTTCGCTGATCGCCAGCCGCTCCGGCTGCACCAGCGTGCGCGTGTTCGCGGTAATTTCGTCGAGCTGATCCTGAAGTCGGTGGTCGAGGTCAATCATCTGCTACCTACCAAATCCGCCCTTCATGCCGCCGAGCATTCCCATGGCGCGACGCTGCAGCATGCCGCCCTTGCCCACATTCTTGAACATCTTGCGCATCTGCGCGTACTGCCGCAAAAGCTGGTTGACTTCCTGCACCGAGGTTCCGGAGCCAAGCGCAATGCGCTTCCGGCGGCTGCCGGAGATGATCTCGTGATTATTGCGCTCTTTCTGCGTCATCGAATTGATGATCGCTTCCACGCGAACAAACTGCTTTTCATCCACCTGGTCGGCCATCTGCTGCATGCCTGCAAGCGGGCCGACAGAGGGCAGCATCTTCATGATGCTCTGCAGCGAGCCCAGCTTGCGAATCTGCCGCAGCTGATCGCGGAAATCTTCGAGCGAAAAGCCGTCGCCCGAAAGAGCCTTGCGCGCAAATTCTTCCGATTTCTTCTTATCGAGCTTCTCCTCAGCCTTTTCGATGAGCGTCATAATGTCGCCCATGCCGAGAATGCGGCTCACAATGCGGTCTGGATGGAACGGCTCAAAGGCATCCGGCTTTTCACCGATGCCGATGAACTTCACCGGCTGGCCGGTCACGTGGCGAATCGAAAGAGCCGCGCCGCCGCGAGCATCGCCATCCATCTTCGTGAGAATGATGCCGGTAAGCGCCAGCCGCTTATGAAATTCGTCAGCAGATTTCACCGCGTCCTGTCCGGTCATCGAATCGGCGACAAAGAGAATTTCCTGCGGGCTGAGCAGCTTCTTCAGCGATTCCATCTCGCCCATCAAATCTTCATCGATGTGCAGGCGTCCTGCTGTGTCGACAATCAGCGTGTCGCAACCGGAGATAACGGCCTCGCGCCGCGCTTCTTTCGCCAGTCGCTCGACCAGCGGAGTGCCCGCGGCCTCACCCTTGGTGTCTCCTTCGTAAAGATTCGCTTTGATCGACTTGGCCACAACCTTCAACTGCTCACGGGCCGCCGGGCGGTACACGTCAACAGATACGAGCATAGGGCGATGTCCGCCCTTTTGCAGCCACGCCGCCAGCTTGCCCGATGTCGTCGTTTTACCGGAGCCCTGCAGGCCGGCCATAAGAATGACGGTAGGCGGCTTTGAAGCAAAATTGAAGCGGGCGGTGTCTTTGCCTAGAAGCGCGACCAGCTCATCGCGCACGATCTTGATAACCTGCTCGGTCGGCGAAAGCGCGGTCATCACTTCCTGGCCCACTGCCTTTTCGCGGATATGCTCGATCAGGTCCTTGACGACATTCAGATTGACGTCGGCTTCAAGCAGGGCAACGCGGATCTCCCGTAGGGCCTCGCCGATATTTTCTTCGGTTATCGTGCCTTGACCGCGAAGATTCTTAAACGCGCGCTGCAGTTTTTCTGAAAGGTTTTCAAACATAGATACAGACTCAGTTTATCAGCCCCTCGCGAGGCAGGAAGAAGATGGCGCGTCGCTCCCATTCGCGCAAAATCTTAAGCGACGGAATCCTCGAAATGGACATGGGAAGAGCGTGATACCAGGTGAGCAATCACGTTCCACTGTTAGCGGGGCAGAACGAGACAATTACAAAGCAGAGGCCCGCCCCCGGATCGGAGCGGCCTCTGTCTGGGTTAAACGAACAGCGGAGCCAGCACCAGCGTTACCGTTGCCAGCAGCTTGATGAGCACGTGCAGTGAAGGGCCGGCAGTGTCCTTGAAAGGATCGCCCACCGTATCGCCGACAACCGCGGCCTTGTGCGCCTCGGACCGCTTGCCGCCATACTGGCCGGTTTCGATGAATTTCTTGGCGTTGTCCCATGCGCCGCCGCCATTGTTCATCAGCATCGCCAGCAAAATACCGGAGATGGTTCCCACCATCAGCAGCGCGGCTACCGCCTCTGCGCCGCTCAGGTTCATCGGCAGTCCGTGAATCCGAGGCGTATTCGCCAGCTCCCGCAGGCTGAACGATGGGCTGAAGTGGCGGAAGATAACGCCTACCGCCAGCGGCATGGCAACCGCCAGAGCGCCCGGCAGCACCATCTCCTTGAGCGCCGCTCCTGTCACAATGCCCACGCAGCGCCCATAATCCGGCTGCGAAGTGCCTTCCATAATGCCCGGATTCTCCTTGAACTGCTTATGAACATCCTGGATGACCGTCTGCGCCGCGCGTCCCACAGCCTTGATCGCCATCGACGAGAACAGGTACGTCAGCATCGCTCCCAGCAATGCGCCAACAAACACCGGCACCGATGCGAGATTGACATTCGAGAAACTCCACGAAGGCGAAAGCACTTCTCCGGCAGTCGCAAGCCGCTGGCTCACGATGTCGTGAATCGCCTCAAGATAAGCCGAGAAGAGCAGGAACGCAGCCAGCGACGCCGAGCCGATGGCATAGCCCTTGGTCAACGCCTTGGTGGTGTTTCCCGCAGCGTCGAGCTTGTCCGTTTTTTCGCGGACGCTCTCCGGCTGATTGCTCATTTCGATAATCCCGCCGGCATTGTCGGTGATAGGGCCGAAGGTGTCCATCGCCAGAATATAGGCAGCCGAGGAGAGCATGCCCATGGTAGCAATGGCCGTTCCGTAAATGCCCTTGGCATAGTCGGAAATAGTCGCCACATCCGCCAGTCCGCGTACGCCGAAGTAGTAGCTCAGCAACAGCGCCGAGCCAATCACCAGCACCGGAATCGCCGGTGTCTCCATTCCCACGGCAATGCCGCTGATGATATTGGTGGCCGGGCCGGTCGTAGATGCTTCCGCAATGGAGCGCACCGGGCGAAAACGGGTTTCCGTGTAGTATTCCGTGATACGGACAAAGAGAAACGACGTAATAATGCCGACAATGCCGCTGCCCAGCAGCCACCAGCGCCCCTGCAGCATGTAATAGACCGCAGCCGCAAAGCCCACCAGCGCAAGCAAAGCCGTCACATAGTAGCCGCGGTTCAGCGCATGCATCGGGTCTTCTTCTTCCTTACTATGGACAATGCTGACGCCCACGATGCTGGCAATAAGATTGATAGCCTGCACTATCAGCGGAAACAGAATGCCCTTGATTCCAAAGACCGGGTAAAGCGAAGCGCCCAGGATCATAGCGCCCACATTTTCCGCCGCGGTGGACTCGAAGATATCCGCGCCGCGGCCTGCGCAGTCGCCCACGTTGTCGCCTACCAGATCGGCAATCACCGCAGGGTTGCGAGGATCGTCTTCCGGAATTCCGGCTTCGACCTTGCCGACGAGATCGGCGCCTACATCCGCGGCCTTGGTATAGATGCCCCCGCCGAGCTGCGCAAAGAGCGCCACCAGCGAGGCTCCAAAGCCAAAGCCCACAAGCTGAAAGGGAACCTGCTGCGGATTGCGCAATCCGCCGAAAGCGAGAAAGAGCACGCCGACGCCGAGCAGCGAAAGCCCCACAACGATCAGTCCCGTAACCGCGCCGCCGCGCAGGGCAATCTGGAGCGCCTTGCCCAGGCTGGTGCGCGCCGCCGCTGCCGTGCGGATATTCGAGCGAATTGAAACCCACATGCCTGTCTGGCCGGAAAGCGCCGAGCACGCCGCTCCGATCAGGAAGCTGATGACGACCTTATTTGCGATGGGAGCAGTAAAGGGCGAAAGGCGATAACCAAGATAAAGAATGATGGCGAGTCCTACGGCTATCAGTGCAATCGTGCCATACTGCCGACGCATAAAGGCCTCCGCTCCCTCGCGGATGGCGTTGGAGATTCGCTGCATGTCGGGAGTGCCGGAATCGGAACCAAGCACCGATCGGGCAAAAACAAGTGCCGCGATCAGTCCCAGGACACCGACTGCGAGGGCAATCCATAGATAGAGGCTGTCCGAACCTGTATTGAGTGAATCAGTGGCCTGCCAGAAACATGCGGCCAGCGGCGAGAAAAACATTCAGTATCCTCCCAGAGATAAAACCGCTCCGGTAGTTATGCCGGAATCAGAAACGTATCAGACAGAACGCCACTCGGAACACTGAAAAAGGCGTGCCGCATCGCGCCGCTGAACACTTTTGTGTAGAAATCATCACAAAACGCTGCATTAGAGCATGTTGTAGAAACGATGGTCAATGCGCCCCCTGACCTGTCCGGCAGGTTCTCGTCTTCCGGCACTTTTTCTTACAATACAAATACAACGCTGGATGGTACTCAGGCTCAGGTTCGAGCATCGTAAAGCTGTTGGATTGAGCAGCAATCTTTCGGGTTGCCGGGGAAAGACAGCATTGGTCTACTGCTGTACAATCACCTGTCGCCCATGTAATTCGAGGGACTGCGGCAAAGATCGATAGAGGTTTTCTGAATGGCCAAAACAGCCGTCCGCGGCGCCGAGCAGAGTAAGACAGGTCTGGCTTACGGATTCGATCCGGAGCGCTTGATCGAGATGTACCGCCTGATGTATCTTTCGCGGCGCACGGATGACCGCGAAATCCTGCTCAAGCGGCAGCAGAAGATTTTTTTCCAGATTTCCGGCGCCGGCCATGAGGCATTGCTGGTGGCTGCCGGCAAGGCTCTCAAGCCGGGCTATGACTGGTTTTTCCCCTACTATCGTGACCGCGCCCTGGCGCTGACGCTGGGCAGCACCGTCGAAGAGCTGTTTCTACAGGCCGTCGGCGCGGCATCCGACCCCTCCAGCGGCGGACGCCAGATGCCCTCGCACTGGGGCAACACAAAGCTGAATATCGTTTCGCAATCATCCGCCACCGCCACCCAGGTGCTGCACGCCGTCGGTTGCGCCGAAGCCGGACGCTACTTCTCCCGGCACCCCGAAGCGGCTGCGAAGCACGAAGGAGACTACCGCGCCTTCAAAGACGTGACCTTCCACGGCGACGAAGTTGTCTACACCTCGCTCGGCGAGGGCTCTACCAGCCAGGGTGAATTCTGGGAAGCGCTGAACACCGCCTCAAACCAGAAATTACCCGTGCTCTTTGTCGTAGAAGACAATGAGTACGCTATCTCGACCCCCGTTGAAGTCAACACGCCCGGCGGCAACATCTCCACGCTGGTCGCCAACTTCCCCAACTTCCACTTTGCCGAAGTCGACGGCACCGATCTGCTGGAAAGCTTCCGCGCCATGGAAGAAGCCGTAGCCCACTGCCGCTCCGGTCGCGGCCCTGCCCTGGTGCATGGCCACGTCATCCGCCCCTATTCGCACTCGCTTTCCGATGACGACCGGCTCTACCGTCCTAAGAGCGAGTTGGAAGCCGATTCGCTGCGCGATCCTCTGCAGAAAACGCAGATGTTCCTGCTGCGCGAAGGCATCCTCGACGCCGACGGCATCAACCGCCTGGAAAAAGAAGTCGATGAGGAAGTGCGCCAGGCTGCGGAACGGGCTTTGCGCGCGCCATTTCCTACCGCGGACAGCATTCCGCTGCATGTCTATTCCGAGAACTACGATCCCACCCGCGCCGAACTGCAAACCGAGCCTGCCAAAACTGCCGACACGCAGGAGCGCACCATGGCCGACCTCATCAACGCCTGCCTGAAAGACGAAATGCGCCGTGATCCCCGCATCGTCATCTATGGCGAGGATGTGGCCGATTGCAGCCGCGAAGAGTTTCTCCGCGAAGGCGAAGTCAAAGGCAAGGGCGGTGTCTTTAAGCTCACCTCCGGCCTGCAAACCGAATTCGGCAGCCATCGCGTCTTCAACTCCCCGCTGGCTGAAGCCAACATCGTAGGCCGCGCCGTAGGCTACGGTGTCCGCGGCATGAAGCCGGTAGTGGAGATTCAATTCTTCGATTACATCTGGCCTTCGATTCACCAGTTCCGCAATGAGCTGAGCGTCCTGCGCTGGCGCTCTAACGGAACCTTCTCCGCTCCGGTAGTCGTGCGCGTTCCCATAGGCGGCTATCTTACCGGCGGCTCCATTTATCACTCGCAATCCGGCGAAAGCATCTTTACCCACACCCCCGGCGTGCGCGTCGTCTTCCCGTCCAACGCTCTCGACGCCAACGGCCTGCTGAGAACCGCGATTCGCTGCGACGATCCTGTGCTCTTCCTCGAGCATAAGCGCCTCTATCGCGAAACATACGGTCGCGCCGTCTACCCCGGTCCCGATTACATGATTCCCTTCGGCAAGGCGAACACCGTGCGCCAGGGCAAGGACCTCACCATTGTGACGTACGGCGCCGTCGTGCCCCGTGCCCTCCAGGCGGCGCAGAAGGCGCATCGCGAGCACGGGCTTGAAGTGGAAATTCTCGATCTGCGAACTCTGAGCCCCTATGACTGGGAGGCCATCGCCACTTCGGTGAAGAAGACAAGCCGCGTCATCGTCGCCCACGAGGACATGCTGAGCTGGGGCTACGGCGCGGAAATCGCCGCCCGCATCGCCGACGAGCTCTTCGAGGACCTCGATGCGCCGGTCAAGCGCGTTGCCGCCATGGATACCTTCGTCGCCTACCAGCCGCAGCTTGAAGATGTAATTCTGCCGCAGCCCGAGCGCATCTACGAAGCCATCACCGATCTATCGAAATACTAAAAAACGGCCCGCCCGGAAAAAGCGGGCCGCTTTTCCGCAATCAGCGACTCTTTCCCCCTACAAACAACATCGCTCCGCCGCCCACAATCGCCAGCACGCCAAGAATCGGCGGCAGCGGTATGCTGTGATTCTCCTTCTTTTCCGCCTGAATCGGCCCCATATCGATCACTTTTTTATGCGTGGTATAGGTAATACCGCCGTATGCCAGCGCAACAATTCCGACAATAATCAGAATGATCCCAGCAGCTTTCATGGAAACTCCCCTCAGAAAAAGGCTTATGAATCTTTGTAGGCTCAGAGGCAAATTAAGGGGAATACGTTGTCCGGGAAGAAAGTTCTATAATTATAGAAAGCCAGGTATACTTATAGAAATGGCACTCAGCATTAAAAATCCGGCAACCGAACACCTCGCCCGTCAGGTTGCACAAATGACCGGGGAGTCCCTAACCGAGGCCATCCAGAAATCCCTGCAGGAGCGCATGGAGCGGCTGCATCAACGGCGTAAGCGTCGGTTCCGGCGAGAAGAAATCGAGGCACTCCTTCGACGCATCGATGCATTGCCCGTGCTCGATACCCGTTCTCCCGATGAGATTATTGGCTATGACGAACATGGAATTCCACGCTGATGGTGATCGATACTTCATGCCTCGCTGCAATCTTTTTCAAGGAGCCGGAACGGCAAGCGTTTCTTAATCAGATGGAGCAGGCGCAATTTCTCCAGATTTCCGCTGCTACCGCCCTTGAAGCTGGAATCGTCATTGAAGGCCGGTTGGGAACGGCGGCAAGTGGGGAATACGAATTGTTCCTCGTGCAGTATGGAATTCAGATTACGCCGGTGGACGCGGAGCAGGTCGTAATCGCTCAAAGAGCCTGGCGAGAGTACGGCAAGGGCAATCACCCCGCAGCTTTGAATTTCGGCGATTGCTTCTCCTACGCCCTCGCAAAAATCTCCGGAGAGCCGCTGCTGGCCAAGGGCAACGACTTCCGACAGACCGATATCGAGCTCTGCTAGCGCACCCCAAGCCGGGAGTCGATCGCCAGGTAACCCGACCCGCCGAAAAGAATCAGCAGCGCCAGGGCAAAGAGCGCCAGCGGAAATTCAAACCCTTGCGGCCCGGTCAGTCCATGGCGCAGGTGAACGCCGAGAATCGCCACCGCCATATCGATCGCGACTCCCAGCGCTGCAATCGGAACAAGCAGGCCGAGTATCAGCAGCGCTCCTCCAAAGAATTCCGTAAACGCCGCCACATACCCGAGCCATGCCGGAATTCCCATATGCCCAACCATTTGCGTGAACTGGTAAAGCGACCCGCGCGGAAATATCTTATGCCAGCCATGAACAATCAGGATGATGCCAAGCACAAGGCGGCCAATCAGCACTCCCAGGGATTGAAAACGATCAAGCCATGCGAACATCCAATGGATTCCTTAAAAGCGATGGTGTGGTCCTCGAAACATTATGGCGTTGAAGAAGGCTGCGATTTTAATATTTCGTAAGCCTTTGTGATGCGTAATTTCAGATCGGGCAAATCTCGCTGCACTGTGTTCCAAACGATACCCATATCCACAGAAAAGTATCCATGCGTAAGGCGATTTCGCATGAGGTAGATGTCTTTGAGCATGAGTTCCGGATGACTGGCGGCAAAAGAAGAATCACGTAATTCAATGTTTTTCGCCGCTTCCCCCATAACTTCAAGATTACGAATAACGCCATCCTGAATGAGTTCATTTGTCAGAAATTCTTCTTCTTTTAAGCCTGCTGTATATCGATCGATCCGGGTAAGTGCCTGCAGAATATGCTCAAGATAATCCAAAACCCGCAAACTCATACCGGAACTGCCTCGGAAAGCACCTGGTCACGGAATTTTTGCGGCAAGGCGGCCGGAGTGAGCACATCGACACGTACGCCCAGAAGCACCTGAATTTGGTTCTGTATGCGCGCAACGTCCAGAAGGCTGGTCTCGCGAGTAGGGTCAATCAGTATATCGAGGTCGCTGGACTCTGAATCGCTGCCGCGCAGGACAGAGCCGAAGATGCGAGGGTTCGCGCTGCGGTTCTCCTGCACAATGCGCCGAATATCTTCGCGGTATCGGTGAAGCGCCTCAGATGGTCTCATAAGGAATAGCCCCTGCCTCCTTCAAGTTTGCCATGTTTGCCAACAGGCGGGGAGCCGGATTTTTATCTGGCAATCTGATCCAGAAACGCATGGAAAGCTGACCGGTTAGCAGCCTGATCGCCTGTGAGCTCTAAGATTTTCCTGGGCTCATCTGCGGCTTCGTATGCTTGCACCGTTTCCGGACTGTTCCCATGATCGAGGAAAAGCTTTGGCGTCCGCAGTGTTTTCAGCGAGCTGGCGATGTCCAGCCGGTCGCTGGTCAGCAGCCGCACCGGTAAAATTTTGGTGCGTGCGTCCTGTGAGAGGATGCGCAGAGCGTCCGGGCTGATATCTTCCAGGATCAAACCGGCCATTTCCGGATGCCGCGAAGCCGTCGAAGCAGCAACAACTGCCCCAATCCCATCCCCATAAAGCACGATAGACCGGGCAGGCAAATGGCGAGTCCCGGTAAGATAAGCAACAGCAGCATCCGCATCCTGGTTCAAGCTCATTTCCGAGGGATGCAGCTCCGTGCTCTGCCCAAAACCACGGTAATCGAACGCAAAAACATTCACGCCCAGGGCATGAAGCATCTCCATCCGGCTGCTCACGTCAGCCAGTGAGCCACGCCCATCGTGCAGCAAAACAATCGTCCGGCTCTTATAAGGTGCGTCAGCTTCTGCCGGAGCCCACCAGCCCACAAGCTGCGCTTTTCCGGTTTCGGTATAGTTGAAGCGGATTTCCTCATAAGCCACAGCTGGATGCGTGCCGACCACCCGCGAAGGATGAAAGATCAGCTGCCAGCTTCCTTGATAAAAAAGCAGGCAGAGGGTCGCATAGGCCAGCACCGCCGACAGCGCCAGTACTGTTCCCAGCGCCGACAGCAGCCATTTGCCG
Source organism: Alloacidobacterium sp. (assembly GCA_035547425.1). Lineage (GTDB taxonomy): Bacteria > Acidobacteriota > Terriglobia > Terriglobales > Acidobacteriaceae > Alloacidobacterium. Next base: position 23,204 of record DASZUU010000047.1, on the reverse strand, counting down.
CTGACCAGCGGCTGCTGCGGCTGCAGCGGGTCTTTCCATCCGGCGGCGCGGGCTTGTTTGGGCGTGGGCTTAGTGGAAGTGGAGCTCTTTTTCGGCACGGCGGCTACCCAAACGCCAGTTCGTCAGCGGATTCCAGTGGAGTTCCGCAAACCCGGCAAATAACGGCGGAACAGTCGCCGCACACAAGTGGATCGTCAACCTCGCGCGCGCAATTAGGACACCATAGCTTCACGTCTTTTGGCGCAGGTGGATTTGGAGACGGCTCTTCGTGCATTCTGAAGATGAGCGTAGCACGATGGCAAAGGTGCTTGCAGAAGCTGCGCAAACGCATCGAAAACGAGAGAAAAATGGCAGAATTTGTCCGAATTTGCGCGAAAAGTGAGCTGCCGCCATCCGGTCAGGCGCGAGAGATGGCTCTGGGCTCAAGGATGCTGTGTCTTGCCAACGAGAATGGCGTAATTTCCGCAATGGACAACGTGTGTCCACATCGCGGCGGCCCTCTCGGACAGGGAATCATCGAGAACGGCAAGGTAATTTGCCCCCTGCACGCATGGGCCTTCGACCTGAAAACCGGCGCCGTCCAACATGCCCCTCACATGCGCGTAGCAGTGTATGAGGTCAAAGTGGAGAGCGAAGACGTTTTCGTTCAACTTGGGTAAGAACCTGATCCGATAAAATAGAAATAGAGGCATGGATTTTTTCTCCATGCCTCTTGTGTTTTCTCTAACTTACTGAAAAAAAGATCTCCGTACGGAATTGCCAGGGGGTAGCCGAATATCTATTGCGATGTAAATGTGGAAGCCGGTAGCCCTTCTTTGTTGAACAGGTTGGCGTCCGTCCAGCTTGCCCAGCCGTAGCGAACATATTTGGGATGACTGATGCCTTGCGCCTGCACCACCACAGTAGAGCCGTCGATTCTGGCCGTTGCGGGCACAAATTTTCCATCCTCCCCGGCAATTTCAAAGCCCGCCGGCGCGGCGCCGTGAGCACTCAGGCCGCTCTCGGCATGGTCGAACCAGACACGGATCGAATCGCCCTCGATCGTCGAGGTCCGGAAGAGTGGGCCGGAGTACTCAAGCTGCGGCTCGCCATAGACCAGCGCGCGGGCCGCAAGTGCAAGTCGAGCGCCCACGGTTTGCTTGTCCGGCGGATGGACATTGCCTTTCTCGCCGATATCGAGAGTCACGGCCATCGCTGTATTTGAAACCGCCAATGTGCGCCGTTGCGCGTCGCGAACGGCTCCCCGGTTCTCTCCGGGAGAATTAAAATTGGAAATCTGCACGTAAAGGAAAGGAAAGTCGCCTTCGCGCCACTGATTGCGCCAGTCCTGAATCATGGCCGAAAAAAAGCGGTGATACATCGGCGCCCGTTTCGGATCGCTGTTGGTTTCTCCCTGGTACCAGATCGCGCCCTTGATCGTGTACGGAGCAAGCGGCGCAATCATGCCGTTATAAAGCCCCGCCGGCTCCCAGGAAATGCCGTCGGGATGCCAGGAATGCTGCGGTTTCGGCTTGCCCTCCCTGGCCGCTGCTTCATCCTGCTGCTTGTCGCGGGCCAGCAGCAGGTCGCGGTCTGCAAGGCCGTCGGCGAAATGTGCCCACGAGGCAAAGATCGGCATAAGCCCGGCATCCGAGCCGATGCGATCCATGCTGATCCACGCATCGACCGGGGTGCCGCCCCATGTCGAGTCGATGAGCCCGATCGGCACATGCTCGCGCGCATTGATTTCCCTGCCGAAGAAATATGCCACGGCGGAGAAATCCGCCGCTGTCTGCGGTGTACATTCGGTCCACGTGGCAGAAACATTGTTGACCGGGTAGTAGGAGCTGTTCTTTTCAATCCGCAGTAACCGCACCGTCGGCAAGTTGGCCTGGGCAATTTCCTGGGGACCGTTCTTCAATACGGCGCTGCCGGGAAAGCCCTTCAAAGGGAATTCCATGTTGGATTGACCGGAGGCCACCCACACATCGCCGATGAGGATGTCGGTAAGCGTAACCGGCGAGCCTGAAGTCCCCTCCGCGGTCAGCGTATAGGGGCCGCCCGCATGCTCGGGCATAAGCCACAGGCTCCACTTCCCGATATCGTCAGCCGTAGCAGTCCGCGACTGGTCGTGAAAGCGCACGGTGACAGCTTCGCCGGGGCTGGCCCAGCCCCAGATATGAATAGGCTGGTCGCGTTGCAGAACAGCATGGCTGCTGAGGATATTGGGAAGTTTCACTTCCGCATGCAGGAATGTAGCGACACAGGAAAAGAGAACGATGGAAAGGATTTTCTGAAATTTCATGTATATGGAACCTGCCGGGAGTCGGCGTGTCCACCATATCATTTATGGAAGCTTCGATGAATTTGAAGCAGGATCAAAGCAGCTTGCCCGCGGCCAGATCGCGCACCAGCCCCCGGTCGGCGGCAACGAAGTCATAACCGGGCAGGTCGCGTAGGCTGCACCAGCGAATATCGTTGAAAATGTGGTTTGTGATTTCGCCTTCAAATTGATGGACGGCAAAAAACTGCAGGTCTACAGAGCCTCCGTTTCGGTAGGCGTGGCGCACATGCGCTACCAGCGTTCCAGCGGTGGCCCGGATGCCTAATTCTTCTTCAAGTTCGCGGATAAGACCCTGCTCCGGGCTTTCTCCGGCTTCGATCTTGCCGCCTGGAAACTCCCATTTCAGCGCCATGGCCTGATCGGCGCGGCGCTGGCAGATGAGCACCTCTCCGCCGCGCAGAATCAGACCGGCAGCCACATAACGCACTGGCCGGGATTCCGTGGTGCTGGCGGTTTGAGATTCAGTATCTTCCACGCTCACATTAGTTTAGACGGTTTAAGCCGGAATTTTGATGCAAGACATATAGGACCTGCGCGCGGTCGTCAATCAGACGAACAGCAAAAATCTAATTTTTGCTGTCCTTTAGCACCAAAGCCGGATAAAAGACGGTCCATCCAAGCTCAGCCGCAGACTGAGCCAGCGCCGGGGTAGGATTGACCGGAAATGCATGCCGGGCAATTTTAAGCATGGCCTCATCATGAATGGAGTTGCCGAAAACGCAATCCGGATGCGGCACTCCGGCGCGAACCAGCGCATTGGCCTTGTCTTCATCGGTGGGCACCGCCACCAGTTCGCTGGTGACCAGGCCGTTGACGACACGCACCTCCGCCGCCAGCACACGCGACGCAGGAATGCCGAAACGCGCAACGCCTTCTTCAATGACCCAGTTGTTGGTGGAGCTCACAGCCCAAAGCTCTGTTCCGGCGGCGCGCAGTTCTGTGATCAAATCGCGCAGCTCGGGGAAGATATTGGCTTCAACGTGGGTGCGGAAGTAGGTGGCCGCCGCCTTGCGCATTTCGTCTTCGCGCAGCTCGGCATAGATCTGTACCATTTCGCCGCACATTTCTGCTTCTGAAACTTTTCCGGCGCGATAGGCGCGATACTGCGAATCGACCCAGTCGGCGGCATTGCGCGAAACAAGTCCGGTTTCAATTGACCAGACCATGAAACCGTATCCGGCATCGCCGCTCCAGAGCGTGCCGTCGCAGTCAAAGACGGCAATCTTTGGTTTCGCGGCCAGCACGGCGTGATGAAAATCGTCGTGGGTATATTGCTCAGAGGGTGCGGTGTGTAGCGTCGTCACAAAAACTCCTCATCTTTATTGTGAGCCAGCTTCCAGGATTTTGCACGGTGCTGATAAACCAGGTTCCGCTCTGAAATCGCAAACCGGTTTGGCTTCTGCAGAGAAGATAATGAATCTGTGAGCGCCGAACGCAATACCGAGCTGATCCACGAATACATGACGTATCTGCGTGTGGAAAAAGGCTTGCGTCCACTATCGTGCGAGGCCTACGAGCGCGATCTGCTGCAATTCTCCGAGTATCTGGAACGCGAAAATCTCCTGCTGATGACGGCGCGGCAGAAGGATGTTGCAGGTTTTCTCGAACATCTGCGGACGCACGCGGTGGAGTTGCGGTCGATGGCACGGAAGCTCTCCTGTTTACGAGGATTTTACAAATGGCTGCTGCTCGACAAGCGCATTCATCATGATCCGACGGTGAACCTGGAATCGCCGGACGCGTGGAAGGTGCTGCCCAAGTCGCTGGCTTCTACGGAAGTGAGTGCCATGCTGGAACGTGCGGCCACGGCTGCGGAGCATCCGGAAGCGGATGCCATTGCTTTGCGCGACCGAGCCATTCTGGAATTGCTCTATGCCGGCGGCCTGCGTGTTTCCGAGCTGACAGGGCTTTGTGTCGCCGATCTTTCGCTCGATGCCGGACGTGCGCTGGTGCGCGGCAAAGGCGACAAGGAGCGCATTGTGCCGCTGGGAGCGCCCTGCGTGCAGGCGCTCGCAGCATATCTGGAGCGGGGAAGGCCGTCACTGGCGGGCCATGCGCGCGGAGTGAATCAGCTGTTTCTCTCTGCACGCGGAAAACCGCTCTCGCGTGAATGGGTGTGGAAGCTGGTGAAGTCGAACGATAGTCAGGCCAGTCCGCATAAGCTGCGCCACAGCTGCGCCACCCACATGGTGGAGCATGGCGCCGATCTCCGCACGGTGCAGACCTTTCTCGGTCACGCAGACATTGCAACGACGCAGGTCTACACGCATCTCGCGCTCGGACGATTGAAAGCTGTGCATCGCATGCACCATCCGCGGGCGAAACGAGTTGAAGAATGAAGCATACCCCCATAGTTTTATTGGTAAATGAGTATCTAGCTGTGCTTCGAAATGAGCGCGGCTCTTCGGCGCACACTTTACGCGCTTACGAGCGCGAGCTACATGCGTTCGCCGAGTATCTGATCGAAACGCTGGGCCGCGATGTCGCCGTCGAGCGCATCGAGCATCCACACATTCGCGCCTACCTGGGCACGCTGTATGAAAAAGGATTGTCGAAGGCATCGGCGGCGCGGGCGCTGGCAGCGATTCGTTCCTGGTTCAAGTGGCTGGCCAAGGCCGGGCATGTGGAGCAGAGCCCTGCAGCGCTGGTGGCGACACCGAAGCTGCCCAAGCACTTGCCGCGCGTGCCTACCATCGAGCAGATGAACCGCGCCGTCGATGGCGTGGCAGAAGACTTCGCCGCATGGCCGGAACGCGATCGCCTTATCTTTGAGTTGCTGTATGGCTGCGGCATTCGCAATGCCGAACTTGTCGGCATGGATGTGAGCGATATTCACTGGGCCAATGAAGCCATTCTGGTGCGCGGTAAAGGGCGCAAGGAGCGCTATGTTCCGCTGGGCGACGCGGCGGCACGGGCGTTGCGTGCATATCTGCCGCGGCGCGAGGCGCGTTTGCAGGCAGCGGGCAAACAATCGGATGCATTGCTGCTGAATGCAAAGCTGCGCGGCAACGGACGACTGACAACGCGCAGTGTGGGGCGCATCGTGAAAGCATTGGCAATCGCAAACGGATTGCCGGCAGAAGTGCATCCGCATACGTTGCGGCATGCCTTTGGAACGCACATGTTGGAAGAGGGAGCGGACCTGCGGGCGATTCAGGAGCTGCTGGGACACGAGCGGCTATCGACCACCCAGCGCTATACGCAGCTCACTGTGGGGCAGGTGGCCGAAGTCTACGACCGCACCCACCCCAGAGCGAAGTGACAACCTACTGCTTGTCTCCAAGAGTGTCGTAGAGCGGCTGCGCTGGAGTAATCGCAGGCTCCTCGTTCGCTACCGAAATTGCCAGCACGCGAATCTTGTCATTGTTCGGCAATGTCACCGTGTTGACGTGCGGCGGCAGCGGAATGCTGTATGCAAACAGATAGCTGTATTCATACGGCTCGTTGAGACCGTCCGGCGTGTGGTGGTGCGAGGCGTACCAGGCAAGGCTGGCACGCTTGATATAGCCCGGCTTGAGCCCGAGATAATCTTCGGGATAGCGCGGAGCCCAATACGGCGAGCCACGATCGCTTAAGTCCCATGTAGCGTGATTGGCGGAAATGGCCCAGTTCTTGCGCAGCGGCACTTGTTTTGTCGTAGGGCCGTTGGGGCCAAACTGGCGCTCTTCTACCGTATCCGGCGCGGGCTTCCAAAGACGCGTGTCCCATTGTCCGATGAATCCGCCCCAGTTTTCGACGTTCACTTCCACCGGCTTTTTGCCGACGAGGAAGGTGGCCTTCTGGTCGCCGTCATCAGCAGCGGCAATGATGTAGAGCCTGTTGTACTTGCCGTCAGGCAAGCCGATGGTCTGGCCCTTGGCAACGACAGCGTCATTTTTCGAGGTTCCCGCCGGAGCCAGCTTGAAATTCACTCCTTTGAAGGTCACTTCCTGCGGCAGCATCTCGGCAGGCAGTGCATCGCCCTTTGCGTCGAAGCCGCCGGTCGATTTTGTGTCGTCATTGCTGGCGGCAGCGAGATCGTAGGGCAGGATAACCGACTGTGACTGGACGCCTTCAAGATGCGCCGGAGGCGCGCCCAGCTTCAACGCAAAGCTGCGCGGCTGGTATCCCTTGAACGATGTTTCCAGCTCACCGTTGACTACGTTGGCAGCACCAACAGGCAGTTCTTGTCCGTTGATTTCGCGCGCTGCTGTGATGGGACCGGCAAATTTCACGCGAACATTGTCAGCAGGCTTGCCGTCAAGCTCCACCATGCGCAGAACAACCTCGTTGCTCTTCTCGGCTTTCTTCAGCGCGAGCACGCGAATGCGCGGGTCGCTTACTGTGACCAGCGAGAAGCTGTGTCCCAGCGAACCGGCATGCTTTTCTGTTTCAAAGGCCACGAGCGGCGAGCTTAATTGATACGCCTGCCAATCCGTTTGCCCCTGCCGCCAGTCATTTGCATGTCCGGCGATGCCGTAAAGGATTTCGTGATGACCCCAGTCCTGGTTGAGCTGATCGGAGTAAGAGCGGTGCGTATCGTCCGGACGATAGCCGGGCGAACGCAGCAGCGTAAGGCGAATGGTATGATCATCGCGCTTATCGGAGCCATTTTTATATCCGGTAAGGATGGTGGCGCCATAGGAGCCGCTGTCATCGGTGAGATCGATCCAGTGATGCGATGCCACCTCGAACTGGCGATCATACGCATTGGGACGCTGGATGGTGCCGACCTCCCAGTTATAGGTGGCCATCTTGTTGCTGGCCGAGAGCGGAAAAACCGCTTTCAGATTGGCCGAGAGCGATTTCCAGTCAATGGAGTTATTGAACTCGACACGATTGCCCGCTTCACCAGCGGAGAGGCGGACTGTCTGGACGAATTTCGATCCTTCTGTTTCGCGTGAGACTTCAACGGCAACACGCACCGGACCGTTCTCTACAATGCGAACCTTCGCAGGACCGCTCACATATGCGCGCGGAGCAGCCTGTTCCTGGTCGAAATCCATGTTCCATGCGGGCCACTGGTGCGGCGCATCGGTGGAAATGGCAAGACGGATCGGAGCGGAGAGCAGTTCCTTGTTGAGCTTCTTGTCAAAGATGCTGGATACGTCGCCATCTTTGTTCAGCTCCACTTTGTAGCGCGCGTTTTCCAGTGAAGATTCGGTGACGTGCAACTCGGAGGACTTGTCAGCCGAGGACGCTGCCTTCACGCTGTAAACGGAGTAGCCGACCGAGGGCGTTTTTGCCAGAAAGAGCACTTTTCCGTTTTCAAGCTGCGACGGAACCTCTTTGCCATCCGGGCCGGTGACGCGCACAGCATTGGGTTGCGAACCGGGAAAGGTGACAGACGCTTCCACTACATCCTGCCGCTCGATATTGAGCGGGTTGTAGACAACAACAGGCACTCCGGCAACCTGCGTGTTCAGGCCGGAAGCGATGGCCTGCGTGGCGCTGCTCAAAACAGCTGCGAATTGATTCAGCGCGATGACATCATCGTTCTGGGCAAACTCATATGCGCGAGGCGTTGCCGTGCCGGCGCCGGTGTCATGGAACTGTCCGCCCATCACCAGATACCACGCATCGTTCAAGCGTTGCTGGGGATAAGGACGTCCGCCCATCCACTCTGCTGCGACAGAAGCCTTTTCCGCAGCATCGGCGAGCAGCTCGTTTTCGCGGTTCCAGCGCTTGTGGTACGCCTGCGAAGTAAGCGAGCCTGCCGAGTGGTTGATCAGTTCCAGATCGCCTTTATAACGCGGCATCTTCGCTGTCATTTCGGGCTTGATGTCTAGGAACATCTGATCGGCGGCGGCCGAAACAATGTGAACAGGACCATCGCCCAGGCGCACGGGCGAACCGGTAGGCGCTTCCCACGGACGCTCCGGAGAAGGCAGGGCAGCTTCGCCCTTGGTGACCATCGCTTCTAGCAGCTTTACCGATTCTTCATCAACTGCGCCGCCAATATCGCCGGTGCCAATGTAGTGATAGTCAGCGTAGACGCCGGTGGCTTTGCCGTCGATATCGATGCGCTTCACCCAATCTACTTCAGGCTGTATGCGGCGGAAACCGGGTGCATGATTTGCATTCTGAGGCGGCGCCGGTGGCGGAGTCTTGCTCAGATCGTAGCGAATCTGGCTGCCATAACCACCGGGGTTCAGAGCTGCCAGAACAGTCTCACCATCCGGACCTTCCCACACGCCAACGTTAAAGGGAATGCCTTCCGGAGTCTGCTCGGGCGAATTCGGGCCGCCCACTTGCGGAGCAGGCTGCCATGCCGCGCTTAACTTCTGGGTCGAGAAGCCCTTCACGCCGGCATGCGCAAGAATGGTCGGCAGCGAGGCCGGAAAGCCGAAGCAGTCGGGCAGCATATATTCGGCGCTGGCTTTGCCGAATTCGTCGCGGAAATATGTGTTGCCATAGAGCACCTGGCGGATGATCGATTCCGCGCTGGGAAGATTGACGTCGCCCTCTTCCATCGAGGAGCCCGCCGGATACCAGCGGTTTTCTGCGACATACTGTTTCATCCTGGCGTAATCGCTGGGAAAATACTCCTTCATCAGGCGATAGCGATTCGCGCCCGTCCAGTTAAAAACGTAATGCGGATATTTCTGGAAGTAATCGAAGTTGACCCGCATCGTCTTCAGCAGGTATTCGCTGATGGATTGCTGGAAATCCCAGCGCCATTGCGTATCGAGGTGCGCGTAAGGCACGACGTAGAGCGTAGGCTGTTGCGTGATGTCGGGCGCCTTCATTGTCTGCGCCGACGCGCCGGCAGCCAGGGCTGTTCCCACCAAAGCAACAGAAAACCGCTTGGAAGAAAATTTCATAGATCGTCTCCGGTTTTGGTAAAGGCTTCGATATCGAAAAAATGCTTCTACTACTGCTGTGGAATCGATACCATCGACACTGCCATTTACTAGCCTGGGACGTGAGATTGTCAAGCAGGAATTGGTGAAAAGCTCCTTACAAAGAACAGGTGCTCGCCGGCTTCAGCAGATTGCTTTCCGTCGCGGAAAGGGCCGCAGCCACTTTCGCAGCTGAGGCCCTTCATCTTTGCGCGCTGTTAATTTGTCCGTAACGCAATCATGGGGTCGATGCGCGAAGCTCTCCGCGCCGGAAGATATCCGGCAATCAGCGCTACCGTGCCGAGCAGAAGCACCATCCCCGCAAATGTCACCGGATCGGCAGGCTCGGTCCCGAAGAGCAGGGAAGCAATCAGCCGCGCCACGCCAAAGGCAATAATTGTTCCGATTCCGATGCCTGCCAGTGCCAGCCCCAGCGTGCGCCGGATCACATCTGTCTGCACGCGGGAACGCGAAGCCCCCAGGGCCATCCGGATGCCGATTTCCTGCGTCTGCCGCGTGACGGAATACGAAATGACGCCATAGATGCCGAGCGATGCGAGCAACAGCCCTAAGCCGGCAAAGATGCCCACCAGCAACATGAAAAATCGCCGCGGAGAAGTGGCATGATCTACCAGTGTCTGAATCGGCTTGAATTCCGTAGCAGGCTGGCCCGGATTCATCTGGCGTAAAGCCTGCATCACGCTGCCCGCCAGCGCCGCAGGCGGCAACTTGCTGCGCACCACGAGATAGCCGCCATCCGGCCCATAGTATTTGTTCGCCGGAAGATACATTTGCGCGCCGCCGTTGTCCTCGGCGCTGCTTTCGCGCACATCCGCAATCACTCCGATGACACGCGACTCCACGCCGCCCGCGATTGCGATTCTGCCGATCGGGTCCTGTCCCGGCCAGAGTTTTTTCGCCACGGTTTCGTTAATGATGACTACTTTTTGGTCATTTGCCAGATCTTCCCAGCTGAGGTCGCGGCCCTTCAAAAGCCGCATGCCCATGGACTTCAAATATCCCGGCGATACGATGTACACGAATACCCCGATGAAATCGCTATCTCTGGGCTGCTCCTGGCCTTTGGCTGCAATTCCCCAGCCTCGATTCCGGCTCATCGGCAGGTTGTCGGAAATGCCCGCGGCCTCCACGCCGGGAAGCATGGAAACCCGACGCACCGCTTCCTGCCATATGGCTGTTCTCTTGGCTGTATTTCCGCCATCGTCATAGTCCATGCTGATAGCGGCGGCATGGCTCGGCTCAAAGCCCAGATCGACATCCAATACCTTCAGAAAGCTGCGCAGCAGCAGTCCTGCGCCGACCAGCAGCACGCACGCCAGGGCTACTTCGCTGATGACCAGCGCCGACCGCATCCGCTCATGCTTCCTGCCTTCGCTCGTTCCATGCCCGCTGTCCTTGAGCGACTCCTGCAGGTCGTTGCGCGACATTCGCAGCGCCGGAGCAATCCCGAAGAGCACTCCCGCAGTCATGGCAATCAGCACTGTCCACCCCAGCGCTCTCCCATCCACATGCACGCTGCTCAACAGCGGCAAAGCAATCGATCCCTGGTGCGCAAGATAAGCCGTTACCGCGTAGGCAATCGCAAGGCCGAGCATAGCTCCGCCTCCGGAGAGGACAAGGCTTTCCGTCAGAAGCTGGCGCACCAGCCGTCCGCGATTGGCCCCCAATGCGCTGCGCATGGCGAACTCTTTGCTGTGCGCCGCTGCCCGCGCCAGCAGAAGATTCGAGAGATTTACGCAGACAATCAGCAGGATCAATCCCACGGCGCACCATAGGACAATCAGCGATCGCCGCAGCTTGCCGCTCACATAGTCTTTCAGGATGGTGAGCTGCGCCGTGTAGCCCGGTTTGAATTCCGGGTGCTTATGTTCGAAGAGGAGCTGAGGGAATATTTCATCGGCTTCTCTCTGCGCCGCCCCCAGCGTGATCCCTGGCTTCAATCGTCCGATCAGCGCAAGGTCATTTCCGTCATCGCGGAAATCGTCCATGATGTACGGCACGAAGAGGTCCACCTTGGCTCCCGGCGAAAATACGGAGCCGAAATCCCACATCTCCGGCAGTACTCCGATGACGGTTGCCGAAGTATTGCTCAGATTGATCGTTCGCCCTATGATATTGCGATCTCCGCCCAGCTGACGTTTCCAGAAGGGATAGCTCAACAACACGACAGGCTGCGCGTGCTTCACAAATTCTTCAGGCCGGAACAGCCGCCCCATCATAGGATCGACGCCAAGCGTCTGAAAGAAATTTTCCGCCACTAGAATGCCGGTGACCGGCAGTGGCTGGCCGTTCCCCACCAGCTTGAAATTATCCGGGGTGGAAAAGGCAAAGTATCCGCTCATGGATTGAAATGAGCGATTCCGCTGCTGAAAATCCTGCGTAGCATCTGCCGTATAGGTCTTGTTCGATTCGTTCGTACCCGCGCCCTTCTCCACAATCCGCACTAATCTATCCGGTTGGGGAAAGGGGAGCGGTCGCAGCAGAATCGTATTGACCACGCTGAAGACGGCAACATTGGCGCCGATGCCAAGTCCTAGAATCAGCAATGCAATGATGGTGAAGCTGCGATCTTTTCGCAGCGTTCGCAGGGTGAAGCGCAGATCGTGCATCATCGCATCGAGCCAGGGAAGCCCGCGTGTTTCGCGGTGATGCTCGCGTGCCTGCTGTGTTCCTCCAAAGCGCACCAGCGCCTGGCGCCGAGCTTCTTCCGGTGACATGCCGCGCTTGAGATTCTCATCCACAGCCATTTCGAGATGCGAGGCCATCTCGTGGTTCAGGTCGCGGTCCAGCGAATCTTTGCGGAAGAAAGAGCTGAGACGTTGAAACATCCGCCGAAAATGATTCATCACGATCTACCTTTCGAAATGAGACGAAAAATGCTTCCGCTTAATTTGTTCGCAGCGCGATCATCGGATCGATGCGCGAAGCCCTTCGTGCCGGAAGATAACCCGCTATCAGCGCTACGGCGCCAAGCAGCAGCACCATCCCCGCAAACGTGATCGGATCAGCGGGCTCGGTGCCGAAGAGCAGCGAAGCAATCAACCGTGAGACACCGAAGGCAACCACCGTGCCTACGCCAATGCCTATCAGCGCCAGCCGCAACGTGCGCCGGATCACGTCAGTCTGCACGCGCGCCCGAGAAGCTCCCAGCGCCATGCGAATGCCAATCTCGTGTGTCTGCCGCGTGACGGAATACGAGACGACGCCATAGATGCCGAGTGACGCGAGCAAAAGCCCTAGGCCCGCAAAACTGGAAACCAGCAGCATGAAAAATCGTCGCGGAGAAATCGCATGATCCACAAAGCTCTGAATGGTGCGGAACTCAGTTGCAGGCTGTGCCGGATTCAACTCCCGCAGCGTGCGCATCACGCTGGAAGCGAGCGCATCGGGCGGAAGGCTTGTGCGTACCACCAGCTCTGCGCCTACAGGCCCGGCTTGTGTCGCCGGCAAATACATTTGCCAGCCGCCATAGCCTTCTACCGAGCTTTCGCGCACATCGGCAACCACACCGATAACGCGTCTGTCGTCACCATTGATTTGTGCGATCTGCCCGACAGGATTTTGTCCCGGCCATAGCTTGCGCGCAATAGTCTGGTTGATAATCACGACATTCTCGCTCTTCGGCCCGTCCTGCCATGTAAAGTCGCGCCCTTCAAGCAGCCGTATACCCATGGCATCGAGATAGCCGGGCGTGGTCACGAACAGGAAGGTATCTTCCAGTTCTCCTTTGCGATAATCCTTACCTTTGGCGGAAATTCCCCAACTGCGGTTGCGGCTCAGCGGCAGAACATCGGAGATGCCCGCGGCCTCGATTCCGGGAAGCGCTTGGATGCGCCTGAGAATCTCCTGGAGCGCTGCGGATCGTTTTTCCGAAGTGTCGGCGTCGTATTCAACCTGAATGGCGGCAGCCCGGCTTGGATGGAAGCCCAGGTCAATATCCAGCACCCGCAGAAAGCTGCGCAGCAACAGCCCGGCGCCTACCAGCAGTACGCACGCCAGTGCTACTTCCGAAATCACCAGAACGTTGCGCAGGCGTTCGTGCTGCCGTCCTTCGCTCGTTCCCACGCCGGAATCTTTCAGCGTCTCCTGCAGGTTTCCGCCTGCCATGCGCAATCCGGGAGCAAGCCCGAACAAAACGCCGCAAACTACAGCGATAAGAATCGTCCACGCCAGAACGCTTCCGTCTACATGAATCTGGCTTAATAGCGGCAGCGCGATCGATCCCTGGTGTGCCAAATCATGAATCACGGCATAAGCGAAGCCTAGCCCAAGCAATGCTCCAGCGCTTGCGAGCACCAGGCTCTCCGTCAACAGTTGGCGTACCAGCCGCCAGCGGCCCGCGCCTAATGCGCTGCGCATGGCAAATTCCTTGCTGCGTGCCGCTGTTCTTGCCAGCAACAGATTGGAAAGATTGACGCAGACAATCAGCAGAATCAGCCCTACGGCGCACCACAAAACAATAAGAGAGCGCCGCAGTTTGCCGCTGACGTAATCCTTCATCCCCAGGAGGCGCCCTGCGTAACCGCCTCCGTATTCAGGATGCCTAAGATTGAATGGCAGGCGGGTAAATAGTATGTCTGCCTCTGCCTGCGCCTGTTCCAGCGTGATTCCCGGCTTCAGGCGGCCCACCAGCGCCATCGTGTTTCCCCAGTCGCGCATATCGTCGAGAATGGCGGGAACATAGATATCCATTTTGGTGCCGGGAGAAAAAAACGAGCCGAAGTCGAAGCTTTCGGGCAGCACACCTATCACGGTCACAGGCGTGCCGCTCAGGTTAATTGCCTGCCCCACGATTTGCGGATCGGAGTGGAACTGGCGTTTCCAGAAGGGATAACTCAGCAGTACGACCGGGCGGCTGTTTTTCAGGCACTCCTCATCAGTGAAGACGCGCCCGACTACAGGCTGCACGCCAAGTGTCTGGAAAAAGTTGCCCATTACATTCAAGCCTGAAATCGGCAGGGGCTCGCCTTTGCCCTGAAGCTTGTAGTTGTCGCTTGCTGTGAATGCAAAATATCCCGTCACGGATTGAAACGAGCGCGTTTGCCGTTGCAATGCCTGCGTTGCATCGGCGGAAAATGTCTGGCTCGATTCGCCGCCCGTGTCCTTCTTCGTAAGAATGCGCACCAACTGCTTTGGTTGATGGAAGGGAAGCGGACGCAGCAGGATAGTGTTGACCACGCTGAAGACGGCGACATTGGCCCCGATCCCAAGCCCCAAAATAAGAACGGCGACAAGCGTAAAGCCGCGGTCGCGCCGCAGCGTGCGCAGGGTAAACCGCAGATCCTGCGTCAGCATATCGAGCCATGGAAGCCCACGTGTCTCGCGGTGCTGCTCCCGTAGCTGCTGCGTTCCGCCAAAGCGCACCAGCGCCTGTCGCCTGGCTTCTTCCGGCGGCATGCCGCGTTGGAGGTTCTCTTCTATGGCCATGTCCAGATGCGAGGCCATTTCTTCGTTGAAATCTCGATCAAGCGGCTCCTTGCGGAAAAAAGAACGAAGGCGGTTGAGCGCCCGTCGGAGTGAGGCGCTCACGGAATGAGTCTTTGCGGAGCTCCCGCGTGATCCGGTCATTGACCACCGCCTTCGTCCTGCATGGCCAATACCCGGCCCATGACCCCTGCCAGCCGCTCCCAGTACGCTGCGTCTGCGGCCAGTTGTTTCCGTCCGGCTGCCGTTATGGAATAAAACTTGGCTTTGCGGTTGTTCTCTGAAGTGCCCCACTTCCCCTGAATCCATCCGCGTTGCTGCAACCGTACAAGCGAGGCATAAATCGTGCCCTGGTTCAGCAGAACCTCTTCTCCGCTCACCTGCTCGATGCGCCTCGCAATGCCGTAGCCGTGCATGGAGCCCATCGCCGCCAACGTCTGCAGAACCATTAAATCGAGCGTCCCCTGCAAAAGATCAAGTTTCGAATCACCCACGTAATCCCTCCTGTGGCGTTGCCACATAAGAATGGCACAGTTTATGTGGGAACACCACAGGAAAATACGGATTCCCGGTATCCATATCCGCAGGAAGGTTAAATACGAGAAAATAAAGGCATGCAGTTCATTGACCTTAAGGCGCAGTACCGCAGGCTGAAGCAGGACATCGACGCACGCATTCAGGCCGTGCTGGACCATGGACAATACATTCTGGGACCGGAAGTCGCCGAGTTGGAGGCGCGGCTTGCAGCGCGCACCGGAGCAAAACACTGCATCGGCTGCGCCAGCGGCACCGATGCGCTCTTACTGGCAATGATGGCGCTTGGCATCGGTTCCGGCGATGAGGTCATTACCTCGCCTTTCACCTTTTTTGCCACGGGCGAAATGATCGCGCTTCTTGGCGCAACTCCGGTTTTCGTGGATATCGATCCGAAATCCTACAATATCGACCCATCGAAGATCGAAACCGCCGTCACATCGCGCACAAAGGCCATCATGCCCGTGAGCCTCTACGGCCAGTGCGCCGACATGGACCCGATCAATGCCATTGCCGAGAGGCATGGCCTTGCCGTGATCGAGGACGCGGCGCAAAGCTTCGGGGGGACCTACAAGGGGCGTCCATCCGGCAATTTAAGCACGATTGCCTGCACCAGCTTCTTTCCCTCCAAGCCGTTGGGCTGCTACGGCGACGGCGGCGCTCTTTTTACCAGCGATGACGATCTGGCGCGGCGGCTGCGCGAACTGGCCAATCACGGCCAGGCGGGGCGCTATCATCACGTGAGCATCGGCATCAATGGCCGTCTGGATACGATACAGGCCGCGGTTCTGCTGGCAAAGCTGGCCGTCTTTGACGACGAGCTCGCGGCTCGGCAATGGGCAGCGGTTGCCTACAACGAGCAGCTGCGTGATGTGGCGCAAACGCCCGTCGTTCCCGATGGCTTTGTAAGCGCCTGGGCGCAATACACCATCGAAGTGGATGACCGAGAAAGCCTGCAGAAGGCCCTCCAGCAGGAGGGAATTCCCACTGCCGTCCATTATCCCGTGCCGCTGCATCTGCAGCCCGTCTTCGCCGGAATGAGCCTGCCCGAGGGCAGCTTTCCGTATGCCGAGCGGGCCGGGAAACGGGTTCTTAGCCTGCCCATGCATCCTTACCTCGAACCGGCCCAGATCGCGGCCATCTCGGAAGCCGTAAAGAAGGCTGTGGCAGGTACTGTCGTTACCAAATGAATACGAAAGATTCCTCTGCGACACCAGTAGGGGATTGACAGCAGCCCGCCGACAGTAAAGAATCGCATCAAACATTTTGGCAGCAAAATGTTTGATGGGTCATTCGCAGCTATGCTGACAGACCGCCTCACCACCAGCGATGTTCTCCGGTTGACCGGAGTGACTGCGCGTCAATTGCAGTGGTGGGATGAACAGCGCGTTGTGGTGCCCGCGCGCGAAGGCCGCAGTCGCATTTATTCCACCGCAGATCTCGTCGAAATCCTTGTAATTGAAGAGCTTCGCCGCAGGCATATCTCCCTGCAACAGGTGCGGCGCGTATTGCGCTTCCTGCGAAAAGAAGTGCATTCCCGGCTGGCCGATCTTGTACAGGGCGACCGGGAGCATCACCTCCTGTTTGACGGCAAGCATATATATCTCGAATCGGATTCCCGAGAAATTGTCGACCTCATGCGCAACACGGATCAGCCGATGCTGTTGATATGTTTGACGGACGCAGTCAGGCGGCTGCATGTCGATGTGGATGAGGTTCTAGCCAAGGCGCCAGCCAAGCCCATAGGAAAGCCCCGGGGCAAAAGGAGGATACCGGAAGAAACCAGCGCAGCGTAATAGAGACCGCAGTCAGGTACGAACTTAAACGCCAGCCTTAAAACAGGAGGTTATCAATGTCAGAAGAACTGCAGTTGCTTGAAGAATGGATCCCCGAACAAATGGAACCGGGAACCTTGTTCGTGCTGGAAAACGCCGGCACGATGGGCGACGCAAAAAATCCTTATTGGGCGGTGTTGGCATGCCCCAGCTGCGGCGCGCTTGGATTGATTACACGAGCGCAGTTCGCCGGGCTGGAATCGATGATCTGCGGAGCGGATAACTGCTCTGCGGAATATTACCTGCGCGAAGATGAGATTGAGTACCGCAAGCCGCATTGAACGTAAGTTCGGCTATGAAAAAGGCTGCCCCTAAAGGCAGCCTTTTTTGTGCTTGAAATCTAAAAAAATTACGAACGGGTAAAGGAAGCAATTGCGCTGGCTTCGTCATCCTTTACGTCGAATACGGTGTAGAGCTTCGTGATCTGCAGCAGGTCATGGACCTTCTTGGTCAGGTTCAGAAGCTTCAACTCGCCACCCTGGTTGCGCACAGTGGTGTAGGCGCTGACCAACTCGCCAATGCCCGAGCTGTCGATGTAATTGACATCGGCCAGGTTGAGCAGGATGAGCTTGGACCCTTTTGCCAGCAGGTCGCGGATAGAGTCGCGCAACTGCACACTGCCTTCGCCGAGGGTAATGCGGCCGCTAAGATCGAGAATGGTTACACCGTCCACCTGACGGGTATTCACCTTCATGCTCACGTAGAAATTCCTCCTTAAAACTAACTGCCGGTTTGAGCGGTCCCAAGATGCTTTATCAGTGTCAGCTCGGTTCCAGGATGCAATTGCTTGAAGTGTACCTCATCCATGAAGGAGCGGATAAGAAAGATTCCACGACCCGAGCCGCGCAGCAGATTTTCCGGGGCCAGCGGGTCGGGAAGCGTCTCGGGATCGAGTCCTTTTCCCTGATCGGCAATTCGAATGACCAGGGAATCGCCGGTATTTTCAAAAGATGCTGTAATACGTTTTTCCGGGTCGTAAGAGTTGCCGTGCAGGACAGCGTTTACTGCGGCTTCACGAACTGCCATGGCAATGCGGAAGACTTCATCTTCGTCTACTCCAGCCTTTTTTGCCATTTGCTCGGCGGTCTGTTCCACACGGTTTACGCTGTCAAGCGAGGATTCGAGTGTGTACGTTATCCGGGCTGCCTGCGGTCCTGTCAATTGATGTTCCTCGCCATACTGCATGGACATCCTTATTTTTACCCTGTTGTAGGGCAGTTTGCTTGTTGGACGGACTAATGTCAAGCTGAGCCGCATCTGAGCATACAAATATGTGGTGAAATGAAAGCCGTCTTTGCACACGTCAAAGATGGATTCGCCCTGTTAGACTGCACCCGGGACAAGAATTTTTAATGAATGAAACGCACAATGGACCGAGCCTGAGCCTGCTGTTGGGGACCCCCGTCACCGAGCCGAAAGGCAGCCTGGTAGGGCGTCTGAAAGACATCGCCGTGGCTACCGGAGCTGATGCCGGGCGCATTGCCGGAGTAGTGGTCAAGACAAAAGACGGCTTGAGACTTGTGCCTGCCACCGAAATCAGCGCGACGCCCAGCGGCGTGCTTGAGCTTCGCTCGGATAAAAAGCTTCAGCCTTTCCGTGACGACGATAATTTCCTCCTATTACGGCAGGATTTGCTCGACCGGCAGATCATCGATGTTCATGGCCGTAAGGTTGTGCGCGTGAACGATGTCGATTTGCAGTGGTTTTCCCGCGATGAAAAGCAGGATTTGCGGGTGCGGGAGGTCGAAGTCGGCATGCGGGGAGCCGTGCGGCGGCTGTTTCTGGGGTTGCTGCCGAAACAGTCCTTGGATCGCCTGGCACGGCAAATTCCCGCGCGCGTCATTCCATGGGATTTTGTTGACGTCATCGAAGTCGATCCTGCCCGGCGGGTCAAGCTCAAAATTGAGCATGAACGGCTGGCGCAGATGCACCCCTCGGATATCGCCGACATTTTGAAAGAGCTTGCCCCTGCCGAGCGGGAAGCCATCCTTACGACCCTCGATGAGGAGGTTGCTGCTGAGGCGCTGGAGGAAGTGGAGCCCCGGCTGCAGAAGGCGCTGGTGGAATCGCTGGACTCGGAGACCGCGGCGGGAATCGTGGAGGAAATGGATCCTGGAGCAGCGGCCGACCTGCTGGCGGAACTGCCCGAGGAGCGCTCCGAGGCCATCCTGGAAGAAATGGCCCCTGAAGAACGGCAGGAAGTCGAAGACCTGCTGGAATTCCGCGAGGACTCTGCCGCAGGGCGCATGACGACCGATTATGTTCAGGTTCCTTTTGATTCCACGGTTGCGGATGGAGTGGAAGCTCTGAGAGCTTTTGACGGCGATCTGGAAACCGTCACCGAGGTCTATTTGGTTGATGAACAGGAAATTCTCAAAGGAGTCGTGCCGTTGGGCAGAATGATCTTGGCAAAGCCTGAAACCCGGCTGGCGGTTCTGGCGGAGCCGCGCTTCATTTCCTGCAAGGCCGACGACCATCAGAACCACGTGGCCAAGCAATTTGATAAATACAACCTGCGGGCGCTTCCGGTTCTCGATGAGAATGGAAAACTCGTTGGAGTCGTGGAAGCCGACCACGTCATTGCATTTTTGAGGGACAGAATCTAGGCCCCGCGATTTTTTCCTCCGGCCCATGGTATGTTCGCCATAGAGCCATCCTCCAAAACCTGAAATGTAACGACAAAGACCTGAATTCTGCATGCTGAAACAATGGAGAACCCGGATATTGCTGTTCCTTGCCGTGCTGGGGCCGGGATTCATCACAGCGAATGTAGATAACGATCCGAATGGGATTCTTACCTATTCGCAGGCAGGCGCGCAGTTCGGCTATTCGTTGCTATGGACGATTATTCCGATCACGCTGGCTTTGATCGTAGTGCAGGAAATGTGTGCGCGCATGGGAGTCGTCACAGGCAAGGGCCTGAGCGACCTTATCCGCGAAGAGTTCGGCCTGCGCATGACCTTCATCATGATGGCCTTGCTGGTCATCGTGAATTTCGGCAACGTCATTGGTGAATTTGCCGGAATTGCCGGCAGCCTGCAGCTTTTCCACCTGTCCAAATATATTTCGGTGCCGATATGCGCGGTGCTGGTCTGGCTGTTGGCTGTGCGCGGCGACTATAAGAGCGTCGAAAAAATTTTCCTGACCGCCTCGGTTTTTTACATCGCCTACATCATCACCGGCGTGCTCTCCGGCCCAAGCTGGCATCAGGCGGTCGTGGCGACGGTGAAGGTGCCTTCCAGAAGCACCTGGCAGCAGCGCGGCTATATCTTCATGGTGGTCAGCGTAATCGGCACCACCATCGCGCCCTGGATGCAGTTCTATCTTCAGTCTTCCATTGTGGAGAAGGGAATCAGCATCCGAAAATATGCGGCCATGCGCCTGGATGTGATCGTCGGCTCAATTTTTACCGATGTCGTCGCGTGGTTCATTATCGTGGCTTGCGCGGCCACTCTGTGGACGCATGGACTGGGCGCGATCACCATGCCCGCGGATGCGGCGGAAGCAATGAAGCCCCTGGCTGGCTCGTATGCTTTCCTGCTGTTTGCCTTCGGGCTGTTTAATGCGTCTTTCTTCGCGGCTTCCGTCCTGCCGCTTTCGACAGCCTATACTGTGTGCGAGGGGCTCGGATTTGAGTCTGGTATCGACAAGAGCTTCCGGCAGGCGCCCTTCTTTTACTGGTTCTACACCTTGTTGATCGCCGGGGGCGTGGCAGTTGTTCTGATCCCGAATTTTCCGCTCGTGCAGTTCTCGATTTTTTCGCAGATGCTCAATGGCATTCTTCTGCCCATCGTCATCATCTTCATGCTGCTTCTGATCAATCGCAAAGATTTAATGGGGAAGCATACCAATTCCCGCTGGTTTAATGTCGCAGCGTGGCTCACGGCGATTGTTGTAACCGTCCTGTCCTGCATTTTGCTGGAACAGCAGATCGTGAGCTGGTGGAAATCCTGAGCTGCCAAAAGAAAGCCCCAATCTCTGCGGAAGATTGGGGTTCAGGAGGTATTGGTGTTTCAAGAGACATCCTTAGAGTACGGAATGGCTGCCCTGACGTCTTGAACCCAATGACTGTTTTTCCTCTACATCTTTTGGTGGATATTTAATTGGCCCGCCTGGATACGATAGGCGCAGCCGGAACCCCGGCTACGATGGTTCCTGCCGGAACGTCTTTCGTCACGACTGCATTGGCGCCGATCGTGGCCTTGTCTCCGATGGTGATGCCGTTAAGAATGGTTACCCCGCGGCCAATCCAGACCTCGGAGCCGATAGCGATAGGACGGGCTACGTGGCCCGCATCGCGGATCGAGGCCGTTTGCGACCGGGCATGATTGGCGTCGCGGATGCTGGTGTACTCGCCAATCATGGTTCCGCGCCCCACGCTGATGCCGGAGAAGGCAACAATATGGACGCCACGGGAAAGCACAACCTCGTCCGCGATCTGAATAGCGGCTTGCTCGCGTGTCTCCAGGTGTATGTCCGGGTAGAACAATACATTTTCGCCGATGCGGATATTGCGCGTGCCGTATACCTGAACGCGGCCTTCGATCACGGCAGACGCCGGCAGCGGCAGCGAGATATCTGCCGCAAGCGCGGCGTGTGCCCGCAGCCGCCGCAGGTTTTCCCGCGCAGAGCGCGATACCCGCAGCACGGCTGTCAGAGGCTTGCCGATAATAATTTTGAGAAGACGCTTCATCGTTAGGGTGTCAATTTCCAGGGACGCGGTGGAGAAACCCGCCCCCCGGATGTGTCTTGCCATGCCTGGCGCATCAGGGTAGCAAGATTGCGATGCTCTTCCGCACGCGCCTTGCGGCGAGGATCGGTGCTGCGGCTGTTGCGCAGCACGACCAGCCTATAGAGCGTTAATTCCAGCGCCTTGGACAGCCACGCAGCGGATCCATGGTGCTTGCGGTAGTAGAGCAGTGTGCTGCGCATCCGCCAGCGAATCAACTGGGCTCCGGTGGAAGACATTTCCAGTGTCTTGATCTGGCGCGAAGATTCGCCGCCGATATGAATGACGACAATATCCGGCCAGTACCAGATTTGATATCCCGCCGCCTTAATGCGACGGCACAGGTCCACTTCCTCGGAATAAAGAAAGAATGCTGGATCGAACATGCCTGCTTTGGCTAACGTCTCCGACCGGATGATGGAAAAAGCTCCCGGCACCCAATCCACCTCCGCCGCAATAGACTGGTCAGCCCAGGTACGGTCGAAGCGCCCGAAGATGCGGGACTTCGGGAAACGGGAGGCCAGCCCAAAATAAACGATCGCGTCGTTCAACACATTGGGAAACATCCGCGCCGAGGGCTGCCAGGAATGATCCCGGCCCACCAGGCGCGCGCCGCCTAATCCCGCGCGCGGATTTTCATCCATGTGCTTGACCGCGAGACGCAGTGAGTCGGGGCAGAGGAAAGCATCGGAATTGAGCAGAACAATATACCGCCCCCGGGCCCTTTCCAGCGCAGCATTGTTGGCTGCTCCAAAGCCGAGGTTGATTTCGCTGCGGATAAGATGCACCGCAGGAAACTCGTTCTCGATCATCTCCGGCGAGCCGTCGGAGGAATGGTTATCGACAACCCATGTCTCTACAGAAAGCCCGCCGGATTCTCTTTCAATGGACTGCAGGCATTCGCGTAGCACTTCGCGCGTATTAAAAGAGACAATTACGATCGATACATCAGGTTGTTGGGCAACGGCAGGTGTCATAGGTTTTGAGAAATCGTCGGATGCAGGCATTGTTCAAAGGCGTCGGCGAGACGCTGAAGGTTATGAGGCAGGTTATACAGCTCGAGAACGCGTCGGCGGGCGGATGCGCCTAATTTCTTGCGCAGGTCCTCATCGATGAGCAGTAGCTGCAAGGCATTCGCAAGGTCGTCGGCTGAAGAGGCGGGCACAAGCAAGCCGTCCTCATCGTTGCGAATCAGCTCAGGAATGCCAGCAATCACCGTGCTGACGCAGGGGATTTCCATGGCCATCGCTTCCATCAGCGCAATGGGAACGCCTTCAGCAAAGCTAGGCAGGGCAAAAATATCGGCATTTTCTAATTGGCGGCGAGTGTCTTCATGATTCAAGGCTCCGCAAAACGTCACGTAAGGTTTGAGCGCGGAGCTGTCAACAAATTGTTGCAGGTGATCTTTGTCGGGCCCTGTTCCTATAAAAGTCAGATGGAACAGATGCCCTTGAGAAAGTAATCTGGCTGCGGCCTGTAGCAGAACCAGCTGTCCCTTGGCCGGCACCAGTCTGCCA